>JAFQEJ010000041.1 GCA_017399105.1 Clostridia bacterium
ATCGATAAGCGTGCCATCGGAGAGTTCGGACTCCCCTTCCATTCCACCACGCCGAACACCATCGACAGCTATGTTTATCCCGCAGGCAAGCCTCCGGTGATCAAGAATCTCATCATCGACGGCGTGACCGTGCTGGAAAATGCAGACAGCAAGGATATGGAGCAGCTCCAGATCTTCGGCGAGGTTGGCAATCTGGTGCTCAGGAATGTGGTCTCGATCAAGGATGATGGCGTCGAGCGCTCGGGCAACATCCTCAAGGTTTATCCCACCGGTCATGTTAAGACCGCCATTATCAGCGATGTTTTCGCAGTCGGTGCCGCAAAGGTTATCGACGGCGAGGAGCGTATCGATCAGTTGATTACATCGGATGTAATCGCACAGTAACAGAATCATTTCCATCGGAGTCGGCGTATATGCGTCGGCTCCTTTTCGGCGTAAATTTATTTGCGCGTATCTTGCAATTCGGAGCACTATCCTGTATAATAGTATCAACATCAATCAACGGAGGCAATTCCAATGACAAACGAACAGATTATGAAAATTTTCGAGGATACCGCCTACATCCGCACGGGAGGAAGCGAAGCAGAGCTGAAGTGCGCGAAGTACCTGCAGTCCCTCTGCACAGCCTATGACCCCGATGCAGCCCTTGAGGCTTTTGAGGTGGATATGGCGGACATTCACACAGCAACGCTTGAATATAACGGCGAGAGCGTCCCCTGCAAGGGCTACTTCAATGCCGGCAGCCGCGAGGTGGAGGCTCCCTTCTATTATCTCACAAACGGTGACAAGCTCTCGCTCTCCTATTGCAAGGGCAAGATCGTTATGTTTGACGGCTATCTCGGCTACTGGAGATATCAGGATCTCATCGAGAACGGCGCGGTTGGATTTATCTCCTATGACGGAAACGCCAACTATGCAGACTGCGACATCGACCAGCGCGAGCTTCGCAGCTATGTGAGCAAGGGCAACAAGATTCCCGGCGTCAACATCAACGCCAAATCTGCTATCGATATGGTCAATCGCGGTGCCGACAAGGTGAAGATCACCCTCCGCCAGGACGAATACAAGGGCACATCCCACAACGTGGTCATGAACCTCAAGGGCGAGGTTGATGAAACCATTGTCTTCACCGCTCACTATGACTCCACTTCACTCTCCCAGGGCGCCTATGACAACATGTCGGGCTGCATCGGACTCCTCGGTCTGGCTGAGTATTTCAGCACCCATCCTCACAAGTATTCGATGCGCTTCATCTTCTGCGGCAGCGAAGAGCGCGGATTGCTGGGCGCAAAGGCATACACCGAGGCGCATGAGGAGGAGCTTTCCAAATTCGTTCTCAACATCAATCTGGATATGATCGGCTGTATCATGGGACGCTTTATCGCCTGCTGCACCACCGAGAATGAGCTGGTGACCTATCTGAACTACATGTCCTTCGAGCGCGGTTTCCAGGTTGATCCCTATCAGGATGTCTATTCCAGCGACTCCACTCCCTTTGCGGATAAGGGCGTGCCTGCCGTTTCCTTCGCGCGCATCGCTCCCAACAATACCGCCACCATCCACAACCGCTATGACAGCATGACGGTCATGAAGGCGGAGCATATGGCGGCAGATATGGATTTCATCATCGCCTTCACCGACCGCATGGCAAACGCCGTAAGATGCCCGGTCAAGCGCGAGATTCCCGACAACGTGAAGGAAAAAATCGACAAATATCTGGCAAGAAAAAGATAATAAAGTATGGGGATGACACGGTCAGCGTCATCCCCGATTTTTTTATTCCTTTGTTCGCATCACCCAGTCAGCCCAGCGCGGGTCAGCCTGCATTTCCTCCTTGACATGCGAATCTTCCTGTACGCTCCACCAGGGCCAATCCTCCGACAGCTCGGCTGTGATGACAGGAAAGTCGCCCCGTCCTACCGACACCTCTCTGAGCAGAGGCGAGGTATAGCATCGGTCTGGCTCCATATCGCGCAGTGCTTTGGCATGGAAGAGTGCACCGTTCAGCGCGGCGAAGGCTTCATCCTTCCTGCCATCCACCCAGAGATAGACCGAAAGCAGCAGATTCATGCGGCAGACAAGACCGTGATGCAGTCCGTAATCGCCGTCGGTGCAGACATGATCGAAGAGCGAAATCGCCCCTTTGATGCTCTCAGCCTTCTCGGCGGGGGTCATGTGAAGCTCTCTCGTTATTACCGTGCTGACCATCAGCTCGGCGCAGATGTGAAGAATGTCCAGCAGCGCTTTGCTTGTCGCTATCGCACGCATTTTTCCGTCGCAAGCATTGATGCGAAGGACTTCGCGGCAGCCGTAAACGCTTGGCGCAAGCTCGGCGAGGGCAAGGGCTTTTTCGCTGTCACCTACGTTCAGATAAAGCTGGCTCAGCTCACGCACCGCCCGATGACGCTCATCTCCCTCACGCAGCGTGGGAAGCAGCTTTTCGTAGAGCTTGATTGCTTCTTTCCACTCCGCATAGCTGCGGTGACGCTCTGTATCGTAGATGTTGTAGCCGTCGCCATCGATCAGATGATATTCGCCATAGCGCACATAGCCGGCGTTATAGAGCACCGATGCCAGCGCCAGCATCAGCTTTTCATTGCCCGGAAATTCAACCAGAGCCTCCCTTGCCAGTGCAATGCAGGCATCCATGCTCACATCGACACCGTTGTTCTCACAATTCATTTCGTGGATTTTTTCAGCAAGGGCATCCACCTTTTTTGAACGCTCGTTTTCGTAGCCGAAGAGCTGATCGATTGATACGCCGAAATAGTTTGCGATGGAGGGCATCAGCTCCATATCGGGATAACAGGTACCGCATTCCCAGCGGGAGACCGCCTGTGAGGTGACACCGAGGGCAGCCGCAAGCTCTTCCTGGGTTCGTCCGTCTCTGCGTCGCAGTTCTTTTAATTGTTCGCTTAATTTAATTTGCATCTTGTTCCTCCAGAATTGTTATCACCGGTGTGCTTTTATTGTAGCAGAAGAAGATGCAAAAAACAATGATCAATTTGTTGTTTGAAATCCAACCGTTTGTTTGATCGACTACCTGACAAAATCTCCCCTTCCCGATTGCAACCCGCGCCCGGTTGTGATATAATATATAGGATATCAACCGTATTGCAAAGGAAAAAAACATGAAATCCACCGCCACCATTCGCGACTACCTCGGCACAAAGGACCTCTACATCAAAATGGCGAAGATCGCCATTCCCGTATCTCTCCAGCAGCTCATCACCGTGGGCATCAATCTCATGGATACCATCATGCTCTCTTCCATGGGAGACGCGCAGCTCTCGGCATCCTCGCTGGCGGGACAGTTTATCACCCTCTTCCAGATCTGCTGTATGGGCATCGGTATGGGCGCTTCTGTGCTCACCTCCCGCTTCTGGGGCATGAAGGATGGAAATTCGCTGAAGAAAGCCATCACCATCATGCTGCGCTTTTGTCTGGTGTTTGCCGCAGTCTTCACGATCGCAACCGTCGCAGCTCCTTCGCTGATTATGAAGATCTATACCCCCGACGCCCCCATCATTGACTACGGCGTAATCTATCTGCGTTGGATGATCCCCACCTATCTCTGCATGGGTCTGTCGCTGACCTGCACCATCGTCCTGCGAACAGTAGGACAGGTGAAGATTCCCCTCGCCTGCTCGATTATCGCCTTCTTTGTCAATGTTTTCTCCAACTGGGTCTTCATCTTCGGTAAGCTGGGTGCTCCCCGCATGGAAATCGCAGGCGCGGCGCTGGGTACGCTCATCGCCCGCATCTTCGAGCTGCTCTTCATCTGCGGCTATTTCTTCTTCCGCGACAAGCGAATCTCCTACCGTCTGCGCGACCTTATGATGAACTGCCGCGATCTGGTGAGCGAATATTTCCGTGTCAGCATCCCGGTGCTCATCAGCGATTCTCTTCTTGCGCTGGGAAACAATGCGGTCGCTATGGTCATGGGACGCATCGGTCAAGCCTTTGTGGCGGCAAATTCGGTCACGGTGGTGGTTCAGCAGCTTTCCTCGGTGCTCACCACCGGCATCGCCAATGCCAGCGGCATTATTACAGGCCATACCATGGGCGAGGGTGACTATGACAAAGCCCAGCGCCAGGGCTACACCTTCCTCATCCTCGGCTTTCTCATCGGATGCGTGGCGGCGCTGATCATCTTTCTCCTCCGCTCACCTATCATCAACTACTACGATGTCTCGCCCGAAGCAAAAGCCATCGCCTACGACCTGATGGATGCCATCATCATCATTATCATCTTCCAGAGCATGAACTCCATCCTCACCAAAGGCGTACTCCGCGCCGGCGGAGATACGAAATTCCTCATGCTGGGCGATATTCTCTTCCTCTGGGTGGCATCGATTCCGCTGGGGGCGCTGGCTGGACTGGTGTTCGGCTGGTCATCCTTCTGGATTTACACCATGCTCAAGATCGACCAGATTATCAAGTGTGTCTGGTGTTACTTCAGACTGAAGAGCGGCAAATGGCTGAAGAAGATTCACAAGGCGGGAGAAGCCGTCACGAAAAACTGAATAAACAGCAGCAGGGACTGACGCAGCGGAAATTGCATCAGTCCCTGAATGTTTATGCTTTGATTGAGATCAGCAGTGCCCAGAGCACCGCGATAACCGCTGTCGGAATCGAGCTGACCGCGAAAACCACGGTAACTGCTCTGCCGAGCTTTGTTTGCTCGCGTCTCCGCTTGGTGAGGATGGCGAGCATGACACCCGAAATCGCCTGCAGCGCACAGAGGGCTGTCAGTCCCGTGTAGGGAAGGATCAGATCATCGGGACAGCCTGTAAGCGCTTCTGCATAGAGGATGCAGAGCACAAGACCGACTGCGGCGAGGATGAGGTAGATGATTGCTTTTTTGGTCGCTTTATCTGCCATAAGCAATTATTTGCCCAGAGATTTGGTAGCTTCGATGGTAACGTGAGTATCGTAGCAGGAGAACATCTCATCAACCGCAGCCTTGTCCTGCTTGGGCGTGAAGAGGCTGACAACCGGCACGATGATCAGACCGCCCACCATAGCGAATACACCCGAGTAGAGCGAGTTTGTGAAGACCAGACCGAGGAATCCGCCTTCGATGGCGATCATGCCCATGGATTTGAGCATCTGAATAACCATGAGCATACTGCCGTAGACAAAACAGACGGCGACCGAAGCCTTGGTGGTGCGCTTCCAGTAGAGGCCGTAGAGGAAGGGTGCTAAGAAGGAGCCTGCCAGCGCGCCCCAGGATACGCCCATCATCTGCGCAATCATTGAGAAATTGAAGGTGTCCTTCAGAATGGCGATGACAGCCGAGATGACAACAAAGAAGACGATGAAGACGCGCATGATGAAGAGATTCTTCTTTTCGTCTGTTTTCTTCATGGCGGGAGCGATAACATCAAGGGTGAGAGTGGAGGAGGAGGTCAGCACCAGGCTGGAGAGGGTGGACATGGATGCCGAGAGCACCAGTACCATAACAACGGCGATGATGACACTGGGCATGTCGGAGAGCATATGCGGTACGATGCTGTCGGTCATGATGGCACCGTTTGCATTGTAAAGGGAGGGATCGTCATAGAGTCTTCCGAAGGAGCCGAGGAAGTAGCAGCCGCCCGAGACTACGATAGCGAAGATGGTTGAGATGATGGTACCCTTTCTGACGGCATCCTCGTTCTTGATGGAGTAGAATTTTCCCACCATCTGAGGCAGACCCCAGGTACCCAGCGATGTCAGAACGACAACAAAGAGCAGATAGACGGGCTGTGTGCCGAGGAAGGATGCAAAGGCTCCCTGCATGCCGGCGGTGGGCTCGTAGGGGGACTCGATGAGAGAAAGGCTCTTCATAGCTTCCATCAGACCGCCGTTGTCGGCGAGAACAGTGGCAACCACCGCCACGATGCCGATGAGCATGATGATACCCTGAATGAAGTCATTGATTGCGGTTGCCATATAGCCGCCGAAGATGACATAGAGTCCGGTGAGCGCTGCCATGATGACGATAACAACCCAGTAGGGAATATCAAAGGCAATGTTGAAGAGGCTGGAGAGACCGTTATAAAGCGATGCGGTGTAGGGGATGAGGAAGATAAAAACGATGACAGAAGCGGCGATCTTAAGAGCATTGCTGTCAAAGCGCTTGCCGAAGAAGTCGGGCATGGTTTTTGATTCGATGTGCTGCGTCATCACGCGGGTGCGCCGTCCCAGAACAACCCATGCAAGCAGTGAGCCGATGAAGGCATTGCCGAGGCCGATCCAGGTGGATGCCAGACCGAAGTTCCAACCGAACTGTCCCGCATATCCCACAAAGACAACGGCGGAGAAATAGGAGGTTCCGAAGGCAAAGGCAGTAAGCCAGGGACCTACGCTGCGCCCGCCGAGGACGAAGCTGTTGACATTGGTTGCGTGGCGTCGGCAGTAGAGGCCGATTCCGATCATCACCGCGAAGAAGATCACAAGGAGCACTGCGGTCAGGATTTTGGTGAACATGATGAAGTTCCTTTCTTCTTGATTTTTTCAGCAGGAAAACAAAAAGTCCCCCAAAAACAAGGATTTTGCTTTTGGAGGACGGATAGGAATACCCGCGGTACCACCTCGATTACTCCGACCGACGGTCGAAGTCGCTCACAGGCACAGACATGCCCTGCCGCTGTAACGGACGGCTGCCGTCCCGCACTCTGTCCGATTTCGGAGTTCGCACGGGATGCTCGCGGAGTGTAATTCACGCTCTTCCGATCTGCCGTTTCGCACAGCCAACGGCTTTCTGTGAGATTATGAGAGAGCGCTACTGAGATCCGGTCATTGCATTTCTGCTGTTGCGAATATGATAACATGCTAAAGTGAAAAAGTCAAGGGATTTTGTCAAAAAAAGAGGGATTTTTCAGCTCCAACGGAGTTTGGCGAAATCTTCATAATAGCCATCTACAATTTCTCCGCCTAAAATTAGTGTTTGTATAACGATATCGTGTGCAGTAGTTGTGTTATTAGGTAAAAAACTTCCGATCATAAAACGAAGACGATTGTTTTCAGTCAAGTATGCTCTAAGTGCTATGTTATGTCGATTTATTTGATTGCATAATTGTTCAACCTCAGGGATTCGCCTGTTATAAGTTAAATCGCAATCCATGAGCATATATACATAGGAATAGTTGAATTCTTTTAAATTGATTCCATATGCGATTTTGCAATGTTCATAACATACACAGGGAACGAAAATGGCTGTTGAATCATCTGAAAGACGGTAGTATAATCCGTTATTTGTTAATGCGGTTTTCAAATCATATATCGTGTACATAGTTGTCACCTGCAAGTATCATTTTAATCTTGATATATCTTTAATCATTATACTCAAAATAATGAGTATAGTCAAGAGGTTGAGTATGATATGATATAATCGGTGATGAAAAATGATCAGCTATAAGCCTTTTTACGAAACGTTGTTTAAGAAGGGCATAACAGAATATCATCTGATCTTCAAGCAGGGCTTCTCGGCGAACACATTGTACCGCATCAAAAAGGGTGAGGCAATCAGCACAAAGACGCTGGATGCGCTCTGTTATGTGCTTGACTGTGAGGTTTCGGATATCATCAAGTTTGAAAAGGAATAGATCTCGGTATTTTGTGCGAAGCCGAGGTCTTTTTTCTTGACATAGCACGAAAAATGTCGTATACTATTTACATTATCATGTTTTAGCTGAAATAAAAGGAGAACCCAATGGCAGACAAGAAAATCCCCTACAAAATTTATCTCGAAGAGTCGGAGATGCCCCGTGCGTGGTACAATCTGCGCGCCGATATGAAGAACAAGCCGGCGCCGCTTCTCAATCCCGCTACCATGAAGCCCATGACCGCCGAAGACCTGAGTGTGGTATTCTGCGAGGAGCTGGTGAAGCAGGAGCTGGACGAAACCAATGCTTATTACGAGATCCCCGAGGAAATCCGCGATTTCTATAAGATGTACCGTCCCTCCCCTCTGGTGCGTGCATACTGCCTGGAGGAGAAGCTTCAGACACCTGCGAAAATTTACTATAAATTCGAGGGCAACAATACCAGTGGCAGTCACAAGCTCAATTCCGCTATCGCGCAGGCTTACTACGCAAAGAAGCAGGGGCTGGTCGGTGTTACCACCGAGACAGGCGCCGGTCAGTGGGGTACAGCACTCTCAATGGCATGCTCCTACTTTGGCCTCGACTGCAAGGTTTATATGGTCAAGTGCTCCTATGAGCAGAAGCCTCACCGCCGCGAGGTTATGCGTACCTACGGCGCATCGGTAACACCCTCCCCCTCCATGGAGACCTCGGTGGGCAGAAAGATTCTCGCCGAGCATCCCGGCACCACAGGCAGCCTCGGCTGTGCCATCTCGGAGGCTGTGGAGAAGGCAACCAACACCGAAGGCTATCGCTATGTGCTGGGCAGCGTGCTCAATCAGGTTATGCTTCATCAGAGCGTCATCGGTCTCGAGACCAAGATTGCGCTGGATAAGTACGATATCAAGCCCGACATCATCATTGGCTGTGCAGGCGGCGGCTCCAATCTGGGCGGTCTGATCGCACCCTTCATGGGTGAGAAGATCCGCGGTGAAGCCGATTACCGCATCATTGCGGTAGAGCCCTCCTCCTGCCCCTCGCTCACAAGAGGTGTCTATGCTTATGACTACTGCGATACCGGTATGGTATGCCCTCTTGCCAAGATGTATACGCTGGGCAGTGGGTTTATTCCGGCAGCAAACCATGCGGGCGGACTTCGCTACCACGGCATGAGCTCCACCCTTTCCCAGCTCTATGACGATAAGCTCATGGAGGCGGTATCGGTGGCTCAGACCGAGGTGTTCGCGGCGGCAGAGCAGTTTGCCCGCGTGGAAGGCATCCTGCCCGCACCCGAGAGCAGCCATGCCATCAAGATTGCCATTGACGAGGCGATGCGCTGCAAGGAAACCGGCGAGGAAAAGACCATCGTCTTCGGTCTCACCGGCACCGGTTACTTCGATATGTATGCATATGAGAAGTTCCATGACGGAAAGATGGAGAACTATGTTCCCACCGATGAGGAGCTGGCAGTGGCACTTGCCAAGCTTCCCAAGGTTGAGGGCTGAGATTGAATTGAAGCAAAAAGGGTCGGAAGCTGATTTCGGCCCTTTTTTCGTTTCTGCAGCGCATTTCTTTGTGTCAGCTCTTGACAAAAGCATCGATTTGTGTTATTCTATCATTGTATTTTCAAACGCTGTGATGGAGCCGGCGCGGCATGAAGCAAACCTGCAAAGAGAGTCCCGGAAGCTGAGATCGGGGTCGGGTTTCTGCCGTCTGCATTTCTCTCCGGAGCGGACAGGGTGATGGAATTTCCGGTAGCTCTGTACGGTGTGAGCCACGTTACAGGCTTGTGAGTGATGCGGCTTTTCTGCTGCATTAATTAGGTGGTACCGCGGAGTGATGCTTCGTCCTATTTCGGACGGGCATTTTTTTATTGCCGCTGTAATCTGCAAAAATATTATTTTCACATAAAGAAAGGTATATCACAATGAAACAGATGCTTGAGTGCATTAAGCAAAACGCGCTTGAACAGCTTGCCTCACTTTCCGGTGAGGCGTCCGAGCTGGAGGCGCTGAAGGTACGCTATTTAGGCAAGAAGGGTGAGCTCACCGCAGTGCTTCGCGGCATGGGCAAGCTGACTCCCGAGGAGCGTCCTGTCATCGGTCAGATGGCAAACGAGGTTCGCGAGATCATCGAGGCTGCCATCGAGGAAAAGGCTGCAGAGCTGAAGGAAAAGGCAAGAGCGGCAAAGCTGGCAGCTGAGCGGCTTGACGTTACCATGCCTGCCGACATGAAGGAGCTGGGTCACCGTCATCCCCTGGCGCAGGTGGAGCGCGATCTCTGCGACATCTTCCTCAGCATGGGCTTTGACGTGGTGGAGGGTCCCGAGGTTGAGTATGACTACTACAACTTCCAGGCGCTGAACATCCCCGAAAATCATCCCGCTCGCGATACACAGGACACCTTCTACATCACCGAGAACATCCTGCTACGCTCCCAGACCTCGCCCGTACAGGTTCGTACCATGGAGCAGCAGAGACCCCCTATCCGCATTGTATCTCCCGGTCGTGTATACCGTTCGGATGCGGTGGATGCCACCCATTCGCCTGTGTTCCATCAGCTGGAGGGTCTGGTTGTTGACAAGGGCATCACCATGGGTGACCTGAAGGGAATGCTCGAGACCTTCGCAAAGAATATGTTTGGCTCTTCCACCAAGCTGCGCTTCAGACCGCACCACTTCCCGTTCACCGAGCCGTCGGCAGAGGTTGACGTATCCTGCTTTGTATGCGGCGGTGAAGGCTGCCGTCTCTGCAAGGGCGAGGGCTGGATCGAGATCCTCGGTGCAGGTATGGTACATCCCAACGTGCTGAAGGGCTGCAACATCGATCCCGATGAGTACAGCGGCTTTGCCTTCGGTCTTGGCATTGAGAGAATTGCGATGATCAAGTATGGTATTGACGATATGCGTCTGCTGTATGAGAATGATATGAGATTCCTCTCGCAGTTTTAAGGAGTTATTGAGGAATATTTACAGGGATAATGTATAGCTGTCATTATTTGTGCAGCTGAGCGCAAACTTCGTTTGCGTCGAGGGGTAAAGGAACCAATCTCCATGGTGAATCTGTGGTTCCCCAAAGAAAAAGCCAAAGGCTTTTTCCAATGCCGAAGTTTCCTGCCCCCTCGAGCTCTCCTGACCTTCTTGGCTGTGCGATGGCAAGCTGTTAGGGAGAGCGAGGTTAATGTTTATAATCGAAAGGATATAGAATCATGTTATTATCACTTGAATGGCTGAATGAATTCGTCAACACCGACGGCATTGAGCCTAAGGCTTATTGTGACAGGATGACCGACACCGGTTCCAAGGTCGAGGGCTATGAAATCCTCGGCTGTGACATCAAGAATGTGGTTGTCGGCAGAATTGAAAAGATCACCCGCCATCCCAATGCAGACAAGCTGCAGATCTGCATGCTGAATGTAGGCAAGGAGGAGCTTGTACAGATCGTAACAGGCGCGCAGAATGTATTTGAGGGCGCAATTGTGCCGGTGGCGCTGGCTCCCGCAGATCTGCCCGGCGGCGTTAAGATTAAGGCGGGTAAGCTGAGAGGCGAGGCATCCAACGGCATGCTCTGCTCGATTGCCGAGCTGGGACTCACCCTCCACGACATGCCCACCGCCATCGAGGACGGTATTCTCATCATCGATGAGCCCTGCGAAATCGGTCAGGACATCCACGATGCGCTGAAGCTCAGCGATACGGTTGTTGAGTTTGAAATCACCCCCAACCGCCCCGACTGCCTTTCCATGATCGGTCTGGCAAGAGAGAGCGCCGCTTCCTTCACCCGTGAGCTGAGACTTCATACACCCACCGTCAAGGGCGGCTGCGGCAATGCCGAGGATTATATCTCGGTCGAGGTCAAGAACGATGTACTCTGCCCCCGTTATACCGCAAGAGTGGTCAAGAATGTCAAGATCGCACCTTCGCCCCTCTGGATGAGAGCGAGACTTCGTGCAATGGGCGTTCGTCCCATCAATAATATCGTCGATATCACCAACTATGTCATGCTCGAATATGGTCAGCCGATGCACGCCTTCGACTATGCATGCCTGGACGGAAGCCATATCATCGTCCGCGAGGCTGTGGAGGGCGAAGCCTTCAAGTCGCTTGACGATATCGATCACACCCTCAAGGCAGGCATGCTGGTCATTGCCGATGAGAATAAGCCTGTTGCCCTCGCCGGTGTTATGGGCGGAGCCAACAGCGAAATCAAGGATTCCACCACCACCGTTGTCTTCGAGAGCGCAAACTTCATGGGCAGCTCTGTCCGTGTCACCTCCCGTGCGCTGGGTATGAGAACCGAGTCCTCGGGACGCTTCGAGAAGGGACTTGACCCCGAGAACACCATGGCGGCTGTCGATCGTGCCTGCGAGCTGGTTGAGCTGCTGGGCGCAGGTGAAGTCTGCGACGGTGTTATCGACGTGTACGGCGGCAAGAAGAAGCCCACCGTTCTCCCCCTCGATGCAGACAAGATCAACCGCTTCCTCGGTGTTGAGCTCTCCCGCGAGTACATGGAGGATATCTTCCGCACTCTCGGTTTCGGTGTTGCCGACGGAATGGTTTTCGTTCCCTCCTATCGTGCCGATGTTGAGTGCATGCAGGACCTGGCTGAAGAGGTGCTCCGCATCTACGGTTATAATACCATCAAGGCAACTCCCTTCGTGGCAGGTGTCAAGCCGGGACGTCTCACCGCAAAGCAGAGCTATGAGCAGGCAATGAAAGCCGCTCTCTGCTCGGTAGGCTACAGCGAAATCTGCACCTTCTCCTTCATCAGCCCCAAGTATTACGACAAGATCAATATGCCCGCAGAGGATGCGAGACGCACTTCTGTTGTCATCACAAATCCGCTGGGCGAGGACACCTCTGTTATGCGTACCACGCTGATGCCTTCCATGCTGGAGGTTCTGGCGCATAACGATTCCCACCACGGTGACGGCGCCGCCCTCTATGAAATCGCCCGTGTTTATATTCCGGACGAAGACAAGACCAAGCTTCCCGCAGAGCCCCGCCGCATTGCCATCGGTATGTACGGCAAGGGTGACTTCTATGCACTGAAGGGCGTTTGCGAGACTATTCTCACCGAGTCGGGCATCAAGGGCGCATCCTACAAGGCATGCACCAGCAACAGCCTCTTCCACCCCGGACGCTGTGCAGAGATCTGGGCTGACGGCAAGCTCCTCGGTACCATGGGTGAGTTGCATCCCGATGTGGCTGAAAATTACGGCTTTGACTGCAGAGTCTATATTGCCGACCTCGACCATGAGACTCTCTTCGAGCTGAGCAGTACCGAGCGTCACTATACCGCACTTCCCAAGTATCCGGCAGTTACCCGTGACTTCGCCTTTGTCTGCGATGAAGCGCTCGAGGTCGGTGCCATTGAAGATGTGATGACCCGTGCCGGCGGCAAGCTGGTGGTTGGCATCAAGCTCTTCGACGTTTACCGCGGCGCACAGATTCCCGAGGGCAAGAAGAGTGTGGCGCTCAGCGTCTCTCTCCGTGCCGATGACAGAACCCTCACCGATGAGGAAGCTGACAAGTGCGCGAAGAAGATTCTCACCGCCATCGAGAACGAGCTCGGCTTGAAGCTTCGCGCCTGAGTCGACGGCATCGACGGTCAATTTCGGCGTTAGGCAGAGATCGCCGTAACCGCATACCACAAGGGTAGCGGTATACGGAATTGCATCGGTTACGCAATTGAATAAGTTGAACCGCTCACCTGCGATTGCAGATGGGCGGTTTTTGTGTGGCATGTGAAAAGCCCCGGAGTCGCGCGGACTCCGAGGCTCGATTAGGGAGGAGAGATTAGCTTAGTGGATTGCTACACCGTCAATGGTGAGCGTACCGGTGGTGCCGGGAACAAAGCGTCCGTAGAGGTTGCTCTGTCCTGCGGGACGTGCGATTTCGGTTCCATTGTCATTCTGTATCAGTGTGTTGTCACTCTCGGTGATGTTATTGATGGTGAGTTCGCCGACATTGGCTGTACCAACAACGACACCTACACGATAACCATCATCATTGGATGTCAGAGTGTTATTCTTGACGATACAGTCTTCAACAAGGCTATATGTCCACGCGTTATTGCCTGCATGACCATAAATGCCACCTACAGAGCCGGAACAAGTGATGGTATTGCCGATTACAGAACAATTTTTAATTGTAACATAGGTCTTTACAGGGCCGTCGTTAACATTGTTGTAGCCTGCTGTCCATCCGATCAGACCGCCTGTACGAGAACCGTTGCCGCCTGTTACGGTACTGTTGAGAAGATGGCAGTTTTCAAGCGTGATAACTTTCATGGAGTCAACAGATTCGATGAATGCACCTGATCCGAGGGTGTTGGTGCTTACGATATTAGAATCAGCGATGGTCAGGTTCTTGATCACGATACCTGAGCCGCCTGCAAAGCCGCCTGCGAAGAGAGGAGCGGTGAGACCGGTAATGGTAGCGCCATTACCATCGATTGTGATGATGTCTGCGCCGTTATATCCGTCAACCTTAACAGGTGTCCAGGACTGACCTGTCAGATCAATGTCGCTGCCATCAAGCTCAATGAAGGTATTTCCTGCACCAGCCAGACCTGCAGCGGTAAGTGCACTTGCAAGAGATGCAGCATCGGTAACTTTTACAGTAGCTTTGGTAGAAATAATGTTGTTTTCATCAACAAAGGTGAAGGTAGTTACATCAGTATCAGACTCGTACATGTACTTGTCCTGATCGCCGGCCTGGCAGTTGATGAAATAGCTGTTCTTTACAGTTACGGTTGTCGCTGCATTCAGATCGCCGATTGCAATACCGGGCTTTTCGGTGAGGTCTTCAAATGTACATGCATCGACAGTTACGGAACCAATTTCTGTACCATAAGCCTCATGAATCTTCAAGCCGCGAGTTCCTGAGAATACACAATTTTCAAATGTCACATTTCCGTTGGCAACCCAAACACCGTACATTTTTGCATTGGTGGAAAGATCTGAAGAGTCATTGTTATGACCTGCAAAAGAACAATCGATACAGGTAATATTTGCATCACCCTCAAACATTACACCATCAGTAAAAACAACATTTTTGTATGTGTGGCTTCCGGTGAGCTCAAGATATGTAAATTCCCATGCGTATTCGCCGTTTTCGTATGTGTAACATGTTTTGTCTACGACAGTAAGATTTTCAAGTCCTACATCAACAGGATCAGTACCATTACCAGTGAATGTAACTTGTGCATCACTGGTTACACCGACCAAAATAGCACCGGTTACATAAGTATCATTTCCGACATAATGCAGATCAACTTGACCATTGATACCAATTAATTTATGACCGGCTGTGAGTGCTGCTGCAAGCTCATCTGTAGTACTTACGATAACATCTGCCTGTTCAGCAAATTTATCGTAGTTAGGGCCGAAGCTGTCAGTCTCATATTCAACCTGAGTTGCTACGAGCGAGAGGCCGGTCTTGAACATAAGCGGAGCAGAAGTGTCGTTTTTGTCAATGGTTCCGTCATCTTTAAGCATGTATGCATACTTACCGTTGTTCAGATTCCAGTTGTTATCATCATCACCGGGCTCCCAGTAGAGAACAATACCGTATTCCTGTTCGCTTGTACCTTTATCCTTGGGATAAAGAGTACCTGTGATATTGGTATTGGAGAAGTCGCCGAAGTTGTCGCCGACCATATCGAGAACCGCCTTACGCTGTGCTTCCTCTGTGCCGGTAACAGCGATTTTTTCATCAAGAATAGCAATCTTGACAACGTCGGAAAGCTTATAGTTGGTCTCTTTGTCATCAGCTTCAACTACATAGTTTTCGCCGATAACATCCATCATCAGGCGGTACTTGAGAGCGAGGGTGCCCTCGTTGACAACCTTGATGTTCTTGTAGATCACCTTGCCGGGCTCCCAGAGGGTAGCCTCGTCGAACAGCTTGTGATTTGCATCGACCTTCTTATTTTCGTCTATGTCGTAGACCTCCACATCGAGGTTGCCTGCGACAATCTTGTTGATTCCGCTTTCAACGGAATCTGTGAACCACGCAAACGTTGTTCCAACTAACATGGTGCAGCACAGGAACAGTGCCAGTAAGCTGGTGAGCAACGCGCGTTTCTTCATTTTCGCGTTCTTCATTTTAGTGCCTCCTAAATTTATTTTGAGATATTTAAACGCTGATACTATTGTATCACACCTTACTGTAAAAATCAAGGACTACATGCAAAGAAAATTAAAGTATTATTTTTAATTGTTCATAAATGTATGACAAAAAATTCACAAAAAGAATGCCCGTCCAAAGACAAGGCATTCTGATAAAAACTATTCAATAAATCCGCCGAAGGCGAGATCGCCGCCGATATAGCCGACAGCACTCTGTCCCGGCGTTGCGGCGCGGACCGGCTCATCAAAGGTGATCTCGGCACTGCGTCGGTCGGATGAAAAGCTGACTTCAGCGCTCTGCGCTTTTGCACCGTAGCGTACCTTCACATCACAGCGAACCGCGTTTCCGCAGGCATCCTCGGGGGCGAGCTTCTGGAAATTGAGTCCGCGCACTCGGATGGTGCGGCTCATCTCACCGCCGGCAGGAGCGATGTGGATGTGGTTTGTCTCGGGCTCAATGCGGGTGATGAAGTAAGGGCGTCCCAGCGCAATGCCAAGCCCCTTCCGCTGTCCCACGGTGTAGTGAATGATGCCGTTGTGACGTCCGACTACCTTGCCCGTTTCGTCCACAAAGTCCCCCTCGGGAAAGCGTCCCAGACGTGCTTCGATGAAGGCGGCGTAGTCATGATCGGGGATGAAGCAGATCTCCTGACTCTCCTTGCTCTCGGCGGAGGAATAGCCAAGGGCGCGGGCGGAGGCACGGATATCAGCCTTCGAGAGAGATGCCAGCGGCATCATGAGCATGGCAAGCTGATCCTGGGTGAGCTGCCAGAGGACATAGCTCTGATCCTTGCTCATATCGGCGGCGCAGCGGATGAAACAGCGTCCCTTCTCGCTGACTGCACCGCAGTAGTGGCCGGTAGCCGCCCGGTCAAAGCCATGCTCGCGGGCGAAATCCACAAGAACTGCAATCTTCGCGTAGCGGTTGCACATGATGCAGGGATTGGGGGTGCGTCCCGCCGCGTACTCCGAAATGAAGTTGCCAACCACAAATTCGTTGAAGGCTTCGGCGGCATCGACGATGTGCAGAGGAATATCAAGCTCGCCTGCAACTCGCTCAGCGCCTTCGATGTCGGTGTGCTCCGAGAAGCGCAGCGCACAGCCCTCGACGCTGTGACCCTCATCAAGCAGTGCACGTACCGCCCATGTGGAGTCGAGTCCGCCGCTGAGACCTACTAAAATCCGCATGCTCAGTCTTCTTCAATCATGTCGTGATCATGGGCAGCCCCATGTTCATGGGCCATGGCACATGAAGCGCAGCATCCGGTGCAGGGAATATCAACCTTATCCTCCATGCCGTTCTTCTTGTAGTAGTCGGAAATGGCAGCCTTGACCGCTTCCTCGGCAAGCACAGAGCAGTGCACCTTTGCAGGGGGCAGACCGTCCAGCGCTTCGATTACAGCCTTGTTGGTGAGGGTGAGCGCCTCTTCAACGCTCTTGCCCTTGATGATCTCGGTTGCCATAGAGGAGGTTGCAATCGCCGCACCGCAGCCAAAGGTTTTGAATTTTACATCGGTGATGATGTCATCCTCAATCCTGAGAAAAATTTTCATGATATCGCCGCAGGTTGCATTGCCAACCTCGCCAACACCGTCGGCATTTTCTATTTCACCCACATTGCGGGGATTTGAGAAATGGTCCATGACCTTGTCGGAATATAACATAATGGTAGTCCTTTCGAGTTATTTATAGAGTTGTTTGTATAGGGGGAGCTACTTTCGCATACCGCCACCCTCGTGAGATGAGGATGCGGTTTAATCTATCTATCGCCGATATTGCCCGCTGCGAGATACGTCACCCTCGTGGTATGCAGATGCGATTTAATCTATCTATCGCCGATATCGCCCGTCGGCGCCGCCGACCAGAGGGGGCTCATGTCGCGGAGGCGGGATACGATCGCGGGAAGCTGTTCGAGAATGTAGTCGGCATCTTCCTCGGTGTTGGCGTGGGAGAGCGAAATTCTCATGGAGCCGTGGGCAATCTCAACCGGAACGCCGATGGCAAGCAGAACGTGGGAAGGCTCCAGCGAATTGGAGGAGCATGCCGAGCCGGTGGAAACCGCAATTCCCGCCCGGTCGAGCAGCAGCAGCAGGCTCTCGCCCTCGATGCATTCAAAGGAAACGTTCAGATTGCCGGGGAGTCGGTGCTCCATGCCGCCGTTGATGCGGGTGCGGGGGATCTTTACAATCTCCTCTGCCAGTCTGTCGCGCAGAGCCGCAATGCGTTTCATGTCGGGAAGCCGCTCCACTGCAAGCTCCAGCGCACGGGCAAAACCGACAATGTAGGGGAGATTCTCGGTTCCGCCGCGCTTGCCCTTCTCCTGCCCGCCGCCGTCTATCAGCGCGGGAATGCGGACACCCTTTTTGATGTAGAGAAGTCCTATGCCCTTGGGCGCGCCCAGCTTGTGACCGGATGCCGAGAGCATGTCCACACCGAGCTCACGAACATTCACCGGAATGCTGCCTACCGCCTGTACCGCATCGGTGAAGCAGAGAACCTTGTGCGCGCGGCAGACCTCGGTGATCTCCTTGATGGGAAGAATCGAGCCGATCTCGTTGTTGGCATGCATGACAGCAACCAGCGTGGTATCGGGACGGATGGCGGCCTCTATGTCGGCAGCAGTCAGAAGTCCGTCCGAGTCCACATCCAGATAGCTGACCTCAAAACCTTCCTTTTCGAGCGCCTTGCAGGTCTGAAGCACTGCCGGATGCTCAATTTTGGTGGTGATGATGTGCTTTCCCCTGGCGGCGTTGGCATGAGCGGCACCCTTGATTGCCCAGTTGTCAGCCTCGGAGCCGCAGGAGGTGAAGTAGATCTCCTTCGGATCGGCGCCCAGCAGGGAAGCGATTTTTTCTCTTGCCGCGATCAGCGCACGGGCGGCATCTCTGCCCTTTCCGTAAAGCGAGGAGGGGTTTCCCCAGTTCTCGGCGAAGCAGGGGGTCATTGCCTCGATCACCTCGGGCAGGACGGCTGTGGTGGCGGCATTATCTGCATATACAAAACGTTGCATGTGTTACCTCTTGAATCTATGATCAGTGATATTAGTATGGATTTTCTGCGGTAATTTTATCCGCACTATTATTCTATACCAAAACAGTAGGAATTGCAATAGGGCAGAGAAAAAATGTTGTAAACAATCTATGAATCCCACCGGTCGGCGGCGCCGACGGGCAATATCGGCGTTAGACAGCAATAACCGCAGATGAATTCCACGAGGGGGACGGTATACCATGGATATATCTCGCCATGCAAAAAGGACTGCTGTACCGAAATACAGCAGTCCGTGGGGATGATTGCTTCTGTTCAGAAATCGCGGCGGGTGATATCGGTCGAATATTCGACGCATTTTGTTCCCTGTTGTCTCCGGCTGTATCAATAACATTACCATACTCATCTTCCAATATAAATATCATGGTAGATGAAATGGTGTGATATTCAACTATGCTTGATGATTGAGAATCGTATTCGGAATTTTCTCCTTCCCCAGTATGATAAGTAAATGTTACATTCATATTTTATGCATCCCGCACAGAGCAATGATTCTGCCATGAAATTTACATGTTCCGGTTGCAATTATACGAAGAATATAGTATAATAACTATAATTACGATTTTTATGCCATGAGAAAGGATAGTGTATACTATGCCGATTAAAATACCCTACGGACTTCCTGCGGGACGGGTGATGGAGCAGGAGAATATTTTCGTCATGAGCGACCTGCGCGCGACTCATCAGGACATCCGTCCTCTGCGCATTGCGGTGCTCAATCTGATGCCCACCAAAATCACCACCGAGACACAACTGGTGCGTCTGCTCTCCAACAGCTCTCTGCAGATCGATCTGACCCTGCTGCGAATCTCGAGCCACACGCCCAAGAATACCTCTCCCGAGCATATGAACACCTTCTACAAGAATTTCGATGAGGTGAAGGACAAGAAATTCGACGGTCTGATCATCACAGGCGCGCCGGTGGAAAACTACGAATTTGACGAGGTCAACTACTGGAGCGAGCTTTGTGAGATCATGGAATGGTCGAAGACCAATGTATTCTCCACTCTCCACATCTGCTGGGCGGCACAGGCGGGACTCTTCTACCACTACGGTGTGCCCAAGATTCCGCTGGAAAAGAAGATGTTCGGCGTCTTCAATCACCGCGTACTCCAGCCCAATCATCCCATCGTGCGCGGCTTTGATGAGGTCTTTGCCGCTCCTCATTCGAGACACACCGGCATCCGTCTGGAGGACATTCAGGCATGCCCGGACATTGAGCTGCTTGCGGTTTCGGGCGAAGCGGGGGCTTATCTGATCAGCGCAAAGGACCGCAGAATGCTCTTTGTCACCGGTCACAGCGAATACGATTACGATACGCTTGCAAAGGAATACTTCCGTGACGTGGAGCGCGGACTTGACATCGAGCTGCCGAAGCACTATTTCCCCGACAACGATCCCACTCAGCGCCCGGCGAATATCTGGCGCGGTCACGCACATCTGCTTTTTGCCAACTGGCTGAATTATTATGTATATCAGGCAACTCCTTATGACATCAATGAAATAGCGGGAAGCTGAGGGAGCACACATCTGAGCTGAAGCATTGTCAGATTCTTCATGCTTCCTTTACAAAAAGTTTATCCCAAAATCGGAACAACCTCCAATTTCATCCGTCATAACAGATACCAATGTCAACGACTGTCAACGACGGGAGAGTGTGCTATGCAAAACGAAATGCAGCAAAATATCACCTTGAAAAAGCCGCGGCGCAGAATCAAGCTGCCGATTGTCATCGGAGCTGTGGTCGGTGCGCTTGTGCTGCTTTATATCACCTTTGTTTTTGTGAATATTCCCTTTGTCCGCACCCTGCGCGATCTTTATATCGAAACCGCCATGACTACAGCCGATCATCAGTGGCTGGCGACCGCCTTCATCCCCGGCAGCATCATCGACGATGTGATGGCAAAGCGGGTGAGCAATCCCGATATCATCGGCGGACTTGACACCGAACCCGATGCGAAAGAAAGCGAACCGTCACCCGAAACAAAGCCCGATGAGTCAACACCTTCCGTGACCGAGCCTGCTCAGACCGAAGAGCCTGCCGATGATGAGCCAACCGTGACGGCGGACAATATTTTCCGGCTCTCGCTTGAAGCCGGCGACCTCGATTACGCAGGCAATGTGATTCAAACATACGACAAAGAGCAGGGACTTGTGATCTCGCATATCGACAACGGCAGCTACAAGGGCTATGTGATGCTGGTGGATGATCCATCCCGCGTCTATCTGGCGCCTACCCTCTACAAGAACGAAGAGGGAATGCGTATCCGCGCCATGCTTGCTGAGTATGATGCCATCGCAGGTATCAATGCCAGCGGCTTCAACGACCCCAATGATGCGGGCCACGGCGGCGATGTGATCGGTCTTTCCTGCAGCTCGGGCGAATATTGGGGAACCTACCTCAATTACTATGGCAGCGTGGTCTTTACCGAGGACGATAAGCTGGTGGTGGGAAATCTCCGGATCTGGCGTGAGCACAACATTCGCGACGGCATCCAGTTCGGTCCTGTGCTTGTGGCAAACGGCAAAGCCCAGGTGGAGGGAAGCGCCGGCTGGGGGGTTCAGCCGCGAACCGCCATCGGACAGCGCGAGGACGGCGTGGTGATCATGCTGGTCATCGACGGGCGCAATCTTGCCTGGAGCCTTGGCTGTACGGTGGGAGATCTTGCCGAGATCATGCTCGACTACGGAGCGGTGAATGCATCCTGCTGCGACGGCGGCTCGAGCACCGTGCTTGCCTATGACGGCGTGGTGATCAACAAGAACAGCTCGCTGAATCCCGCGTACGGACGCAGATTGCCGAACGCCTTTCTGGTGAAGAAAAAAACGGTAAGCGAAAGCGAATAAGATGAATACGGGCGTTTTCTGTTGCTGCTGTTTTCTGCGTACCCCCTATAGGAAATTTTTACAGATGCTTTACATAAACAATGGATACATTTTATACTGAATCAAAAGGGATTGCTGCAAGTTAAAATATTGTGCTGTTGCCTTATACAGGAGAAACAAAAATCCAGAGATATCATTGCTGAATCTCTGGATTTTCTTATTTTCGGATTTTCTTATTCGTATTACACAAGGAGCTCACAACCTGTCAATGCTGTGCAGCAGCCCAATTCTCAGAACAGCCTGTCGGTCACACAGTCGTACCAATGCACGTACAACTCACCGTTTACCGTAATCCGCTCATTTTCGGGGAGCAGCTCCTGCCACGGCTTGACATATCGCTCGATTGCCCAGTTGCCACGGTTAAAGCGGCGCCAGAGCACCGTTCTGCCCTCGCAGTCCACATACTGTTCGGTGAGGGCACCGTCATCATAGATCATCATGATGCAGACCGTATCATAGACCTTTTCGCCCAGTGTGAGGGAGTATCTTCCCACCACATCAAGGGCGATTTTCTTTTTTGCGGCAATGATCTCATTTCCCTCACGCTTGATCTCTCTCTTGGGGGTGAGATTGGTCTCGCTGCCGCAGTTGTCCTCGCCGAAGCCCCACTGCTCCATGAATTCCTCCCCGTCGAGGAAGGTGAGCAGATGCTTCATTCCTTCGCTGTCGGTGTAGCTCTCGCCAAGCCAGCGGCAATGGGTATCGGTGAGCTGTGCGTAGTAAATATGCTCGGATGCTCCTCCCTCCGCAGGGGCGAAGCGGCTGTGAATTTCAACCCCCTCGATGCCATGGAGCATGATGTTGCCTGTGACCTCTGAGGTTACGCTTTCGGTGAGGATGCCTGCAGGCTGATCATAGCTGCCCCATGTGATGTGTTCCCCCATTCGGGGGATGATGAACCAACCGATCAGCTCCTCGAATTTGACCGGGAACGGAGTTTTATCTGTCGGTGTGATGCTGTATGCGGGAAGCTTGTTCGGTAATGCTGTCATAATCTTGTCTCCTTTTTCCTGTTCTTGTTTTGGCGGATAGGGATATGCCTGGCGGAAATTCTGCTTTGCGTAGTGAAGCCTGCTCTTGACTGTGCCGAGGGGAAGCTTCAGCCGGCGGGCAATTTCCTCCTGCGGGTAATTCCTGAAGTAGCAGAGGTAGAGAATCTGCTTATCCTTGTCGCCGAGACGGTCGAGGGTATCGCTGACGGCGGCGCGCAGATTTCGTCCGTGATTGCTCTGTGAGAGTGAAGCCTCGTAAAGTGAATCCAGCGGAATCTCCATGCGTGCGGCGCGGGCACGGTAGTAGTCGGTGCATTTGTTGCGCGCGATGGTGAGCAGCCAAGATTTAAAGGCTATCCTGCCGCTCAGCGAATCAAAGGCGCGGAATGCAGCCATGCAGGTTTCCTGAAGAATGTCGTCGGCATCCTGCCGGTCTGCGATTCTGTAACGGATGAAGCGCTCGAGAATGGGGAGCTGCTTATTTAGCAAAGCCTCAAATTCGGTTGGCGTATCCATATCGTCACCTCCTTTGGTATGGAATGAAGAATTCTTCGATAACAAAGACGGAAAAAGAGGGAAAAAGGTTCAATGGGAGTGAAAAAAACTGCGGAATGACAGCGGCAAAATGATGGGGACCGACACCTTTGCATGAGTCGGCCCCATCGGCATTATCTGTACTTGTCTAAAACCGCCTTATATGCGGGATTTTTCAGTAACTCTGCCCGTCTGCCGCTTTTGGCATTGACGCGGTAAAGCAGATTGAATTTCAGGAGATTGTCTCTTGCCTCCTCGGAATAGCGGTCAAAGGCATGATGCAGAGGAAGATTGTCTGCTCTTGCTTCATCAACCTTTTTGGCTGCATAGAGCCTTTTATCCATCACCGCCGTGATCTGTTCGTCGCTGCCGCCGCGATAGAGCAGGTCATTCTCCATTCTGCCGAGGAAGGAGCTTGCCAGCATGAGGAAGAATGCCTCGCCGCTCTCCTCAAAGGCGTTCAGCAGCAGCTCGCCGCAGCACAGGGTATGCGCCGTCTTTTCCTCCATCGTAAGAGCAGGATTGAAAAAGACCGTTCTGCCCAGCTTATCTGCCGCAAAATCGGCAAGCTCATACATATTCTTCTGCACATGGAAGTAATACTCCTCGGTGTCCTTGGCAAAGAGCTGCTCGGTCTTCTGCTCGCCGGTGGTGTACCAGTCGGTGAATTTGGTTTTGTAAATTGCAAGAGCCTCGTCTGTTTTTCCTTCCGCGTGGAGAATTTTTGCGCGCATGTTCCAGGCTCCGAGACGCAGATTTTCCTCTGTACAGCCTTCAAGAATTTTCTCGCAGATCGCAAGGAATTCTTCCCTGTGCGCGATCAGGACGGCGGGGTCGTTGTCAGCCAGGTCTCCGCCGATGTTCCACATATAGTAGTGCATGATCCAGTAATCGTTGGGATAGGTGCGGTATGCATCAACGATGATTTCCCTTGCCTTTTGACAGTCGCTTTTCCAGCAGCTTCTGTAGCGCTGAATGATTTCGTCGATATTCGCCTGGATCTTCTCATGATCGTATCCCATAAGCTCGTCGAGGGTTACCTCGAAGAAGTAAGCCAGCGGCTGCAGGAGTGTGATGTCGGGATAGCTCTCACCCCGCTCCCATTTGCTGACCGCCGCACAGGTGACATTCATGGCAGCCGAAAGCTGTTCCTGTGTGATGTTCTTTGCCGTGCGTAAACGCTTGATATTTGCACCAATGGTTATTTCCATCATGGTACCTCCGCTTTATATAAGTAAGCCGACGTCTGCTTCTGCCTATAGTATAAACCGATAACGGCGATTCGTAAAGGTATTGTCAGGAAATGTACTGTTAACCGACGGTTGAAATACTGTCGCGGCAGGAAAAACGGCGCGTATGCAAGCAGGCAAAAAGAGGACTGCCGCACATGGATATACAGCAGTCCCGTATTGATTTTACCCGGTGTATCAGCCTACCGGCTCAAAGTCGGCAGCGCCGTGCTTGCAGAGGGGGCAGATGAAGTCGGCGGGCAGCTCATCGCCCTCGTAGACATAGCCGCAGACCTTGCAGACATAGCCCTTCTTGCCCTCAACCTGAGGCTTGGGCTTGACGTTTTCCAAATAGTAGGTGTAGGTCATGGTCTCCTGAGAGGAGATGACACGCGACTCGGTGACGGCGCAGATGAACATGCCGTGTGTGCCGAGATCCACATACTGCTCAACCTTCAGCGAGAAGAAGGCATTGATATGGCGGGGCAGGTAGATGAGTCTGTTCTCGGAGCGCAGCGGTGTGCAGCCTGCGAATTTATCGGTGTTTCTGCCCGACTTGAAGCCAAAGGCTTCAAAAACCGCAAAGGGAGCGTCGGTGGCGAGGCAGTTGACATTCATGATACCGGTGGTTTTGATGACATGGTGCGAATAGTTGTCTTTATTAATGGTGACAGCCACTCGGTTGGGGGTGTTGGTGACCTGTGTAACCGTGTTGACGATCAGACCGTTGTCCTTCTTGCCGTCGTTGGTGGTGACCACATAAAGACCGTAGCCGATGCTGAAGAGGGCGGTGAAGTCAAGCTTAACCTCAGGGGCATTGTAGCCGCGGCAGAGCTCTGCGGCAAGATTTTCGAGGACTTCGCCCGATTCTGCGTTGAGCGCAGACTTGATGGTCACGGTGGTATCGGCGAAGACGAGATTCTTGCTGCCCTCAAGCATTGCGCGCATGGTCTTTGCCGCTGTGGGAGCCCAGCTTCCGTTCTCGATGAAGGCGACGGTGCGTCCCGAGAAATTGCGCTCGGTGAGATGATGGATGAAGTTGTGCATAAAGGGGAAGATGCCGGCGTTGTAGGTGGTTGTAGCCAGTACCAGCTTGCCGTAGCGGAAAGCATCGGCGACAGCTTCAGCCAGATCACAGCGGGCGAGGTCATGGACGACAACCTTGGGGCATCCCTTGGCTTCCAGCTTCTCGGCGAATTCGAGAACAGCACGCTTGGTATTGCCGTAGATCGAGGTATAGGCGATCACGATGCCCTCTTCCTCTACCGAGTAGGAGGACCATGTATTGTAGAGATTCAGATAATAACCGAGATTTTCGCGGAGCACGGGGCCGTGGAGGGGGCAGATGATCGAGATGTCGAGGGCAGCTGCCTTCTTTAAGAGTGCCTGCACCTGTGTGCCGTACTTGCCGACGATGCCGATGTAGTAGCGGCGTGCCTCGTCGATCCAGGGCTCATCCACATCGAGTGCGCCAAACTTGCCGAAGCCGTCGGCAGAGAAGAGCACCTTATCCTTGGAATCGTAGGTAACGATAACCTCAGGCCAGTGTACCATGGGAGCGGTGACAAAGGTGAGTGTGTGCTCGCCGAGGGTAAGGGTGTCGCCCTCGCCCACAATGATGCGGCGGTCGTCAAAGGCTTCGCCGAAGAACTGGGTCATCATCGCAAAGGCTTTTGCGCTGGAGACAATGGTAGCATTGGGGTAGGTACGCATGAAGTTGGCGATATTTGCCGAGTGGTCGGGCTCCATATGCTGAACGATGAGGTAATCGGGAGCTCTGCCCTCTGCAGCACGCTCGATGTTGTCCAGCCATTCGTGGGTGAAGTTGACGTCAACTGTGTCCATGACCGCATACTTGTCGTCCTTGATGAGATAAGAGTTGTATGCCATACCGTTCTTGACGCGGTACTGACCCTCGAAGAGGTCGACTTTATGATCGTTTACGCCGATGTAGCGGATGTCCTTGGTTATCATTTTGATGATCTCCTTTGATGTTGTTCGTTGTGATTCTATTATACAATGCTATTCCTACCTTGTCAATAGGATATGCAAAAAATATAAAATATTTTTTATAACAGCAGCTCTGTTCCGGCTGCTTTTTTATCAGGTGATCATGCAGCCATCGGGAAGATTGGAAAAATCGCTTGATGTAAAGGAAACCTCGATGCCTTCCTCATCGACCTGAACCCACATGAGCACAGATGTCTTCAGCGGAAACAAAACCTGATAGGCATTGCCGACGGCAAAGACTGCGGGAGCATAGGGGAGATGAAGCATGGCAAAGCTTTTCTTGAATAGTATGCACTGTTGCAAATGAGTATATCATAAAATCGGAAGAAATTCAAGGAAAAATGCCATCAACCGAAGCCGATGGCATCCGTTTTCGTATGATCACATCATAATACCGCCAAGGGCATCCGAAAGCGAGGGGGCCTCTTCCATGTCCTCGTAGCTGTCAAGATCGTCGGGGAGGTTCACGGAAATTTCTTCTCCGATGTCAACAAGATTGATGCTGCCGGTGACAGTGAAGTTGAGGGAGGATCCGAGCAGTGCCGCTAAGCCGTCGGTCTCCAGACCGCTCACCGAAAAGGTCATGTCCAGATCGAGCTGCTCGATGTATCCCTTCCCGTCTACCGTGACGGTGATCTTCAGGCGCTTGCCCTCAAGTGTGGTTTTACTCTCGCTGTCTGTATTGAGCTTGGCAAATTCTTCGAAAATCTGTTCTGCGGGAAGGTCAAGGGTAAAGCGCTTCTTTCCGTCCTCCTCATGGATTTCGGCATTGGTGAGCGCTTCATCGAGGATTTCATTGATGGCAGCTTCAGCCTCTGCGATGTCATCTGCATTTTCCGTGAGCGAGCTTGCCGCCGGTGCGCGCAGCTTTTCACCCATGATATCGGTATACATATATCCGTCTGCCGAGTAGATATCGAATTCCACCGAGCTTGTGAGCATGGGGATGGTCAGCTTGGTGTGCATATGGTAGATGAGATTTTCGCGGTCGGTATTGTCGGCGCGCAGCTCCATTTCCATCGGCAGCTCCATTGAAATGCCGCCGAAGCCCAGCTTCGCGCTCAGATCGCTTTCGGCGTGAATGAAGTCGAGACTGCCCGTTTTTGCCGCTGCGTCATTGAAGATCGATTTTGCGTCCTTGGGAGCGCAGGAGGTCAGCGAAGCCGCTGTGAGAAGTGTAAGAAGAAATGCAATGAGTGTGGTTATCCTGCGTGTCGGTTTCATAAGAGAGCCCTGCCTTTCCTGTTTTGTGGCAACAGTATATCATAAGTGGATGCGGGCTGTCAATCGGCGTTACATAAAGTTCATTGCACATATCAAAATGTTTACAAAGGAAAAACGGGTCTGACACAGAACTGTCAAACCCGTCGGTGTTATGTGGTTTATGCCGCAGCCTCGGTGTAGGAGTCGAGATCGGCAGGTGCTTCGATGGTGAAGGATTCACCTGGATTGATGTACTCGGTCTTCATATCGCAGTGGAACTTCATATTCCCACTGCCCAGAACAGCGCTCAGCTCCTCGGACACGGTGATATCCATATCGAAGATCATGTCGTACTTCTCAAAGTAGCCGTCTTCATTGATGACAACCGAGAGATCGATATCGCTGACCGTGATGTTCATGTCAGCCGCATCAGCTTCGCTGAGACCGAGGTTTTCCATCAGTCCCGACATGACGCTCTCCATGAGCTGCTCGGTGTAGGCTTCGCCGCTGATTACGGTGGAAAAGCTGTATTTGCCATCCTCTTTGGTGACCTCAACGCCCTCGAAATCCTCCTTTGCGAAGGCAACCTCATTGCTTTCCTCAAAGAGCTTTTTGAATTCGGCAGGATCCATGGTGACCTTGGTCTTGGTTCCCATAGCTTCGGTGTATGCTGTGTTGTCCGCATAGTATGCGGCGGTTGCGACCTCCATACCCATCATCGACACGGTCATATCCATATCCATTACGGGAGCCTCGGCGCTGTTGTGAATGCGGGTTTCGATGGTCATGGGCATGTCCATGGTGACGCCGCTTACCTCGATGGAATAATCCATGTTGATCTTGGCATGCATATATTCGAGGGTGCCTGTCTTTTCCATTGCCTCCGTATAGAGCGTGCCCGCGTCCTTTGTACCGCAAGATGCGAGGGTGAGGAGCATAATGGCTGTCAGAATGAGTGCGAATGTTTTCTTCATAAGTGATATACCATACCTTTCGTAATCTGTAAGCACAGTATATCATATTAAATCGGAATTTGTCAATCGCGGGATGCTTATTTTGTCGAACGAATTGTAAATAAATTTCACCGAAGGGTCATTGGCAGCAGGGGGAAAGCGGCTTCGGCGGCATCGCGGAGATGGGCAAGCACCTCGGAGACGATGGTAAGATCGATGGTATAGGTGTGTCCGAGGATGTGAAGGGAAGTGAAGGTCTGGCTCAGCGGCACAAGCGAGATGGGATACGGTGGTGGGAGCATCTGCTCTGCGCCGAGGAGAAGCAGTGCGGCGGCGAAGGTGAGAGAGAAGGCTGCTGTGAGGATAAGTATTCTTCGTATAATAAGGGACATGTAACCTCCATGTATGCCGGCGGCATTTTCAGCCTGCTTTGATCATATCGGCAATCACACCGGCGAGAATCTTCCCGGCGCGCTTTGCTTCTGTCAGCGTATTTCCCGCTGAGCCTACCTCAAGTAAGAGAAAGCCGGGGGAATACTGCTGGTGAAAGGACGCCGAGCGGATATTGATGGGACGGGCAATGCCGGGATACTGCCTTGTGAGCATGTCCTGCAGCGTGGCGGCTACCCTGAGATTGTCCTGCCATCCCCCATGATCGGCACCCCTGTGATCCGTTCCCACTACCGTCATGACCTGGGCGGTCAGCTCACCGTCGATCTCGCAGACAAGCTTTGCAATATCGCCTGCAGTGGTGGTGATGGCATCGCGGTGGACGTCGAATATGTATTTGATGGAGGGATATTCCTCCAGATATGTCAGCACCGTCTCAAGGGAGTAGTCGTAGGAGTATGTGTAGGACTCCAGATCGTGCATGATCTCGCAGTGAAGCGTGGGAATCCCCGCTTCGCGCAAAACCTCGGTCATAACCGTGCCGACGGCGACGATGTTCTCGCTTGTGTCATCCGAGCGGGCAGCTGTGTCCGACTCGGCGGCAGTAACTCCCTCGGGGGTGAATGCCTCGGTTCCGTGGGTGTGGATGATGAGTACCAGCGGCTCGGCGGCATCTGAGTAGGCGGGAAGGGAGACTTTGATGGGGTAGGGCAAAGCCAGCAGCTTCTTAAAATCGGGATCGTAGGGAGTCTCGTTGCTGGTGAGAATCTCGCCGGGAGAAGCACCGCGGGAAAGATCGCGCTCGACGATACGGATTCCCTCTTCTTTATTGTTCTCCTCGAAGGGAAGGGGCTCGGTCTCGGGGGCGCGGGTGCCCTCTTCGGCAGGGATGACCATGCCTTCCTCGATAAATCCGCTCATGTCGGGGGCGGAGATGGGGTTGTCCTCGGTGACCGTGGCTGTGATCGGTGCGCCGATGAGGGCAGTGAGCGCGCTGTCAAGCCCCAGAACGAGAGAGGCTGCCAGAAAAAGCAGGGCTGTGATCCGTGCAGCAATTCCGGTAAGGCGTGAGAAAATATGCATGTCCGAAGCTCCTTTGCAGGTGATGGTATATGGTATATGATATGAAGAAGAGGGAGGAGATATGCAGCGATCTTTCCCATGCGCCGTGCGTGATGGATTTACAGCTCTACCGAAAAGGTGCGGTTGATGGCAGCGGCAAGAAGCTTGGACAGCGATTCGGCGGCGATGTCGCTGTCCTTGGGAGAGACAAAGAAGCTCCGTCCGCTCTCAAGTACAGCGCGAAGCGAATCGGGAATGCCGCCGACTCCCGCACGCTCGAGGGCATCGTAGACAAGGGTTGCCGAATCAACAACGGTGGGGACTCCGATGGCGATGACAGGCACCCCCAGTGAGCTGCGGTCAAAGGCACCTCTGTGATTGCCTACGCCCGAGCCGGGTGAGATGCCGCTGTCGGTGAGCTGCACTGTGGTCACAAGCCGGTCGACACTGCGCGCGGCAAGGGCATCGACAATCACTACCAGCGCGGGGGAGCAGCCTCTGATCGCACCCTTTACAAGCTCAAGGGTTTCAATACCCGTCTGTCCGGTGACGCCGGGGGCGATGGCAGAGACCGGATTGGTCTCCAGCCTATCGAAGAGCGCACGGTTCTCGGCTCGCAGATGGGCGGTCACATTCACCTCGCGGACGGTGAGCGGCCCAATGGCATCGGGTGTGATCTCCCGGTTGCCCAGCCCCACAATGAGCACGCCGCTCTCCTCGGGAAGAGGGGGAGTCAGCTCCTGCAGACGGCGGCAGAGGGCATCGATGATCTGCTCGGAATAGTCAGACTCGCGCAGCCAGGGCTTGTCGAAGGAGAGGGTGATGTATTTTCCCTCGGGCTTGTTCAGTCTTGCTGCAACAGTGCTGTCGGTGATCTCCATGACACTCTCGGCAATGCCGTCGGTGTTTTTTTCGGTGAGGGTGACACCCCCTGCACGCTCTGCTTCTTTCGGTGAGAGTGCTTCGGCGGCGAGGTCGGTACGGGGGATAAAGCTTTGATCTGTCATAGACATCCTCGTTTTTAACTTTATTACTGGATGCAGTATCGCCCCGAAGGGGTGAAAATATGAGAAATTCATGATTTGTTTACAGGTGTTTTGCGGTTGGAACGTAAAAATATTTGGTCAAAATGCCGAAATGTTTGGCAAAAGATTGTGCAAGTGTATAAAATCTCGAAAAAAATGGGAAGATTCGCAAAACACCCATTGATAAAAATAAAAATTGATGATATAATGTATGAAACAGGCTTTGTAATCTGAGGGAGGTTTATGCCCTTTCCGCGAGTAGAAAGCTTTTTTGCGTACCCTACACAACATTTAGGAGGAATAACCGAAATGAAAAAACTGATGTCACTGCTGCTTGCCGTCGTGATGCTCACGAGCGTAATGGCCGGCTGCTCCTCGGAGGACGAAGAGGAAAGCAAGGGCGCCATTATCCCCGTCTATCTCTCGACCGAGATCACAAACTTTGACCCCATCTACGCATACACTGATGTGGCGGCTGCAAAGGTGCTCAATCTGATCTTTGACGGTCTGACCACCATCAACGAAAAGGGCGAGGTTGAGCTTGAGCTTGCCAAGTCCATCAAGATCGTTGAGAATCCCGACGAGGATCTCTACAAGATGCAGATCACCCTTAACAAAACCGCATGGAGCGACGGCCGTTCCGTATCGGCTGACGACGTTGTTTATGCCTTCAAGCGCATTCTTGAGCCTGAGTTCAACTGCGACGCGGCTGCTATGCTCTTCGATATCAAGAACGCACGCGCCGTTAAGACCGGTGACGCTTCCATCGACGACCTGGGCGTATATGCTGTTGACCAGACCGTTGTTGAGATCCACTTCGAGCAGAAGATCGACTACGAGCTCTTCAAGGAATACCTTGCAAGCCCTGCGCTCGTTCCGCTCCGTGAGGATATCGTTGCAAAGCATCCCGACTGGGCTTCCATCACCGCTACCATGGTCTGCAGCGGTCCCTTCTATGTCAAGTCCTACACTCACGGCGAGGCTATGACTCTCGAGCGCTCCATCTACTACTACCGCGACACCGAGAAGGACGAAGAAAAGCTTGATAAGTTTGTCAAGCCCTACAGACTCTATGTCAACTTCAAGCAGAGTGCAGAAGAGGCTTATGCCGCATACCAGAACGGCGAGGTTCTCTTCCAGTCCGAGATCCCCATGTCTCAGCGCGCATCGGCGGCTGTTGAGCCCACCGATCTCATGAATACTCATACATACGTATTCAACACCACCAAGGCTCCCTTCAATGATCCCAACGTCAGAAAGGCGCTCTCCATGGCACTCGACAGAAATGCCATCGTTGACATCGTCAAGTATGCAAAGGCAGCCGAAGGCTTTGTTCCCGCAGGTGTCTATGATACCGCCATCGGCGACGACTTCCGTGCAAACGGCGGCAGCTTGATCTCCGCATCCGGCGATATCGCAGGCGCTAAGTCCCTGATGGGCAGTGTATCCGCTAAGAGCTTCACCATCACCATCCGTCCCACCGAGGTTAACCGTGCGGTTGCCGAGTATGTAAAGGGCGTTTGGGAGCAGCTCGGCTTCTCCATCACCATCAAGGAGCTCGGCCGCGAGGGTTATATCTTCAACGACTATGACTTCATCCGTGACCTGTTCCAGCAGGCATACGATTCCGGTGATTTCGATGTTATCGCAATCGACTGGCAGGCAGCTTCCACCGACGCATTCTCGATTCTCGCTCCTTTCGCAACCACCTTCTCCGGCGGCGCATTTGACCTTGCATCGGGCGACTTCTCTGCCGTTCCTCACATCTCCGGCTACGCGGATGCAGCTTATGATGAGCTGATTGAGACAGTCTTTGCAAACAAGGATCGTGCTTCTCGTTCTGCACAGCTCCATGAGGCTGAGAAGAAGCTGGCTGAGGCTATGCCTGTAATTCCGCTCTATACCAACCAGCAGGCATATGTGATCAGCGAAGAGCTCTCCAAGATCGAGAAGAACTACTACGAGGGCTTCAACTTCAAGAAGACCAAGTATGCAAACTATGTAGAGACCACTATGGTCGATACCTCTGCTGAGGAACCCGCTGCATAAGAAATTGAAATTATTCACCTGCCGTACTTGTGTACGGCAGGTTTTTTATGTTTTTGTAATTTTATTTGGGTAAAGTGTTGAAATTTTTTTGCGGATATTATATAATAATACCAACACATCCCGGGAGTACAGCCGAATCCTCCGCTTTGCTCCCTTGCTGAAAGGAAACCAATTATGACAGAACTGACAAAAGGCGGCGTCTTTTTCGAAAACGGAAAGATCGTCGAAAATCCGCAGATCTCAGCTGAGGAAGCGAAAAAGAACACCATTGCATACGGCATCCTCACAGCTCATAACACATCGGGCGATGACAAAAAGCTGAAGATCAAGTTTGATGCGATGGCATCCCACGATATTACTTATGTAGGCATCATCCAGACTGCCCGTGCCAGCGGACTTGAAAAATTCCCGCTGCCCTATGTGCTCACCAACTGCCACAACAGCCTTTGTGCTGTGGGCGGCACCATCAATGAGGATGACCATGTGTTCGGTCTCTCGGCGGCAAAGAAGTACGGTGGCATCTATGTTCCCGCGCACCAGGCAGTCATTCACTCCTACATGCGCGAGATGATGAGCGGCTGCGGCAGAATGCTCATCGGCTCTGACAGCCATACCCGCTATGGCGCACTGGGCACTCTTGCCATCGGTGAAGGTGGTCCCGAGCTGGTCAAGCAGCTGCTGAGCAAAACCTACGATATCGCCATGCCCGAGGTGATTGCCGTCAATCTCAAGGGCAAGCCCAAGGCAGGTGTCGGTCCCCAGGACGTGGCACTGGCTCTGATCGGTGCGGTTTATAAGAACAACTATGTAAAGAATAAAGTGCTGGAGTTTGTTGGCGACGGCATTGCTAATCTGCCTATCGAATTCAGAAACGGCATCGACGTTATGACCACCGAGACGGCATGTCTCTCCTCGGTATGGGTGACCGATGAGGTGACAAAAGCTTACTTCGACTGCCACGGCAGACCTGAAGCATATAAGAAGCTTTCCCCGTGCGGCGTTGCTTATTATGACGGCATGGTTACCATCGATCTTGACAAAATGGAATCGATGATTGCGCTGCCCTTCCATCCCAGCAATGTTTATACGGTCAAGGAGCTTTGTGCCAACCCCGGCGATATCCTCCGCGAGGTGGAAAAGACAGCGGCAGAGCAGCTGGAGATCCCCGGTCTTGACTACAGACTCACCGATAAAATCACGCCCGACGGCAAAATCCGCGTGGAGCAGGGCGTTATCGCAGGCTGTGCGGGCGGTACATTCGATAACCTCTGTGCGGCTGCTGACATTCTGCGCGGCGCTTCCATCGGCAGCGGTGAGTTTGCGCTTTCCGCATATCCCGCCAGCCAGCCTGTCTATACCGAGCTGATCCGCAACGGCGCAGCTGCCGACCTGATGAGCGCAGGCGTGACTCTGAGAACTGCATTCTGCGGTCCCTGCTTCGGTGCAGGCGATGTTCCGGCAAACGGCGGACTCAGCATCCGTCACTCCACCAGAAACTTCCCCAACCGTGAAGGCTCCAAGCCTTCTGCGGGTCAGATCGCATCGGTCGCGCTGATGGATGCAAGATCAATTGCGGCAACAGCGGCTGCAGGCGGTATTCTCACTCCCGCAACCGAGCTTGATGTGACCTACACTACCCCCGAATATCATTTCGATGATTCCGCATACAGAGCCCGTGTCTACAACGGCTACGGCAAGCCCGACGCTGAGGCTTCGCTGAAGTTTGGCCCCAATATTGCCGACTGGCCGAGCATGCACGAGCTGACCGAAGACGTGATGCTGAAGGTTGTATCCTACATCACCGACCCGGTTACCACCACCGACGAGCTGATTCCCTCGGGCGAGACCTCTTCCTACCGCTCCAATCCCCTCAAGCTGGCTGAATTCACTCTCTCCCGCAAGGATCCCGCCTACCTGGGACGCGCAAAGGAAGTGAAAGCGCTTGAAGACGCGAGAATTGCAGGCGAGGTTGCAGAGGAGCTGAAGGCTGCTTATGCGGCAGTTGAAGACAAGCTCACCACATCTCCCGAGCAGATCGGCGTGGGAAGCTGTGTCTTTGCCATGAAGCCGGGCGACGGTTCGGCAAGAGAGCAGGCTGCATCCTGCCAGAGAGTGCTGGGCGGTGCTGCCAACATCGCGGCTGAGTACGCAACCAAGCGTTACCGCAGCAATCTGATCAACTGGGGTATGCTTCCCTTTGTAACCGCAGATTATGAGAAGCTTACCTGCGGCGACTGGGTATTCGTTCCCGGTGCGCGCAGCATGATCGCAGAGAAGAAGCCCGATGCTGTCGGCTACATCATCCGCGAGGGTAAGTGCGTGGGCGAGCTGCTGCTGAAGACTCTTGATCTTACCGATGACGAGCGTCAGATCATTCTCGACGGCTGCCTGATCAACTACTACAAGAACGCAAAGCAATGACAGAGCTGCTCTATCTGACCGATGCGAAGATCTGCGGAGGTACGGGCTTTTCGGTGCGTACACCGAGAGAAGCCGCTCGTGCGGTGCTCCTGGACGATGACGGGAAGATGGCATTGCTCTTCATCACCAAATATGGCTTTTATTCGCTGCCCGGCGGCGGTATTGAGCGCGGTGAGACCCGACTTGATGCCCTTCGCCGCGAAATGCGGGAGGAGACCGGATGCATGATCGAGGACGATCCCATTGAGTTGGGCTGTGTCTACGAGAATCGCTACCGCTTCAACTGCACACAGCGCTCCTACTACTATCTCGCCCGCGTAAAGGGAAGAAAGGGCACGCCCAATCTCACCACAAACGAACAGCGGGACGGTACAAGACTATGCTGGACAACACCGCGAAAGGCTCTCGAGCTGCTCAGCGGCGGAATCTCCGACGGCTACCGCGTGGAGTTTATCAAAGCGCGCGATACCGCGGCGATCCTTGCCTCGGGTGTGCTCATGGGAGATCTAGCAAAGGATTAAAACTGAATCTGAGGGATGCTGAAGTGCCGGCATCCCTTTTTGCGTGGGGAATATGTTTCCATGTCTTCATTTTGCATAAAAATATCCCTGTATTCTCCTCTGATTTTGCAAAAAGTGTTGAAATTCCATTCGATTAATAGTATAATAATCGTAATACCGTGCCAATATCACGGCGCGAGACCAAAGAAAGGCCAATTCTTATGACCGACAATACCAACACAAAGGAGCCTGTGCAGAAGAACCGCTTCACCTCTGCGGTGAGTGTGACGATTATTCTGCTCTTTATGGCGCTGATTCTGACGCCTGCGGTTTTGCTGATCACCACCGGTGAGGACAAAACTGTGCTCGATGGCGAAAAACAGTACACCGCGCCTGCATTTGCGCTCTCGGATTTCCTCTCAGCTCAGTTCCAGAACGATTTTGAACTGTGGTTTTCCACCAAATATCCTCTGCGCGGCAATTTTGTTACCGCATACCGCCAGCTTCAGTTTGATTCGGATAATATCGGCTTCAATGTGAGCATGCTCTTCGTTCCTTCGGTGAAGGATGGGGAAACTGCCGCCGAAACAACCGAGCATGCCGATACGGTCGAGGGCGAAGAGACAGCAGCTCCCGAGCCTGCATACAGCGACTTCAATCCCCTTTATGCTCATATCAATAAGATGCTTTACGAGCGCACGGCAAAAGAGCTTTCGGGCTATAAAGGTACCGATCAGGTTGTCATCGGCAAATCGGGCTACTGCTACGAGAACGGTTATATTAATGAGCTGTACGGATACTCACCCAAATACCGCGACTGCACCGACGAATATCTGAAGGAGCGTGCCGATAAGCTGGATTTCATCCAAGAGGAGCTTGCCCGCCGCGGCATCGCCTTTACGGTGATTATCACGCCCAGCAAGGCCAGCGAATATGAGCAGTATATCCCCGACTGGTATAAGGCACAGAATACAGAACCCGACAGCTATGTGCGCCCTGTCACACGCCTGCTCACCATGCTGGACGAGCGCAATGTCAACGTAATCGACTGTGCATCCTACTATGACGAAATCGGACTTGATGAGACCTTCCCGCTGACCGGTATTCACTGGAATAAGCCTGCGGCTTATGAAGCGACCCGTGCACTGATGACCTCCTATGAGGAGCAGACGGGTACCACCGTACGCAACATTCTTGCTGCCAAGATCAATCGTGGTCGTACACCTCCCGGCTTCGGCAACGGCGAGACCGATATCTTCAACATCGCCTACAGCGGACTCTCCACCGCCTCTGCCATCACCGATGATGTATACTACTGGCCGGAGATCACCGTGGAGAATGAGGAAGCCGACAAGATCAACATTCTGATTCAGGGCGGCAGCTTCTGCTGGGATTTCAATTATTACATGGAGACATACGGTCTCACGCGCCGTCTCCACCGCTTCTATTACAATGGCTGGAGCGGCAATCCCTCGGGTGACCCCTTCCAGCGCGGAGATGATGCCTGGGAGACTGCACTCAAATCGATTGATTATGTGGTTTTTGAGTGCAACGAGCAGTTTGTCTGCATGATGGGTACCAACGCACCCCGCTGGGGCGCCGCAGACAAGGAGCCGCTTGGCTATAACGGCAACGATGTCTACGAATCGCTCTATAACTACCTCAAGAAATCCGCGAACTGATTCCAAAGCTTAAGAAAGGGACAACATCCTTATGATATTCAGCTCGACCATCTTTCTCTTTCTCTTCCTGCCGATCGTACTGCTGCTGAACTATCTCATTCCGCAGAAGTATATCACAGCGAAGAATGCTGTACTGCTGGCGGCATCGCTCCTCTTCTATGCCTGGGGCGAGCCTGTCAACGTGCTGCTCATGCTGCTCTCCATCCTTTGCAACTTTATCTTCGGTATCGGCCTTGGAAAGTGCGAGGGAGACAAGCGGGCGCGGAAGATCATCCTCATCATTTCGCTGATCTTTAATCTGGGGCTGCTCTTCTTCTTCAAGTATTTTAATTTCGTCACCGGCGGCATTTTCCCCGAGATTGCGCTGCCCATCGGAATTTCTTTCTTTACTTTCCAGATCATGTCCTACATCATCGACGTGTATTGGCATAATGTGGTGCCCCAGAAGAGCTTTCTTAAGCTGGCGCTCTATATCTCGCTCTTCCCACAGTTGATTGCAGGTCCCATTGTGCGCTATATCGACGTGGAAAAGCAGCTCACCTGGCGTGCCTGCACCGCTGAAAAGACCGCTCGCGGTATGATTCGCTTTTCGATGGGTCTTGCCAAAAAGGTGATTATCTCCAATACCGTGGCTGTCATTGCAGATACCATTTTTGCCATCGATATGGGACTGGCATCGGCGACTGCATGGGTGGGCGTCATCTGCTACGCGCTGCAGATCTATTATGACTTCAGCGGCTATTCGGATATGGCGATCGGTATTGGCCATATGCTGGGCTTTGACTTCCTCGAAAACTTCAATTATCCCTATGTGTCCGGCTCTGTGCAGGAATTCTGGCGCAGATGGCACATCTCGCTTTCCTCCTGGTTCCGCGACTATCTCTATATTCCCCTCGGCGGCAACCGCAAGGGACAGGTTCGCACCTATATCAATCTGGTCATCGTCTTTGCGGCGACAGGCTTCTGGCACGGTGCATCCTTCAGCTTTGTTGTTTGGGGACTCTATCACGGATTCTTCCTGGTCATTGAGCGCATGGGCTTCGGCAAGCTGCTCAAGAAGATTCCCAAGGCTGTCGGCTGGATCTACACCATGCTGGCTGTGCTGGTTGGCTGGGTTTTCTTCCGCGCCGATACGCTGGGAGATGCTCTTCGCTATCTGGGGGCTATGTTCAGCTTCAACGGCGGTTTTGCCAATGCGATGGCGCAGTTCACCAATCTTTCCTTCCTCATCACGGTCATTGCCATCATCCTCAGTGCACCGATCTTCCCCTTCATCAAGGGCAAGCTGGAATCAACCGCAGGCGGAGCGAAGGCTGCCTTCATCTGCGAGGGTGTGATGATGGTGGTGCTGGTGCTGACCTCGGTACTCTTCCTTACAGGTTCGGATTATAATCCCTTTATTTACTTCAGATTCTGATATCGGTAAAAATTTAAGGCTATCTCATATGGATGTGAGATAGCCTTTTTGTTGTTATACTGTCAATGCTAATTTTACTTCAGCACTTCAAGCACATCTGCATCGAAGTAGGCGCGATTCATACCGCTGATATGGTAATAGAAGCGGTTCGGTCGGTCGATGATGTGTCTTGCGAAGGTGAGCATGGCGGGGAAGGAGAGGGTGGAATTGAGGGTGTAGATCTCGGTCAGCTCGTCATCTACCTCCAGCTGAGATGCATGGATCATGCGGTATTTCTTCAGCTTTTCGCAAATCTCGGCGGCAGCAGTATCCTCAATGCCCAGCTTCTTTGCGATCAGACGCGAGGTGAAATTCTTGCCGGCGGCGGTGTCTGTATGGATGAGCACCATAGCGCGGAAGAAGGTTCGGTTGGCAAGATCGGCAAAGAGGGCGGGATAGTCGATGCCTTCGAACCAGCCTGCTTTGCTGTTGCTGCTCCTGGGGGCGATGAAGAAGCAGGGGAGTGTCTCGGTCAGCTCCATGAAGGAATTCCCTCCCTCGCAGTTGATGCTCGAATAGACGCGCCTGCCTTCTTCCTGCTCGCGGATAGAGTCGATGGTGAGACTTCCGTCGTCCCGATCATAAAGGGACTTTTCTAAGACCCAGCAGAGCTTGAATACCTCGTCGATCTGCTTCTCTCTGGGGGTGGCTGTGATGCGGTCGGTGATCGCCTTTTCCAGTGAGCGTTCGTCAATGCACTCTCTTCCGAAGAGAGCGTCGATGGGGAGCGAGAAGAAATCTGCAATGGCGGGAAGCAGCTCAATGTCGGGAGAACCTCCATTTTCCCATTTGGAGACTGCCTGTACGCTCACCTGAACAGCCCGCGCCAGCTCCTCCTGCTTGATGCCCCGCTCATGGCGTAATTTTGCGATAGTCTCGCCGATAGATGTATAAGATGCGTTATTAGACATGTTTTGTGTCCTCCAATATCAAAAAATCAAATCGCGGTGTATCGAAAGCTTTCGTGAGTATAGGATAACACAAATTTCGGTTGATTGCAAGCGAGGTGAATTTGTTAAAATCAACCGCGGGTGGAATGAAATATCATCATTGTATTCCGTCACCATCGTGGGTTGAGGATACGGTTTGATCTACCTAACGCCGATAATGCCTGTCGGTGCAACCGACTACATATTAAAGGTATATTCCAGTTTAATCACTTCATTCTCGGTTAAATACCGCTCCGAGTAGACGAAAATGTACTCGCCGCAGGGGATGTAGCCGTTGCCCCGTTTCAGGCGAATGTTGGTCGCTTTCTTCGGGAGGGCGGTGAAAATGCCCGACTTGCAGGCAGAACCCATGTCGTTGTTCATGTCGCCTACCCAGAGCATGGGGGCATCGGGCGACTTGCGGTAGCTTCGGCGATCACCGTGATTGACAAAGGTTTCGCGGCAGTGCATGTAGCTTGCGACCTTCTTGAGCCCTTTCGTGTAGTAGCGGTTGAAATTGCCTTCTCTCACTGTGTCATAATCCATCTCATAGCCACCCTCGTCAAAGCGAGCCACAGCCTCGCAGTTTGCCGTCGAGCCCGAACCGAACCAGGTGGCATCCTCGGGCACTTTTCCGCCGTTCTCGTCGAGAATCTTCTGTATCTGGTCAGCGCCTTGAATCAGACAGGTTGTCTCGCAGTAGGCTGTGCTGATCTCGGGAAAGTCAATGAGATGATGAGTGATGATATCTTCGGGCGCATAGGTAAAGTGGGAGATCAGCTCCCTCAGCGACTCTGCAATGCCGCGGCAGAGGGGGCAGGCTGCAAGATGTTCTTCCAGCTCGGCGACCTTCTCCTTCATGATACCTTTGGCGTAAACGAATAAATATTTCTGAGCTTCTCTGCATTCCATAATTGAACTCCTTTTTGTCTTCTTCTGCGCGGCGCCCATCTGGTGCCGCAGTTTTTCGATGGCGGCGCTCTGACCGCTCTTGACGGTTCCGCCGGGGATGCCCAGCATGCTTGCCGTCTGCTCCACACTGTAGTCGAGGAAGAAGCGGCAGCGGATGATGTCACGCTGACGGTCGGGCAGCCTTTCAATGGCGGTGAGCAGACTGTCGGCAAGCTCCCGCTCGAGGACGACATCCTCAGGCGTGCTGCTGTCGGTGAGAATCTCCATCAGGCTACCCTCGTCATTCTCCCCACCGTCAAGCGAGAGGATGGGGACGCGCTCCTTTTTTCTGTAGTAGGATGCCGCTGTGTGACGGCAGATGCGCATGAGCCAGTGGGTCAGCTTTCCTTCCTCGGTGTAGGAATCCCACGCTCTGTAGGCGGCAAGGAAGCACTCCTGGGTCAGATCCTCCGCAATCGAAGAGCCGCCGGTCACCGAGCGCATGTAGGCAAGCACACAGCTCATGTTGCTTCGGACAACAGCTTCAAAATCCTCTTTCACCGACTCACCGCCTTTCTGTTGGGGATTTATGATCGATCACTGTCTATAATAACGCAGAAAAAATGAATAGGTTCGGAAATGAATGAAAAAAACTGCCGCAGTCGAAAAAATTCTTCCATTCTGCGGCAGAGCTGCCTGTAATACGTTATTCGCTGCGACTTGCGATGGCGAAGCGAGAAAAACGCCATCCGTCTTCTGTGAGTACCATTTTGATCGGGAAGGTGCAGGTTTCAAGGGTATAATCCGCATCTACATTGGAGCTTTTATAATGCCCGATCAGGTTAAAACGGATTTCGCTGTCAGATTTGCTGATCAGCTCATAGGTGTCGGGATGCTCGGACGGCGCATAGCCAAAGGCGCTTCCCTTTGCCACATCGGCATGATAGAGCTGTCCGTCAAGCTCGATAAACACAGGTGTGCCGTTCAGCTCCTCCCAATATGCATCAGTAAATGCCGAAAGGCAAAGTGACTCCAGTTCGGCAAGATGTTGGAATTCCCCAATGCAGGGAAGGTAGTTGATCCCATTCATGCTGTAGGGAGTAATATCAGCCTGCTGCCCGTTCTCGGCTAAATATTCCAGCTGACTTTGTACATCTGCACCGTCCAGGATGAGATGCAGGGTGTTGACGCTGTCGGGGGCTCCCAGAAAAAGGGGTAAAATCTGCTCTGCCAGTCTGTATACAGCAATCTGTTCCTCACTTAAAAATTCAGACAGATCGGTATACATGATGGCGATTTCACTCTCGGGGAGGTCGCTTTCAAGCTGTTCTTCCGCATCAGCATGGTCGCATGCGGTGCATCCGATTGATAACAGGATCAGAAGTACACATAAATACCGTTTCATAGTATAGCTTCCTTTCGAAGTAAAGCAGCAAGACCCTCAGCATCCATACCAAAAGCGTGCATCAGATCGTCCGCACTTCCCTGACCGCCGAAGCTTTCCTCCACGGCGAGGATGCGCATGGGAATGGCAATTCCGCGGGTATGCAGCTCGGCAGCAAGGGCTTCACCCACACCGCCGCGCTTTTGGCATTCCTCGGCGAAGAGGATGGATGCGGCGCCATTGAGAAGCGGCATCAGCTCGTCCATAGGCAGGGGATGCAGACGCTTGAGGCAGATCACGCGCGCTCCGGTGGCTTCAGCGGCTTTCAATGCGTTATCGCAGAGTCTGCCGTAGGTGATGACGACGGGGTGGCTCGCTGCCTTTTCCACAGCACTGTGCATAAGTGTGCCCACATCGGAAAGACCGCTTCGATCATAGTCACGCTGACCGCCTCTGGGATAGCGCAGGATTGTGAGCGCGTTTCGGCTAAGCGCATGATTCAGCATGGGCTCGATATCGCTGAAGGCTTCGGCGCACCAGATTTCAGCCTGCGGAATACAGGAGAGCAGGGGAATATCGAAGATGCCCTGATGGGTGATGCCATCGCCGTCCACAAAGCCGCATCGGTCGAGCGCCAGCACCAGGGGAAGCTTCTGCAGCGCGATGTCATGGAGAAGCTGATCGCAGATGCGCTGGGCGAAGGTGGAATAGACGGCGAATACAGGCAGCATGCCTCCCGCCGCCAGACCCGATGCGAGAGTGACTGCGTGCTCCTCGGCAATGCCGACATCAAAGAAGCGGTCGGGATAACGCTCTGCAAAGGGCGTCAGTCCCGTGCCCGAAGTCATCGCCGCGGTAATGGCACAGATGCGGCTGTCCTTTTCTGCTGCAGCACAGAGAGCGGCACCGAAGACAGAGGAGAAATTCTCCTTTGCACTCCGGGAAATCCCCTTTTCAATGTCAAAGGGGGAGGTAGCATGATAGAAATCGGGGTGCTCCTCAGCAGGAGGATAGCCAAGTCCCTTTTTCGTGCGGATATGCACAAGGCAGGGGGTATCCTTGGTCTTTGCCTCGGCAAGCACACTTTCCATTTTAGTAAGATCGTTGCCGTCCACAGGCCCCAGATAGTCAAGTCCGAAGTCCTCGAAAAGATTGCCCTTCACAAGCAGACGCTTGATGAAGTCACGGATGCTTCTCGCCATGCCGACAAGATGCTTTCCGATGCCGGGGATACCCATGAAAAGTCGCTTTGCTCCATGCTTGAAGGAGAAATATCCCTCGCTGGTGGCGATTTTCGAGAAATATGCCGACAGTGCGCCTACATTTGGGGAGATCGACATCTCGTTGTCGTTCAAGATGATGATCAGCCTGAGTCCTCTGCCGCTGCAATGGTTGAGTGCCTCGTAAACCATGCCGTTTGAGAAGGAGCCATCACCGATGATGGCAATGGTGTAGGAATCCTCCCCGCGCAGTCTCGCTGCATCCGCCATACCTACCGCCGCCGAGAGAGAGGTGCCCGAATGACCTGCACTCAGCTTATCATGGGGATTTTCGCCCCGCTTGACAAAGCCGGAGATTCCGTCAGCCTTCCGAAGCGTATCAAAGCAGCCTCGCCGACCGGTCAGAAGCTTGTGGGTGTAAGCCTGATGTCCCACGTCGAAGAGAATGCTGTCGCGCGGCGAGTCAAAGCTGCGGTGAAGGGCGACAGTACATTCCACCAGTCCCAGATTGGAGGCGAGATGTCCGCCGTTTGCCGCAACCGTTTCGAGAATGACACCGCGAAGCTCGCTGCAAAGCCTGCGGGCTTCCTCGGAGGTCAGCTCCTTCAGATCGGCAGGGGAGCTGATGCGGTTGAGGATAGGTGTATCTTTTTTCATTCCTTTACGCTGAAGGCGAAGGTGGTGGTCGAGTCAAAATGCTCGCCCGCGTGGAGGATACAGGAGGGAAAGTCGGGGCGGTTGGGAGAATCGGGCCAGAACTGTGTCTCAAGGCATACGCCAAGACGGGGACGCTGAGCCTGTCCGCCGCGAAGGGGTATGCTTCCCTTCAGCATATTGGCGGTGTAAACCTGCACACCGGGAAGATCGGTATAGAGAGTGAGGCATCTGCCGCTTGCGGGATCAAGCAGAGTACCTGCAGGCTCGCTCTTGTCTCTGCCCTCACGGAAAATGAAGTTGTGGTCATAGCCACCGCCCAGCCTGATCTGCTCATCATCGGCGTCGATGTCACGTCCGATTTCCTTTGCTTCGGTGAAGTCGAAGGGACCTCCTGCCACAGGGAGGGGATCGCCCACAGGAATGAGCTTGTCATTTACAGGGGACATGCGGTCGCAGTCGAGGGTGAGGATATGGGAGTGAATGTCACGCTCACCGGCACCTGCCAGATTGAAGTAGGCGTGATTGGTGAGATTGATGGGGGTATCGGCGTCGGTGTCTGCTTCGTAGCGGATCGAGAGAGCGCAGGCATCGTCGAAGGAGTAGGTGACGCTGAACTTCACATTGCCGGGATAGCCTTCCTCGCCGTCGGGAGAGGTGTATTCAAGACGGAGCGCATCCTTGCCCTCACCGGTGATGGGGGTCACGCGCCAGAAACGGGCATTGAGTCCCACCTTGCCGCCGTGAAGATGACCGATGCCGCCGTCATTCCTGGCAAGCTGATATTCCTTACCGTTCAGGGTGAATTTGCCCTCGGCGATGCGGTTTGCATAGCGTCCGATCAGCGCATTCAGATAGCCGCCCCCCTTGAGATAACCCTCGCAGGTGTCAAAGCCGCAGAGAACATTGGCAAGCTTGCCTGTTCTGTCGGGGAGATTGATGGCTGTGATAATGCCGCCCAGCTCAAGAATGCTGACCGATGCACCGCCGGCGTTGGTCATGGTGTATTCGGCAACCGTTCTGCCGCCGTAGCGACCGAAAATTTTCATTGTAATCATGGAAAATCCTCCGTATATGTAAAGTATGGTTTTGTCTGCTCTTAGTATACCGCAAAGCGAGGGGAATGTCAACCGCATAAAATCGAGCATTTGTCTGCATAATCAGACGGTCACCTTCATAAGAATGTTCCGAAAACCAAAAAGAAAGGACATTGCCAATGAAGTTGATTGTTACGATTATCATACTGCTTTCGATTCTCATGTGTACTCTGCCGCCCTTTGCCGCCAAGCTGGCAGAGGATGTGCATGTGCAGTTTACAGAGGTTCTCCCCTCCGAGCTTGAGATAGAGGAAATTCTGCCCGCACCCGAACCCGATAAAGAAGCCGAAGTCCTCGCCTTTGATCAGCCTGCCGAGCTTGCCATGCTGGTGGAGCGTGCCAAGTCGATCTCCATGATGAGCACCGATCTGAAGCGGCTGTCGGTGGAAACAGCGTCGACTTTGAAGGTATACCTTGCCGATGAGGGGGTGGTTCGCGAGATGAAATGGGAGGATTACCTTGCGGGAGTGGTGCTTGCCGAGATGTACTCGGGCTACGGCGAGGAAGCACTCAAGGCACAGGCGGTAGCCTGTCACAGCTATGCGCTGCACAAGATGGCATCGGGCAGCTATGAATCGCACAAGGGCGCCGATGTCTGCACCGATCCCGGACATTGCACCGCCTACAAAACCTACGACGATTATGCTGACGCATGGGGAAAGGCTTCGGCTGATGCCGCATGGAAGAAGATTACCGCCGCCGTTTCTGAGGTTGCCGACTACATTCTCACCTATGAGGGCAAGGTCTGTAACGCCATGTTCCACGCCTCCTCGGGGGAGATGACCGAAGCTGCCGCTTCGCTCTGGGACTGCGATCTGCCCTATCTTGCCGCGGTGGCAAGCTTTGAGGAAACAGAGCTGACCGAGATGAGTCTGAGCGCACCGCAGCTTAAGGACAAACTGTCGGGACTGGGGATTAGCTTCACCGGAGATGCCTCAGGCTGGATTGAGAGGGCGGTGCGCACCGAGGGGGGCAGAGTGGATCATCTTCTCATCTGCGGCAGCGAAATTTCGGGGAGCATGCTGCGCTCTCGGCTGGGACTGCGCTCCACCGATTTCACGGTTGAATATGAAAACGGCAGCTTTATCTTCCGCGTGGAGGGTTACGGTCACGGTATCGGTATGAGTCAGGCGGGGGCGGCGGCGATGGCAGAGATGGGTGCTGACTGGCGTGCGATTCTGGCACACTATTATCCGGGCAGTGAGCTGGCGCGGTGAACTAAACGTAAACTTTAGTATTAAACAAACGCTTGATGATTGATTTTCGCAGATTCTTCGATTATACTGTAGGTGTCAGCTGATAATAAAGACACCCAAAGGAGAATCTGATGAATCTAACAATCGGAACAAAAATCAAAAACCTTCGCAGCAAAAAGCAGATTACGCAGAAACAGCTTGCAGCCTACCTCGGCGTCACCGAGCAGGCAGTTTCCCGCTGGGAATCGGGCAGCGGATGCCCAGATATTCAGCTGATCCCCTCGATCGCATCCTTCTTTTCGGTCACCAGCGATGAGCTTTTCGGCATCACTCTGACCGAGCGTGAAGCGCGCCTCGCCGAAATTCGCCGCAGAATCAAGGAGCTCTCCTCAAGCGGAAACAATACAGAGGAGACGGTTGCCGAGTCAAGAGGCTGGGTTGCGGAATTCCCTGGCGAGGAGGACATTCAGGAACAGCTTGCCAATGAAATCTGCCGCTATACCATGTGGGGGGAGAATCCCGACCTGCGTCTGTTAAAGGAAGCCGAAAGAATCTACCGAACTCTGATCGAGACCACCTCCAATATGGAATTCCGCAACAACATGCTGGAAAACCTCACCACTCTTTATGCAGTAGGCTTCAAGGACAGACTGCGTGCCGAAGAGACTGCCAATCAGCTCCCCGGCATGAGATACTGCCGTGAGCTGACCAAATCCAATGTCTTTTCCATCATGGCAAGAGATCCCGAGGACAGAGCTTCGCTCTGCTATATTCAGGAATATATCGTGCGGCTTGCCGACATGCTGGGGAGCACCGTGGTCGAATATGTAATCGACAGCATTCCCAACTCTCCCGACCGCTGGGATGAGAAAATCGGCTATTTTGAGCGGATCATCGAGCTGTACGAGCTGATTTTCGGCGAAAACATGCTGATTTATCACGGCAGTGTCGCTTATATCTGCCGTGTCATCGCCACCTACAAGGTTGCACAGGGCAAGCTTGAGGAAACCTGCGACTGGCTGGAGCGCATGACCGATCATGTACTGCTTGCGGATAAGGCAGGCGATAGGGACGCTTACACCTCACCCTTCACCGATCAGCTCTCCTATCCCGCCGCCTCCGAGGAATTTGATCTCAATCCGATCCATAATTCCGCCTACTATTTCCGCATGATGATGAATCAGGAACGATATGCTCCCCTGCGTGAAAATGAGCGGTTCAGACAGCTTTGCGTGAGAATGGAAGCGGAGATGAAGTAAAAAAGGGGCTGTTGCAAATGAACATTTGCAACAGTCCAGCTTAATAATTTTCGATTATGGAGCGTATATTGATTGTTTTAGGGTGTATAACGCCTTGAAATGGCGGTCTTTGACCGGCAAAATCAATATCAGGGGGCTGACGCATTGCAAAATGCGTCAGCCCTTTTTTCTTGTCTTTGGTTATCTCTCGTCAATCTTCACATAATCTCTTCGCTTCGATACATGCATGTATGCGGGGCGGATGATCTTGCCGGCATTGATCAGCTCCTCCATGCGGTGAGCACTCCAGCCGGTGATGCGGGCAACTGCGAAGATGGGAGTGTACAACTCCACGGGCAGGTCGAGCATGCTGTAGATGAAGCCGCTGTAGAAGTCCACATTGGGGCTGACACCTTTGTAGATGCGGCGCTTCTCTGCGATGACTTCGGGGGCGAGCTCGGCAACCTTGGAATAGAGGGCGAACTCATCCTCCTTGCCCTTCTCTGCAGAAAGTTCGCGGGCGGCAGTACAAAGCAGCTCAGCGCGGGGGTCGGATACCGAATAGACGGCGTGACCCATGCCGTAGATCAGACCGGCTTTGTCAAAGGCTTCCTTGTTCAGCAGTGCCGACAGATAGTCCCTGATCTCACCGTCGGTGGCAGTAAGACCGATCTTTTCCTTCATATCCGCCATCATCTGCATAACCTTGATGTTGGCGCCGCCATGCTTGGGCCCCTTCAGCGAGCCGAGGGACGCTGCGATGGCAGAATAGGTATCGGTTCCCGAGGAGGATACCACGTGTGTTGTAAAGGTGGAGTTGTTGCCGCCTCCATGCTCGGCATGAAGAACCAGAGCAAGGTCGAGAATCTTCGCCTCAAGGGCGGTGTAGGAGCTGTCGGGGCGGAGCAGATAGAGGATATTCTCAGCGCTGGAGAGATCGGTGCGCGGCGGATGAATGAAGAGCGAATTTCCGTCGTGATAGTGGCTGTAGGACTGATATCCGTAAACCGCAAGCACCGGGAAGAGCGAGATCAGATGCAGGCATTGGCGAAGAACATTAGGCAGGCTGATATCATCCGCTTTTTCATCATAGGCATAAAGGGTGAGCACACAGCGCGCGAGGGTATTCATCATATCGCGGCTGGGCGCCTTCAGAATAATATCGCGCACAAAGCCTGTGGGGAGGGTACGGAAGCTGCCCAACATAGTAGAAAATTCGCGCAACTCATCCGTATTCGGGAGCTTTCCGAAGAGGAGCAGGTAGGTTGCTTCCTCAAAGCCGAAGCGGTGCTCGCCGGTAAAACCATCGGTCAGATCCTTGATGTCATAACCGCGGTAGAAAAGTCTTCCGGGGATGTGTACTTCCTCGCCGTTGACAACCTCAGAGGAGGTAACCTCCGAAATTTCGGTGAGTCCTGTGAGTACGCCCTTGCCCTCCAGATCACGCAGACCGCGATTGACCTTGTGCTGAATGTATAATTGGGGCTCGATGCGGCTGTTTTTCTCGCAGAGCGCACTCAGCTTCAACAGCTCGGGGGTGAGCTCGGAATAAGGGTTCTTGGGCATGGGTTCCTCCTTTTGACCGACCGACAAAATAAGACATCTGTTCGGTTTCATGCGGCTGCCATCATAATTTATAAGACCAATATAAGCAATTATATCATGGATTATGTGAACAATACAACTGTATTTTAACGCAATAGCTTACGAAAGTGTAAATATTTTCCGATACATTGGGGGTAGTATAAATTGCTCAGTATCAAAGCAATCTGATCCAGAACTGCTCAGCAGGGAATGCGGGACTGCCCTTTTCGCTGTTGTAGAGGCAGACCGACTGAGCACATTCTGTGAGCGGCTTGGTGTGAAGCGTGCTGTGATTGGAGTAGCCGTAGCGCACCCAAATGGGATGCGAAACCTCGGGACATTCGAGCTTCACATGAGAGTCATCCACAAGCGAAGGTTTTGCGGAATGATAAACGCCATCGAAGCCGGCAACCTCAAAGCCTGCAAGCTCGCCCGTCAGGCAGAGACCATCACCCACATTGCTGTAGGTCAGAAGCGGTGCGCGATCACCGGGGACTGCAGACTCCAGCACAGGACTCGAGCAAAGGCCGGGCTGATCTAAGAAAGCATGCATGAAGAGCTTCGCCAGTCGAACGCCCACCTCTTCCTTCTGGTAGGGGTGAATGCCATGACCTTCGTTGAGCGGATCGCCGGGGGCAACCGAGCACTTATAGAGTCCGGTGTCGATGTTGATGCTGCATACCACATTGTCAAGGAGCGAGCAGACTCGCTTGTCCTCCTCCCGGGAGAAGAACCACTCCGACTCAGCTTCATCGACGAATCTGGGGAGCTGGACTACGGCAAAGGGCATGTCGGGCTGTTCAAACTCGCGGCGCCAGCCTTCGATGACAAGCTTCAGATAGTCGCCATAGGGTCTGCAGCCGTGGGAAATGGTTCCCTTGGGGGTCTGGATGCCCAGCGGATTGCCTTCTCCCTGGTACCAGATAGCACCCCGCACCGTCATGGGCTTCAGGGGATTAACCCTGCCGTTGTACCACATGGAGGGGGTGTAGCTGACATCCTTGCCGTCAAAGACAAGCAGCTCGCGGTCGGCATCGTCCATACCCAGGCTGTCAAATTCGGCAGGCGGCATCCAGCACTGAATACGGGTTCCTCCCTGACAGCACTGTACAAAACCTACGGGGACACCGCGGGTCTTATGCAGCTCGCGGCTGAAGAAATAGCCAACAGCGCTGAAATGCTTGACATCCTCGGGCGTGGTGTAATACCAGTGCTCGGAGGGGAGCAGGTCGATCACCTCAGCAGGGGCATCCTTGTGTATGCTGTCCACGCGGAAGCAGCGAATCATGGGATTTTCGCAGGAATCGATGATATCCTGATAGCGCAGGGTATCCATGGTCTTGCCATAGCACTGTCCCACTGCCCAGCCCATATTCGACTGACCGCCGCAGAGGATGACCTCGCCGAAGAGAACATCCTCGATGGTGAGGCAGCCGCCCTTCTCTGCGATAAGAGTGAGCTTGTAGGGACCGCCGAAGTCGGTTTCGGGGAGTGTCAGATCAAAGCGTCCTTCTTTGATTTCTCCGTATACAGACCAGAGCATGCTGTCCCCGTCACAGAGTTCTGCAGCAATACCGCCATCGATGGGATATTCGCCCCAAAAGCGCACCGGTTTTTGCGCCTGAAGGACCATGTGATCGGCAAAGAAGGGAGCCAGCTTGAAGCTGTTATCGGGGGTGCGGTGTATGTCATTGATGATGAAGGTCATGGTATAATCCTCCTGTGAAGTGTATTAATTTTTCATAAGGTTAAATTGACTTGCGGAAGTCGGCGATCAGAGCGAAGGCATGCTCTACCGTTTCTTCGATATCCAGCCCGTATGCGTCCAGTGTGATATCTGCATATTTCTCATAGAGCGGACGGCGTTCTTCATACAGGGATGCGATTGTCTCTCCTTTTGACATGGCGACGCCGCGGGTTTTAATGTTGGTCAGCCTGCGTTCGATTTCGTGACAGGGAAGCGAGAGATAAAGGGTGATGGCATCCTTTTTCAGGTGGGTCATGGCAGCCTCCGAGTAGACCGCACTGCCGCCGGTGGCAATGACAGAGCCATCCTCACAGAGCGCGCAGAGGGCAGCCTCCTCTTCAGCGAGAAAAGCCTCGAGTCCGCGGCGATCGATAATATCCTGCAGGCTCATGGCGGCACGCTTCTGGATGAGCAGATCACAGTCAACAAAGGTATACTGCATGACCTTTGCAAGCAGCACGCCGACCGTACTCTTGCCGCAGCCCGGCATGCCGATAAGAAGTATGTTCATGGGGATCTCCTTTTTTCGGTGAGTTTTTTTGTCCCGACATGTCAAAATGGGACAGCCGATCTCATATAAATAAAGTAAAACGAGCAATTTGGAGGAATCAATATGGATGAAAAGTACATCCTTTCCATAACCGAGCAGAAAGCGGGCAGAAACGGCATTTTCGAGGCACTGCCCTTTCCCTTTTCGACAGGTGAGGCAGCATTTCCCGATCGCGAGAGCGCAGAGCTTCACCACGGCGGACATTATGCAGGTGCAGCTGCGGCACTGAACGAGCGGTTGTCCTGCTATCCCGCATATGCCTGCTGCAGTCTGCGGGCGCTGGTGATGGGAGCCGACCGCATGCCCGCTGCAATCCGGCGGGATGTGAAAAATCTGGCAGGCAGTATGATCTGTCACGGCATCTGGTTTGCCGCCACAGCTCCCGGCGCAAGTCCGCTGAGAAATCCAGAGCTGATGGGCGAGCTCCTGCGCGGCTACGGCTCAATGGAAAAATTCAGACTGATTTTCACCCGCTGTGCCGAGGAGCTTGTGGGCTCGGGCTGGGTATGGCTGCTGCGTGACCGCTTCGGCAGGCTGTCGATTCAGCCTACGCATAACAATGAGCTGCCCAATCTGGCGGTCTATACGCCGATTCTCAACCTCGACTGCTTTGAGCATGCCTATTACATGCGCTGGAAGAACAGGCGGGATCGCTATACGGCGGCATGGTTCAGATGGATGGAGTGAGTTCTATACTTTTTTAATCCATCTGCCGAAATTCACCTTTACCACAGCAACGGTGCATTTGAGAATCTGATCGCACTTGAGGCAGGCGAAAACGATGACAGGGGAGAGATCCAGCAGGAAAGCCGACACCAGAGCCGAGGGAATGACAATCACCCACATAAAGAAGCTGTCATTTTTCAGCGTGAAGGAGGTATCACCGCCGCCGCGCACGATGCCCGTGAGAGTTGCCATCTGATAGGCTGTACCGACCACCGTAACCGACAGAACCGTCATAAAGGCAAGGGCAAGCTCTCTGGTTTCGGGGGTGATGTTGTAGAATCCGATGATGAAATCCTTGAAGAGGAAGAGCGCGATGCCGGTGGCGACACCGATGCCCACAAAGATCAGCTGCAGGCGGTTAGCATAGCTTTGAAGCGTCTTTTCGTCCTTTCCCTCGCCGATGGCTTTGCCAATCAGCACAGCGGTGGCAGATGCGCTTCCGTAGGTGACCACCGTGAGCACCGAAAAAACGGTGGCGGCGATGCTGTTGGCTCCGATGGCAGATTCACCTAAATGACCGAGGATGCCGGTCTGCACCGTCTGTGCGATGCCCCACATGCCGCCCGACAGCATGACAGGAATACTCACGCGGGTGTAGGAAGCGAGGCAGGTCTTTTCACAGGAGGCAAAATCCTTTAGCTTCAGCCCCAGCTTTTTATCTGCCTTCGCGATGTAAAGGATGACGATCACGAGCTCAACCGCGCGGGAACTCAGCGTGGCAATGGCAGCACCGACGGCACCGAGCTCGGGTGCACCCAGTCTGCCGTAGATGAAGATACTGTTGAGGCAGACATTAATCACCAGCGTAGACAGCGACACATAGAAGCCGATTTTTACTGTTTCCACACTGCGAAGAGATGCGAGGAGAATATTTGTGACCGCAAAGATGGGATATGTATAACAGATGATACGCAGATAGCGGACACCCTCGGAGATGACCGCTTCCTCGGGGGTCAGCAGACGGAGCACCTGATAGGGGAAGAGAAGCAGGACTGCGAAGAGAAGTGCCGCGGCACCGAGACCGAAGCGCATACCGACGCTGGAGGCACGTTTGACCTCTCCGATATCGCCCCGTCCCCATGCGCGGGATGCGAGAACAACAACACCTTCGCCTGCACCCGAGACCAGCATCTGGAGCAGAAACTGGATCTGATTGACAAGCGCGACACCCGACATGGCAGGCTCGGAATAGGCTCCGATCATGATGTTATCGGCAAGGTTGACGCCGTAGACGATGAGATTCTGGAGAGCGATGGTGAGGGTCATGCGGAAAAAGGAACGGAGGAAGGTTGAGCGGGAGGAGGAGAGTTGGTTTGTCATGATAGCACCCTGAAAAAAGTGAAGTATTTCACCGATGGCGAAAAGTGAAGTGTATGAACACGCGGCGTTTGCAAATGAAGCCTGAGGCTTCGCCTCAAGTGATTTTTTGGATTTATAAAACAGACGGTGTGGGAAATACTGAATTTAATATCTTATTATAATGCCAAGTCATGAACAACGTGTGAAAATTCGGGGAGAATCCTTCAAATGGAAGTAAAAAAATCCTTCTTTGGAAGATCGCTTTTTTCGGACATTCTTTCGGTGGCTGCGGGAGCGCTGCTCTTTTCGCTGTCGCTGAATATGTTTCTGCTGCCTGCCGGGATTGTGCTGGGAGGCTTTACGGGAATTGCGACGCTCATTAAGCTTTATTTCGGGGTGCCGGTGGGACTGATGATTCTGATTTTGAATCTGCCGCTGATCATATGGAACACGAAGCTGTACGGCAGGGGATTTTTGGCGCGGACACTGGTGGGTCTGCTTGCCACTTCAATCGTGAGCGATGCGGTGACGCACTTTCCGGTGACGGTGACCGATCCTTTCCTCTGCGCACTCTTCGGCGGACTTGCAATGGGAGCGGGATGCGGCATCCTTTTTGTGCGGGGATTTACCACCGGCGGCACCGATCTGATTGCCTGGGCGATCAAGTACCGATGGAAGCGGCTTTCCACCGGCAATCTCATCTTTCTCTGCGACGGTATCATCATTGCACTTGCGGCACTGGTGCGGTGGGATTTTACCGGCATGCTCTATTCCGCACTTGCCATTTACGCGAGCTCACGGACGGTGGATTTTCTTCTGGACGGCGAGAAGAGGGCGAGGCTGATTCTCATTTTCAGCCGGCATCAGGAGGGAATTTGCCGCATGCTGCTGACCGAGCTTGAGCGAGGCGTCACCATTGTGAAGGGAGTGGGCGGCTACACCGGCGAGGCAAAGAACATCCTCTTCTGCGTAGTAAAGCCGCCCGAGCTCTATCGGCTGAAGCAGAAGGTACAGGAGCTTGATCCTGCCGCCTTTGTGGTTGCCTGCGAGGTTTCGGAGGTACTGGGCGAGGGCTTTTCCCATCCCACATGACATATGAAAAAAGGAGCTGTTACCTTGAAAAAATCGCGGCTTTTCGTTACCAATACACTGCTGCTTACCGCAACCGCCTTCATCATCCGCGCAGTCGGCGTTGCTTATAATGTCTATATTACAGGGCTTGTGGGAGAGCGGGGGGTCGGAATTTTTCAGCTGGTCATGTCGGTTTATGGCTTTGCGCTGACCCTTGCCACAAGTGGAGTGAATCTCGCCGCCACACGACTTTGTGCCGAGGCACAGACCCATGATGAGGAGCGTGCGGCTATGCGCGGAGCCTTTCTTTATGCTTCGCTTTTCGGAGGCGGAGCGGCGGCATTGCTCTTTCTGCTCGCCGATCCCATCGGGCGCTATCTGCTTGCCGATGAAGCCTCTGTGATCAGCCTGCGCGCTCTGTCGCTGAGCCTGCCCGCCATCTCCATGGGAAGCGCACTTGCCGGTTATTTCAATGCAAGGCGTGCGGCTGTCAAATCTGCATCGGCACAGCTTTTCGAGCAGGCGGTGCGCATCTTCGCCTGCATCATGCTGCTGAAGCTGCTGCTGCCCCGTGGCGACATGTACGCATGCTTTGCCATGACCGCAGGCGGCGCCATCTCCGAATGGATGTCTTTTCTCTACAGCTTCGCTCTCTACAGATGGGAGCAGCGGAAGAAGCGGGGAAATACGAGCGGGCGAAAAATGAAGGAGCTTTGTGCCATTGCCATCCCGGTAGCGCTCAGTGCCTATGCAAGATCGGCGCTGGTCTGCGTGGAGCATCTGCTCATCCCCTACGGACTTGCAAAATCGGGGCTGGGCAAGGATGGCGCTCTGGCGTCCTACGGTGTCTTTCACGGCATGGTGATGCCTCTTGTGACTCTGCCTATGGCGCTGCTCTCCTCGATGGCATCTCTGCTGGTGCCCGAGCTTGCCGGACTCAACGCAGCGGAGGATAGCGAGGGGATGGTGAAGGCAGCGAAACGAGCCTGCGGCTTTGCACTGATCTTCGGTGTAGGCTGTGCGGGCGTGATGATGACCTTCGCAGGAGAACTGGGAGAGCTGCTCTACAACTCAGCCGACGCCGGTAAGTACATACGGATTATGGCGCCGCTGATTCCCATAATGTATGTGGATCATATTGTGGATTCCATGCTGAAAGGAGCCGATCTCCAGCTCCAGTCGATGCGCATCAATATTGCCGATTCCATGCTGTGTGTCCTGCTTATCTATCTTCTGCTGCCGAAGTACGGTATCATGGGTTATGCGGCGGTGCTCTATATCTCCGAGATGATCAATGCCTCGCTGAGCATTACCGTGCTGACAGGAAAGATTCCCTTTGAGAAGGGGATGCCCTGGGCGCTTATTCGCTCACTGCTGGCGGTTGTAGGGGCGGCATGCGCAACGAGATTGATCTTTTCCTCGGGGGTGATTCTGGTGATGGGGCGCGGATTATCGCTGGTTTTGAACATTCTCTGCTGCGTTTTTTTCTATCTTCTGCTGATTGCCGCTCTGCGTGTCCCCGAATCCATGTCGCTTCCTCTTCCGAGGATAACGCTGAAAAAGAGGGCAAGCGTGTAATATTGTAATTGTAAACAATATTGTACATCTGTTGACAATTACATAACTGTGTGGTAAAATCAGGTATCAACTACCGAAAAGGCGGGATATATCATGGCCGGCGAACGTGCCGAATATAAAAGTGCGATCCGCTCCAAGCGTCTGATCCGCGAGGCTTATATGGAGCTTTTAAAGGAAAAGCCGCTGGAGAAGATCACCGTGACCGATATTGTGAAGCGTGCCGATATCAATCGAGGCACCTTTTATGCCCATTATGCCGATACACAGGCGGTGCTCGAACAGATTGAAAATGAGATTATCGACAGGATGAAGGAGTTTCTTGCCGATTTCAACTACCGTAATTTTTATCAGAATCCGCTGCCGACTCTGCTGAAGGTGGTACGCTTTCTGGAGGAAAACAAGCCTTATCGCGAATTCCTCGAGAGCACCAAGAATGCCGAGCCCTTCCTTTCCCGCGCACGCAAAATTTTTGCCGACTATCTGAAAAGCGATCTTCAGATCCCCGAAGAGGTGAAAAATTCACTGGAGTTCAAGACCGGCATTCTCTTCATCTCGGGAGGTATTATCAATGTCTACCGCGCCTGGTTCCAGGGAGAAACCGACCAGTCCCCCGAGGAGCTTTCGATTACACTTGCAAAGCTGATCACGGGAAATCGCACCGATACCATGATCGGAAACTGAATGATACAGTCCATAGACTCGACTCTGTGGACTGATTTTGCTTTTAATGCGACAGATATTGCTTTCTTTTGCAAATCATCACACATCCGTCACGGGTGTTTGCTATCATGTTATCATCAATTATTATGCCGCATTTGCGGTACCGAATTTCAAGGGAGGATACTACTTTGATAGAGGTCAAAAATCTTGTGAAGCGGTACGGAACCAATACCGCTCTCAAGGGAATCAGCTTCAAGGTCGAGCGTGGTCACATCTATGGCTTCCTCGGACCAAACGGAGCGGGAAAATCCACAACCATGAACATCATCACCGGCTGCCTTGCCGCAACCGAGGGTGAGGTTATCATCAACGGTCACGACATCTTTGAAGAAAGCGTGGAGGCAAAGCGCAGCATCGGTTATCTGCCCGAGCAGCCTCCGGTATACCCCGATATGACCCCGGCGGAATATCTTACCTTTGTGGCGGAAGCCAAGGGCATCGAGCAAAAGGATGTCTACGAGAAGGTCAATGAGGTCATGGAGATGACAGGCCTTGTCCCCATGCAAAAGCGTCTGATCAAGAATCTCTCCAAGGGTTACCGCCAGAGAGTGGGCATTGCACAAGCGATTCTCGGCGATCCCGAGGTCATTATTCTGGACGAGCCTACCGTCGGTCTTGACCCCAAGCAGATTATCGAAATCAGACAGCTCATCACCAGCCTCGGTCAGAAGCACACGGTTATTCTCAGCTCGCACATTCTTTCGGAGATCAGCGCGGTCTGCGATTACATCATCATCATCTCCCGCGGCCGCGTGGTGGCATCCGATACCCTTGCCAATATTCGCGCCAAGCTGTCGGAGGATAAAAAGCTGGAGCTTCTTGTACGCGGAGATGAGAATAAAATCCGCATGACCCTCAACGAGATTGAGGGCATCGAATCCTACGAAACTGCGCTTGACGAGGCGGAAAATGCTGTCCGTGTCATCCTTCAGTGCGTCAAGCATGCCGATATCCGCGAGGCGCTCTTCTTCGCCTTTTCCGAGATGCACTATCCCGTGCTCTCCATGACGGATGTGAGTGCGACCCTCGAGGATGTCTTCCTCAATCTTACCGAAGAAGCCTCAACCGCAGAGGAAGAGGAGGAAGAAGCTCCCGCACCGGTCTACAAGCTTCCCGAGGAGGAACGTGAAGAGGATGAGGTCGAGGAGCGTACCGAGGACGACGCATCCGAGGATGTCAGTGACGACGATGACGATGATTACACGCCCATGTTCGGCGGAAAGGAGTGACCGATATGCTTGCAGTTTATAAAAAAGAGCTTCGCTCCTTCTTCAACAACATGACAGGCTATATCTTTATCGCCTTTATTCTGGTGGTTGCCGGCATCTACACCGCAGCCAACTGCCTGCAGGGCATGTCGCCCGACTTTGAGTTTGTACTCGCCAGCCTTTCTTTCGTTCTGCTGCTCTGCGTGCCGATTCTCACCATGAGATCGCTTGCCGAGGAGAGACGCTCCAGAACCGATCAGCTGCTCTATTCGCTTCCCATGAAGGTGAGCTCGGTGGTGCTGGGCAAGTATCTTGCCATGGTCACCGTGTTCCTCATTCCTACCGGCGTGATGATGCTCTATCCCTTCATCCTCGCCATGTTCGGAAGCGTCCCCTTCCTCACCATCTACAGTGCCTTCTTCGGCTTCATCCTGCTGGGCGCGGCTCTGATTGCAGTGGGCATGTTCATGTCGGCGCTGACCGAGAGCCAGCTTATTGCAGCGGTCATCAGCTTCGCTTCGCTGCTGGTGATCTATCTCATGTCTTCTCTTGCATCCATGGTGCCCACAACCGCAGTTGCTTCCCTGCTCTGCTTCAGTGCACTCGTTCTCGTGATTGCCCTTATTGTTTACAGCATGACTCATGATGTTTACGCTGCCATCTCGGCAGGTGCCATTCTCGAGATCATTCTGCTTGCTGTCTTCATCTTCAAGCGCACCGCCCTTGAGGGAGCCTTCCCGGGTGTTATGCGTGCGCTTGCCATGTTTGACCGCTTCAACAGCTTTGCACTGGGGATCTTTGATGTGACTGCCATTGTTTACTATATTACCGTTGTGATTGTCTTTGTTTTCCTCAGCATCCAGGCTGTGGAGAAGAGAAGATGGATTTAAGGAGGTGCGACCATGGAACAGAATCAGAATAAAAAGACTCTGCAGCGCGGCGCACTGGGTACCGTTTCGGCGGCGGTTGTCATCGTAATTGCCATCGTAATCAACCTTATCGTAGCCGAGCTTCCCGCAACCTTTACCAGTCTTGATACCAGCCCGCTGAATCTCTACACCATCGGCGAGCAGACCGAGCAGATTCTTGCCGGTGTGGATACTCCGGTGGATATCTACCTCATTGCCACCTCGGGCTATGAAAATGCAACCCTTATGGAGCTTCTTGCACGCTATGAAGCCAAGTGCGCGAATATCACCGTCAAGACGATCGACCCTGTGACAAATCCTGCCTTCACCATGCAATATACAGAGGAGGATCTGGAGGAAAACAGCCTGATCGTGGTCAGTGAGCTTCGTCATACCATTGTGCCCTATGAGGACATCTATGTGCAGACCTTCTCGGATGAGGACATCCAGAACTATATCAACTACGGCATCGTTAACTACTCCACCGCATTTGCGGGTGAAGCTGCCATCACCACCGCAGTCGACTATGTTACCACCTCCGATCTGCCGGTTATTTATACGCTGACCGGTCACAGTGAGGTCACCCTCTCCGAAACGATGGCAGGCTATGTGTCGGCAAAGAATATGGATATGGTCGACCTTTCTCTGGTTGCATCGGGTGCAGTACCGCAGGATGCCAGCATGGTGCTTATCATCAGCCCCAAGACCGACATCACCGAGGCTGAGCTGACAGCACTCAGTGATTATCTCACCGCCGGCGGAAAGATTCTTCTCTTCACCGATTTCACCGGTAGCACCCAGCCCAATCTGGATGCACTGGCAGCCAAGATGGGTATGACCCGTGCCAACGGTCTTGTTATCGAGAATTCCAGCAGCAATTATTATCCCGGCTATCCCCACTATCTCCTGCCTGCCATCGGTTCGCATACCATCACCGCTCCCCTCGCAGAGAATAAGATGTATGTGCTCATGCCTGTAACCCACGGCATTCTCGAAACCGAGCACGATGCAGGCATCACCGTAACCGGACTGCTCACAACCTCCAAGAGCGCCATCGCCAAGACCAATGTGGAGTTCCAGACTGTCCAAAAGGAAGAGGGCGACCTTGAGGGTCCCTTCATGGTAGGTGCCGCGGCAGAAAATGCTTCGGGCGGTCAGCTTGTCTGGTATTCTTCCTCCAATATGCTTGTTGACGATATGGACTCGGTTGTTTCGGGAGGTAACTCCACCCTCTTCCTGAACACCCTTTCGGCGCTGACAGGAAAGACCAACACCATTTCGATCAACAGTATCGATCTCAGCACCGATCCGCTGGTGGTCAGCGATCTTGCAAGCACCATCTGGACAGCACTGCTCTGCGTTATTCTTCCCCTTGCAATCGTTGTGGCGGGATTCCTCTACTGGAACAAGCGCCACCGTGCCTGATTTTGGGAGGTTCGCGTGAAACAAACCAAAACTCTCATCATTCTTGTGGCAGTTCTGGCGGTGCTCGGCATTGGCTATCTTGCCGTTTCGAGCCTGACCCCCGATGAAACGGTCGGTGATACCGCCGAAACCGGCGATACTGCCATCACCCTCACCGATTTTGATTATGCCACGGTTGAGCGCATGGAATATACGGCAGCCGGGGACAGTTATGTGCTTGAGAAGGTCAACACCGTCTGGTACTGGGCGGATGACCACGCACTTCCGCTGAATCAGGAGGCAGTGCTCCAGATGGCGAATGCAGCCGGTACACTCAGCGTCCTGCGTAAAGTCGAAGGCTCGGCTACAGAGGAAAGCTACGGACTTGCTATCCCCTCCCATGAGATCAGGATCACCCTTGCAGATGGCTCCGAGCTGCAGATTGCCATCGGCAATTACAACAGCTTTGCCGGCGGCTATTACCTTGCTTATGAGGGAAGTGTCTACATTGTGGCACAGGATTTCGTCACCTACTTCGGATTTGCTCCCATCGATATGATCAAGCTGGACAGCCTGCCTGTAATCGCAGATGTCACCTCGATCAAATCGGTGCTGCTTGACGGCGAGGAGCATACCGCTTCGATGATGCTCTCTACCTTCTTTGACGCATACAGCGCACTGACTGCGACAGTTCTTGTCGATTACAATGCCGAGGCAGCTGAGCTTACCGAATGTGGATTGGATGAAGCAAGCCGCACTACCGTTACGGTCAACTACACCGAGAAAATCGAGGTCAACGACACCAATCAGTCGATCAGCTCCTCGATTACGAAGGATCATACGCTGAATCTCCACTTCGGCACCACGCTGGAGGGAGTTACCTTCTTCAGCTTCGATGATTCTTCAATGGTCTTTGCGACAGCTGAAGCGAGTGCCCAGGCGATTCTCGATGCGATTATAAGTGAATAAATCAAAACCACCGGTGGAGCCGGTGGTTTTGATTCTTCATGATCACTTTTTATTGTCTATTTCACATCCATACGCATGCCGGTCGCCGCCGATTCGTACACTGCCTTGACGATCTTCAGGTCGCGCAGTCCCGACTCCACCGAAACAGGGGCAGGCTTGCCTTCGAGGATGGCTTTAACGAAGGCGATGCTCTGGTCGTATGGCGTCTCGTGCTCATACTGCTGCAGCGTGGAGTAGACAGGATAGCGGCGTTGTGCTTTGGGCGTGTCATATTCGATAACCTCACCCTTGAAGGGGGTATCGATCATAACCTCCAGATCCACATCATTGGTGAAGAGGAAATAGCCCTTGGTTCCGTAAACACCGATATAGCTTCGGTCAGCACAGTAGGAGGACTCAATGGTGCCAAGCACTCCCGACTCAAAGAGGCAGGAGGCTGCCGTCGCATCGTCACCACCGATGTTTTTACACATCCTGTTGTGGGAGAATGCCATGACCGACTGGATCTCGCTTCCGATCAGCCACTGAACCGCGTCGATGGAGTGGATGGCAAGCTGAATGAAGGAGCCGCCGCCGCACTTGGCAAGGTCGCCTCTCCAGGTCCCGGGAGGTGTAATCAGACCGCCGCGGTGAGCGTTGCGGCAATGAACACCCTCAATTTCACCAAGATATCCCTCGGCGATCAGCCGCTTCATATCGTACATGATGGGGTTGTTGAACATGCTCATGTACATGCCCACATTGCGTTTCGTTCTATTTGATGCGGCGAGAATATGCTCTCCTTCGGCAATCGAAGGAGCCAGCGGCTTCTGCAGAATCACATGCTTGTCGGAGTCAATAGCGGAAAGCGCCTGGAATTCATGGAGAAAGTTTGGGGTACTGATGTCCACCACATCGATGTCGGGGGCAAGGGCATCCTCAAAGCGATCGCTGAAGGCACAGCCAAGAGAATCGGCGATTTTTTCTGCTGCGCTGAGATTGGAATCGATGACAAGCGCTAGCTCTGCACCTTCGATTTGCGTGTACCGTTTACAGTAGAAGCGCGCCATTCCACCGCATCCTACTACAGCTATGCGTAATTTTTTCATGCTTCAAGCTCCTTAAAGAGATTCTTTAAATAGACCGCTTCCTTTGCTGCCACCTCATCGGGATTGTCTCCCTTCAGATGGTTGGCGTGCTCGATGGAAACTGCGCCGTCAAAGCCATGCTCCCGCAGAATCGAGAGAAAACGGGGGAAATCATAGCAGCCCTCGCCGAGACATACAAAGTCATGGGCGGCGGGATCACCGATCCAGTTGTGAGCATGGAGATGAACGGTGTATTTTCCCAGTTCCGCCGCGCACTGATAGACATCCTTGGTGGCGTCGGGCAGCGGAACCTGCAGATTCAGGCGGAGATTGTCGCGTCCCACCGCATCAAGCAGCTTCAGCGTTCCCTCCACTGTCTCCATCAGCGAGCCATGATGCATCTCGAGGACAAAGGTGAGATGAGGCGCCATATCGCAGATGGTGCGAAGTCCGAGTACACCCTGCCTGAACTGCTCCTCGGTGGCGTCGGCGGCACTCACACCGCCGGTGAAGACGCGGATGAGCTTGCAGTCAAGCTCCTTTGCGTAGCCGATATAGCCGCGGGCGATGGCATAGCTCTCTTCCAGCTGTTCGGTCGTGCCGGTGACATTGAAGTAGGGGCATAACTGAGTGATTTCAAGTCCGATGCCGACGGTTTCTGCCTTGACCTGTTCGATGGGCTTTGAGACGACATACTGATGCCACAGCTCCACGCCGTCATAGCCCAGCTCCTTGAGCATGAGGCAGGCTTCGGGGATTTTATCGAGGGGATAGACATTGGTGCAAAAGGATAATTTCATGACAGGCTCCTTATTTCAAAATCCACTTGCCGTCATAGGGCAGAGGACGGGTCTCGAGGGCGGTCTTGCCCCACTGATTGAACTGACAGCCATAAGGCGTATGGCAGACGATGGCAAGACCGACGGTGAGTGTGCTTCCCTCGGTGAGGGTGATGCCGCCCAGCTCTTCCTTGGCAAGTCTTGCGGTGAAGCGGGTGTGACCGTCTGCAATCTCGGCTGTGAGGGTGCTCTTCTCGTCATACCATCCGCGGGGAATATCATATTTGAAGATGCGCAGATCCTCACCGATGCGGAAGCGGTTGCTGTAGCGGTAGATCACCGGCTTGCCCTCCTCGATGGTAAGGCTGATGAGGGTGCGGGTGTTGCCTTCCTTCAGCTCAAGCAGAATATTGTCGCCGCGGAAGAGGGTGGGACCGTGGTAGGGCTGGTTGGTCATGACGCGCTCACAGTCGACCGTAAGATTCAGCCCCTCTGCGTCATAGGAAATTTCCGCGCTTCCCGCCGCGCAGTTCACCGGATCATCCCAGGGAAGGGAGAGCGTAACGCTGCCCTCGTGGGGAATCTCGGCGATCTCGTGCTCGGGATGGAACTTCATGCGATTGATCTTGCGGCGGATGGCAGGGGCGGTGTTGCAGCCGTAGATTGAGAAGTAGAAGTTGAGGTGCGTGTCATCGGCGGGGGGAATGCGCAGGATTTTTTCGGTGCGGTCGAGGGTGTCAATGATCTGCTCATCGGTGACAGGCTCGCCCTCGAATTCCACTTCGAAGTTGTCCTTGAACATGTCGAGGAAATAGGTGCCCCAGAAAAGACCGCAGGTGGTCATGTTGCAGCAATGGAGATTGCCGACGCCCAGGTCTGCGCGGATCAGCCAGTCGAGAGCACGTGCCGCGATGGCGCTGTACTTTTGGATGCCGCACCAGTGATAGAAGCGCCATCCCAGGACAGCGGCATAGAGGGTGCACTCCCAGAGGTGATCCCAACCCCAGTGAACGGGCGCATACATGCTGCCATCACCCAACGCAAAACGGTCGTAGAGCATATCGAAGGAACGCATCAGCGGCTCGGCAATCAGCTCTCTTGCCTCCTCGATTTCAAGCAGGGGAGAGAGCACATAGAGCAGATAGAGATTGTAGTTGTATTCGTCCTCGCCGTCACTCATGGCGCCCACGTCGACATCGCGCTTGCAGTGGTAGCTCCAGCCTCCGTCTTCTCTCTGACCGGGCAGTAGGAAGTTGACAACCGAATCCTTCGCCCGCTCGACGAGTGCTCTGTTGCCGGAAAGGTGCCCTGCGCACCAGGCATCAGCAGCACCCTCGGCAAGCATATTGTAGACATCCAGCGAACCGTTGATATGAGTGGGATAACCGACGCCGGCGGCATAGCGCTCCACAAATCGGTGCTTTTTCTCATCATAAGGCCAGGCGGCAAGTACATCAGAAAGCCACTTGTAAGCCTCGGTGTCGCCTACAAGCTCTGCCGCATGCAGGAGTACCTTCAGCTGACGTCCCTGATCGCAGAGCGAGACGGTTTCCTTTGCAAAATGCAGTCTGCCATTTGTTTCGACCAGCAGTCGGCGGGCATAATCGAGCATGGCGCGCACCTTGGCGGCGTATGCTTCCTCATGGCAGATCGAATAACCAATCGCGATGATGTAGGCACGCTCGCAGATGGTACTGCTGTCGTACATGCTGATAAAAATGCCATTGGAATAGACCGAGCCGTCTTCACCGATAGAAACGCGGTTGTACATGGCGCGTGCTTCGTTCAAAAATCTTTCGTGGAATTGTGCAGCTGTGATTTTCATGTTGTTTCCTCCGATATGTATCCGATCACTGATCGATTTAGTTTGTCAATGTCCGTCCAATCGCCTCATGCCAGCCGGCAAGCTTATGCTCCCGCTCCGCTTTCGTCATGATCGGTTTGTAATCTGCCTGGCATCTTGCTTCAACTCCGCGCAGCTCATTGCGGTCAGCCCAGAAGCCGCACATCAGACCCGCAAGCCGCGCCGCGCCGAGTGCGGTTGTCTCACCGGTGTGAGGGAGTCTGACCTCCAGATTCGAGAAGTCTGCCTGCATCTGCATGAGCAGCGCATTTGCCGAAGCACCGCCGTCCGCTCTCAGGCAGGACATGTCGTGTCCCGTGTCGGCACGCATGGCAGAGATCACATCCTCCGACTGAAGCGCGATTGCCTCCAGCGCCGCGCGGATGAGATGACTGCGGTTGGTACCGCGGGTAATGCCGATGATGCTTCCTCTGGCGTACATATCCCAGTAGGGTGCACCAAGTCCTGTGAAGGCAGGCACGATGTAAACGCCGGCGGTATCCTCCACCTTGCGGGCGAAATATTCACAGTCGGCAGAGTCGCGGATGATGCCCAGCTCGTCGCGGAGCCACTGTACCAGCGCGCCGCCTGTAAAGACGCTTCCCTCCAGTACATACTGAATCGGCTCACCCTCCAGTGTTGATGCAAGGGTTGTAAGCAGTCCGTGATTGCTCTTTACAAAGGTTTCTCCAGTGTTCATGAGCAAGAAGCAGCCGGTGCCGTAGGTGTTCTTTGCATCGCCCTCCGAGAAGCAGCTCTGGCCAAAGAGCGCCGCATGCTGGTCTCCCGCAACGCCGAGAATGGGGATCTCATAACCGCCCACATTGACGCTTCCGTAGCTGCTGCCGCTGGCCTTTACCTCGGGAAGCAGCGAACGGGGGATGTTCATTTCGCTCAGAATCCGGTCATCCCACTCCAGGGTACGGATGTTGAAGAGCATGGTGCGGGCGGCGTTGGTGTAATCGGTGGCATGAACCGCACCGCCGGTCAGCTTCCATATGAGCCAGCTGTCGATGGTACCGAAGGCAAGCTCCCCCCGCTCGGCACGCTCCCTTGCCCCCTCGATGTTGTCGAGAATCCAGGCAAGCTTGGTGGCGCTGAAGTAGGCGTCGGGCACCAGTCCCGTTACCTCGGTGATGTAGGCGCCCAGGGGACTTTTCGCAAGTGCTGCACAGGCATCGGCTGTTCTGCGGCACTGCCATACAATCGCAGGAGCGATGGGGCGACCGGTATCACGATCCCATACCACTGTTGTCTCGCGCTGATTGGTGATGCCGATGGCGGCGATTTCTTCGGGGGAAGCCGAGCAGAGTGCCATCACCTCGGTCATCGCGCCGTATTGGGATGCGAAGATCTCTGTGGCATCCTGCTCCACCCATCCCGGCGCGGGATAGTGCTGGGTGATTTCGCGGCGCGCACAGCCCAGGGGATTCTGATTCCGATCAAAGATCATGGCACGGGCACTGGTGGTGCCTTCATCGAGAGAAATGACATATTTTTTCATTTGCGAAGCCTCCGTGAATGTTGTTATATTCATTATACAAAATGTGTCGCGGCTTCGCAATATCTTTTTACAATTTGTTTATGCGGATTTTGCGACTTCGTGATATCATAATAGCATAAATAAAAATAAATATCTATAACGATTTTACGCCAAAATACCAATTCTTTAAGGAGACTCATGTGAATAATTTCAGAAACAAGCTTGCTGCCTTTTTTTACGGCAGATACGGCTATGACCAGCTTGGCTACGCGCTTTTCGGCTTCTATATTGCCGTCGTGATTATCAACGCCTTTGTCGGCAGCCTGATTCTAAGCCTGCTGGGACTGGTGCTCGTTGGCATTATGTTTTTCCGCATCTTCTCGCGAAGTATCCATAAGCGCCGCGCCGAAAATGAGCGCTTCCTCAAACTCTGGCGTCCGATTGCAGCCTTTTTCAAGCTCCAGTGGGACCGACTGCGCGAGATCAAAACCAACCGCTACCGCAAATGTCCCGACTGCAAGGCTGTTCTGCGCCTGCCCAATAAAAAAGGCGACCATACCGTCGTCTGCCCCCGCTGCAGAAAGCGCTTTGATGTCAAGATCCGCTTTTGAATATGGAGCAGCTCACCCATACCTTCGCGCCAGTCTATAATAGAGATTCGCGCGTTCTTATCCTCGGCAGCTTTCCCTCGGTGAAATCAAGGGAGCAGGGCTTTTACTACGGTCATCCGCAGAACCGATTCTGGCGGGTTTTGTCTGCAATCACAGGCGAGCCGCTTCCCGATGGGATCGAGGATAAGCGGGCTCTGCTGCTGAAGCATCATATCGCCCTCTGGGACGTCTGTGCTTCCTGCGAGATCGAAGGCTCGTCGGATGCCAGCATCCGGGGCGTGATTCCCAATGATATCGCCACCATCCTCGCCGGTACGAAAATCAAGCGCATACTGCTGAACGGCAAGACTGCCGCCAAGCTCTTCGAGCGGCTGATTCGCCCGAGCCTTGCCTTTGAGGGGGGCGTTGTACCTCTGCCTTCAACCAGCCCCGCCAACGCTGGGATGAAGCTTGATGCGCTGATTGAGGCATGGGGAGCGTGGATGAAAAATGAGAAAAAGGGCTGACACATCGGTATGTGTCAACCCTTTTATCATATTGTGTGATTTTTAAAGCCCCTGCTCCTCAGCCATCTTTTCAAATGCTTTCTGTACCTTTTCAGCCTGCTTGGCGGCACGTTTCACATTCTTTTCATAATAGGATGCGCCGTTTGGACCGCCGGTATTGAAGATATTGTTCATGCAGATATTAAAGCCCTGACCATATTCATATGCATATGCGAAGGAAACGAACTGTGCTTCCTTGACAATATCAAGAACGCGCATGGATTCGTTATCGGTGGTATATTTCTGCTTGAGGGCAATTTCAAAGTACGCCGGAAGAACCTGTTTGTAGCTTTCTGCCGAGTATGCTTCCAAAAGAAGGCTGGTGTTCTCATATTCCGATTCATCAAGCGAAGAGGGAATAACAAACGGATAGAAGGTACCTGCCGTTTTATATGTCTCCTGCTTTTCGTCCCACTTGGGCATGGGAAGAATACCGTAGTCCAGATTTTCGACGAAACGCAGATGGTTGACAGCAACTCCTACATTTTCATGGAAAATCATCGTTTTTCGATTCATGAACTCCTCCATACCGAAATCATTTCCAACACCGGTGGTTTTTGCCCCCTTGGATTCACAGAGATACTGATACATTTTTGTAACGATGTTATTGAATTTATTCAAATCGAAATTGACATGCAGCGTGTCTCCGTCACGTACAAGAGTGTCAAGATCAAAGGAATCCAGATAACCGTACATTTCGGGCTCCGTGAGCAATCCGTAGAGATCTTCTTCATCGGCTTCATTGTTGCCGTTCAGATCTTCATAAATATCTTTTGAAATGGCAATGAGCGAGTCAAGCGTCCACTTGCCGTCAAATACCTGCTGATAGGGCATTTCAATGCCGTAATCTTCCATAATATCCTTGTTGATAAAGAGAACTTTGGCACCCTTAATGCCCTGATAAGACATGTCCGAGGTGATCAGATAGCACTGTCCCATGAAGGTAAGATCATCCACGCCCGACCACCAGGGCTGATTGAAATTCTGATAGGGAAGATTGTAAATATTGACGAAGTAATTCTCGAGTGTGAGTACCGAGAGCAGCACATCGTGACCTGCCGCCAGGTTGTAAGTTCCGTCACCTGATGTGACAAGCTTTTTGATTTCATTTACCTGATCGTGATCGCCGAGCTCGCTGTTATAAATCTTCATTGCTGCATTGAAGCGTTCGTCAACACTGCGATGCATACGGACGAGTGCATCATTGACAGGTTCACCGACCTCTTCTTCAGCGAAAATGGTATCGATTTCATTATCTCTGGCATGTACGCGCAGCTCATAACCGTCTAAGTTCTTTTCGGGAAGACGGTCGTCGATGCTCTTGCGTTCTGCCAGCGGGTCGATTTTTTGGGGTGGCTGTGTATCTCCGGATACTGTGTTTTCAGTTGTCTTGTTTGCTGCATCTTCCGAACAGGATGTAAGAGGCGTAATGACTGTTACGCAAACAAGCAGCAGTGTGAGTATTTTTGTAACCGTTTTGTGCATGTATTAACCTCCTGAATGATGTAAATATATAAAATCAAGCGGAGCGCTCCTTCGATGGGATCCTGCATCTGCATAGAGCCTTACCGTGTGATTTTATTCCTCGTATTTACCGAGCTCCAGCGCCTTCTGCAGGAAATGCTTATAGGTCTTGTAGTCCACTGTCTTGGGAATCGAGTGATCCGAGTGCACCACATAGCCGTAACCTTCCTTGACGATGGGAATCTTCTTCTCCAGCTCGGCATCGATACGGGAGAAATCGTTGGTGTAAAGCTCGCGCACGTCGATACCGCCGATGAGAGCAATCTTGTCACCGTAGTTTTTGTGGATGCGAAGCAGATCCATGCCTGCCTTGATCTCGATCACCTGCAGCGCGTCGATGCCCGCGCGGATCATACCGTCAAGCAGAGGCTCCACAAAGCCGCAGGAGTGCATGATGACAGGCAGCCCGAGACTGTGAGCATAGTCGCAGGTCTTTTTGTGTGCCGGATAGAGGAAGCGGTCATACATGGCAGGCGACATAAAGGGTGCGCCCTTGTAGCCCATATCCTCATAGAACCATATGCCGTCGGGAAGTCCCTCGCGCTCGAAGATCAGCTTCTGTGCCCTGATGGTCATATCTGCATAGGTCCGGCACATATCCTCGACCCATTCGGGATCGTAGATCATCGCTGCCAGCATCTCCTCGTGGCCGACCAGGGGATGGATGCACTCAAAGACATTGACGCCGCTCCACATGAAGAACATGTTGTGTTCCTTACAGTATGCCTTGCAGTTGCGATATGCTTCAAAGTTGATGCGCCGTTCAAGGGCAGCCTCATCGGTGATCAGCGGCTTTACCCATTCCTCCCACTTCTCGCAGTCATCGATACCGAAGGCAATATGCTCGGGGGTGGTATCATGCTTCTTGTGGCGGCGGAGGGTAGCCCAGTTGCCGTCGAGCATGGTGATGGTGTCCTCATCCTCAGCGACAACCTCGGGGGTGTAGTCGAGTCTGGCTGCCCAGTTGGTGGGCCAGCATTCCGCCATGTCAAAGCCGAACTCCTGATTGAAATCGGGCGGACAGCCCTGATTTTTCGTCCATTCGTTGTAGGTATCTCCCCAGAAATGCTCAAAAACGCCGATGCGGTCTACCTTTTCGTGGCGAAGAATACGGGAAATGCGTTCTTTTCCGGTTAATGCTTCCATTTTGTTTGCCTCCTCAATGTTATGCTGTGATTTTCGGTTGACATAAAATGTTTATGAAAAATACCGTGATTTTTGGAACTGTTTTATTGTATCACAATACCGCGCGGAAAGTAATTCACATTTTTGCCCTGTACATGTACAATATTGCTCAAAAAAACTGCCACAGGAGAAGCGACACCTGTGACAGTTGGATTATTGGGTTTATTCCGGCTGCAGATTGAGCGCGGCATGCTTCTTTCTGAACTGCGCGGGTGAGCTGCCGTATGCAGTTCTGAAGAGCCGATAGAAATAGGAATACTGATTGAATCCGCAGGCTGCGGCAATCTGCTCCAGCGGCATGTTCTCGGTGAGAATCATATACTTGGCGCGGTTGAGCCTGTAGTCATTGAGAAAACGGATGGGACTCATGCCGGTACAGCGCTTGAATACTCTGTTATAATGATAGATGCTGTAGCCCGAAATCTTCGCAAGCTTTGGGAGGGTGATATCCTCGCTGAAATGCTGCCGGATGTACAGCACCGATTTCTGGATATTCTGCCGACCTGTATGATCCTGCTGTACAGGCGCGACCGATTCCGCATAGTCGATCATAAAATCGAAGAGCTGCAGAAGGAGAATCTGCGTGTGCAGAAGCTGTGTGGGACCGGGCGTATCGTATTCGTGATAGATCTGCCTGAAGAGCTCACCGATCCTTTGATAATCAACCAGCGGATAGGTGATGGGAAGCTGCTCCAGCTCGGGGATGGCGGTGCCCTGTTCGTTCATATCAAAGGTGAAAAAGTAGGCTTCATAAATTCCGATGCCTTCCACATCCATGCCCGGACGGCGGAAATTGATCGAATGAGGGATGATGGGGCGAGGGATACCGTCTACAACAATCATTCCCGAGCCTGAACGGATATATTCCAGCTCATAGTGCTCTACCGTGCGCATGCCGTAGGAATCATCGTCATGGGGAAGAACATAGGGAAGATTGCAGACCTTCAGAATGGGTGTGACCCTTTTAAATGCATCCGAAATCATGGTAACCTCCATGAGAATTAATCACCGCGGGGATGTTTTATTGTAGCATGCCTGATGAAAATTGTCAAGGCGTGGGGCTTTATGGGGAATGCATGGTGATTATGGGGGAAGAAAACTGCATTATATCTGAATTTTCTCTTGAAATGTTCATCGATTTGCGGTATAATTATAGTGCAGTTTTATGAAAGGAGGCTCGATGATGCCGGCACCCACGGGACGTAAGATCATTTCCCAGAATAAAAAGGCATACCACGACTATTTTGTTGATGAAAAATACGAAGCGGGCGTTCAGCTCTTCGGCACCGAGGTCAAATCGGTTCGCCAGGGCGCGGTCAATCTGAAGGACTCCTACTGCTATATCCATGAAGGCGAGCTCTACGCCAGCGGCATCCACATCAGTCCTTACGAAAAGGGCAACATCTTCAACCGCGATCCCCTCCGACCCAAAAAGCTGCTGATGCACAAGAAGGAAATCCTCAAGCTCATGGGTCTGGTGTCTCAGAAGGGCTTCACGCTTGTTCCGCTGTCGGTTTACCTGTCGAAATCGATGGTCAAGATCGAGATCGGGCTCTGCCGCGGTAAGAAGCTCTATGATAAACGCGATGACATGGCGAAAAAGCAGGCTGACCGCGATATTGACCGCGCGATGAAATCGAGATCGAGGGATGATTATTGATGACGTTCTACCTTCTTGAGTCAATCGGGCGGAGCAGCTATATCGAAGCGCATTGGCAGGCAGAGTCGGAGGGCATCGGGTTCGGTGTGCAGGGATTTCTTCCTTTTGAGGGGGACGCACTTCCATCGCTGATCCTGGATAATGCGGCTTTCTCTCGGCTGGTTGACAGCGAAGCGAAACTGGCAGCATTGGTTGGCACAGGTATTGCGATTTTTCGGTATGATCTCGGAGTCGGTGGAAGTACCGATATCCTTTTGCATATGCTTGCTGTTGGTGATGACAGACAGCTTGCAAGATTGGATTCCAAACGGCTTCTTGTTGGTTGTTTGGCTGAAATAGCTGAAACATCAGATTAAAAATAACGCTGCATCAGCAGCGGATGCTGCAAGACAGCATTTATATGGGGGCGTAAAGGTTTCGACGGGGACTTTGAGCCATGGTAAGCGGGTAGAGGTGCGGCACCTCTTTAAACAGCGGCAATTCTTAAATATAAACGCTAATAACGATTTAGCTCTGGCTGCCTAAGTTGCGGCCCGTTCCCCGGGAGAGTATCGCGGCTCCCGGTCGAGCGTCATTTAGCGATGAACGTGCGTTGAGACTTTTCGGTTGCATCGACCACGCATAAAACCGATACCTGCGGAGCAGCCTGACAGCCGGCGGCTCCAAGGGGAAGCTTAGTAGACTGCCTGCACCCGGAGAAAGCTGTGTCAAGAGGTTTTCGGACAGGGGTTCGACTCCCCTCGCCTCCACCACAAAAGGTTGATAATTCGGCATTTTTCGTCGATTTATCAGCCTTTTTTATGTAAAAATCGGAGCTGCCACCCGAATCGGTGACAGCTCCGTTGTCTTTTTTATTTACAAGCTTCCGCATCGCATCCATGATCTGCGGATCGCACCGCATCATATGCTCGACCAGCGTTTCGTCTTCGCCGATGCCGAGGGAGCGGTCGATCTCGCCGCGGAGGATATCTGCAGGAAGCGTGTTGAGGTAGAATTCAATGTGATCGTAGTAGACCACCACTTTGTCAAGGTAGAGACTCAGCAGTTGGCGGTGCATCTCAACATCGCCCGAGAGGTACATTCCGCGGGCGTATTCGTATGCCAACTCCACCATCATTTCGGTGACCACCTGCGTCTTTGAGTGCTTCTCCACCTCCTCGATCTTCGCGCAGATTTCCTCGCGTTCCTTTTCGAAGGTTTCAAGCGAATTCAGCAGAGCCGAGCTGCCCGTGTTTGCTACAGCAGAGACGATGTTGTCGATCTTCTTTGTCACCGATTGGAGCGAACCTTGGAGCATCTTCAGCTTGTCCTGACTTTCGGTGTCAAACTCGGCATGGTACTTGTAGTATTCTTTCACCAGCTTCGGGATGTTGGATTCATCGAAGACGATACGCGCGATCTCCTGCATGATGAAGGTTTCGAGATATTCACGGCGGATTTCTTTGTTATGGCAGATTGACGAGGCGGTACGCTTGCGGTTGGAGCATTGGTAGCAGACGTATTTCAGCTTGCTTCGTCCCGAGAATCGCCGCACACCCGTATAGGATGCGCCGCACTCTCCGCAGACGATCTTGCCTGTCAGCAGATAGGTTTCCTTACCGGAGTTGTTGGTTGTGCGGTGTTGTGTGCGCTTTTTGAGAATCGCCTGCACACCGTCCCATACCTCATCGCTGACGATGGCAGGCACGCCGCCCTCGATGCGGATCATGTCGCCGATAGGCTTGCTCTTGTGGTTGTTCCGTCTGCAGTTATAATCCTTGCCTGCCGCGCGGTTGAAGATATACACGCCGTGGTATTTTTCGTTTCGTAGAATCTCGGTAAGACTGTTCTTGCCGAACGCCTTGCCGCTTCTGGTTCGGAATCCCATGGCGTTGAGCTTGTGAATGATCTCGCTGTAACCCACGCCATGGAGCACGCTGTCGAAAATCATCCGCACCGCGTCCACTTCAGTTTCGTTAATCTCGTAATGCTTGGTTTCGGGATTGATCTTATATCCGAACGGTGCATGACCGCCGATGGCTCGGCATTGAAGTGCCGACTCGCGCATACCTTTCATCACCTCGCGCGCAAGGTTTCGGGAATAGTATTCGCTCATGCCTTCGAGCACCGATTCGAGGATGATGCTCTCGGGTGAATCGTCGAGGTTTTCCAGCACGCTGACCAACGACACACCGCACTTTTTTAACTCCCGTTTGTAGTAGGCGGAGTCGTATCGGTCACGGCTGAAGCGGTCCAGCTTGTGGACGATGACGAGATCGAAGCCGCAAGTCTTCGACTCACGGATCATCCGTTGAAACTCCGGTCGGTCATCTGTGGTGGCGCTCCTGGCGTGGTCGCAGTATTCGCTTGTGATCACCACCTTGTTTCGCTGGCAGTATTCACGCATGGCACGGAGCTGTGCGTCGATGGATTCCTCTCGCTGGTTGTCCGAGGAAAATCGTGCGTAGAGTGCGGCACGTGGGATGACACCTCGCGCTTTCATAGATTCTATTACGGTCATTTTTTCTCCTTTCTCTGTCCGAGGTAACGCCATTTTGCAATGCCGTCAAAGATTTTCAGCAGATCTTTGATGTTGTCGGTTTCACTCGGTATTGTTTTTCTTTGAATTTTACCCTCTTTGCCGTTGGAGATCTTTAAAAGATCCTCGCGGCTGACGGTGATACAGATCATTCGTCCTCCTTAAATCATATCATTTCGTGTCTCAAACATCCAGCGCAGTCGGTGAAAAGTTACAATAAAGTATCAACTCACATGGTCATACGAAGTCCCACGGACTGCTCATAATCCTCGCGTGTGCAGTAGGCAATAAATGCTTCGTTTGAAATGCGCCGCCCGAGGATTCGCTCCAAGCGTTCCTTCTCCCACTGGCTCATCTCGTTAAGAACTCTCGGCGTGTACCCATGGCTTTCCTCCTGGCAGAGTAGATCACCGATGAGATCCATCAGTCCAGTTGTGATTGTTTCTTTCGCATTTTCGTCGTGCGGCGGTGTTTTGTAGTTCCAATACTCTTGATTGATTTCCGATGCACAGCCGCCCATGGCGAAGTAGAGTTCGAGGTTTCCTTTCAGCAGTCTCTCGTCAAAGAGCTTATTGTCACGCACTTTTTTGCCATCGGGTGTGGTGAAGGTGATATATTTGTAATCGGGATTCCACTTCACGCCGTATCCGTGCTTCTCCATAAATTCGATAAAGTCCTCCCGCGTTTCAGAAAGAAACATCGCCCGCAGCGCCACGCGCATGAGTTCTGTCTTCCATTCACCACGACGATACCAACTGCTTTTTTCTTCGGTGGTGGATAGTCCACGCCGTGCGCAAAGCTTGTTGGAGTAAGATTTCATCCGCATCAGATCGTCCTGCGAGGTGTGCAGCTTCTTTCCGTCCGCGTGGGAGACGGAGTTTACAACGAGGTGATTGTGCAGATGTCCGCGGTCGGTATGCGTGACAACGAGCACCTGAAAACTGTTAAAAAAGCTTGCAAGCTCCATACCGATGTCGTGTGCTTCCTCCGGGGTGAGGTCATCTTCGGGTGCAAATGATTGGATGACGTGATAGTAATTCCGCCCTCCGGTCTTGTTGAAACGGGACTTCACGATCTCAAACTCTGCCTGAGCGCTCTCCGCCATGCAGTCCTTACCGCTGATGAGATGTGGTTCTGTCTTCTCTTTGCTTTGAACATAGTTGAAAATATTGCCGAGCGGACTCGACGACGGTATCATTTTTACGATTGCCATTCATCGCCCTCCCTTCGATACGGCACGGAGAATATCATAGATTTTTGCAATCTCCGCCTTGATTTCGGCGAGATCGACTACCGAAATTTCACGCAGGTTAGCGAGCCTTGTGAGCTGATTGAGGTTCGTACCGATGCGCCGAAGCTGATTTGCCGCTTCATCAAAGCCAGGGATTACGGTGATCTCACGTCCGAAAATACAGTCACGGCAGTAATCCGCCATCAGCCGATAGCTCCCATAAGAGAGCTCGCGCAGTCGTTCCAGCTCGTCCGGGGTGAGTCGGATGGTCACCTTCTCGGTGCGGTTTTGTCTTTCTTTCATCTGTCCTCTCTTTCTAAGTAGGGGTTTGGGCTTAGCCCATTTGCCTTGGCTGCAGTCCTCCCGAAGGAGGGCTTGACTGTCAAAGGCGAAACTTGCCAATACGGGACGGAACCGTCCCGTAAGGAATAACGCAACAATGCAAGAGACACTATACGGTATCTTCGTTTCACGGCAGAGACACACTGCAATGTTACCTTCTTCATTCCGTGCAGTCGGCATTCTCTAAAATAGCCCAGTGCCATGCCTTCCCGATCTTCTTTGTGGTGATCCCTTTGATCTTCGCTTTTGCTTCGGTGACGGTACGAGGTGAGATGTCTTTCTCCTTCGCTCTTTCGTAGATCCTCTCGGACGGAACGTACTCGCCTGAAGAAAGCATATCCCGAATCAGATCTTCCGCTGCGCCGGTCTTCGTTTCATTCGTTCCGCCGCAGAGGAGTTCATCGGCTGTGATGCTGTCGTAACCGTCGATCCAACGGAAGCCCTCATCGTTTCCGAGATTGAACGCCATCGATTTTCCTTCGGGAGCAAGAGAAGATTTGTCATGCACGATCACGCGCACATTCGGAAACTTGCGAAGCCTGCCGACAAGCAAAACACTGCGAGCCGATGCACGGAAATCAATTGTGCCGAGTCCGCGGTATGCGCTGTTCGTGCCCTTCATCTTGTTGAGATGTCCGACGAAGACAATCGCGCACCCTGACTTCTCCGCCACGTTTGCAATGCCTCGCATCACCGTTCGTATTTCGTTTGCGCGGTTGATGTCGGTATCCTCACCGACGTAACCCTGGATGGGATCGAAGATCATCAGCCTTGCACCGGTTGTCCGGATCGCTTCCGCGATGCGTTCGTCCTTCAGCGTCAGCACGTCGGTATCCTCGCTGATGTTAAAGATGAGGTTTTCATTTGCTTCTGCTTCGATCAGACGCGGCTTGACTGTGTCGCCAAGTCCATCCTCTGCGGTTTGATAGATCACGCTGATCGGCTCGCGTTCTTCCATGCCCGGGAATCCGCTGCCGTTTGAGCATGCCGCCGCAAGCCGCAGTCCGAGCGTGGTCTTACCTTCTCCGGGATCACCCTGTATGATTGTGATTTTCCCGAACGGGATATACGGATACCAGAGCCACTCCACCTCCTGCAATTCAATTTCGGACATTCTTTTGAGTTTCATTTCTGCTGTCATTTGCTTCTCCTTTTCGTCATTTGTTTTTTACGGATTGTTTTTGAAACGCTTATGGCTTAAATCATAGCAACCACCTCCTTCGTTGGCGTTGAAAATGAATCCCTCTACTTAACAGCTTTTTTTAGGGAGTTTTACAGGGTGATTTTGAGGGGATTCACAGAATATTTACAGAAAAATAGTTGTCCCCTCACTTAACAGCTTTTTTGAAGCGTTTTGAGAGGTCTGTTTTGGGCCGTACAGTAAAAATTTTTATGCTCTCTACTTAACAACATTTTTTGAACATTTTGAGAAGTATATTTTGAGCTTTTACGGTAAAATTTTTTTGGTTCCTCACCTTTATACATTTTTTCGGCTGTTTGACACCCCGTTTGATGCTAAAAATAGAAAAAATTTTCCCTCTGTCTTTATAGTTTTTAGCATCACTTTGAGAGGTCATTTTCGCTTTTAGGATGAAAAAATTTTATTCCCCCACCTTAATACATTTTTGAAAGCTTTTGACCAGCCTATTTGATACTGAAAATAGAAAAATATTTGTGGGAATTTTATTCCCTCACTTAACAGTTATTTTTTTGAGCGTTTTGGATCATATTTTTGGCTGTTTCAAGAGAAAATTTAATATCCCTACCTTTATAGTTTTTTAGGGCATTTTGGAGCATATTTTTATGGAGTTCGAAATAAAAATAATTGATTCCTCATCTTTATAGTTTTTTCGAAGCATTTGACAACCCTTTTTAACCATTTTCGAATAAATTTTTTATAATAAAAACGAGCATTTCTGCTCGACATTCTGATAAACTCAGGCGCACAAGGGCGTGAATTTGCCCATTGTACGCCTTATGTGGTTGCGTCATGCGAACATGCTCGTAAGAATGCAAAACACCGCCTGTGTGCCGTTTGTTGCGGTTACAGGCGGTGTTCTTTTCGTTATTCTTCTTC
>JAFQEJ010000042.1 GCA_017399105.1 Clostridia bacterium
CATTTCAGGGCGTTTTACGCCCTGAAATCAATCAATATACGCCCCAAAATGTGAGAGTGGGGGCTGTGCTGCTGTAAATGGGACATTTGCAGCAGCACCATTTTTTTATTTAGTTAAGATTTAACCTCTCGAAAATCGCTGCGATTTCGGCTCTTGTTACCTGCTTCATGGGGCGAATTGTGCCGTCGGTATATCCGGTTACGATACCTGCGGATACAGCTCGATTCACATTATCAAGCGCCCACGTCGGAATATCAGCGGAATCGGTGAAAGTAAGATCATCGATATCTTCAACCTTCGCAAGTTTTCCGAGAACATGCATGACCTCAGCACGGGTGATGGTGGCATTGGGGTCAAATTTGATTCCTCCGCTGCTTATGCTCTTGCCCGACATCATGCCTGCATCGAGTACAGCGCCGATATATGACAGCGCCCATTCGGGAAGCGAATCGCGGTCGGTGAGCGAAGCAAGCGCTTCGCTGTCGGGATTGAGAGGAAGGGCAAGATAAGAAGCCAGCATCTTGGCGAACTGTGCACGGGTGAGGTTTTTGTCGGGGGAGTAGAATCGCTTACTGTTGATGATTTCGCCGTCGGTGATTTCCATGTTATAGATGGCAATAATCGAATCGCGCGCCCAGCTTCCTTCAATATCCTCAAAGGGGAGCGAATCCTCACCGTAATTTACTGTGATATTATCGATGGTGACATCACTCTCATGAAGCGAGACAAAGGGAGCGTTGATTGTAAGCGGCTGTGCGATCGTGTCGGGAATCTCTGCAACAAGCAGTTTCCAGCCGTTGATATCGGTATAATCGACGGCGGTACGGTAATAAAGCTCAATACTGCGACCTTCGGCTGTGAGGGCGGAAGCATAGCATACATCGGCTTCGTCGCCCTTCACCCAGAGCGAGATATGATCGATGGGATAGAGCAGCGATACCGGCTTTGCATAACTCAGCGTACTGCCCTTGAAAGCCATGGCTTTGTCTGAGTGTTTGCCTCCGTTTACCTGAAGAAGCGAACTGTCATTATCGGTGGTGAAGATGTCGGTGAGTGCTCGGTTATCCTCAAAGTCATTGAGAATCTGCGGCTCCATACCAATCTCGATGGTGAGATAAATGGTTTTGTAGCCATAAGTAATCGCAAGAACTGTCTCACCCGATGGGGCATCCTGATCTGCGTGGAAGGTGCCGTCAAGATCAATGTAGCCGCTCTGACAGGAGGCGAGAGCAGAATCGCGTTCACCTTCGGAATCCATGAAATTCCACTTGAAGTTGCTGCTGTCCACATTGACGGGAAGTCCGGTTTTGTAGCCGGTCAGCGCAATTTTAACGCTGGTTCCTGCAGGAAGTACATAGTTGGTGACCGCTGCCTTGAAATCGTCAAGGGCTGTGACAACCCGTACGGTTGTATCGCCGGATACTGTGACGCCGTCCACATTTGCAGATGCTCGTATCATCGCAGTACCGGATTCTTCCCCTGCATAATACCGGCCTTCCTGTACAAAGCCGCCTCCCGAGAGAACGCTGTATTCAACAGTGATGTCCGAGAAATCACGGTCGATGATGCGCAGAGAGGTGTCGCGGAAAACATGCCCCAGCGCCACCGATCCGCCGCCCGCGTGTACTGTTGCAATTGAAGGAGAAACTGCGATATCATACAGCTTTTCGGTGATGGGTGTCGTATTGATAAAGAGCACCGCATTGGCAAGTCTGCGCTCGGAACCATCGGAAGGTGAGCTGACGATTTCCACATTGCTGCTCCAGCTGTGACGAACCGCAGCCGTGGTGGAGCCTCCTCCGTCCAGGTTCAGCGCCGAAACACAGCCGAGAGATTTCATTGCCGAAGCAAGATTCGTGAGGGTCATACCTTTTGCAATCGAATCATTTCTGCCATCGAGTGCAAGGAAAATCAGTCTGCCGTTTTCGGTGATGCCCACCGCAGTTCGCGGATTAGCTCGCTTTTCGTGATCTTCATTGGCGATACCATCGGGAATATTGCCCTCTGAAAGAATAATATCACCGCCTCCGAGAGCAAAATTCACCCTGCTCCAGCCATCGGCACAGGTGATGTCAATGGTGATTACATCACCCTTCTTCAGGGGGCTTGTATCCTCAAAACGCGAACTTTTATTATTGACACTGAGTACAACACAGCCCTCAGGAATGGGGGTGTCGATTGTATCATTGTGAATCTCTTCGATGATGCCGCTGAGGGTGCAGGAGGGGGTGAAGATGCCTCCGCTCAGTCGAATGACGATCTCGCGGCTTTCGGATGTGCTCATGGTGGAATCTCCGAAATCCGATGTGAGCAGATAGGAATTGTATTCGGTAGGATATTTATTGAAATGAGAGATGCTGTATTCAAACCCATCGAATCTGCGGAGGGTCAGTCCGATTCCGGGCTTTCCGATAAATGCATGTCCGCTGTCCGTAATGCCGATGGCAGCAGCTCCCGCATCCGAGGTCAGCAGTCTGCCTTGATAAATCATGGCGCTGAGCGGTACGCCTGTCTGCATACTAAAGAAATCACCGTTTATTCCGCCGACTACATCATATCCCTGATCCTCCGCTTTTCCGATCAGAGTGGACAGCGTGTCTCTGCCTGTGACATTGTCACCCCATGAGAGCATCAGCTGACTGCCGCGGCTGGGGGTATACTCAAAGACATAGCCGTGCTGTCGGTCGCTGTCACCTGATGCGTAAATTTCGGAGTAGCTGAGACCGGGGGCAATTTTCTCGGTATATTCGGTATGTATGGAGCCCCACCCTTCAAGTGTGCGTGCCTGAGAAGGGAATGCGAGAGGAATGAGCAGCGAAAAAAGGAGGAGATATGCTATTTTTTTCATAGAAATACAGGCCATGGAGGCTCCTTTCATGTTATTTTATTTAGTATATCAAACAAACATGTCATGGGAATGACCAAAGTTTATACTTCATATGACGATTGAAAAGCGAGAATGTTTCATGGAATTTTCAGGGGTGTGATTGACTATAAAAAGAAGCTGTGATATACTAAGTAAAAAAGCATGAAACAGGAGACAATTATGACATTCAACGGTAAGTGGATACAGCCTGCCGAATTTGACGGCATTCGTCCGCTCGATGTTTTTCACCGTGAGCGGCAGGCTCTCCGCGAAGATCTGACCCATCCCGAGGAGCTGAAGAACCTTCACATACATTTTATCAAGGCAATGACAGTGGATAAAGTATATGAAAAAATAACACTGCGTGTCACGGCAGACGATTATTATAAGCTGAAGATCAACGGCATCTTTGCCTGCCAGGGACCGGCGCCCGGATATTTCTTCTGCTATTACTGGAACGAATACGATATTACAAAGCTGATCAGCAGTGGGGTGAATGTCCTTGATTTTGAGGTTTATTATCAGGGGCTTATCAATCGCGTTTGGAACAGCGGTGATCTTCGCTGCGGCATGATCTGTGATATTGTAGGCAGCATAGGCGGAAGGGAAGAACTGATCTGTACAAGCGATGAAAGCTTCTCATACTATATCTCCGACCGCTGGCCGGATAAACGCACCTTCGGTTATGCGACGCAGTTCTGCGAGACCTATGATGCCACTGTAACCGAGCCTGCACTTCGTCCCGTTTCGGTGAATTCTGCGCCCGATTATATCTTTGCCGAAGCCTCTCTTTCACCGATCAAAGTGTATGAAGCAAAGCCGGTTAAAACCGAAGTGTTGGAGGGCGGCATGATCTTCTGCGATTTCGGAAGAGAAACAACCGGTACCATCCGTCTTTCCGCAAAGGGATGTGCGGGAGCAAAGGTGGATATCTATTTCGGTGAAGAAACCGAGGATACTTCCATCTGTACCCGTTCAAAAATGCGCTGTAACTGCGACTATCACGATATATGGATCATGGGAGATGCAAATGACAGCTTCGAGGGATACGACTACAAAGCCTTCCGCTATGTGACGGTTGCGCCCTCGGAGGGCGTGGAGATTACTGACATCACGGTAGACGCCCGTCATGCAGATCTGCGCGATGAGGATGTTGTCCTGACTACCGATGATGAGACACTGCGTTCTGTTTTCGAAATCTGCCGTCACGGAGTCAGATGCGGCACACAGGAGGTCTTTGTCGACTGTCCTTCCCGTGAAAAGGGGCAGTATGCAGGCGATCTGACCGTTACGGGATCTTCTTATCTCTGGCTCACGGGAGATCTTGTAACCTATCGAAAGGCTTTGGAGAATCAAATGCAGTCGGCATATATTGACGAGGGAATTATGGCGGTCGCTCCCGGCTCGCACATGCAGGAGATTGCAGATTATTCGCTCCAGTTCCCGATTATTGCGCTCAGAGAACACGATTTCTCGGGGGATAAAGATTTCCTGAAGCGTTGTCTTGACGCAAGCGAGAAGATGCTGGCGACTTTTGAGGTATATGCAGATGCGGACGGTCTTCTTGACGGTGTGACCTCTAAGTGGAATCTTGTGGACTGGCCGACCAATCTCCGCGACGGATATGACTTCCCGATGACACAGCCTATCGGACCTGGAAAGCACAATGTAATCAATGCCTTCTATGTCAATGCAGTCAGATGTGTGGAAAAAATCCGCGATATTCTGGATATTCCCTATGAGAAAAAGTATGACCGTCTGGCAGAGGCATTCAACAAGACCTTCTATAATGCTGAGCTTGGGCTTTATGTTGATGCACCCAGCAGCAGCCACAGCGCGCTTCACTCCAATGTGCTTCCTCTCTATGGCGGCTTCGCTCCCAGGGAAAGCGAGGGCAGAATTGCCGATTTTATTGTTGAAAAGGGCTTCTGCTGTGGTGTCTATATGACCTTCTTCCTTCTGCGTGCGCTCTGCCGCGTGGGACGCTGGAAGGATGCTTATAAGCTGATCACCTCCCATGCGGAGTGCTCCTGGTACAATATGGTGCGAGAGGGTGCAACCGCCTGCTTTGAGGCTTGGGGTAAGAATATGAAGGGAAACACCAGTCTCTGCCATCCTTGGGCAAGCGCGCCTGTCACTGTGCTTATCGAGGACATTTGCGGATGGAGACCCGACGGTACAAGAGGAGAGAATCACGCTCCGGCAGGTGTTGATGTGGATGTACGCTGGTTTAAGAGATAACGAGCAGATTGGATAGACTTCGGCTGCGGACTGCGGTTATGATTCGCTTCAGATGCTCGTCAAGCACGCGGCGGCGATAATCGGTGTTTTCGCTTTCAATGCTGTCGCAGGCGTGGTGCAGTATGGAGCTGATTTCATCATTGCCGAAAGCAGATAAAAGCTCTTCTGCAAGATTGACATCGGTCGGGCTGAGAAAAGGCGTGCCTTCATCGCGCCGCAGAAAACGGAGAATGACAGTATTCAGCAGAAGGGGCGTATAGAAATTATATGGCTCATTCTCACGGCAATTATCGTAGAACCGAATCAAAAGCGTGCGCGGATACCTGTTGCAGAAATGATTTTCACATATGAGGGCAGAGAGATAATTGATGATAAAGTCGATTCCTCTGCCTTCTAATTTTGCATCAAGAGCGGTGGGATAATCGAACCTGCGTCCTGTGATATGCGGTCTGTAATTCAGATCATAACCGATGATATTCTCTCTGATGGCAGAATCAAGAGCACGGTTGTATGATGCAGAGGGGATGATGCATCTGCTCGCCGCGGCAGCTCTGGACAGATACATCGCTTTCGCGCACTTGGATTTTGTCAGACGGATGCCGTCAAGCCAGATTTCATTGAGTGGGCGGCTCTTCAGCATTGCAAGCGCTTTGTCGTGATCTGAGAGGGAATGGAGATATTCATTCAGCGTGTAAGCAAGTCCTGCCGACAGCTCACCTGCGGTTTCGATGGAAACGGAGGAGGATTCTTCTTTTGTGTAGCCTTTGATGCATACTCCCAGCTGATCGACAATAGCTGCCTGCAGCGCTGTGATTGCAGACTCATCGATCAAATGGTATTGCAGGGCGGTGTTGAGCAGTGCCTCCATATAGCCTGTGCGGGGCAGAGTGAGGTGGGAGATTGATGTGCGGCTTGTAAGTTTGTTATTCATGGCTCCTCCTTAAAATGTATCGCGATTCCAGTAAGCGTCATCAAAGAAATCCTCATCAAAATCGCGGCGATTTTCTTCGTCGGGCAGATAAACATCATATGTAACCGCATCACGCTCGGTATCTGAAATCTGTCCCATGCGTCCGATGCGGTCATCGAGAAGTGCTTCATTCTTTTGCTTTAGCGTATAACCGAAGTTCAGTTTGCGCAGAAGTGTCAAAATATCATGCTGTTCAAAATAATCGAGGTCACCGTGTGCCGAATATTCAAAGAGTGCATACAGTTCGGTTACCAGCTCACGGTCGGTGATACTGTCATTTGTGAGGGATTTTACCTGATAGAACAGATCGCAGACTCGCGCCAGAACCTCAGCCCAGATGCCGCAGGAAACATATCTCGAATGTGCAAACACATCCGAAATGAGACTCAGCGCGCCGATTCCGACCTCGAGCCGTCCGTTTTCCTTCAGAGATCCGGCGCGGATTTCAGCAATTTCATGTGCTTCCTTTTGGGTGAGTGTCAGACCGAAGGCTTCGGTTGTAGGATTCAGCGCAATGATTTCATTGGCATCAGCCTCGATTGCAGCGGGGGAGCGGTTGACAAGCGATTGTAATGAGAAGAGCATGGCAGTCTCCTGTAAATAAAATGTGAACAAGTAAAAATAAGTGTTGACAAAATAAGTGTTGTGTGATATAATATTTATGCTTATAAGTGAAAGTGTTTATATTTGCTAATGTTCTATCATTATATCACAGATACTTTCCTTTGTCAAGCATTGCAGGACAAGTTTCGTTATAAGTGCATATACCAGAGAGCGGCACAGATGCTGAAAGTGCCGTTATGCTTTTTTCGGAGTACCACCTGCAATTCAATTCAATTCCATATAATGAGTGAAAGCTCGGGTGGAACCGTGCAGTTTATTGCACCCCGGACAGTTTAGGCTGTTCGGGGTTATTTATTTATCAACAATATTATGAATATATCCGTGATGCCACGGGAAAGGACAGAGTTATGATCATTAAATTTCCGAATGACAAAGAACTGAGCTTCGACGCTCCCGTATCGGTCTATGAGGCACTCAAGGCAGCAGAACTGTCTGGCAAGGAGCTTCTTGCCGCAACCGTAAACGGTGAGGTAGCGGAGCTTACACATATCATTGATGCCGATGCGGCAGTTGCTCCCCTCACCTTTGCGGATGACGAGGGCAAGAAGATTTTCCGCCACACAGCTTCCCACATTCTTGCACAGGCTGTTAAGCGCCTTTATCCCGAGGTAAAGCTCACCATTGGTCCGGCAATTGATACCGGTTTCTACTATGACTTTGACAGCGAGATCAGCTTTACTCCCGAAATTCTCAAAAGTATCGAGGGTGAGATGCAGAAGATCGTCAAGGAAAATCTGAAGATCGAGCGATTCACACTGCCCAGAGAAGAAGCAATCAAGCTGATGGAAGAGAAGGGCGAGCCCTACAAGGTGCTGCTCATCTCCCGAGTTCCCGAGGGTGAAGACATCTCTTTCTACCGCCAGGGTGAATTCACCGACCTCTGCGCAGGTCCCCATCTTTTCTCTACCGGAAGCGTCAAGGCAGTCAAGCTGACTCAGTGCACAGGCGCATACTGGGAGGGCAACTCCGAGAATAAGATGCTCCAGCGCGTATACGGTATCGCATATCCCAACAAGGCTGACATGAATGCCTTTATCGAACAGCAGGAAGAAGCAAGAAAGCGTGACCATAATAAGCTCGGTCGTGAGCTGGAGCTCTTTACCACAGTTGATGTTATCGGTCAGGGACTCCCGATTATGCTCCCCAAGGGTGCTAAGATTATCCAGACACTTCAGCGCTTTGTTGAAGACGAGGAGGCACGCCGCGGTTATGTTCTCACCAAAACTCCTCTCATGGCAAAGAGCGATCTCTATAAGATTTCGGGGCACTGGGATCATTATCTTGATGGCATGTTCGTACTTGGCGATCCTCATGATGAAACCAAGGAATGCTTCGCGCTCCGTCCGATGACATGTCCCTTCCAGTATCAGGTATTCTTAAACAAGCAGCGCTCCTACCGTGACCTGCCTATGAGACTGGGCGAAACCTCCACTCTCTTCCGCAATGAGGACAGCGGTGAGATGCACGGTCTGATTCGCGTCCGCCAGTTTACCATTTCCGAGGGTCATATCATTCTCCGGCCCGAGCAGCTGGAAGAGGAGTTTAAGAACTGCCTTGAGCTTGCACAGTATATGCTTGAAACGGTCGGACTTATGGAGGATGTCTCCTATCGCTTCTCCCAGTGGGATCCCAACAACACCGCAAAGTATATCGGTACTCCCGAGCAGTGGGATGAGGCTCAGGGCATTATGGGCAAGATTCTCGATAATCTTGGCATCAACTATTCCATCGGTATTGATGAAGCTGCTTTCTACGGTCCTAAGCTGGACATCCAGATCCGCAATGTATGGGGCAAAGAGGATACCCTCATCACCATCCAGATTGACCAGCTTCTCGCAGAGCAATTTGATATGGAATATGTAGACACCGACGGATCCAAACGCCGTCCCTATATCATTCACCGTACATCTCTCGGCTGTTATGAGCGTACACTGGCGCTTCTTATCGAGAAGTATGCAGGTGCATTCCCCACATGGCTGGCACCTGTACAGGTTAAGCTCCTTCCCATCGGCGACGAGCAGGTTCCCTATGCCAAGGAGGTTGCCGCAAAGCTGGAGGCATACGGCGTAAGACTGGAGATTGACGACCGCAACGAGAAGATCGGCTACAAGATCCGTCAGGCACAGCTTGCCAAGGTTCCCTATATGATCGTCATCGGTGAGAAGGAAGTTAACGACCGCACTGTAGCAGTTCGTTCGAGAAAGAACGGCGATATGGGTGCTGTTGCGATGGATGACTTCGTCATGAATATCGTCAAGGAAATTGCTGAAAAGCAGAGATAAAATGCAGACTGCGGAACAATGTAAGGTGTACTGTGTAAAACGAATACAGGAAATTCTGCATCAGATGCTTTGCAAATGGAATCCTGAACCACATAAAGAACCATAAAAAAATAACTGCCGTGCATAACAGTACGGCAGTTATTGATGTTATGAAGCTTATTTCAAAAGCCCGACTTTGCCCAGGCTGTCTCCACCTGCGTCGAGCTTGGCGATGGTCTCGGGGATGAAGGGTATCTTGTCGCTTTCTTCCAGTGTGAGCAGGCTGATGATTCTTTCATTGCGCTCTCTCATTCCGTAGAAATCTCCCGGATGATGGGCATCTCCCGCAAAATAGAATTTGCAGCCAACTTCTTTGGCGATGAGATAAGGGCGAAGAATGGTGATCAAATCCCTTCCCTTGTAGCTGTCGGGATTGAAATTCAGCTCAATTCCCATACCAAGCTTAGCAGCTTTTGTGAAGATATCCTTCAGTTCTGCATCCGAAAAATATGCGTGCCATGACATGGGATCCTTCTCACAGACAAGACCGGTTGTGAAATGGGCAAGTCCGCACTTGTGGAAGGGAAGATCCATCTCCATGACGGCATGCAGGCGCTCCTTATAGCGACGGGCACGTTCCTCAGCACCGTATCCGTGAATTTCGGGATTGGATGCAAAGCCGTAAAGGTGCATATGATTGGTTGCAATGACACAGAAATCGAGCATCTCCGCATGCTCTTTGCTGATACCGAGAACGTTGAACTGGTTCATATCAGCTTCAATTCCGTAGATGAAATGACATCTCTTATTCTGCGGGAGGGGAAGGCAGGACATGGCATCTGTCATCGGTCCCCAGGTGTTGCAGGGACACTCCACATCCCTGTCCCAGCAGTGATCGGCAAGGCTCAGCAGACGAAAGCCGGACGCAATACCGTAGGCTAAAATTGCCGCAGGTGTCTGATTGGGGTCGGAAGAACAGGGTGAGAGCTGCGAATGAATATGAAGATCGTGATCGGGAATGTAACGCATGAAGATGACCTCAGGAGCGGTCCAATAAAACAGTATATTGTTTTCGGAGAGCGGCATGAGTAATCATGCCGCTTTTCCGTTCATAATGTCATAGAGTAAATTGGCGGGGAGTATGCCGATGTGATTGTAACTGATGTCTACATCCTGCACC
>JAFQEJ010000043.1 GCA_017399105.1 Clostridia bacterium
GCCGAGTATTGTCACCACTGTAGAGCTTAACTTCTGTGTTCGGAATGGGAACAGGTGTACCCTCTACGTTAAAGACACCAACTGTGGTGCCTCCGGTCGGAATCGAACCAACGACACGGGGATTTTCAGTCCCCTGCTCTACCAACTGAGCTACAGAGGCAAAAATCCGGTTGCCGACTTTAATCTGCAACCGGCATTGCTTATTGGCGACCTGAAGGGGGCTCGAACCCCTGACCTCTAGCGTGACAGGCTAGCGTTCTAACCAACTGAACTACCAGGCCGAGTGGTGGAAACAATAGGGCTCGAACCTATGACCCTCTGCTTGTAAGGCAGATGCTCTCCCAGCTGAGCTATGCTTCCATCTCGTTGCTTGCTTTTGTCTTGCCCTGCAACGGATACTATTATAGCACAGGTCTTTCGATTTGTCAACACCTTTTTTTAATTTTTTTCGATTTTTTTGAAAGTTTTTTCAGAGACCAAGATCTTCGGCTGTAAAGCTGTATTTTTGGTCGCAGAAGTGACATTCGCACTCGATTCTGCCCTCTTCGGCGAGGATACGGGTAAGATCCTCCTTGCCGACGGTGGCGAGAGCGCGCATCATGCGGTCACGGGAGCAGTCGCAGGAATAGGCGACATCGATTTCATCGAAAAGATCATAAGGGATACCGTTGAGGGCGAGATCCATCACATCGCGGCAGGATTTGCCCTGGGCGAAGAGCGAAGATACATTGACCAGCAGGTGTGCATTTTCTTCGATCTGAGTGACTGTTTCCTCGGCTGCGTAGGGGAGAAGCTGAACAAGGACACCGCCGGCGGCTTTGCAGGTATAATCGCGGTCAACGAGGACTCCGAGAGCACAGAGGGTGGGAATCTGCTCGCTCTCCACGTAATATGCGGTGATATCCTCGGCAATTTCGCCGCTGACCAGATTGGTGACACCGACGAAGGGCTCGCGCATACCGGTATCGCGGACGACGCTGAGGCTGCCGCTGCCGATAATGCCCGACACATCCAGCTTGCCGTTGGATTTGAGGGGGAGATCGGCATCCGGATTCTGGATGTAGCCCTTGACATTGCCGCTGTAGTCGGAGACTGCAAGCACAGAGCCTGCGATACCGTCGCCGCGGATATTGACCGTTACGGTATTACCGGGATCCTTAAGCAGAGTTCCCATCATGGAGGTGGCAGTAAGGACACGTCCGAGAGCTGCGGTGGCGGTGGGGGCGGTATGATGGTAGCCGATGGCGGCATTGACAATGGCAGTGGAATCGATAACAAAGACGCGCGCGCTGCCGTCCTGGGTCATGGCGCGGATGATTTTGGAATTGAACATGGTATGGCTCCGGAATAATAGAATAATGATATCCATGCACAGCATGGGGGATATACCGCGAGGCGGTATATTATATGGCGCGGCAGATGAAATGCCAGCGCTCGGTATCTTCTTCGAGCCCGGCTCCCATGGGATTGGAAGCAACTTCTACGATCTCAAAGCCGGCTTTTTTCAGCAGACGTTCGAGGGCGGGGCGGGAATAGCAGCGCTCGCGCTGGACTTCCTCGGTGCGGGAGTAGCGGCCATCCTCCTCTTTTACGAAAAAGGTGAGGATAAACTCGCAGACGTTTGTCTTTTCGTTGAAATAGTTTTCCCACGACAAAAAGACCGATTCATCCTCAAGAATGTAGGTACGGTCAGCGTAGACATTTTTGAATTTATAGGGAGTATTGACATCGAAGAGGAAGAGTCCGCCGGGCTCGGTAAAGAGACGCACCAGACGGAAGCACTCGGCAAGAGCTGCGGCATCGGTGAGATAGTTGATGCAATCAAGGCAGCAGACGGTGGCTTTTACCGTGCCGTAGAGCTCGATTTCGCTCATATCCTGACAAAGCCAAAGGATATCGAGTCCTTCGGCTGCGGATTTTTCTCTTGCTTCGCTGAGCATCTCGATGGAGCGGTCGATGCCGATCATATCCCAGCCCAGCTTTGCCAGCGGCAGGGTCATATTGCCGGTGCCGCATCCCAAGTCGAGCACAAGTGAACCTTCGGGAATGCCAAGCTCGCGCATTCTTGTATCGAGATCCTTTGCCCAGGCGGTATAGTTTACCTCGGCGTTAAGGGCATCGTAGTAGGCGGCGAGCTTTGCGTAGGGGATACTCATTTCTTATGCTCCAGGCGCTCAAGAGCGGTGATATAACCGTCATTTCCGTACTTCAGGCAGCGGTTGACGCGGCTGATGGTAGCGGTGCTGAGACCTGTACGCTCTGCGATTTCGGTATAGATGAAGTTATCGTTGAGCATCTTTGCAGCCTGCAGACGCTTGGACATCTCCTGGAGTTCGGCTACGGTGCAGAGATCCTCAAAAAAGTTATAACACTCTTCTTCGGTGCGAAGGGAGAGAATCGCCTTGAACAGAAAATTGATTCTCTCATCCATAATTTTATCTTTCATGATGCTTGTCCTCGTGATTTAAATAAACATGTCATGTTATTTGTATTGTTATCATATTATATCACACTTCACTCTGAAAAAGCAATAACAAATTAACAAATTATAAAGTAAGAGAGGCATTTTGGGCATTATGAAGAATTTTTCAAGTTTTTTTCGTGAACTTCGCCGATTTTATTAAGTGAGTTCTCCGCAGATGAGCGATGCGATTTCACGTGGAGTCGCACCGAGGATATAGTCGGAAAGGGGCATCTGAAGAGCTTCGAGGGCGGCTGTGATGCTGTCGGAATCGCAGCGGATGCCGATGAGGGATTCGGCAAGCTCGGTGATATCGCGGGTGCCGAAGAAATCGCCTCCGATTGAGAGTGCTTTGATCATTCCCTGTTCGAGAGTGACCGAGGCTTCGACTGTACCGAATTCGAAATAATGAGTATAGACCGCTTCAAAGGCTTTGGACATGCCAAAATTCCACTCCCAGCGGGAATAGCGGGATTCTGCAAGAGCGGCGATCTCTGCACATTCGGCTTCGGTGAAGGATATGGGAGTGACACCGTAGCGGACGGATGCGTAGGATTCGATGAAAGCGAGGAAGACTTCAGCTGTCATAGGGGTGGGAAGATGCTCGCTGATATTGGTTACACGGCTTCTCACGCTTCCTATGCCCTTGCTGCGGATCTTTGCCGGGTTCGGTTTGAGCGCGCCTGCCAGATTGCTTAAATCGGCCGAGAAGAGGAGGGTGCCGTGGTGCATGGTGCAGCCGTTATAGACACAGGCTGCATTGCCTGAGACCTTCATACCATCGACGGTGATGTCGTTGCGGCCTGAGAGTGCTGCTTCCATTCCGAGCTTGCGGAGAGCGGCGATGACAGGCTCGGTGAAGCGAGCAAAATCGATCTCCTTGCGTTCTGGAACAATGAAGGTATAATTGACATTGCCGAGGTCATGGAACACCGCGCCGCCGCCGGTAAGTCTGCGGACGACCTTGATGCCCTTTTCGCGGACAAATTCGGTATCAAGCTCTGCGTATGCATTTTGATTTTTACCGATAATAACCGAGGCTTCGTTGCGCCAGAGCATGAAGATGGGTTCGGTGGGATTCCGGTCCATCAGATACTGCTCGGATGCCAGGTTGAAGTAGGGATTTGTATGGGTTGTATGGTAGATGATCATATGAATACCTAAAAAATGAGCACGGGAACTATCGCTCCCGTGCTCGGACATTATCTGTTTAGGAAATAGCGATCCTGAGATCAAACACCCTTCTTGTAGCGCTCGATCTTCTCAACGTCGGTGAAGTTGTGCTTAGCAACGTAGCCGGGGATGGGAAGGATCTTTTCGTGGATGCAATCGATGATGGTATCCGGATAGGGGAAGTATGCAGTCTCAAGCTCGTGAGCAGGAGTGATCCAGTTGCGGGAACCGAGAGCGATTGCGGGAGCATCGAGGTAATCGAATGCAAGCTCGGAGATGTTAGCTGCCATATCCTTCATGATGGAGCCGCGCTCAACAGCGTCGCCTACGATCAGGATGCGGCCGGTCTTCTTAACAGACTCGATAACCTTGGTGTAGTCGAAGGGAACGATGGAACGGGTATCGATGACTTCAGCAGAGATGCCGTACTTCTCTTCGAGAGTCTTAGCAGCATCAAGTGCACGGTAGAGAACCGCACCGATGGTGAGGATGGTGATATCCTTACCTTCGCGCTTAACATCGGGATCGCCGATCTTGATCTCATAGGTGCCTTCCGGAACGCCGTCCTTCATGAACTCTTCGCCCTTGTCGTAGATTCTCTGGGACTCGAAGAAGATAACGGGGTCGGTACCCTCGAGAGCGGAGGTCATGAGACCCTTAGCATCTGCGGGAGTGGAGGGGAATACAACCTTGAGGCCCGGGATATGAGCAACAAGTGCTGTCCAGTCCTGGCTGTGCTGTGCGCCGTACTTGGAGCCGACAGAAACACGGAGGACGATCGGCATCTTGAGGATACCTGCGGACATGGACTGCCACTTAGCCATCTGGTTGAAAATTTCGTCGCCTGCGCAGCCCATGAAGTCTGCGTACATCAGCTCAACGATTGCACGGCCGCCGCACATTGCGTAGCCTACTGCGGAGCCTACGATTGCAGACTCGGAGATGGGGGAGTTGAAGAATCTGTGATAAGGAATAGCCTCGGTCATCTTCTTGTATACACCGAACGCTCCGCCCCAGTCACGGTTATCTTCGCCGTATGCGATGAGAGTGGGATCGTCATAGAACTTGTCGATGATCGGCTCAGCGAGACCGTCGCGGATGTTGTACATCTTCATCTTGGAAACAGGCTTGCCGTTTGCATCGGTAGCGGTACGGATCTTGCCCTGGATTTCCTTGACACGGGGGCACTCTTCCTTGGGTACGAGCATCTCTGCCTCGCGGCTGGGATCCATGCTGTGTACCTTTTCGTTGGAGAACATGATGGAGGAAATTGCTTCGGGATCCTTGGTGAGGTCCATTCTGGGAGAAATCTCGTCGTTGATTGCAAGGCGCATAACAGTAGTCATGCGGTTGATGATATCCTCATCGATTGCATTGAACTCGTCTTCGGTAGCTACACCGCCGAGGATCATCTTGGTTCTGTATGCTGCGATTGCGTCTGCTTCCTTCCAAGCTTCGATTTCCTCGTTGCTTCTGTAGGTGGAGGAGTCAGAGGGGGAGTGACCGGATACGCGGTATGTAACAACATCGAGGAGAGCGGGGCCCTTACCTGCGAGGAGGAGCTCCTTCTTGCGGGTAACAGCGTCGATGACTGCGAAGGGATCGTAGCCGTTAACGCGCTCTGCGTGCATCATATCGGGGTTGAAGCCTGCACCGAGACGGGCTGCCATATCGAAGCCCATGGTCTCGCCGCGGGTCTGACCGCCCATAGCGTAGGAGTTGTTGAATACGTTGAAGAGGATGGGCATGCCGCCATCGGGATACTTACCGTCCATACCCCAGAGCTTGGTGATCTGGTCCATGGTGGAGAAGTTGAAGGACTCGAGAACCGGTCCGCGGCCGAGAGCGCCGTCACCGGAGTTGGCGATAACGATACCGGGCTTATGGTTGGAGCGCTTGTAGAGAGCTGCACCGAGAGCGATAGGACCGGAGCCGCCTACGATCGCGTTGTTGGGCATCAGACCGAAGGGGATAAAGAAGGCGTGCATGGAGCCGCCGAGACCGCGGTTGAAGCCTGTGGTGCGAGCAAAAATCTCAGCCAGTGCACCGTAGAGGAGGAAGTTCTTAGCCAGAACCTTAACATCGGTTTCGGGCATGTGCTTCTCAACGACAGAGAGAACGGTGCCGCCGAGGAACTCCTTCATGATGTCATAGAGCTCAGCATCATCCAGCTTATGGATGGAAGAAAGGCTCTTTGCGATGATCTCGCCGTGAGAACGGTGAGAACCGAAGGTAAGGTCGTTGTTGTCGAGGCAGTAAGCTTCACCGACTGCGGAAGCCTCCTGACCGATGGAAAGGTGAGCGGGGCCGGGGTTGTTGTACTCGACACCGTTGTATGCGGACTTGGTCTTAACCTCGTTGAGCATGGTCTCGAACTCGCGGATGGTACGCATATCGTGGTAGATACGCATCATATCTTCCTTGGTGTAGAGAGCCTTCTCCTCCTCGAGGGTCTTGTTGTACTGGCAGACGGGAATGTCATTGAACTTGATAAAACCGGGCTCAAAGACTTTGCCGGGATCTACATATTGACTCTTAGGCATGGTTATATCTCCTTTTAATTTGATTTATAGTGGATTCAAACCGCGGTGCGAAGCCGCATTGCGGTAGGAATTGGCAGAGGAACACAAGCAGATTTACGTTAATGTCCGCAAACAGCCTGTCTTCAGATTAAGCCGAACGCTCGGTTCGCGCTTTACAGCTGGAAGATACCTTCGCGGATAACTTCGCAGACAGTGGGATGGGGGAATACGAACTTCTTGACATCGTCAACGCGCATTTCCTTCTCAACCATCATCGCTGCGCCATAGATGATTTCGGATGCATAGCTGCCGATCATGTGGACGCCGAGCACCTTCTTATGCTCCTTGTCGATGATGATCTTGACGATGCCGTCTCCGCCCTCGTTCTCAGCCACATAGCGGCCGCTGTACTTGAGGGTGAAGGACTGAGCGGTAGCCTCAAGACCCTTTTCCTTGATGGTCTCGGAGGTTTCGCCTACCGATGCAACCTCGGGGTTGGTGTAGATGACAGAGGGAATGGAGTTGTAGCGAACCTTATCCTTCTTGCCAAGCATGTTGTTGATGCAGACTTCGCCTTCGCGGTAAGCGGTGTGAGCCAGCATGGAGCGGCCGTTGACATCGCCTGCTGCCCATACGCCGGGCACGTTGGTTCTGCCCTCATCGGTGGTAACAATTGCACCGCGCTCGGTGAGAACGCCGATATTCTCAAGGCCGATGCCTGCGGTTCTTGCGCGGCGGCCGATGGAAACGAGAACAACATCAGCGGGAGCGGACTCTGCCTTGCCGTCCTTCTCGTAGTTGACGCAGTCGGTACCTACAGAGGTAACCTTTGCGGAGAGGAGGAACTTGACGCCCTTCTTCTGGTAGTTCTTGAGGAGGATCTTGGAGATCTCGCTGTCTGTGGGGCCTGCGATATGGTCGAGCATTTCGATGACGGTAACATCAACGCCAATGGAGTTGAAGTAGGAAGCCATCTCAAGGCCGATAACGCCGCCGCCGATAACAACCAGCTTGCCGGGAACCTTCTTCATATCGAGAATCTCGCGGTTGGTCATGGCGAAGCCGGAGGCAACAGCCTCACGAAGACCGGGGATCGGAGGAACTGCTGCGTCGGAGCCTGTACAGATGAGCAGCTGCTTACCTGTATACTCCTTATCGCCTGCCTGAACCTTGAAGCCTTCGGCATCCTTGCCGGTGATGGTTGCCTTTTCCATGACAACATCAACGCCTGCGTGCTTCATCTTTGCGCCGATACCGCCGACAAGGGTCTTAACAACCTTATCCTTACGGTTGACGACAAACTCATGGTCGATTGCTGCGGAGCCGAAGCTTACGCCGTAATCGGTGCCGTGCTTAGCGTAATCATAGATCTTTGCGGAATAGAGAAGGGTCTTGGTGGGAATGCAGCCTTCGTTGAGGCAGACGCCGCCCAGTGCTCTCTCTTCGATGACGAGGGTCTTCATGCCGCCGTGAGCAGCATTTTCTGCTGCGTTATAGCCTGCGGGACCGCCGCCGAGAATAATCAGATCGTACATAGTTATTATCTCCTAAATATGTATATGCGTATATGAAGTTTAGCTTACTTTGCAAGAAGCAGGTTGAAGTTCTCGAGGTTAGCGCAGAGATCCTTCAGGAAGCGAGCTGCGGGTGCGCCGTCGAGTGCTCTGTGGTCGAAGGTGAGCGAGAGCCCCATTGCAGGATAGAAGACATCCTTGCCGCCGACTTCCTTAACCTTGCGGGTGATGGTGCAGACACCGAGGATACCGGTCTGAGGGGGATTGATAACGGGAGTGAAGGACTCAACGCCGAGGGAGCCGAGGTTGGTAACTGTGAAGGAACCGTCCTTGAGCTTATCGGGAGAGATGGTGCCCTTCTGAGCGCCCGAGATAAGCTCCTTAGCCTGAGCGGAGAGCTCGTTGAGAGAGAGGGTATCGGCCTTTGCGAGGGTGGGAACGAGAAGTCCGCGCTCGGTGTCGACTGCGATGCCCAGGTTGACATTGTTGAAGTATCTCATGATGCCCTCATCGCCGAGGTAGTGTGCGTTGAGATCCTTATGATTCTTAAGGGTCTTGGCAACTGCGAAGAGAACCATATCGTTGAGGGTGATGTTGGAGAGACCGAGCTTCTCTGCGTTTGCTTTGAGAGTTGCACGGTAAGCAAGCAGCTCGGTTGCATCGAAGGATGCGTTGAGGGTAAGCTGAGCCATGGTGGAGAGAGATGCATGCATGCTCTTTGCAATAACCTTGCGGATATTGGGAAGCTTGACATCCTCGAACATGGGAGCCTCTGCTGCGGGTGCTGCTGCAGGAGCTGCTTCTGCCTTGGGAGCGTCCTCTGCGGCTCTTGCTGCTGCGAGATTGGTCAGACCCTTATCGAGAAGAGCATTTACATCACGCTCGATGATTCTGCCGTTGGGGCCTGTGGGAACTGCCTTGGAGAGGTCAGCGTCGGTGCGCTCTGCAAGGAGACGTGCTCTGGGAGAGATACGGATAAAGCCGTCGGTCGAAGCTGCGGTGGCTGCGGGAGCCTCTGCTGCTGCGGGAGCTGCTTCTACCTTGGGAGCCTCTTCCTTCTTTTCCTCTGCTGCGGGTGCTGCTTCTTCTGCTGCTGCGGGAGCGATATTCGAGATATCCTCACCGGGAGTGCCGATTACGCAGACGGGCTCGAGGCAGGGTACGTCATCGCCGTCCTCGGCGAAGCACTTGAGAAGAGTACCTTCTACGGTAGCGGCCTCATCAAACGAAGACTTATCGGTCTCGTAAGAGAAGAGAACGTCACCGACAGCGACAGTGTCGCCTTCTTTTTTATTCCACGCGGTGATAACACAGCTTTCAACGCTCTGTCCCTGACGCGGCATGATTACTACGGTTGCCATTTCTTGTCCTCCTGTAATAACTGTATTAAAATTTGATTTTGGAAGCTTAATTAAACATTGATGATTTCAACGCCGTTTTCCGCTGCCTGTCTGAGGATCGCATCGGGAAGGGCGGCATCGGTGATGATGGCATCGACCTGCTCGATCTTGCAGAAGGTGTAGGGGAGGCTCTTGTCCAGCTTGGATTTATCCATGAGAACCACCACGCGGCGTGCCTTTTCGACGATGAAGCTCTTGAGCTCGCACTCTATGTAGTTACCGCAGGTCATGCCGTTTTCAGCAGACATACCCGAGGGAACGATGAAGGCGATATCGATATTGATATCATCGAGGAAGCGGAGTGCCTGATTGCCTGCCACCGAGATGTTGTCGCGGTTGATCATACCACCCACGATATTGACGATGGTCTGGGTCTTTTTGATCAGTTCCAGCGCGATGTTGGGGCCGGTTGTTGTGATGTTCAGTCTCTCATCGGGCATCTGGGATGCAAGCATCAGCATGGTTGTACCCGAGTCAAGGAAGAGAGAGCGGCCGGTCTCGATCATCTGGATGGCACGGTGCGCCAGTCTTTCCTTGGATTTGAGATTTTCACCCAGTCTCTGGCTGAAGGCATCCTCCATGGAGGTTGTGATGAACTTCATGGAGCGTGCGCCGCCGCGGACCTTTATTGCTTCGCCCTGACTCTCGAAATACTCGATGTCACGGCGCAGGGTCATATTGGAAACATCGGGGAAGAGCTTGGTAAGCTCATTGAGTGAAACAAAGGGCTTGGTATGAAGAAGCTCTCTGATATACTCGCGTCTTGCGGTTTTCATCCTGCGTAATTTCCCACCTTATCATTTTATTTTATGTTACTGCCTGTGTTCAAATTCACATTAATCAAGACATATTGTAACACACAGCGCGTCTTTTGTCAATGCAATTCGGATGAATTTTTTATGTAAATGATCACATTCACAAGCTGAAGTTTTATGACAGATTACACAAAAAGAAGCCGGCACGGAATTAATGTGCGGCTTCCTTGGGGGTCAGTTTTTTGGGGTGAGGGGGAGAAGATAGATGTAATCGTCCAACATCGCTGTGGGAGTGCAGGGGATGAGAATGTGCTCGCCCGCAGTGAACGGACGGGAGGGATTGGCAGCCAAGGAATCCAGTTCATAGGATTCCAGCACAGATGCACTGCTCTCCCCCAGCAGAAGCATCAAGGCGACGATATTTCCCTTTTCGTTCGGATAACAGAGAATGGCGTGCTGACTGTCGAGCACCTTCACCTCAGCAAGCTCTCGGGTTTCCTCGGAAATGCTAGGCAGGTCAATGCGGACTTCAGTGAAGCTGTTTCCGTCAGGGGTCAGCCTGTAGAGTGCCATTTCGCCGTTTTCGTAATAGTTGGAGCAGGCATAGATCACATTTTTCTCGGCATAAACCGCGCGCGGGCAGCGATAGAGGCAGTTCTCGCCTGAGGCGATATCATAGCTGCCAAGCCCGATGTAATGCTCCCAACCGTAGACATGATAGAGCATTTTTCCATCCTCGGTGAAGGCGAAAAACTGCGGTGCGGCATAGCCTTGAATATTTCCATCATTTTTTACCGTCACGGTTGTCTCATCTCCCTGCGGAGATACGAGAAGCAGATCCCCCTGCTCGCTGTATTTCACGCAATAACCGTCGGGGCTGACCGGTTCTTCTGAGGCAGGCAGAGGCGGTGCTCCGTCCTCAACCGAAAGGATACCTCGGTCTTCAAGCGAAAGGTTAACTTGGCAGGAATAACCGATTCCATCTTCAATTCGTACATAGTGGCAGATCAGTGTCTCACTGTCGGGATCGGGAACAAGCTGCTCACGCAGGGAAAAAGACCGGGCATCGGGAAAGCGTTCTCTCAATGCAGACTCACAGAGAGCGGTGAGATTCAGTATATCCACGCCTTCGCTCTCAAGCGGCTCGGGATAGGTGAAGGTACCGAAGCGGCCGTCTTCATTCAGCAGCGCGCAAAATTCTCTGCCCCGCAGCTCCCAAACATACTCATCGAGCAGAGCGGCATAGGATAGGATGTAGGTATGCTTGCCGTAGAAGTCCCCCTCAACGACAAGTGCAAGCAGGATGCGGACATCCTCATATCGCCAGATCACATACTGACAGCCGTATTTATCCGAAAATTCAAGGTTGAAAGCCCCCTTTTCATGCTCAAACAGATCGGCATCGGCAACCTGACCCGGGCAGACAACCGAAGCAAAGTCGTGCGCCCAGATTTTAGTATCGTCGATGCCGCCCTCGATGCGGTATTCACTGCTGCGGAGCTGTCTGTTGTACTCTGCAGCCGGATTGAGGGAGATGGCAAAGGCATATTCATCCGCCATGGCGTGACGCTCGCAGAGGATGATGAGATAATCGCCGAAGGCGTGGGGGTATTGGGGACTTGTAACCTTCGATTCGATGGTGAAGGTGTTGGTGACCTTTGCTGTATTTTCTTCGATTTCGGTCAGCACAACCTTCACCTGACCCGTTCCGTCGCCGAAAAGAAGGGCGACACGTCGGCTGTCGATGATCTTGATGTTCGGCCAGAATTCTTCATCGATCAGTCCTTCGGGGAAGATGATCTCTTCTTCGGTGAAGGAATCACCGTTGAGGATAAGTCTGTAGAGGGCATAACGGACTGCATAGATTGAGGTTTCGGTGTAGATGATATCTCCCTCAGCAAAGACGGGAGCATTGCAGTGGTAGAGGTGATTTTCGCCGGTGGCGATGTTATAGACACCGAGTCCGACATAATCCTCCCAGCCGCTGACATGGTAGAGCAGTCTGCCATCCTCGGTAAATTTCCAGAAGCGGGGGACATGGTAGGCACTGATGGGCAGATTTTCGCCCGAGACGCACTTGTCAACGGTGATTTCGCTGCCGTCGTTTAGATTAAGCAAAATCAGATCGCCGTTATCGTTATAGCCTGCACTGTAATGCTCGTAAATCATGCTCTCGGAGGAAAGATTGCTCGTATCATCCGGCCACCCGGGGGTGACGGTAACCGTACCGCTTGCCATAAAGGAGGGGATGGAGATCGTAACGCTGCAGGGGTATTCCGTGCCGTCGATGTAGTAGTAATAGAGCAGGATGAAACTGTCGTTGAAAACGCCGACAATTCTGTTTTGAATACGTGAAATTTCCTCGGCTTCGGGAAATTTTTTCAGAATTGCACTGCGAGAGATTTCGGTGAGATTCATGGTGAGGACACCGTCACTGCTCTGAGGCTCGGGATAGGTGAAGGTTCCGAAGCGGCCATCCTCATTGAGAATAGAGCAGAGGGTCCTGCCCTTCAGCTCGGTGAAGCTGTCTTCCAGCAGTTCGGCATAGGAAAGGGTATAGAGATCGTCCTCGATGACATAGATCAGGAGGATGCGGATGTCTTCATATGCCCAGATGGTGTAGCCAACATCATATTTTTCGGAATAATGGGAGGCAGTTGCTCCTCTTTCATGGTCAAAGGAGTCCTTTGAGGGAACCTCGCCGGGGCAGGTTTCGGAAGCAAATTCATATGCCCAGATGTTGGTATCGGGGAAGTAGCCTGTGATAGTGGTGAGCTCGCCGCGGATTCTTTCATTGAAGCTATCGGCGGGATCAGGGGGAGCAGGCGCTTCCGTTTCGGGCATCGTCGTTTCTGCGGGTGGTTCGGTGACCTGAGCCGAGGTCACGGGCGGTACGCTGTCGGGGGCGGCTGTAGTGATGGCATCGCCCTCGGTGGGATGTATGGAATTGCAGGAAGCGAGAAGGAGGAGGGAGAGGAAGATGGAAATGAGTTTTTTCATAGGCACTCCTTATGGCGGTGTCGGGTTGAAAAAGGCGGTATGCTCTTTAACTATATGACGCGCGCTGTGGAGAATTGTTCCATAAAATAAGGGGCTGTTGCAAATGGAACATTTGAAACAGCCCAGCCATAAAATCTTTGATTTTGGGGCGCATATTGATTGGTTTTCGGGCATAAAATGCCCGAAAATGACGGTCATTGACCGGCAAAATCAATATCCAAGGGGCTGACGCATGCAAATGCGACAGCCCCTGTATTTTTACAGCATCATATCGCCGATTTTATATACATCTCCTGCGCCCATGGTGAAGATGAGATCACCCTGCTCTGCCATTGCTTTAACCGTATTGGCGGCGGATGCAAAGCTGTCACAGTATATTGCCCCGGGGATCGCTTCAGCAAGCTGTGCCGAGCTGACACCGTAGGTATTTACCTCTCGGGCGGCGTAGATATCCACCAGAACCGCGCGGTCACAGCCGGTGAGCGCTTCAGCGAAATCCTCGAACAGCTCTGCGGTACGAGAGTAGGTATGAGGCTGGAAGATGCAGATCACGCGTCCTTCGGCAGCAGATTTCGCAGCCTTCAGGGTGGCGCGGATTTCGGTGGGATGGTGGGCATAATCGTCATAAAGACGCGCTCCCTTCACCATGCCGCGGTACTCAAATCTGCGGTGGGCACCGCGGAAGTCGGCGAGTCCCTTTGCAATTGCCTCGGGTGCAACACCGTTTACATATGCGGCGGCGGCGGCACAGAGGGCATCGGTGACATTATGCGCACCGGGAACAGAGAGCTTGATGTCGGGGATGCAGACCTCATCGCCGCGGAGGATGTCAAATCGCGCGAAGCCGCTCTCCCAGGTGAAATTGGCGGCACTGAACTCGCCAGATGCTCCGACGGTAATCAGTCTGCCCTTGTAATCCTGCACGATCTCGCGGATATTGGCATCATCGAAATTGACAACCGCACACTCGGCGAGGGCGAGATAACGGCGGAAGGAGGATTTGATCTGGTCGAGGTCGGCGAAGTAGTCGGGGTGATCCATATCGATATTGAGCACCACTGCCGTCGTCGGGCAGAAGGAGAGGAAGGAATCGGTATATTCGCAGGCTTCGAAGAGGAAGCTGTCGCCTTTGCCGCAGCGGTAGGCACCGCCGATGGCGGAAAGCTCGGCTCCTACGGCGATGGTGGGATCGAGGTCTGCGGCGAGATAGATATGGGAGACCATAGAGGTTGCGGTGCTCTTGCCGTGCATACCGGCGATGCCGATACGGACTGGGTATGCAGACATAAGCCAGCCCAAATAATCGGCGCGGCGGATGCAGGGGATGCCCCGCTCACGGGCTGCTGCAAATTCGGGGTTGTCCTCTTTGACAGCGGCGGTATAGACGAGGGCATCGGCATCGCCCAGATTGGAGGCGGCATGACCGATATGAACGGTGATGCCTGCGGCTTCCAGCCTTCCGGTCATGTCACTCGCCCGCTGATCCGAGCCTGTGACCTCGATGCCGCGCTCTGACGCCATGAAGGCAAGAGTGGACATACTGATGCCGCCGATACCGAGGAAAAATACCTTTTTATGGGCTTCCATACCCTTATAACGCAATTCTGAATTCATTGTGAATCTCCTTTAAACAGATGGAATGTGACCGTTTTGTGTATTTACAGAACATATAAAATTTTTTTATACTTCGACAGATTTTAGTTTGAATAATTTTCACATTGACAATGTATAATAATCACATGCGGCAGAGGTGTATTTGATGGACCCCACACGTATTACAAACCCATACCGAGACAGAAACAATGGAGGAAATGAAATGACAATCACCGATATCAAAGTCAGAAAACTCTTCGACGACGAGGGGCCGATGAAAGCGATCGTATCCGTAACATTCGACGGTCAGCTTGCTCTGCACGACATCAAGGTTATTAACGCCCGTGACAAATTTTTTATCGTTATGCCCAGCCGCAAAAATCCCGACGGAACCTACCGCGACATCGTTCATCCCATCAATGCAGCCTTCCGCGCCGAGCTGGAGGCTTCGGTGATCGAGGCTTATCAGAAAGCACTTGAGGAGGCGGATGAATTAATCGGGGATGAGGAAGCCGAGCCCGCAGCATTCTGACGCAGCAAAACGAGATGACAGCATACCTTCGGGTGTGCTGTTTTTGTTTTACCGAAGCACACGGAAGCGGCTTCCTGCAGCCCATTCATTGATCTCGGCACCGAGGAGGAGAATGGTCATGCAGACGTAAACCCAGAGCATCATGAGCATGACGGCGGCGAGACTTCCGTAGACATAGGAAAAATTGGGAAAGATTTCGATATAGAGTGAATAGAGGAAGGAAAAAACGATCCATCCGAGGGCGGTGAAGAGGGCGCCGGGGAGCTGGGCGGCAAATCGCAGTTTACTGCTGCCAAGACTGCCGCCGAGGGCTTTATAGACCAGCGAGAAAAATCCGACAAAGATAAGCAGAGAGATGAGAGTACGGAGAGTAATCGCGAGGTCGGTGACTGCGGCGGCAATGGGATAGCGCGATTCGAGGAAGTGCTGAATTTCTCCGCCGAAGACGATGAAGGCGAGAGCGAAGATAAGCACGGCGGCAAAGGCGACAGTATAAATGAGAGAGCGGATGATGGCATTGATGCCGCGCAGGTCATCGGCATTGCCATAGACATGATGGATCCCGCGGGAGACTGCACCGATGCCCTTGGATGCCGACCAGACCGAGGTGAGGACGGTGAGTGAGAGGAGTGATCCTGTGGATTTCTGTGAAATTTCCTCGATGATATAGAGAGCAAAGTCACGCATGGATTCGGGGATGATCGAGCTGACAAGGAGGACGAGCTCGTCGCTCCCCTCGGGGAGGAGTGCATTGACCGCCTGGAGAGTGAGCATGAGAAAGGGGATGGCTGAGAGGACGATGAAGAAGGAGGCTTGAGCAGCGTAGAGCGAGATGCGGTGCGATTCGAAGTGCCGGAAAAGGCGCTGCCCTTGTACATAGAGTGAGCGGATTTTATTCGGCAGCTTCATGGACGGACTCCTTCATAATATTTATTATACTTATTATGCGCGGGTAAATCAATAGATATGTGGGAAATTGCGGAAATATGACAGGGCTGTCGCATTTGCCATGCGTCAGCCCCCTGATATTGATTTTGCCGGTCAAAGACCGTCATTTTAAGGCATTACATGCCCTAAAACCAATCAATAAATGCCCCAAAATCGAAAATTTTGGGGCTGGGCTGTTGTAAATGTTCCATTTGCGTCAGCCCAGCGGTGTAGTTTATAGTTTGTCCCGGAATTGATACTCCTGCATAAGTCTGATATCAGACATAACGCGATTGCTGTATCGATTGTCAATTTATACAGTAAAGCTGTACCTTCCCTCTCCGCACAGCTCGGTTTTGCCGCTGATCGTAATTTCGGCAGTAACCCCTGCGGGGATTGTGAAGGTATAGTTGACCTGCGCTCCCTCATACTTCCACTCGGAGATGATTCTGCCGCGGGCGGTATCGATGGATGCTTTGACCCATTCCACTCTGGGATCGGGCATGGGGGCGAGGGCGACACGGGTATAGCCGGGCTCGATGGGGGTGATGCCCGCCATTCTGCCCATCATCCAGTCGCCGACTGCGCCGTATGCATAATGGTTGAAGGAGTTCATGCTGGGTGTATTGATGGTGCCGTCGGGGAAAATACCGTTCCAGCGCTCCCAGATGGTGGTGGCGCCCATGGTGACAGGGTAGAGCCAGGAAGGATATTCACGGCGGAGAAGCAGGTTATAGGCGGTCTCGTTCTGACCGTTCTCGCTGAGCACATGCATGAGATAGGGCGTGCCCACAAAGCCGGTTGCAAGGTGATCGCCGGTTTCATGGATGAGCTGTGCAAGATCTGCGGTGAGGGAGGCTTTTTCTTCCTCGCGGCAGAGATCGAAGTATACGGCAAGCACGTGAGCGGTCTGGGTGCGGGAGAGCATCCTTCCGTCCTGCATGTAGAGGGCGCGGAATGCTTCGACGATGCGGGTATGGAGAGCTTCGTATTCGCTCATGTCGCAACCGAGAAGCTTACCTGCTTTGATGACAATTGAGCAGGAGTAGGCGAAATAGGCGGTGGCGATCATATACTGATCCTCGTCCTTGTAGTTGGGATCGAGGTTGAGCCAGTCGCCGTAGTGACCGCCGGTATTCCAGACCTCTTCACGCTCCCCCTGAGCGCGGATCCAGTCCACCCACTTTTTCATCGCCGGGAAGTTTTCGCGGAGCATATCGAGGTCGCCGTATGCCATATAGACCTGCCAGGGACAGATAACAGCGGCATCTCCCCATGCGGCGGAGCCTGCACCGCCCTCACCCAGCACATCGGGGATGACGGCAGGGATGCGTCCGTCCTCACGCTGATCGGCGGCAAGGTCGCGCAGCCATTTGCGGAAGAAATCGTGAACATCGTAATTGTACGCCGCACAGCGAACAAATGCCTGAGCATCGCCTGTCCAGCCGAGACGCTCATCACGCTGGGGACAGTCGGTCGGTACATCGAGGAAGTTGCCCCGCTGACCCCAGACGATGTTCTCATAGAGGCGGTTCAGCTCGGGATCAGAGCATTCGAAGTGACCGGTGCGCTTCATATCCGAGTGAAGGACAACGGCACGGAATTCCTTGAGGCTAACCTCCTCCGGCCAGTTGTTCAGACGGATATAGCGGAAGCCCATGAAGGTGAAGTGCGGGTGGTATTCCCATCGCTCGCCGTTACAGGTATAGGTAATCATCGCCTTGGCGGCACGGAGATTTTCAATATAGAAATTACCGTTGGCATCGAGGATTTCGGCGTGCTGAATGCTGCAGGTGTGTCCTGCCTCGCCCTTGACCGAGAAGCTGACATAGCCTGTGATCTCCTGGCCGAAGTCGATGACCGTATCGCCTTCGGGGGTGATGATCAGCTCTTTTGCGGGAAGCCACTCGATTTCGCGGATGTCACAGCCGTCCTGGGGGGTGAGGATATCGGTGGTATGATCGTAGATTTCGGCGGCACCGATTGCGGTAATTTCAGCCCGCTGGTCGTAGATCTCGCCGTTGTAGATTTCGCTGCGCACAATTTTGCCACGTCCCCAGCTCCAGCTGTTGTCGGTGTTGACCGTGACGATCTCTCCATTTTCGAGGGTGGCTTCGAGGGAGGCAATGACGGCGATGCGGTCGCTCCAGAGGTGGTGATGGTTCTCCCAGGCGAGCGTTCCGATACACCAGCCCTCAGCGGTAGAGATGGTGATTTCGTTTTCAGCTTTCAGCAGGGGAGTAATGTCATATTCCTGCCACTGGACACGCTTTTTGTAACTGGTCCAGCCGGGTGTCATGCGCAGATCACCGACACGGACGCCGTTGATGCAGATTTCATAGAGTCCGAGGGCAGAGGCGGCTATCGATGCCTTCTTTACGGGAGCGGAGAGGGTGAATTTTTTAATAAAGACGGGGGCAAGCTCGGCTGTACCTGCGGTGATCCAGTTACTGTTTCTGATATTCACGGTCATACCTCATTTAGACAGCTTTTTCTTGAGAAGGCGGAAGTAGTTGAAGGGGTCGACCGGAACGATATCCAGATCGGGACGGAGTGCGCGTGCACCCTCAAGTGCGGCATTTGCCTGTTCGGGGGTGATCCAGACCATGCGGATCATGCGGAAGGTGGGCTCGCCGGGCTGCAGATCCTTGAGTGCCTTGGCAAAATCACGGGAGGTCTGCTCGACTCCTGCCCAGTTGCATGCGCCGTTGTACATGGCATCGACTGCCATATCGCCCCAGAGGTGCGCCTCGGGATCCTTCCCGCCGTTGCCGTGCATATCCATGATGATGGTGCTGTAGCCATCGGGAGAGAATTTTGCGAAATGATCCTTGGAGAGTGCGGTAGGCTCCTCCCAGTCAAGTACCATGGGGGAGACGCTCATATCGGCGGCATCATAGAAGTGCTTGTTATGAGCGACCACCATATCCCAATGCTCGGGTCTGATACGGTTGGGATTGAAGTAGCCTGCTGCCGATGCATCACCGACAAACCAGTCATTTTCGCTCTTATTGGCATAGAGATATTCGAAGATATCGGGATAGGTTTCCATCAGATTGGGATTGATGCCCCAGCCCACAGGAAGCTTTCCGCGGGTGTCGTTATGCCATTTGTCGGGCATAAAGTCGTAGAGAGGTGTGGTGGAGTCATAGTCCGCCATATGGATGCAGACGTAGCATTTGTTCTCCAGCTCCATCTCAGCGGGTCTGCCCTGATGAAGCTTCTGGATTTTATGCTGGCTGTGCACACTTTGGTTATAGCAGTCATGGGCAACGGTATTCTGATAGCAGTTATAGGGCGAGATATTGTAGACCGTCTCCCATTCGGTAGGAACGGGATCATGCTTCGAGGGGAAGCCGGCGATATTGCTGTACTTCCAGAAGGAGAAGAAGCCGGCAACCTCGCACATCTTCTTTCCCGCAGTCTGTCTGTACTGAGCATCGAGCATCAGCTTGTAGGTTTCAAGGTCACAGCCAAGGGGCTGGTTGGGATCATCCTTGGGAGCTTCATCCCCCCAGGGGGAGAGGTCATAGGTGAAGGCGCGGTTATAGACTGCCCAGTCGCGGGTGATGACATATCCGAGGGTGCAGCTGCGTCTTGCCGAAGCGCTGTCCTCATAGAGGCAGAGGAAGTGATCCGAGCAGAGGCCTTTTTCGAGATACTCGTTGATCATATAGCGATAGACATCGTTCTTGGCGCTGCCTGTGACACTGCCGTCGAATTTTCCGCGCAGGTCGATGGTCTCCATGCCGCCGAAGAGGTGTGAGCACTCGGCATTCAGCAAGGGAGAGAGCACCACATAATCCTTGACGCCTGCGATGGTGGTAGCAGCGTTAAGGGTTGCGGGAACCTTGGGATCCCAGATGACCTTTCCCTTGATATAGGGCATTGCCAGCTTGGCGAGGGTATCAAAGGTATCCAGCTTGACGCGGGTGAAGTCTGCCAGCCAGCCGCCCTTGCGGGAGAAGAGCTCAAGCCAGTATGCGGGGCGTTTTTTCTTGGTATCGAGGACATAGACGCGGTTTTCGGGATGCTCGCGGTTGAAGATACCCTGGAGGGTGCAGGCAGCTACGGTAAGATCGTAGGTGCGCTCACTGCGGTAGGTGGGAATTGTGTAAAGATAAAGTTTAGACATAGGTGCCTCCGTTTTTTGGTTGGGAATTTATAAATTCTGTGATTTTATTTTTCTGCGCTCATTATACCATTCGAGGGTGTGATTTGGGAAGTGGTAGAGAAAAAATTGCGAAATTTTGTGAAAGTTCACGAAAATGAGGAGGGATTTTTGTGGAATATCATAAAGGGGCTGCTGCAAAATGAAGCATTTGCAGCAGCCCGGTTAAAAATTTTTAATTTAGGAGTTTATCTGTAATATGCCGTAACCTCAAGTCTTGATGCGGGTGATGTAAAGGTAATCGTCTCGCCGTCAGCATCAATATTTCCGTACGGTGTGCCGTTTACCTTTACCGATTGTATTCTGAGCGCATCGGGATGGCGCAGTCTCAGCTTCATCTGCGGGATTTCACGACGGGTGGGAACTTCAATCACGACTGTGATAAATCCCTCATCAACATTTGACATCGCTTCGTAGGTAAGCCCGCCATAGAATGTGGGCATATCGGTGACCGAAATCTTCTTTCCCTGCTTCAGCCAGGCACGCGGTGTTCCCTTCATCAGCCAAAGGATGTCTCTGTCCTCGGTCAGCAGCATATTGCGGAAGTTTTCGGCAAACCATGCCGAGGTGCCATTGTCGGGATGCTCACAGGCTTCATAAATATCGGGATGCGCATGCTCCCAGAGCTTGCCGTTGGAGCCAACCATTACAATCGCATGGTTGAAGAAGAAACGCAGAAAGTTGGGGATATCATCCTGACGCAGATAGAGATTGGCGTTATGCGAGACCTTGGGAAGATCGGCAAAATTATTCCAGAACCAGAGATCATCACCCGGAACAGGTGCGCTTGCACTGCGTTTATACACAATCGCATCGGCAGCATCGCGCGCCAGCTTTTCTTCTTCGGTAGCAGTCGGATGATCGAGCTTTTCAAGGGTTGCAATCGAGAAACCGAAGCCTCTCTCCTCCATACCGTCGAGCGTTCCCACAATTCGTCTGTCAAGCGGATCAAAGACACCGCCGATTTCTCCCAGCGGAAGAGCTCCCATAAAGAGGTCAAGAATACCGTTATTATAGTTCGGAATGTTGGCTTCTTTATCAAAATAGAGCAGACCGCCTGCATATGCCATGCGCGGAATGAAGCTTCTTGACATGCCGTCACGCGCCTCCCTTACGGGAGCATAGAGCGCTTCACGCTTGGCTGCTGCCAGAAGATCATGCTCGTAGATTTTTGCTTCCTCGGTATAATGTGCCGCATCGGGATCGCCGATTTTCGTCAGCACATCTGCAAAAGCGGACAGTCCCATCTGATTGAAGGCATTGTCAAAATAATACCAGCGGCGATCCGAAGCAGGCAGAGCATAGTCACTGATCTGTCCGGGAGGAATCAGACCGAAGCAGTGCAGATCCTCACGGTTGGGAATCTCCTTCATGTAGCCTCTCAGCTCACCGATCATCCAGTCGGCGGCCTTCTTCAAACGGGGAAGCCGCTCGTCCAGCCATGCACGGTCTTCGGTGAGATAATAGCGGTACATCATCGATTGAAGCAGTCTGCCGGTAGAATAATCGGTTCCTTCATGTGCATAGCCCATGTCATGCCGCATGGCTTTTGCCCACTCCAGGCTGCCTTCGCCCGTCGAAAAATCTGCGTCCGGCTTGACACCGGGGGAGGCTAAGAAATAGTCGTAAATTCGGTCGGCCTCCTCATAAAGTCCCAGCAGCTCACAGGCAAGCGAGGTACGGGCAACCTCAAAGGCAAGAAAGCCCCACATATGCGGCCCCTTGAGCTGATCAACGGCAAGCTCATACATGGACTGCCAACGATCGTCCGGAACATGGATTGATGTGCTTCCCGCCGCAGTATCGGGGAAGGGGGGAAGCGTTGTACCGTCGGGACATCTCCAAAGGCGGATATTGCGCATCAGTTCGTCCCAGCTCTCAGCCTCTCTGTGTGCACGCACACGCTCACGGACCGACTGCTTGTCTTCCTTTTTAGCTGCCGCCATGTAGTCAGCCGCGCGCATCGGTGTATCTGCACTGCAGAAGAAGAGTCCGGCTTCGGGAACACAGATGGGATGCTTGGCGAGCTCGCGCAGCAGGACGGTAGCACCCAGCAGTTCTTCACGATCGGTAATGCAGGTCAGCTTGGAATCAATGCCGTATGCTGATTCCACTGTATAGAGGCAGGTAATTTTTGCACGTTTTTCTTCCGGATTCAGCTCTTCAATCACCGCCTCGGCAAGATAGCAGGCAAGGTCGCCTTCAAAGGGAGGCAATGCTTCATCAAAGCCCCATTCTACTGTGAAGGTCAGTACCTTCCATGTACCGATGCTGCCGCCTGTGATGCGAAGCTCGGGAACAGGGGTGCCTTCGGGGGCGAAAACAGCCACAGCAGATATTGCTGCTTCGGAACGTGTGTTATAGGCATAATCCATTGTTAACCCCTTCAGGCAGGGATAGTGCCACACATTGCCCGCAGCATCTGAACGGATCAGATTCCGGTCAATCGAAAAACCGAACCATCCCCAAGCGGTGGGATAGATGCGAACCTCAACCTCTTCCTCAGAAGGAAGCTCAGCGCCCTCCGGCCATACAAGATCAATCTGATAGTCGGCGATGTTGGCATCCCAAAGTGCACCTGTGAGCAGGCTTCCCTTAGCCGGCGGAAGCTGTTCTATCATGGTATCGTGCTGATGTGCATAACAAATGCTGTCAGCATCCTTTCCAAGGGTGGGAAGGAGGGTGCGGTATACCTCGTCCTGCCGTTTGATTCTGCGGGGCAGAAATTCCGCTTCCGGCTTTGCCTGAATGCTGCGGTCTGCTCTCCATACATATGCCCATGGTGTAAGATCGGCTGCTTCACCGACGCGGCGGAGCAGGTATTCTCGTGTCATATTGTTATCGGTCATTTTCAGATACCTCCGATTCATTTTTACGGTTTATCCGTATTGATTTCATGGTATCACACCCGATTTTGAAAGTCAATAAGCGGTGCAGCGAAACATTTTCCATTTTCACTGGGACGCAAAAAGAGGGCTGTCACATTGCAAATGCGACAACCCCTGTAGAGCTTTGTATCCTTTTTACTTTACCCAGTCTGCAACCGCTTCATCAAAGCTGGAGAGCACAGCCTCGCTGTCAGCGGGGGAATCTCCGTGAACAAGGAGGTAGAGTTTGATTTTGGGCTCGGTGCCCGAGGGACGGATGACCACCACATTGCCTTCGCAGGTCTCATAATAGAGGACATTGGATCTGGGAAGACCGGTAGAGGTGATCTCACCGGTGACAAGATTAGTGATAGTTTCCTTCTCGTAGTCGCGCAGGGAGATGATCTTTTCGCCTGCCAGCTCGGAGGGAGGATTTTCACGGAGCTTGTTCATCAGCGCCTTCATACGTTCGATGCCATCAAGACCTTCCATGAAGACATTGACCGTTTTTTCCTTATAATAGCCGTAGCGCTCGTACATGGAGTCGAGAGCATCGGCGAGGGTCATGCCCTTGAGATGGTAGTAGGACGCCATTTCAACGATAAGCAGAGAGGCAACCACCGCATCCTTATCGCGGCAGTAGGTGCCCTTTAAGAAGCCGTAGCTTTCCTCAAAGCCGAAGAGAAAATCACCGTGACCGGCTTCCTCGTAGTCGCTCATGACACCGCCGATGAATTTGAAGCCGGTAAGCACATTATGGAGCTTCACATTGTGGACGGCACAGATTTTTGTGATGATTTCGGAGGTGACGATGGTTTTGATGGAATAGGGCTCGGGGGGCATCGTTCCGTCCTCTTCATAGGCGGTGACGATATAGTCGAGGAGGAGCGCGCCGATCTGATTACCCGAAAGGGGGAAGAATTTACCGTCTCTGCCGCGCACCATGAGACCTGTGCGGTCGGAGTCGGGGTCGGTACCGATAATGAAATCGGAGCCTGCCTTATCGGCAATTTCGATGGCAGAGGCGAAGCCTTCGGGATTTTCGGGATTGGGGCTGACGACCGTGGGGAAGCTGCCGTCGAGAATCATTTGCTCGGCGACGGGAAGAATATGCTTGACACCGGCAGAGCGGAGAACCTGGGGAACCATATAATAGCCGGCACCGTGGAAGGGGGTATAGACGATCTGAAGATCATCGGCGGCTTTGGCAATCACCTCAGGATTGACACGCTGAGCGAGGACACATTCCATATAGCGCTGATCAACTGCATAGCCGATATAGGTGATTTTTTTATCCATCACCGCACGGTTGAAATCGCAGGTTTTGACCTCGGTGAAGATATCCACCTCATCGATGGAGGCAGAGACAATATCGGCAAAGGCGGGATCGAGCTGAGCACCGTCTTCCCAATATGCCTTATAGCCGTTATACTTGCCGGGATTATGAGATGCGGTGACATTGATGCCGGCGATGCAGTGAAGCTCGCGGATGGCAAAGGAAAGCTCGGGTGTGGGGCGCACGCCGTCGAAGAGATATACTTTGATATCATTGGCGGCGAGGACAGAGGCGGCAACCTCTGCGAAATAGCGGGAATTGAGTCTGGAATCGTAGCCGATGACAACGCCGCGCTCAGCCTGCTTTTCTCTGAGGATGAGGTCTGCCATACCCTGGGTTGCATGGGCAACGGTATAGCGGTTCATGGCATTGGTTCCGGCACACATGATGCCGCGCAGACCTGCGGTGCCGAACTCCAGATAGGAGGTGAAGCGGAAGCGGATTTCCTCCTCGTCGTCACGGATGGCTTCAAGCTCGGCTTTGGTCTCCTTGTCCACTGCGGGGGAGGCAAGCCAGCTTTCATAGATTTGTTTGTAGGTTTCGCTCATAAGAATCCTCCTGTTTGATGAGGCTCAGACTGCCTGCTCGAGCGCACGGGCAAGCTGATCGGGGCAGGATGTGCCCTTTCCTCCGCAGTCGATGCCGCGGAGCTTGGCAATGACATCCTCGCGCTTCATGCCGACAGCAAGCTTGGCCACACCCTGGGTATTGCCGTGGCATCCGCCGATGAAGCGGACTTCGGTGACGATATCATTTTCGTCAACGGTGACCTCGATTGCGCGGGAGCAGGTGCCTTTGGTCTTGTATTGGATGGTTTTCATGATGGTTGGTTCCTTTCATTATATGTGAGTTATTTTGATTTTATGTATGGATTTGATCAAATTTTCAGCAGATGAAGCATCAGCCTCTCTTTTTTCGGTAGGCTCCGAGAAGAGAGATCAGCCCCAGATATTCGCTGACTTCGCCGCCGCTGCCGAGAATATAGCGATTGTGATTCATGAGAGCGGCACATCGCGCATGGATAGAGGCAGGACCGGTATGATTCAGATAATCGGCTCCGATGCCGCCAAGGACTGTGATTCTGCCCTCTGCAGCTTCCAGCGCGTCTTCTGCATGTGCCTCCGCGAAACAGCCATCGGCATATTCGGCAAGGGCAGTACCGATATCACTGCTCATGCGGATAAAGGGCTTGTCCGATTGGCGGGGAAGCTTCCATGATGCGATTGCGCAGACATGATTTACGGGGGTACTGAGCGCTGCGGCTTCTTTATCTTCGGTCATCACGACGAGGGCACTGCCTTCGGGCAGCAGATCAGATGCATAACGGAGCAAAGCTTCAATGATCTCGGGTGAATCATTTCGCACATCCAGTGCAATCACATCCGAGAGGGTACGCTCACGCAGGGAGACCAATGCGCTGATGCGGGATTCGGGCGTCTGCCACACCGTATCGCCGCGCCGCCAGATGAGCTGCTCGGTGAAGCTTTGCGAGATGAAGGGCTCAAAGAGAGTGGGAGAAATGCTTCCCTTCCCTGTCAGAGCGTTGATAAAATTGTTGTAATCGCAGGTCATGACTGCCCCACACGGATTGAAATTTCACCGGAATTCAGTGCTTCACGGGTGCTGTTATCATATTGTATGATCAGTGCGCCGTCCTCGTCAATTCCGATTGCACGGGCATTGTGAAGTACCCCTTCGCGCATAAAGGTGATCTCCTCACCGATCACGCAGGAAAGGGTACGGTATTTGCTGATCAGACGGTGTTTTCCGTCGGATGAGCAAAGCTCGTTCAGGTAGCCGTCGATACGGTTGAGAATCTCTGCGGCAAGGGCGGATTTTTTCACATCCGATTCATCGCTGAAATCCTCTACAGCACAGGCGATATCGGCAAGCTCGGGCGGGAAGGCGGTACGGCGGACATTGATACCGATGCCGATCACAGCGGAACTGACGCTTCGCATCTCGGCATCGAGGGTGGCTTCGGTGAGGATACCGCAGAGCTTTTTGCCATTGCAGTAAATATCATTAACCCACTTGATACGGGCATCGATGTCGAAGAGCACTCTCACTGCTTCGGCAGCAGCCACACCGGCAAGAACGGTGAGCATGGTCACGCAGTCAAAGGGAAGCCCATCCTCGGGTCTTACCAGAAGACTCATGTAGAGACCGCTTCCGGCAGGGGAAAAGAAGGATTTGCCCTGCCTGCCTCTGCCTGCGGTCTGGGATTCGGCAATCACAACCGTACGGTCTGCCGCTCCCTCCTGCGCCATGCGTTTGAGGGCGGTATTGGTGGAGTCGATTTCGCGGTATATACAGAGTGCTCGGTCGGGATTATATTTCAGCGCAGGGCGGAGGTTGCAGTCGTTGATGATATCGTTATCCTCACTCAGTCTGTAGCCGAGATTCTGGCGGCTTTCAATGCTGTAGCCATCTGCTCTGAGCTGATCGGCGGCTTTGCTGACGGCGGTTCGGGAAACGCCGAAGTCATCGGCGATATCCTGCCCCGACACAAAGCTTCCTCTGCGTGATTCCAGCAGAATCAGCAGCTTTTCTTTTACTTTACTCATGTCTGTAACCTATTTCAAAGCTTTGAAAACACCAAGGGGTGTATAGCGGGGATACTCCAATGACATATAGCAGAGCAGTCCGCCAAAATCACGAATATCACCCAAAAAGCGGAAATCCCAAACGGGTGTGCCATCCTCGGAGCTGCCGGGCATGCGTTCCGCCATGAGAATCTCCAGGCTGTTTGCAGATGCGGCATCCATGATTCCTGCGGCATCGGAGGCGGAATTCAGCGCCGCGCTGAGGGAAAGACAGGCTTCGCCATTCATGGGGGCAAGAATTTCGCGGGTCAGCAGGGCAAATTCGCTCTCGCCATCGCCGCTCTGTACTAGGCAGGTCATGACGATGCGCAGATCATAGCGGTCGATCATGGCACGCAGGCGGTGAAGTGTTCCCTCGCTGTCATTGGCGATGGGAAGAATACAGTAGTCGCAGAGTCCGTCGTAGACTTCCTCGCAGACGGCGGTGAAGTCGCCCGGATAGGTAACGGCGGCATCCATTGTCCCGCTGAAGATACGGTAGGCTTCATGGGCAGCAGCACCCGGAAAATAGGCGATTCTGCCCCCGGGCAAAGGTGCTGTTTCAAAGGGCAGCTCATCGGCAAGCTGCGCAAGGAAGCGTGCAAAGGTGACACGGTCATCCCGCCTGGGAAGAATGGCGCGGATATGATCGAGGTAGAAGCGGCGTGTGAGGTCGCCGAGATAGAAGGGCGAGGTCTCCTCAGACTCCCGGACAGCATCGGCAAGCGAGCGGGCGGCATCCCGAAGATAGCATGTGCGGATTTTTTCGGTTCCGTGTGCATCAAGGGCGCGCAGATTTACTGATGTAATTTCAATCTCTCGTGCGAGGATATCCTCCATACGCTTCCCTCCGATCCTTGTACAGTTATTGATATTATATCACTTTTTCTATGAACGGGCAAGGGTATTGACCTAAAATCTTCGAAGTGAGACTATTTTTCTATTCTCTGCCACAGCAAAGCTGCCCGGTGGGACAAAATAATTTATTCATTAAATTTCATAAAGTTTTTTTCGCATCTTCATACAGCCGTCACATTAAAGCTTTACAATATTTTCTGTCAGCTGAAAGAGGCTGAGCGGGGTATACTGAATCTTACGGTAAGATTCAAAAAACGCTGCATTGTTCATCATACTGCCGTCACAGTTATGGGGTATGATATAGACACAACGAAAACAATTCACTCACATAGAATCATACAGGAGGTAATTTCAATGCTTGAAAACGAGAATAAGAACAATCAGCCCGAAAATCAGGGCACAAATCAAATAGGCAACAACTACACCTGCGAGCCGGATAAGATCATTCAGACACCGGTTGTACTCCGCACTGTGATCAATCCTTACGACAGACTGAACAGCGGCGGCTCTGCTCCCGAGAATGAGGGAAACGGCAAAAAGAAAAAGAAAAACAAAAAACGCTCCTCTGCGGGCGTGATTGCACTGACCGTATGCTTCTGCATCATACTCTCCTCTGTATTCGGCATCGGCGGCGGATATCTGACAGCGCGCTATCTGCTGGAGGATGCCAAGGCTGAGTTGGAGAACAGTCAGCCCGAGACGCAGATACCCGATAATGTCAATATCTCATCCGAGGGCAGTGACAAGCTGGGTTATCAGAGTGTAATCACAACGGCAAACAACGGTCAGAATTATGATTCGTCTGCATCTGCCATCACCAATGTGGTCAATGCCACTAAGGAAGCGGTAGTTGAGATCACCACCGAGGTTATGTCCACCAGCTCCTTCATCGGTCAGTATGTCACCGAGGGTGCGGGAAGCGGCGTTATTCTCACCTCGGACGGTTATATGATTACCAACAATCACGTTATTGACGGTGCGACAAACATTACTGTCCGTCTCCACGACGGCACCGAATATCCCGCAGTCCTGATCGGCACCGACGCGCAGACCGACATCGCGGTCATCAAGGTAGAGGCTGCCGGTCTTACAGCGGCTGTCCTCGGTGACTCCGACAAGCTGCAGGTGGGTGAGCCTACCGTTGTCATCGGCAACCCGCTGGGCAGTCTGGGCGGAACGGTTACAAACGGCATCATCTCGGCGCTCAACCGCACCATTACCATTGACGGTCAGGATATGACCGTGCTTCAGACAAATGCGGCGGTCAACCCCGGCAACTCGGGCGGCGGCATGTTCAACATCAACGGCGAGCTCATCGGTATCATCAACGCCAAGTCCTCGGGCGACGCTGTTGAGGGTCTGGGCTTCGCTATTCCGATCAACATCGCAAAGGATATCGCGGATCAGCTCATCAACTACGGCTATATCAAGGGCAGACCTCAGCTTGGCATCAGCGTGGCAACCATTGAATCTGCAAACGATTACTGGACCTATCGCTCCACAGAGCTTGCGCCCTATATCACCGACTACGGTGTATATATCATTGAATGGAAGAACGGTGACTTCCAGTTCGGCGACAGAGTAATCGGCTTCAACGGCAAGACGGTTTCGGCCTTTGCTGACATCAAGGCAGAGCTTGCCAACTATGCGGTCGGTGACACGGTTATCATCACCGTCTCGAGAAGCAACCGCATCACCGAGGTTGAGGTTGTGCTCACCGAATATGTGCCTCAGGCCACCGAAAGTGCTGAGTAACTATTGAAAAAAAGCTGAAAATCATGTATACTGTAAGGGACGGGATGTGCTTCCGTCCTTTACTTATCGATAACAGGAGGAGCCCCATGTACAATATTCTTGTGGTGGATGACGAGGAAAAAATTCGTCTTCTCATCCGAAAATACGCCGAATTTGAAGGACACGCGGTCACCGAAGCCGCAGACGGCATGGAAGCGGTGCAGCTGACAAGGAAAAAGACCTTTGACTGCATCATCATGGACATTATGATGCCCGAGCTTGACGGATTTTCCGCCTGCCGGGAAATCCGCAAGAACTCAAATGTGCCGATCATTATGCTCTCAGCCCGCGGAGAAGAATATGACAAAATCAGCGGCTTTGAGCTGGGAATTGACGATTATGTGGTCAAGCCCTTCTCTCCCAAGGAGCTAATGCTCCGCATTGCTGCGGTGATGAAGCGGGTATCGCCCGAAAATCAAATGCAGAAGAATGAAATTGTCAAAATCGAGGGGTTGTGTGCGGACTTTACTGCGCGCACCGTGACCATCGACGGAAAAAAGATCGACATGTCCCCCAAGGAATACGATCTCTTCTTCTATATGCTCCGCAACCGCAATATTGCTCTGACCCGTGAAAAGCTGATCACCGAGGTCTGGGGCTATGACTTCTACGGCGATGACCGCACCCTCGACACGCACATCAAGCTGCTGCGTAAGAGCCTCGGTCCGTACAGCCGGCTGATTGTGACACTGAGAGGCGTGGGATACCGTTTTGAAGCAGAATAATAACCGCGAAAGAACATTCAAACTGAAGCCGCCGAGTATCAAGTGGAAGCTGAGCTTTTATATGCTCGGCTTTTCGGCATTGATTCTGGTGGTGCTGTGGCTCTTTCAGATTGTGCTGCTGCCCAATATATACAAGTTCATTATGATGAACGAGATTAAGGATGCCTCCTATACGCTCGCCGAAGCTGCCGACAGCGAAGATATTGATGCAATTGCCAAGGGGCTGCATGAAGAGGGGCGCTACTGCATCTCCATGCTCTATTTTGACGGGCGGGACATGATATTTTATCACGCGCAGGATAACTGTGCCATTCACAGCTCGGAGCCGCGCACCGAAATTACGCTGCTGAACAAGCTCTATCAGAATGCCAAGCTGAACAACGGCGAGATTGTCTACAGATTCAATCAGGATGCTTTCTGGGCATTTCTTGAGCAGATCACCAGCAGCAATCTGAAGGATTTCTTCGGAAGCGGAAATGCTGCCAAGGCCGGTGAGGATGAGAGCATCATCTACACGGTGGTTACGCCCACCGTTTCGGGAGAGGATGTCATGGTGGTGGTAAACTCTCTGATCTCGCCGGTGGATGCTACAGTGAACACGCTGAGCACCATTTTCTTCTTCATTGCCGGCGTGATTGTCATTCTGGCGCTGCTGCTGTCGCTGATTATCTCGCGGCGCATTTCGAAGCCGATCATTGAGATCAGCAACAGTGCAAAAATTCTCGCGGAGGGACGTTATGATGTCAACTTCCGCGGACGGGGCTACCGGGAGGCAGGCGAGCTTGCCGACACGCTGAATTATGCCGCCGAAGAGCTGTCCAAGGTGGACAATCTGAAAACAGAGCTGATTGCAAACATTTCACACGATCTGCGCACACCGCTTACCATGATCAGCGGGTACAGCGAGATCATGCGAGATCTTCCGGGGGAGAACACCCCTGAAAACTGTCAGATTATCATTGATGAAGCCAAGCGACTGACATCGCTTGTCAACGATGTGCTGGATATTTCCAAGCTGCAGTCGGGCACACAGGAAATGAACATGGAGCCACTCTGCATCACCGAGGCAGTGGAGGCTGCGATGGAGCGTTACGCAAAGCTTCGTGAGGTAGACGGCTATGTGATCACCTTCGCAGCAGATCGGAAAGCCACCGTGATGGCTGATCGGACACGGATTATGCAGGTGGTTTACAATCTGGTCAACAACGCAGTCACCTACACGGGAGCCGACAAAACGGTGCGCATTATCCAGAGCTGTGAGGACGGCAAGGTTCGCATTTCGGTCACCGACAGCGGCGAGGGCATTGAGGCTGACAAGCTGGCGCTGATCTGGGATCGTTATTACAAGGTAGACAAGGTTCACAAGCGAGCAGCTATGGGAACAGGACTTGGATTATCGATTGTCAGAAGCATCACGCATCTGCACGGCGGAAGCTGCGGCGTGGAGAGCACGCTTGGTGTCGGTTCGACCTTCTGGTTTGAACTTGATGAATATATCCCCGAAATCGGAGACGGAAATTCCGAAACTGTGGAATAATTTTAACAGGTTTTACTTGAACTTACAGCAATTCTTTTATATAATAATATGGTATTGATTTTAAACATTGAGGTGTTACTATGAACGAAAACGTAAAAGAAACCGGCGGTATCTCGGTTGAAATCGAGCATATATTCCCGGTTATTAAAAAATGGCTCTACTCCGACAAGGAAATTTTCCTTCGTGAAATTGTATCCAATGCCTGCGACGCGGTGACAAAGCTAAAGAGACTGACTTCGCTCGGTCAGGTACACGGTATCGAGGACAACTACCGCATCACCGTCAAGGCTGACAAGGATGCAAAAACTCTCACCGTATCCGACAACGGTATCGGTATGACCGAGGAGGAGGTACGCAAGTACATCTGCCAGATCGCCCTCTCGGGTGCGCTGGATTTCATTGAGAAGTATGAGGGCGAGGATGCTTCCAAGAACGGCATCATCGGTCACTTCGGTCTGGGCTTCTACTCTGCCTTTATGGTCAGCGACACGGTTGAGGTGATCACACGCTCCTACACCGATGCACCTGCTGTCAGATGGGTTTGCTCGGATGCCGGTCAGTATGAAATTTTCGAGGCTGAGCGAGATGAGCGCGGCACCGACATCATCATGCACATCAATGCTGAGGGTGAGGAATATCTCGACGAGTTCAAGCTCCGCGAAATGCTTGAAAAATACTGCTCCTTCATGCCGGTTGAGATTTATCTTGAGTGCGAGAAGGAAGAGGACGAGGAACATCATGACCACGAGGATGGCTGTGACTGCGAGGAGTGCAAGCATGAAGCGGAAGCTCCCAAGCCGGTCAATGACACCAATCCTCTCTGGCTGAAAAATCTCTCCGACTGCACAGAGGAGGAATACATCTCCTTCTACCGCAAAGTCTTCCATGACTGGCGCGAACCGCTCTTCTATATTCACATCAACGCCGACTATCCGCTGAACTTCAAGGGAATTCTCTATTTCCCCAAGCTCAATCACGAGTATGACAGTCTGGAGGGTCAGGTCAAGCTCTATTACAATCAGGTATTTGTCGCCGACAACATCAAAGAAGTTATTCCCGAATACCTGCTTATGCTCAAGGGTGTGCTTGACTGCCCCGAGCTTCCGCTGAATGTATCGCGCAGCTATCTGCAGAACAGCGGCTATGTTGCCAAGATTTCGGCTCATATTACCAAGAAGGTTGCCGACAAGCTGAACGGCATGTTCAACAACGATCGCGAGGCATTTGAGAAGCTGTGGGAGGACATCAAGGTCTTCGCCGAATATGCCTGCCTGCGCGACAAGAAATTCTATGACCGCACCAAGGGAAGCATTCTCTTCAAGCTCACCGATGACCGTCATGTGACCCTTGACGAGTATCTGGAGGCTGCCAAGGAAAAGCATGAGAATGTGATCTACTACGCCAACGACAAGGTAGCTCAGGCGCAGTACGCGGCGATGTTTGAATCTGCCGGCATTGAGGTTATGCTCCTTGACCGCATGCTGGACAATCAGTTCATCAGCATGCTGGAGGCTGACCGCAGCGTGAAGTTCAAGCGCATTGACTCTGATGTAGCAGAGGCACTGAAGGGTGACGGCGAGGTTTGGGAATCGGCTTCGCTTTCCGAGCTCTTCAAGAAGGTTTCGGGCAATGAAAAGCTCACTGTCAAGTTTGAGCTGCTGAAGGACGCAAGTGTCCCTGCAATGCTCAATGTGTCCGAAGAAACCCGCCGCATGGAGGACATGATGAAAATGTACCGTATGGATCGCGGTGACATGCCCGACATGCCCACCGAGGCGACGCTGGTGCTCAACTCGGCAAGCTCGCTGATCCGCCGTCTTGCTGACGCAGGGGAGGAATCGGCTGAGCCTATTGTCCGTCAGATCTGGACGCTTGCTCTGCTCTCCCAGAGACAGCTCACCGCAGAGGAGCTTCGCGGCTTCCTTGCACAGAGCTACGAGCTGCTGGAAAAAAAGGTTGAGCTTTAATCAGAATGAAAAAAGGATGCTGCAAATGAAAAATTTGCAACATCCCAGCCACAAAATTTTCGATTTTGTGGCGTATATTGATTGGTTTCAGGGCGTAAAACGCCCTGAAATGGCGGTCTTTGACCGGCAAAATCAATATTCAAGGGATTGTCGCGTGCAAATGCGACAGTCCCTTTTGTTTCGATATTCTGTATTCGGTGCAGGAAATACCAAATCTCTTTTTGAATGCGGCACGAAAGTATTTTACATCCGAGAAGCCCGACATTTCAGCAATTTCATTCACCGAATAATACCCCGATTTCAACAAATGTTTGGCATATTCGAAGCGCAGCTCCGCAATTCCGCCATGAGGCGACATACCGAAAGCCTCACGGTATAGCTTTCGGAAATACACCTCACTGATGTGGCATCGCTCCGCAAGCTCGGCAACAGTCAGTGTCGGATTTTGAAAGTGCATACGCATGTAATTCACGCCTTCACGAATCATATTATAGCCAGCACCCGCACTACTATGGGTGAACTCTTCTTCCATCATATCAAAAAGCTCATAGAGCTGTGAAGATGCCCGGTTCGTTCGTCCTGCTCGCCAGCTTTCTTCAATACGCTGAAAGTGCATGGTATACAGCTTTGGATCAAGCGGTTTGAAGAGTTCTATTTCCCCGCAATTCTCTTCTCCTTTACTATTGATACACTCCAAATGAAGAATGTAAAGGTCTTCATCACTGCCTTCCCGTTTGAATTTCAGACTTCGGGGGAGATAGATGATACTTCCTGCATTGGCAACATAAGTTTGTTTTCCGTCATCAAAGTGTGTCGTACCGCTGAGACGAAGGGAAAGCGAGGTATAACGGCGTTCATCGGCGGTAAAGCATCCCGAAAAGCCACTGCGGCTGATCATATAGGCACCGCGCAGGCGAACATAAAGATTCCGATTGTTAAAAAACACGACTGTACCTCCCTTCTGTATACCATCATTTCATTCTATCATCATTATAACAGGTCATGTTTAGAAATTCAACCTTATACAGAATTATGTTTCGAAAATCCTCCTTTCTGCATCGTTTTTTCTGTTTATTCACAAACATACTCATGATATAATATAGAAAAATCCAAAATTAATATGATCAGGAGGATTGTTTATATGATCAATATTGAACGTTCGGTTGAGCGCAGAATAAAGCGCGCCAATACCGACTGGTGGATCAATGAAAAAGCCATCGTTGCTGACAACGGTAAAACCTACATTGCATACTGCACCGACATGGGTGAGATACACATCAAGGAAGTCGACGCCAAGTGCAGCAAAGCAGCAAGCATTGATGTCCGCATCTGTAAGCTCAACTGCTGTTATCCGGATGAACATAACGCGCCTTCCATCTGTGTTCTGGAGAGCGGTCACATCATGGTTGCCTATACCGGTCACGGTTCGAGTAATGTTCTGAAATTCCGTATCACCGAAAAACCGTATGATCTTCTTTCTTTCGGTCCCGAGCAGCACCTCGAATATGACAATACTGTAACCTATGCACAGCTCTTTGAGAATACTATACGCGGCGAGCTCTGGCTTTTCACGCGTATCGGCGGAATCACCTGGGGTATCCGCACCTCCTCCGATATGGGCAAAACCTGGAGTGATCCTGTTATCTTCCTCTCGGTAAATCTGGAAGTCTCTAAGCTTGGCGGTCTTTTCTACATTGACATCCGCAAGCTTTATTTGCCTACAAATGTTGGTCATACAGAACGCTGGTTCTTCGCACTCTACGGTCATCCGCACAATCCTGTTGAGCATGTCATCCGCTCCGGACTCTTCGATTTCAACGGAAATCTGTTGAACATGAAGGATGAGGTACAGGATATGAAACTCTTCGGAGAAAAGCATCTGCTTGACCTGAACTCCCTGGATGTAGTTTACAGAGCTCCCGAGGGTGAAACCGTTCGTCTGCTCGATGTTTCGCCCACACCGCCCTACCGCGTTGCGTTCTCTCCCTTTGTTGTGAGAGAGCCGGATACACTCTATTACCGATCTGCTACTTATCATCACGGAGCATGGCATTTGTCTGAGCCGATCTGTACAGGCGGTGAATTCTTAGCTCCTGCTGACCAGAAGGACGGATCTGAAACCTATGTAGGAGGAATGGCGTATTATTACGGCATAGGCTTGTATCAGCAAGGGGGAGCAAACCGCCGCTTTATTGATACCGACCGTCTCTATATCGCTCGTTTTGACGGAAAAGACCGTGTTCTCGAAAGCTACATATCAGAGGATTATGGCGCAACCTATCATCTTGAGCAGGTTATTCGCCGAATTCCAGGTACCGGAAAAGCAAACGACACCAAAATCTGGCGTCCGGTTGTACCGATTCATGCCCAGGACAACATGCCGGTCTATTGGCACGAAGGCTACTACGGTGCTCATACCGGCGGCTGGCACTGTGACACTGTCATGTATGTCGAATTTGATGATTGATTATATAACGATCATAGCATATCAATAAAAAAACAGAGGGGACTGCTGCAGCTCGAACTGCAACAGTCCCCCCTTATATATTTCAGCTTATTGATCCACAATCGTGTGGAAGGTGAAGGACTTAACGGCTCCGCCCCAGCCGGCTGTGGGATCGGTATTGCGGAGCTTGATATAGAGCTTTTCGCCGATGCCATCATATGCGCTCGGAATGATCGTGACTATGCTGTCATTGGTTCCTGCGGCGCGCTCGGATGTGAGATCGCTGTAATCGATGACGGTATGGAAGGTCTCGTTATCTCCCGACACCTCGATGACATAATTGGAGACAACCGCTGCCGAGACAACAAGTCCGTCATATTCGGCAATATCAAAGCTCCAGACAATCTCGGCATCTCTGTCACAGAAGCGGTAGTTTCCGTTGGCTGAGCCGGTATTGGAGATGATGTAGGCTTCATCCTTGTTTTCGTTATTGACTCTCACGCTGAGTGCGGTTTCGTAGGCGGTATCCTTCACGGGAGTGCCCGAGGATGCCCATTCCACGCGTATGGTCACGGGAGCTGTGGGTGTGGTGACTGCCTGCACCAGAAGCGAATTGGTTGTCTCATCCCAGATGTGGGTGGTATTGCTCTCGCTGCCGGCATAGACTGCCTTTACCGATGTGGGAATCATCCCTGCGGGGGCGGCAATGCGAATGGGAGCGAGGGCATTTTCGGCGGCGTACAGATGAACGGTGGTATGATCGGTACTTTCGGTGATTTCGCCAAGGAAGCCGCCTGCAAAGAGGAGGGTGGGCTGATCCTTAACACTTACGCGGCGGTAGAGGGCGGCTTCTCCCTGCCTGATCACCGGATTGTTAACATAGGTGAGGTCAGAGGAGAAGATATTGACATAACTTCCTTCCAGCGTGTAATCTCCCTCGAGGGGATAGAGTGCCACATAATCGCCGCGCTCGACGAGGAAGATGTCGGAGGTTACATAATCATATTCGGTGGTTTTGAGTGCTTCTGCGGTCAGCATGCGGAGAAGATCGGCACCTGCTGCGCTGTCGCTGTAATCGGTGGTGGAGATGCCGCACATGATGACACTTCCCTCTCCTGCCGCGAAACGGATACCGATGGCATCGCCTGCTTCGGTTTTGAGAAGCGTTTCAAAGCCGCTGCCGTCAAAGGCGTAGGTATATGCATCGCCGCCGACCGTGAACTTCTTGGTCAGAAAATCGTTATCTTCGATGACAGAGTCGCCGCCCAGCCAGGTCAGGCTGCTCTTTGCGCCTGCATAGGTTTGCGCTGTGATATCGGCTCCCAGATACTGCAGCAGATTCGCTGTGGGAGAGCCGCCTTTACCCTCGGCGTTCCACCAGGCGTCCTCAATGGTCAGATATTCGTCGGGGCCGCCGAGATATAAGAGGGTGCCGCCTGCCTTGACCCAGTCGGCGATGGCGGGATTGACATTTTCGTAGAGGGGCTTCTGGTTGTCATAGGACACAATGAGAAGTGACACATCGGCAAGATCCTCGGCTGTTGTGATAAGCTCCATTGCTTTGGTTCGCAGGAGGATTCCGTCATAGGTGAGGGGAGCTGCCACGCCCCAGAAGCCGTCATAGGCATTTTCGGCAAATTCTGTATTTTTGCTCTGCCAGGTGAGAGAATCGGAGAGAAGATAGGTGATACCGGGTGTTCCTGCGGTGAGGGTGAATTTTCTGCCCGAGATATCGAACAGCGCGTTGTGAATTGCTGTCTGCTCACTGCGGTAGTCGGGGGAGACATTCATAAAGGAGCGATTTGTCCAGATCATCTCCCAACGGTTGATCTCGGGATACATCATAGAGGCAACAAGCTGCTCATGGCAGAGGGCGCGCCAGTAATCCTCCGGCTGGGAGGTGTGGGTATCCGACATGGGATCGCAAAGGGCATAGAAATCGGCTCCGTAATAATTGGCGGCATCGAGGTAGGTGCCGTAATCAACAATGGCGTTGATGAAGGTACGCTTCGCGGATTCGCCTTCATAACGGATGGTATTTTCGATGGTATTGCTCCAGGTCTGACCGGTAACAGTGCCCACTCTGCCGGTACCCATCATATGTACATAGCCGTCGGTGATGCCGTTTCCGTAGGTGGCATAGGCGAGGGTACTGTGGGGCGCCAGATGGTAGAGCACACTTTTATCCTTCTGATTATCTGTGATATAGTCGGAGTAGGTTTTGATGGCATTGGTATGTGTCCACACATTCAGTCGCTGGGAGAGAAAAACAGAGCGCACATCGTCAACGGGATCGCTCCAGGCTTCGCCGAATTTCAGCTCCCACAGCTCCTTGTAGGCTTCGCCGTAAAGACCGTCGCGAAACATCTCTGGCTCAACGAAGCCGAGATTCCAGTTTGTCTCCTTCAGCATGTACTTGACGGTATTTTTTATGTTATAGGCAAGCACATCCTCGGTGAGCACAGCCGAGCCCCATGCTGCATCTGCGGAGCCGTTCTTATCCTTCTGCAAAACCTCGGGATGATTTTCGCTGTAGGCGGTTTTATTGAAGGAGCCCGACATACCGATCACATCATAACCGGCGGCTCTGTAATCGTCTGCATATTCAGGGTTGACTACATAGGCATCCACATTGACATGCATAGCGGGAGAGTAGGCGCGGTCAACAGAGGCATAGGTACGGGGACCTTCGATCTCCACCTCGCCGCGTGACTGGGTGTAGCCGGCTTCTGTTTTTTCGAATGTCAGAGCATGGGTGTTGCTCCGCTTCCCTTCGGCAAAGAATTCACTCCAATCACCGAACAGCGAAAGGGGCTTGGTATATTCGGATTCGGGTTCGGTTGTTTCGGCTTCGGTCACGGCAGAAGTCGATACCATGGTATTGTCAGCTTCGGAGGTCTCCATTCTATCGCTCTCCTTTGTGGGATTTCCTTCGGTATTGCAGGATGCGAGCAGCAGGATCAGCAGTACGGCTGTGAGAAATTTTTTCATGCAGGTTTCCTTTCGTGCGATTTTTTCTTTTTTATTATCGTGCAATTTCATTATATCACGGCGCTTTTCGGCTGTCAACATCAGTTCTTCTATTGTCATTTTTGTACTATATTATGTTTCATTTATCCTGTTATGGCGCATGCTCTGTCTAAGTTTTTCGGTTGACAGAATCTGTTTTTCATGCTACAATGAAGCATCAATTTTTAATAAAGAAGATGTAAACATGACCTTACGTGAAAATACACTGGCAATTCTTCGATATCAATCTTATGACCGCTTTCCCATTGTATCCTTCGGATATTGGGTAGAAACGCTTCAAAAATGGGCGGATGAGGGATACATTACCCGAAAAGAAGCTGATGGATATGCTCGCTTCGGTGATAACTCGGAGGCAGACTGCTCGATTATGGCGAGGCTGGGATTTGATTTCAACTGGAATTCATGCGTTTCCTGCCACAACGGACTGCTTCCCGGATTTGAGACAGAGCTGCTTGAAACAAAGGCTGACGGCAGTCAGATCATCCGCGACAGCATGGGACTGATCTGCATGATCAAGCCGGGCGTTGTTTCGATTCCTGCTGAAATCGGTACCACGCTCACCGATCGAGAGGCATGGGAAACACTGTACAAGCCCAAGCTGCAGCCATCACCCGCCCGTATTCCGACAGCGCATCTGGCTGCATTATCGGATGTTGACAGCCGTGAAATTCCGCTGGGACTGCAGGTCGGATCTTTGATCGGCACCATGCGTAACCTGCTGGGAGTTGCTGAGCTGTCCTATCTTTACGCAGATGACGAGGAGCTGTTCGGCGAGATTGTTGATACCATGTGCGGACTTTGTTATGAAAATCTGAGGGGAGCACTTGCTTCAGGCGGCAGGTTTGACTACGGTCACTACTGGGAAGATATCTGCTGCAAGAGCGGTCCGCTTATTACTCCCGAATGCTTCCGTGACCATATTGCGCCCTGGTATAAGAAGATGACCTCGCTGATGAGCGAACATGGCATTGACATTGTTTCGGTGGACTGCGACGGTATGATTGATGCACTTCTGCCCATCTGGCTGGAATCGGGTGTCAACACCATGTTCCCCATTGAGGTGGGTACCTGGAACGCTTCGATTGCTCCCTGGCGTGAGCTTTACGGAAAGGAGCTCCGCGGTGTTGGCGGTATGAACAAGACAGTCTTCTCCCGTGACAGAGCGGCTGTAGACGAAGAAATCGATCGGCTGACAAAATTAATTGCGCTGGGCGGCTATATTCCCTGCCCCGACCATCGCATTGCGCCCGATGCAAAATTTGAGCTTGTGCAGTATTACTGTGAGAAGGCACGCGAGGCATGGAACAAAATTTGAGGGCAGACCGTCTTACATAAAAAAGGAGGTTTTTGCGATGAAACGAATGATATCGGTACTTTTGGTATTGCTTCTGCTTTTTTCCACAGGCTGTGGAAGCAAATACGAGAAAGTTCAGGGACGCTGTCTTGTAACTGAGGGAGAACATCCGCAATACATTATCCTTATTGACGCCTCTCCCTGCGTCATCACCGACTGCAGTGAAAATGTAGGCAGTGAGCTCAGGGACGTCTCCAGCGGCGATCTGATTGAGATTGATTGGAACGGAACGATTGCAACCACCTATCCCGGTCAGGTCAATATCTTCGGCTGCAGGATTGTGGAAGAAGGAAGCCTTTCCGATGTAGACAGCGAGATCATCGCACAGCTGAACGAGCTTGGCTGGAGCTTTGCGGAATAGTACATGAATAAAAAATGGGCGACGTACAATGACGTCTGCCCATTTTTTTATACAAGCAAAAACAGAAGAGGAATTGTGATGCATCCCAGCAGATGGGAGATGACGATCATGCCTGCGGCTTTGGATGTATCCTTTCCGTAGCCGCTTGGGATGACGATGGTATTGAGTCCGATCGGCATGGCAAGAAAGCTGATGATACATATGTAAGCTGTTTGGGACAGCGGGAGCAGCCATGATATCATAATAAATGCAAGGGGAATAACGATCAGTCTGATGATCGATGTGATATACGCCTTCACATCGGTAAATGCACGCTTCAAATTGATTCCGCCGACAATCACTCCTGTAATCAGCATAGCGATGGGAGACATGCTCGCCGAGAGAGCAGCGACCGCGGTGGAAAAAAAGACGGGAAGCTTGATTCCGGAAAGACCGACAAGCATACCGATAATCATAGCGACAAACATGGGATTGCAGAGTGATTTGAGGCTTGATACAATGGTAGGTTTACTTTCTGTATGCTCGGAGGGGATAATCAGCGCCGGAATTGCCCACAAATAGGTAATAATACTGTATGGGATGCAGAAAAGGACAAATTCAAAGAAGAGCTCGGGAAAGAGCGCTTTTACAACCGCATACCCCATAAATCCCGAATTGGGAAACACGAAATTATAATAATAGGTCTTTCGCATATCGCTGTCTTTTGTCATGATCCGCGACACCAGAAAGCCGATTGGCAGGGTGACAATAATGAGACAGGTGGATACGAGAAGCAGCTCCTTCGCACCGCTGAGACGGGAAGGGGCGAAATTGCTGCTGAAGCTTTCGAACACCATCATGGGAATAAATATCCATGTTTCAAGCTTCGAGAGAACTGCGCTGCTGTTTTCGGGAAGAATACGCAGCTTTGTCAGCAGATATCCGACGATGATCAGCGTAAAGAGATATGCGGTTTGGTTGAGGGTTGATGCGAAAAGGATCATGATATCAGTGATTTTCCTTCCCATGCGGGGTCGGGATTGACACCCATGATTTGAGCGATTGTGGGAGCCAGATCGAGAATGGATACATTCTCAAGAACCTTTCCCGCCGCGAATTTCTTGCCGTGGAAAAACATGGGGATGGTAGTATCCTCGGGGAGTGCGGTTCCGTGAATTCGGTCGTGTCCGCCATGGTCTGCGGTAACAATGACGGTATATTCGTCTCCAACCGCTTCAATGACGCGCTTTACATTATCGATTGCGCAGAAAATGTAGGAGAGGTAGGTCTCGGTCATCCAACCGTTGTCATGACCGCCTTTTTCGTCGGTTTCCACCATGTAGAGGAAAACAAAATCGGGCTTGAATGTGGGAATATCGCGAAGTGCCCTGTCGGTCAGCACACCGTCCGAATGCTCTGCTGTATAGGCATTGAGATAATCTGCGGCAATGAGAGAGCCGGGGCGGGAAATATCGCGGAGATTTTCCCAGCCGTAATACATGGTGCTTTTGCCGCCAGCGTTTTTGATTTGCTCAAACAGTCCGTTCAGGGGGCGTACCATAGGCATGTAGTTGTTGGTTATAATGCCGTGACGTTCTGGCGGTACGCTGTGGAACATGGACATATGGCAGGGAAGAGTCACAGAGGGCATCACTGTTTTTGCTGTGAGAGTATAGGAGCCTGTCTTCATAAGCTCTTCCACAAAAGGATTACCGCATTTCGATACGCCGTCGGGACGCATGCCGTCGATCGATACAAGAATTACTTTGTTTTCCATTTTATTCACCTGATCTATATTATTTAGGCTTACTTCACCTATTTTAGCAGGGAGTATATTGGATGTCAAGTGAATCTGAAATATTTCCATATAAGAAAAAGGGATTGTCGCATTGACATGCTACAGTCCCTTGAATATTGATTTTATTTCACTTTGATCATATTCTGCATTCTCAGCAGCGTCAGGCGGCGTCTCATGAATGGTGAATATTTCACGCATTCATCGAAGAGCTGCTGCGGCTTTCCAATGTCAGCCAGCGTCATTTTGCATCCGGCTTTCTGCATAGCATCGCGGCAGATCTCATATGACGGTACACTGCGGATGATTTCGCGGATTTTGGGCCAAAGTGCACGCAGCTTTTCGGGGGCGACCTCATCGGTCACTGTATTTGGTTCGTTGAGCGCTCTTACGTCATCAGCCATTTCGTTGTAGTATGCGTACACTTGTTTCCAGTCTATTTCTTCCCGCCTGGCTTCTATCTCTTCATGCTCGGCAAGAAAATTATAATACTTCAGCATTTCTAAAGTACAAACTCCCACATCATGTCCATGAAAATTGGGGATAATTCCATCGCGCAGCTCGACACACTCAATCAGATGGGAGATTATATGTTCAGATCCGCTGGCAGGACGCGAATTTTGTGCGAAGCTCATGCCTATTCCTGTCTTTAACAGTGCCTCGAAAATCTTTCCGGCTGTATATTCGTCTTCCACCGTAACGCGGTCAGACATTTCCATCAGCTCATCCACAGCAGAGCGTGTCAGAGCTGCGATTCTCTCGCAATAATATTCTCCGGTTAGCAGTGCGGAAATTTGCCAGTCCACAAGTCCAATATATTTGGCGATCATATCTCCGAAGCCGGCAGATTTTAACTCAGCAGGGGCAGATGCAAGTATTTTTGTGTCTCCAATTATGACTTCCGGACTTTTTGCAGGGTAGCTGGCTTTGAATCCGTTTGCAACGATGGGTGAGCTGTAGGATGCGAAGCCGTCCATTGAGGGAGCAGTTGCAAAAATACAGAGCTTTTTATTCTGACGTGCAGCGGCAAGACGGCATGGATCGTTGACAGAGCCGGTTCCTACAGACAGAATAGAAATGTCACGGTTTTTGATCAGTGTTTCAAGTTCTTCTACGTGCTCCATGCGAGCGACTCGGAGATAATCGTATAATTTGAATTCAACATTAAAGCCATGCAGGCTTTCTACAATGCCATCTGCGGCTTTGATTGTGTTGACATCCGCGACGAGGAGAAGATTTTTTGAAAAAAAATTCTCTTGAAGAATTTTTCCGACTTCATGTACGATTCCGGATGTGATGCGAACATCCTTGATTGCAGTCTCATGTACTCTGCCGCAGGGGCACTCTTTTTGAAAGTCTTTGATGATATTCAGAATTTCTGACATAATATTCTCCCTAAAATAAAAATGCCAAAACACATTTGTTTTGACATTCTCCGTTACTCCAGTGTTATTATAGCATTATTTCTTATTTCTGTCAAGCATATGGACGTATTTTGGAACTTTTATGTGTTATAATCGTCTTATTATCAATCTATATGAAAGGGGCATCTTGTGAAAAGATTATTTTCTCTGATAGTTTGCTTGTTTTCCATGTTTTTAGCCTCATGTTTAAGCACCGGTTCTAATCTGGAAAACGAAGAATTTCTACTAAGTGGTCATTTTCTTCGAATCAATGAAGATCTCTGTATTCTTGTTCTGGACGAGGAAACACGTGAAGTCTATCCGGATGATATTTATATGAAGCTTTTGACTGATCATTCATTTGTGGAGGATGACAAGCAGGTAAGTCTTGACGATTTTTCTGACGGTGATCTCATTGGTGTCAATTGTTTGACAATTTCGGATTTGTCTCCGAGAGTGATTGATGTACTTGGAGTTAAATTGTTAGAAGAAGGAAGTATTTCTGATATTGACTTTGATGCTTTTTCTTGTCTTGAGGTCGATTTGAATACAAGTGATATTGAACGAACGGTCCTCGATATGGTCGCAAGGTTGAATGGTGTTAGTCAGAAATCGTAATATCATTAATTAAATGATAACGGAGATTCAAATGATAATGTTATTATCATTTGAATCTCCGTTTTTGGTGGGCCATCAAGGACTCGAACCTTGGACCGACCGGTTATGAGCCGGTTGCTCTAACCAACTGAGCTAATGGCCCTTTATGTGAAATCAAATACGGGGTTAGCTTTACAACTATATGTGCAACATATTTCCTATTTGATTTATAAGGCATAAAAGCAAGTCTTACGACTTGCTTTATTTTGGCTCCCCCTGCTGGACTCGAACCAGCGACACCCTGATTAACAGTCAGGTGCTCTACCGACTGAGCTAAGGAGGAATGTATTGTAAAAACAGCAGAGTGAAATCACTCTGCTGTAAGATGTTGGCGTCTACCTATCTTCCCGGACCGTCTCCAGTCAAGTATTGTCGGCACGGGGCAGCTTAACTTCCGTGTTCGGAATGGGAACGGGTGGACCCTGCCTGTTAAAAACACCAACTTGTCAGCACTCTCGTACTGACTGCTTCTCAGCAGATGTTAGCACCTACCTATCTTCCCGGACCGTCTCCAGTCGAGTATTGTCGGCACGGGGCAGCTTAACTTCCGTGTTCGGAATGGGAACGGGTGGACCCTGCCTGTTAACAGCACTAACTTTGGTGCACCTTCAGGGATTCGAACCCGGGACCCACTGATTAAGAGTCAGTTGCTCTACCAACTGAGCTAAAGGTGCATACCCTGATCGGTATTTTTTGCTTGTTTTCC
>JAFQEJ010000044.1 GCA_017399105.1 Clostridia bacterium
AAAGGGACTGTCGCATTTGCATGCGACAGTCCCTTGAATATTGATTTTGCCGGTCAAAGACCGCCATTTCAGGGCGTTTTACGCCCTGAAACCAATCAATATACGCCACAAAATCGAAAATTTTGTGGCGGGGCTGTTGTAAATTTTTCATTTGCAACAGCCCCTTTTTGTCATATCCAAGCGTAACCTGGATGTTGCATATTGATTTAGGATTTCGCGGTGAGCTTATCCCAGGTATCGTACATGGTGATGATATTCTCCGCCTTGGCGCCGGGACCGTATTCGCATTGAGCGATACAGCCGCCATTGTCCCAGAGGTTATCGTAGACCGACTGAACTGCGCGTACGATGTCCTCCTTTGTACCGTGGGGGAGCAGATGCTGGCGGCAGACCTCACCCCAGAAGGTGATTTTTCCCTTGAAGGGAGCCAGCTTTTCGGGACCCATGCAGAAGATTTGGGTATTGAGGGCATCAAGACCGAGCTCGATCAGATCGGGGATGATTTCGAGGGTGTAGCCGTCCGAGTGCATGAAGATTTTCTTGCCGTATTTATGAGCGATATCAATGTAATCCTTGTACATGGGCTTAAAGATGTCTCGCCATACGGTGGGATTGATGAGCAGACTCTTCTGTGCACCCCAGTCATCCATGAAGCGGAGGGCATCCACGTCGGTCTGCGCCCATTTTTCAGTGAGTCGGCAGTAGAAATCGTGCATTTTTTCAACAAATTCAAGGAATCCCTTGGGGCGTGTCATCAGGTCGACATAGAGATTCTCGGTGCCGCGGATAAACTGAAGCTGTTCAAAGGGGCGGGGGCAGGCAGGGGCAAGAAGGAATTTATCCGATCCCTTGCAGGCTTCGTTGACCTGCTCGATATCGAAGGAGAGCCAGTATTCGGGGAAGACAACTCTCGAGAGATCTTCCCAGTCTTCGTCTTCGGCGGGAACGATGGGATTCTTGACTTCTCCGATGACGCCGCGGTGAATGTTGACGAAGGTACATCCCCAGGGATCGGTGTATTCACCGATTTCGCAGGGATCTCCCTTCTCGACGGTAGAACCTTCGTGATAGACGGTAGCGGGGCCGGATGTATCCCACTCATAGCGGTTGGCTACACGGTGGTAATTTTCTGTATCAAACATCCACGCCCAGGGAAGCGCCCAGAGCTCGCGGGGGGCACGACCATCGGTGTTACGGAATTCGAGGGTGGCTTTGACCAGTTCTTTGCTTGTCATGGCGGTGATCTCCTTTGTTTATATTGCTGTCGATAGACTTGACATTTTTATTCTGCAGTATTATTATAATATCATGAAAAATATACTGCATTTGATTTCAGTTTCGGTACGAAATCAAAGGAGGTGACTGTATGATTGAGCTTGTGACCGATTCATATATATGGTCGGATAAGAGGAAGGTTCTGACAAAGGAACAGATGAAAATTGATGGGCTGGAGATGTTCGGACATGAGCTGCGCCAACCCGAATCGAGTGCGCTGAGCGCACATATGCACCGATCAATGGAGCTCGTTTATGTGGTCAGCGGCAATCAGTGCTACAGCATGGAGGGCGTGAATTATGCAGTGCAGGGCAATCAGATTTTCATGAGCTCTGCATATGTTCCGCACAGCACCGGTGAAGAGCTGCACGGCAGATATGAAATCTATTGGTTTCGGCTGGAGTGCGAGGGGGAGGGGAGCTTTCTGAATCTGGATGCGGCAGCGGGAGAGATGCTTCGCGCTCGGCTTCGGACGCTTTCTCCTCCGGTTGCTGCTCCGAGAAAGAATCTGAAGGAGCTGATTGCCGGGAGTTTCGAACTGCTGGGGCGGGAGGATGTGATCTCAAGAATGGCAGGTTGTTCTATGCTGGTGCAGTTTTTATGCGAGATTATCGGCTGCTCGGACGGACTTGAAGTGATGTCGGAGGAGATGGGGGCGGTGATCACCTATATCGGAGAGCACATTGCCGAGTCGATTACGCTGGATACTCTTGCCGAGGTGAGCATGCTGTCTCTGTCACGCTTCAAGGCGCGCTTTCGGCAGGAGGTCAAGGTGACACCGCGGGAATACATCAATCTGAAGAAAATTGAAGCCGCCAAGCGGGAGCTTGAGCAGAGTGAGCATTCGGTGACCGAAATTGCGTTCGGACTGTCATTTTCAAGCAGCGACTACTTTTCGGTGATGTTCAAGCGGATTGTAGGCTGTACACCGAGTGAATACCGCAGCCGGAAAAGAAGCGAGAATAAAGAAAAGGGCTGTTGCAAATGGAACATTTGAAACAGCCCAGCCACAAAATCTTCGATTTTGTGGCGCAGATTGATTGATTTTCGGGCATAAAATGCCCGAAAATGACGGTCATTGACCGGCAAAATTAATATTCAAGGGGCTGACGCATATCAAAATGCGACAGCCCCTTTATAAATTATTTCAGAATTTTTGCAAGCTCTGCACCGATTGCGTTTGCCATGACCCAGAAGCCCAGGTCGGTGGGGTGGGTGGTATCGACGGTGTGGTCGCCGCCGAATTCAGCTGTAAATTCGGAACTGTCGAGGAAATAGACAGGCTCACCGCGAGAGAGTGCCTTTTCATAGGTCGACTTAATGATGTCGCGACGGCGGAGCGTATCCTCGGTGCCGATGTGATCGGGGCGGGTGACCATCAGGACGGGCAGTGTGGGGCAGGCTTCGCGGATGCGGAGGTAGAAGGACTCGTGGGTTTGCTCGAGATAATCGGGATTGGGCGCGTTATGGTCATAATCATATACGAATGCGGAGATATCCTGCTTGATGATATAATTGGCAACCGCCATTTCCGCCTTTGCACTGCCCGAGAAGCCGAGGTTGATCTGGTCGCAGTCGAGACGGCGGGAGATGATATTCTGGTATGCCATGCCGGCACGGGAAGCACAGCCGCCCTGGGTGATGGAGGAGCCGTAGTAAAGAACCGGCTTCTCGATTGCGTAGGATGTGGGGGCTTCGAGGGCTGCAGCCTCATCCAAGCCGATCAGTAATGCTTTGCATCCGCTGTAGAGTGGAAAATGGATCATATAATCATGCATTTTTCCGTCGGTCATCAGTACGCCGTCGTATTGATCTGCGATTGCAGGAGAAGGACGGTAGCTGTCGAGGAATATGCTGTCGCGGTAGAGGTCAAAGCCGGCGGAGCCGGTGATCGAAAAGTGGTTGGCTTTTTCAATGTTATGCAGGAGGGCGCGGATGGCGATGTATGGCGAATCGGTACGGAAGCGTACTCTGCCGCCCGCAGTATGGGAGGAAAGGTAGACAACTGCGTCGCTTGCTGCCTTTGCCACGTTGAGGGGGAGTCGGTGGAAATAGGGACGCTCCTCGCTGGGACAGAGCAGACCGTGGAGTGAGAAGGGCGTCTCTCGGCAGTCACGGAAAATCAGCTTCGGCAGGCTCGGATAGGGATTGGCGGCGAAATTGGAATCATAGAGCTCGAGGTTGGACATATGGATATCCTCCTTATCATTTTAATAAAACGGCAGCAGCGCCGATGTACTGCCGCCGGTGAAATCAGAATTCGTCGGGGGTGAGGGGATCATTCTTTTCTTTGGCAGAGGATGCGGGCTTGGCACAGGATGAGAGTACAGTGAAAATATAAAATGCCATGGCAAGCTCAGCCAGATAGTAGATGGTGTCGCTGGTAATGCTGATGCGGAATGCAAAGGTGAGCAGCAGTGTCGGAAGGGAGGAGACGGCGAGCAGAAGCATGGCGATGAAGCCGAAGGCGCGATGCTGTGCGGGACGCTGTCTTTCGAGGGGATAGCGAACCTCCTGAAGAAAATAGAACATTGCTGCGAGGAGCGCCATTTGATTATAGATCTTGAGCGGGCTGTTGATCGAGAAATTCATGTGGAAATAACTCGAGAGGGTGTAGAGAATGAGCCAGATAACAAGGGTACAGCCGAGGAGGGCGTGAGCCTTTGGATTGGGTGAAGGGTTGAGCGCCGTGACGAAGAAATAGCAGGCTGCGGGGATAGAGAATACATTTGCAGCGACGGCAAGAGGGCTGGAAAGCGCATCGGTTTCGAGACCGTTGAGCGAATAAAGCAGGGTTAGAATCAGAGTCGCGAGAATGAAAAAGCCGGATAACGCCGCGGTGAAAGTGACATTGCGGCCGGGCGCGGGGAGACTTTCGGGGGCGGCTTCCTTCTTAACTGCGAAAATATAGCTGAGCATGAAGACAACGGCTGCGGCAATGCAGACACCGAGAATGGTGGGCAGCGGTCCGCGCTCGTAGAGATAAAGCGCAGTGTCAAAGCTGAGAAAGTAGAGAAGTGACTGCCCGAGGGCTGCAAGCAGGGTGAGCAGGACGGATATGCGGAAATAGAACTGATAGATCGGCTTGGTTGTCATGTATGTCATTCCTTTCGGATTTATAAAGCGATAACAGCATTATAAAACTTTTTCATTATAATATCAAGGAGAATTTATGAATTTTTCCATATTGAGGTTCAGGATGAATGTAAAACATGATCATTTTGTGTTGAAATCGCGTTTTTTTAGTAAATACATGTCTTGAATTGTGCATTTTTGACAGAAAAATCATTAAAAAATCGTGCATATAGTCTATTTACAAATCGTTAAAAATTCTGTATAATAATATCGTAAATTCGGCGGTGTAACCGTCAAATAATTTTATGGAGGACTTTCCAATGAAAAGAACACTCAAAAACGTATTCGTGCTCGCGCTGGCTCTCCTCTTCTGCATGCAGATCTCCGCTTTCGCATCTGATGCAAAGATGGAAGCAGTATACGGCACACCCGTAATCGATGGTGCTATCGACGATGTATGGGCAAAGGCTGACAAGCAGGACGTAGCTCTTGTTGACGATGCCGTTATCCCTTCCGAGACAGCTACCCGCGGTACCTTCTCTACCCTGTGGGATGAGAACTACTTCTACGTTCTTGTTGAAGTAGACAAGAAGGGCGTACCGGTTCAGGTTGACGGCAGCAACGAGAACACCGCTGACTGCGCAGACGTTTGCCTTACCCTCAACGGTAACTTCGACGCTACCCTCACTGCAGGCGGCGACGACTATGCAGGCGTTATCCGCGTAACCGCTGACGACACCAAGTCCGGTTTCGGTTACATCTTTGATATGCTCGAAGACGACTACCTCGGTAAGATGGTTGTTACCGCTGAGGACAAGTATGTTGTAGAGTATGCTATTCCGTGGGATGACATTCAGCCCAAGGCTGGTCACATCCTCTCCCTCGACATCCAGATCAACGACGCTACTGACGGCGCAAGAACCGGTCTCGTTATGTGGGCTTCCAACCCCTGCTACTGCTGGAGAGAGTCCTATGAGCATGGTACTATCGTTCTCGCAGAGAAGGTAGTTGAGACCGAGGCTCCCGCTACTGAGGCTCCTGCTACTCAGGCTCCCGCAGCTGACGTTCCCGCAGCTCCCGCAGCTCCTGCTACCGCTGATATGGGTATCATCGCTGCAGCTGCTATCCTCGCTCTCGCAGCAGGCGCAGTTGTAACCATGAAGAAGAGATAAGTAATCACTTACTTCAATAAAGAATAATCGGTTCGTTTGAACCGATTATTTTTTTACCCTTTTTGTCCAAATGCAATATTATACAAGCGAGAGAAGCGTAAATTGTGCTTGTTGCTGTGATTTTTGTGGTAAAAAGTTACTTCAAAAGAGGAAAAACATGTAATAGTTGCGATGATATAACACGATGTGGCGAAAATGAATACAAAATGTACAAAAAATGAAATAAAAAATTGTCGATTGGGGTATTGAAATTCTAATTTCTATGTGATATAATATTCACCGTAGAATATTCATATATTTTACACAAAAATATTTTTTCTTTGGAGGAAAAGAAAATGAAAAAGTTTTTCGCACTTCTTCTTTCTGCTCTTCTTCTCGCAACTCCTGTGCTTGCAGCTGACCCTGTAACAGAGGTTAATGTTGTTAAGAAGGCAGCAACCATTGATGGCGTCGTTTCCGCTGGTGAGTGGGACGAGGCTACTGCTCTTACCCTGAATGTTTCCGACACCAATGATTGGAGCGGTGACGGTGCAGGTATCGTTGGCGGTGTTATCCCGGACGGATTCACCGATGCTGATTTCTGCAATACTGTTAAGCTCATGGTTAAGGACGGCTACCTCTATTACCTCGAAACACGTCAGGACAAGACCCAGTTCTTCGGTGCTCTTGACCAGAACAAGCCCTACACCCAGGATGGTACTCTGATTTGGTTCTATGACCTCAATGAAGAGGACAGAAACTCCCTCTCCATTCTGCCTTGGAACAATGATGCCGGCAAGACCGTGCTCATCTTCAATGATGACGCTAACGAGCCTGCAGGTGAGCCCATTGCTGACGCTGAGTCCGCATTCACAAAGGACGCTAATGGCTACACTCTCGAAGCAAAGTTCCCGCTTGATGCTATCCAGCTCTCTGAAGAGGCTCTCGCATCCGGTCAGGTTCTTGTTACCTACTGCACAGTTAACATCATCGATCCTGAGTTCTCCGGCGACTCTGCTGACCTCTGGGGCGATAACTACCAGGCTCAGTACACCGGTGTTGGTGCATGGGATATGTCTCCTGTAATTAAGCTCGTTGATGCTAAGCCCGTTGAGACTGAGGCTCCCGCAACTGAGGCTCCCGCTACTCAGGCTCCCGCAGCTGACGCTCCCGCAGCTCCCGCTCCTTCCGCTCCCGCTACCGCTGATATGGGTATTGTTGCAGCAGCAGCAGTTCTCGCTATCGCAGCAGGCGCAGTTCTTACAATGAAGAAGAGATAAGTTAGAAATAACTTGAAGAAAGGCTCGGATCTTTGATCCGGGTCTTTTTTTCGTTCTTGCGCATAAGGGGTTGAAAAATGATAGCTGTTGTGATAGAATAGAAAGACAGTAAAAATGAAGGAGCGTGCCGATGAAAACGAAGCTTAAAAAGAAGGACGATGTGAAGATATTTATACTCTATCTCATGCGTAATGTGGGCTATCCGATGGATTTTGCTACACTGAATGATATGGTGCTGCAGGATGAATTTGTCGATTATTTCAGCTTCGCCGAATGCTTTGGTGAGCTTGTGGATGTGGGAAATATTGAACAGCGGGGCATCAGCGACGAGGGAACCAAGCTTTATGTGATCACCGAGCGGGGCAATACGGTCGCCGAGACACTGGAGAGCAATATCATGGGCTATATACGCGACCGCAGTCTCAAGAGTGCCATGCGAATGCTCAACTTTAAGCTGCGCGGATCGGAAATTAAGTGCGAGTCAACGCCGCGAGAGGATGGAAGATATGATCTGAAATGCACCATCATCGAGGATCGCAAGACCACGATGGAGCTGAATATTGTCATCGACAATCCTTACACACTGGAGCGTATGAAGCTCAACTTCGACAATCGCCCCGAGGTGGTTTATCGCGGTATTCTGGCGCTGCTCTCGGGTGAGATGAACTATATTATCGGATAAATGTGTTTTTTTGGCGGAAATGCTGTAGAGATCGCCATAAAATGTGCTCAAATGGGAAGAAAACTCACAAAAAACATCCGAAAAATGTAAAAAAAGTATTGACAAAATATAAATTCATGGTATAATTAAACATAAGGGAACTCAAATGAAGTGTACTTTTGAGTGGATTTGCCAATGTGTGGAGGTATCGCAATGAATACTGCGCACAGAGGCGACCGAAATCATACAATCAGATGCCTGCAGGACGGGGATGAAAATGCATTCTCCCTGCTGACCGAGGAATATGCACCGCTTGTCGATTCGCTGGTGCGGAAGTTCATCGGGAGCAGCGATGGGGATGAAGAAGATTTCCGCCAGGAGGCGGTCATTGCCCTTTACAATGCGGCGATGGCTTTTGATACCGAACAGCGGGATGTGACCTTCGGGCTGTATGCAAAGATCTGCATACGCAATCGGCTGATCTCACAGCTCAGAAAGAGCAGACACCTGAGGGAAGCGGATGAGGAGATGTTCTCTGCGCTCGCCTTCTCCACCGAGGACGAAGCTGTCAGCCGCAAGAGAGCCGAAGAGATCACCAAGCTGGCAGGAGCTTTGCTTACCCCCTTCGAGCTGTCGGTGTTTGAGCTGTATGCAGAGGGGGCAGATTGCCGCGAGGCTGCGCTCAGACTCGGTCGGGAAGAGAAATCCATCGAAAATGCACTTTATCGGATTCGCACAAAGCTGAAACGGCATCTGTAACCGATTTTCGCTTTGCGCATATACTGTAATTGAACCCCGACTGTTATGCCCGGATAGCTTAATGAGAGCGTTGGCGACAAAGGTGACGGTGAGAATCCGTCGAGGGCAGAAAATAATTTTTACCATCACAAAGCGAGGTAACACACATGTACGAAGACATCACATTGGTATGCAAGGACTGCGGCAACGAGTTTGTATTTACCGCAGGCGAGCAGGAGTTCTACGCTGAGCGCGGCTTCCAGAACCAGCCCCAGAGATGCAAGGCTTGCCGTGACGCAAGAAAGAACGCAGGTAAGCCCCAGCGCGAGCTTTTTACCACCACATGCGCACAGTGCGGCAAGGAAGCTAAGGTTCCCTTCCAGCCCAGCAATGACAGACCGGTTTACTGCAGCGAGTGCTACGCTGCAATGAAGCAGCAGTAAGTCGAAATTCTCCGACAGTGCTTGCAAATAGATAACGGAAGTTTTTGTACAATTCGAAATATAAATTTGGGATTCGTCTCTGACATTTGTTTGATTTGCAATTATCCGCTTCGTTGAAGCGTCATCGAACATCACATCGAAACTGAATACTGTTAGGAAACGGAAAGGGTGTACTGCTTTGGTGGTGCACCTTTTTTGATTGAGTCAAAATTGTGTTAAAAATATTTCGTCAAAAGCTATGTACAAAAAAGAAAAGATATGTTATAATAGAATAAATATAAGCTGAAAATGGGTTTTTATATGAGAAACGAAAGAAACAGAGCAAGATTTGCCGAGGAAGCTCTCGAGGGAGGCGAAAACTCGCTGATCTTCGGGCGCAATGCGGTGATGGAGCTGATCAGGAGCGGACGCAGTGTGGACAAGATTTTTATTGCCACCGGCGAGCGCGAGGGCTCGATTACAGTGATTGCGGCGGAGGCGAAGGCGAGAGGCATTCCTGTGGTGGATATCGACCGCAAAAAGCTGGATCGCATGGCGAACGGGCTGAATCATCAGGGTGTTTGTGCTTCGGCTGCCGAGAAAGAATATGTCACAATCGAAGAAATTCTTGGAATCGCGGCAGAGCGCGGCGAGCCTCCCTTTGTGGTGGTTGCCGACGGTGTGGAGGATCCGCACAATCTGGGTGCCATCATTCGCTGTGCCGAAGGAGCGGGCGCTCACGGCATCATCATTCCCAAGCGTCGGAGCGTCGGCGTGACAGCTACGGTGGCGAGAGCTTCGGCGGGCGCGGTTGAGCATATGGCGATCGCAAGGGTAACCAATATTCCGTCGGCTATCGATGAGCTGAAGGAGTCGGGACTCTGGATCTACGGCGCTGAAGCTGACGGTGCGGCGTATTACGATACCGACATGACGGGCGCCGCGGCAATCGTGCTGGGCAGTGAGGGAAAGGGAATCTCCAGACTGGTGCGGGAAAAATGCGATTTCGTTGTCTCAATTCCCATGTACGGTAAGGTCAACTCGTTCAACGTTTCGACAGCGGCGGCTGTGCTTCTCCTTGAAGCGGCAAAACAGCGGCATAAGTCGCAGCGCTGACATCAAATAAAGATGGAGTTTTGATAGATGGATAATAATAAGAAGGAAATCTCCGCGGACGAGCTGCTGCGGCAGTTGAAGGCGAATCTGGCTCAGACAAAGCCTCAGAGTGCACCTGCCGATCCTGAACCGGTGACGAATGCTCCCATGGCGGCAGATGAGACTCCTGCAATCGAGAAAACTGCGGCTCCCGAAAAAACAGCTCCCAAATCGAGAGGAACCAAGTACAGATTCAAGGTCTCCTCCAAGGCGGAATGGGAAGCGGCACAGGCTGCGAAAAAGCAGGCTGCCGCACCTCAGAGCACAGCGCGGGAGGATGAAGCTGAAATCGATGCGCTGATGAAGAAGTTCCTGACTCCCGAGGAGTATGACAAATTCAGCCGCAAGAAGAGCGATGCAGCCACTGAGGAGCTTCGCGATAACTACAGGGAATACACCATTCCCGAACCGCCCAAGCCCAAGGATATCAGTGAGAGTATTCGTGATGCAGAGGCATATGTATCCACACTGGAGTCTGAGCCCGAAGCGAACAAGCATCCGGTCAAGCATGACCTTGATGACGGTATTGAGCGAATCAGCGTTCCGAGGCGAAACGGTCGTCCCGATAAGACCCGCGAGGTTGTGGAGGATGATGCGGCTACTAGGGAATTTGACAGCGCCAGCGTGCTGGATGTGCTGAAGAAATACGACAAGGACAAGCAGATGCCCGTTCCCTCCGAGGACAGCGCAAAAACAAAGGTGCTTGACTCGGTATCCGAGGATGAGGCTGAAGCAGAGCGCGCACGTCTGGAGGATGAGAATCTTCGTCGGATCAATGAATTTGACGAGACCGATGTGAATCTGATGATTGCCTTCGGCATGGAGGATGAGCTCGCCAAAACAGTGGGCTTTGACAAGGTGACCGAGCTTGAAGAGGATCTCGATCGTAAGGGCGAGGATTATCAGCGTGCTGAGAGTATTTCTCGTGCGGCGGCTGAAATCAAGCCTGCCTTTGAATATGAGGCGCAGAGCCAGACGAAGCAGATCTTTGCCAAATATAAGGCGGTTTACCGCAGACTGCTTCTCAAGCTGGGCATTGCGATCCTGCTGATTTTTGGCATATTCCTGTATGAAAATATCGGCATCTTCGGCGGATCAATGCCCGAATTCCTCTCCCAGACCAAGTATACGGTGGTTTACACCATGGTGGATCTCCAGCTTCTGCTGCTTGTGTCGGCGCTGGCATGGAGAAGTCTCCTCGGCGGTGCTAAAAGTATCATCAGGCTGCAGCCCTCCCCCTCCGGTGTAACGGCGGTGCTGCTGGCGATGACAGTATTCTATAATATTGGTGCTTGTCTGCTCGGACGCGGTCAGGCTACTGTTCTTTACAATTTCCCTGCGTCGCTGGCGGTTTTCTTTACCCTCTGCGGCGAATTTATGGACATCAAGCGCGAGATCTACAGCTTTAATGTGGTTTCCTCCAAGAAGCTGAAGTATGCGATGGGCAGAATCAGCGGCGCTGATGCGACACTTGAGACACAGGCTTTTGAGGAGTACATCCCCGGTGATCCCGCCATCTTCCGTGTCTGCAAGGCGGGCTTTATCAACGGCTTCTACCGCAGAACAGCTACACCTTCGGCATCTCGCGGCGTGCTGAGCTTCATCATCCCCTTCTCGCTGATTCTCTGCGCGGTCTTCTTCGTGGTTGGCGCCATTGTGACAGGGGATGCGAGAGTGAGCATGTCAACTGCATATATTGCACTGATCTTTACCATGCCGATGTCGGCGTTGATTACCTTCAGCTATCCTTTCTTCCGTGCATCGCATGAGGCGTTCGGCATGGACAGCGCCATCATTGGCGACGGCTCGCTGGATGAGTATTCCGAGGCTTCGGTGGTTTCCTTCGAGGACAAAGATGTCTTCCCCTCCACCGGTGTCAAGGTGAAGAGTGTGAAGGTTTACGGTGACAACCGTATTGACCGTGTGATTTTCAATGCGGCAAGTCTTTTCCGCGTGATTGGCGGTCCGCTGTCGGATGTGCTTGATATTGCGACGCTGGAGCTGGGACACACCGACGATGTGGAAATTGTTGAAACCGACGCAGACGGCATCGAGGCTGTGGTGGGCGGTCACCATATATACATGGGCAAGGAGGATTATCTCCGCCGCAACCGTTTTATCCCTGTGCGCGATGATGATGATGAGGCTGTCGAAAACGGCGGCAAGATCAGCATTATGTACATGGTGGAGGACGGTGAGGTTGCTGCCAAGCTTTATGTGGAATACATGATCGATCCCGACTTTGAATTTGTCATCAAACGTCTCTACAAGGCAGGCGTTTGCGTGGGTATCAAGACCTTTGACCCCAATATCAACGACAGAATGCTTAACATGCGCATTAAGTTGGCGAAGTATCCGGTGAAGATTCTCGAGTGCAGAAATCTTGACGACATCACCAGAACCGCAGAGAACGTGGATTCGGGTATCGTCTCCAAGTCTTCTTCCAAATCGCTGCTTCAGACGCTGCTGCTCTGCGATAAGGTGCTGCATGTGATTAAAACCAGTGTGATGGTCAAGGCGATTGCCATGATTATCGGAGCTGTGATTACCGGCGTTGTGCTCTTCCTCGGTATCGTACCTGAGGTCAGCTCGATTTATGCGGCACTCTACCAGATTTTCTGGATTCTGCCGGTGATTGTGATCGCCAAGCTGTTTATTTAAATAACCAAACCGCGGCGGCAGAAAAAGCTGTCGCGGTTTTCTCATGGAAAGGGATAGAAATGATTGAAGAAAAGATCTTGAAGCGCGTGCTCAAGCCGGGACGCTATACCGGCGGCGAGTTTGGGCAGATTATAAAAGATAAAGCGAAGGTGAAGGCGAGATTTGCCTTCTGCTTCCCCGATACTTATGAAATCGGCATGTCCAATCTTGGTATCCGTATCCTCTACGGCGCGCTGAATGCACACGAAGATATCTGGTGCGAGCGTGCTTATGCGCCCTGGATTGACATGGAGGAAGAAATGCGTAAGGGAGATATTCCTCTTTGGGCGGTGGAGTCGGGCGATCCGCTGAAAGAATTTGATATTGTTGGCTTTACGCTGCAGTATGAGCTCTGCTACACCAATGTGCTTAATGTGCTGGAGCTGGCGAAGATTCCGCTGCTGGCTTCTGAGCGCACAGACAGCGATCCGATCATCATCGGCGGCGGTCCCTGCTCCTATAATCCCGAGCCGGTAGCAGACTTTTTTGACCTGTTTTCGATCGGTGAGGGCGAAGAAGCGCTCTGCGAGATTACCAGATTATACATCCAAATGAAGGAAGAGGGCAGCTACACAAGGGCGGCTTTTCTTCGCGAAGCGGCGCGGATGGACGGTTTTTATGTGCCTTCGCTCTACGAGGTGCGCTATAACGAAGATGGCACCATCGCTTCCCATGAACCGAAGTATGAGGATGTGCCCCGCCGCGTAGTTAAGCGCATCATGAAAGATATGGACGAGTCCTACTTCCCTGAAAACTTTGTGATGCCCTATATTGAGACGGTGCATGACCGTATCATGCTGGAGGTTTATCGCGGATGTATCCGTGGATGCAGATTCTGTCAGGCGGGAATGGTGTACAGACCGATCAGAGAAAAAACGCCCGATCGGTTGAATGAACAGGCGAAGTGTCTCTTCCGCAATACGGGTTATGATGAGATTTCACTCTCTTCGCTGAGCATCAGCGATTATACGCAGATCGGATGTCTGACCGATAAGCTGCTCGAGTGGACCGACGATTCCATGGTGAGTCTGTCGCTGCCTTCGATGCGCCTTGACAGCTTTACTCACGAGCTGATGGAGAAAATTTCGGGAGTACGTTCCAGTACGCTGACCTTTGCGCCCGAAGCGGGTACTCAGAGACTGCGCGATGCGATCAACAAAAATGTAACCGAAGCTGATCTGCTGCAGGCACTGGATGTTGCTTTCGATTATGGGAAGAATACTGTAAAGCTCTACTTTATGCTAGGGCTCCCCACCGAAACCGATGAAGATATCGAGGGAATTGCACAGCTTGCCAAGCGCGTGATTGATTACTATTACGAGCGTCCCGGAAAACGGAAGGGCAAGGCTCCCAGTGTGACCATCAGCGTGGCATGCTTTATTCCCAAGCCCGATACAGCGTTTCAGTGGGAGGCGCAGTGTACCCTTGAGGAACTGGATCGGAAGCAGCAGCTTTTGAAAGAGAAAATTACCGACCGCAGAATCCGCTATAACTATCACGATGCCAATGTGAGCAGACTGGAGGCAGTCTTTGCGCGTGGTGACCGTAAGCTTTCGGGGGCACTTCTTGAAGCAAGACGCCGCGGCGTGCGCTTCGACAGCTGGGATGAATTTTTTAACTATGACATTTGGATGGAAATTTTTGATACAGTGGGAATTGATCCTGCCTTTTATGCGAACCGTACCTTTGGAGAGGATGAGGTTCTGCCCTGGGATGTGATAGACTGCGGCGTTGATAAGGCGTTTTTTAAGCGTGAACGCGCTCAGGCTTATGCTTCGATACCGACACCAAACTGCAAGGAAAAATGCTCAGGCTGCGGGGCAAACAGATTAGGAGGTGAGCGCTCATGGTGCAGGGACTGCCCGTCGTCACTCGCAAAATAAGAATTAAATTTATCAAGCAGGGAGCACTGAAGTTTATTTCGCATCTTGACCTCTGCCGTACCATGAAAACAGCGCTGATCAGGGCGGGAATTCCGATTTATTATACGGAGGGATTCAATCCCCATCCCAAGATGGTCTTTGCGCTTCCGCTGTCAATCGGTGCTTCCAGCGACTGTGAGTACATGGATCTGAAGCTGGTAGCTGAGATGTCGGATGCGGAGGTGAAGGAGCGACTTGCCGCAGCACTTCCTGTCGAACTTGCACCGATTGCTGTTTATGAACCGCAGGTGAAATTTGCTGAGATTGGCTGGGCGCGTTACCGCATGACCTTCTTTGGTGATTACGGTGTCGGATCAGCGGCAAAGCTGACCGAGATGCTGACAAGTCCGATGATTGTTATGAAGCATACGAAAAACGGTGAGCGTGAGACCGATATTCAGGGTGGCATCGGCCGCTTTGAGATTGTTGAACTTGAGGGAGCGGCTGTACTGGATATTATGCTGAAGGCGGACAGTGCAAATTATACCAATCCCGAACTGATTGTGCAGGCGATGAAGGAAAAGCCTGAGGATTACCGCATTGAACGGATGGGAGTCTATCTTGCCGACGGAATAACGCTGTTTGTGTGATCATATTGTAATGTTTAGGGCGCGCCGGACAGGCTTTCGAGTGTTTTGATGTTTTCGAGAGCAAGCTCCAGCGCGCTTCTTGCTGCGATGAATTCAGTAGAGTCCTGCCGATCTGCATAAGCCTTCAGCTGGATCAGCGCGGAATTGACGTTATGAAGATATTTTCGGTTTACGGTGAGCCTTAAATGAGGCAGGTACTCAATCCATGCGGCATGGAGCTGAGCAACACTTGTGGCAGACATGAGCTCCGCGATGCGATTCTGCGTTATCCGGGCGTTCCATGCGGTGGCAGTGATAATTGAAGCTATAAGAATGAGGGCGGCAATGGCAGCTTTCACGTATTTTCCTTTCTTTTGTAAATAATATTGATTGTTTCGGCATCATCTACCGTGAAAAGAAAAACATCTTCTATGGTACGGCTCTTTGGCAATTTGGATTTCAGCCAGTGCATGTCATGACCGGTGAGTGCAAGACCTGCCTTGCTGGGGAATCCGTCCGATATAAGGATGTGAGCGATCCCGGTATTGTTTGCTTTGATTTTCATATCTTTTGCGGTAGGCGGTCGCTCAGATGCTTTGGGGAAAACGGAAATTCTGCCGTTTTGTTCGAGAATGGCATAGTCCACATCAGCAATGTCAGCTATATCCTTCAGTCGAAGCTCTGCAATCAGTTCTTCTATGGTTATTCGCATCTTTGCCAGCTCGGCGGTGTCGAGTACGCCGTGCCTGATCAGGATGCTTGGTGTGCCATCAACGATGCGTTTGAGGAGTGCACTTTTGGCGACTAACCATGGGATGGTGATTTCGAGCGAGAATATAAGGGCTGCGGGTACGAGTGCATGAAGAATTGGTATATCAGTATCGGAGAGCGGCATGACAGCAAGTTCGGAGATGAGAAGCGTGGTAATCAGCTCTGATAGACGCAATTCACCGATTTGACGTTTGCCGGTCATTCGGATACCGCAGGCAACTGCAAAGTAAATTATGAATGTTCGTAGGATAATGGTAGTCATAGATGCCTCCTTTTTGATTATTTTACACAAGAATAAAAAAAATATGAGTTTTTTTGAAAAAAGGTGTTGACAAAGAAGAGTAGATGTGGTATACTAACAAAGCTGTCAGCGAGAGAGCGGTGCAAACCGAGACTGAGCGAGCGGAAGAAAAAAGAAATAAAAAACTTTTAAAAAACCACTTGACAAACTCGAGGC
>JAFQEJ010000045.1 GCA_017399105.1 Clostridia bacterium
GTCATCGAACTGCACATGGGTGTAAACATTCAGCGTCACGCTGATATCCGAATGGCCCATGATATACTGCAAGTGCTTCGGATTCATACCGGACTTTGCCATATTGGAACAGAAGGTGTGTCTGCATACATGAGGGGTTACTTTGGGCATCTGGATGCGGTAGATCTTGTTGTACTTCTCGACAATGTGCTGCAGATATTTCTCCCAGTGCAGCGCAACCATCGGTCTGTCATTCTTGTCCAGAAACAGGAAGCCGGCATATCCATCCACCATCGGCTCCACTTTGGATGCCACACGATTGGCGAGAATACGGCGGAAACACACCACCACTTCCTCACTCATCGGCACATAGCGGATACCGCTTTCCGTCTTGGGGTCCTGGATCACATATTGCATCTGCGATGTTTTCTGTAACTGGTGGTGAACCTTGATACACTACTGATCGAACTCGATGTCAGAAAAGGTCAACCAACAAAATTCCGAGATACGCAGCCCCGTGTTAAAGAGAATGAAGATCGCATCGTAGTACCGGCAGAAATGCTTATCTTCCTTGATAAATTTCAGAAGTTCACGCTCCTGCTTTCGGGTAATTGCTTTTCTGGTGACAGAATCGTTCACGATCACCGATGCCAGTTCAAATCCAAATGGATTCTTACGGATCAGATCATCATCCACTGCCAGCTGAAAAGCGGGTCTCAGAACACCTCGGATGGAGTGAATGGAGATGTACCCTCTGCCATCCACCTGCTGAAGCTTGATCAGCCACGCCTTTGCATCGGACAGGCGAACCTTGTCAATGCGCTGTTTGCCAAACGCTTCTTTGTTCAGGATATTGATCACGGTCTTATATCCTGCACGGGTGTTGTGGCTCACTCCGGTTTTCAAAGACACATGCTTTTCTACCAGTTCAACCACTGTATAATTACCGCCATTGGTAACGATGTGGTCAAACAGATCTGCCTGAATCTGTTTTTCCTTCACTCTCAGCGAAAGCTCTCGCTTTTTGCCCTTGGGTGTCGGATCGTTCTTGTCCAAACGCCAACTGTATACATTCTTCTCCTTGCCGTACTCGTCAATATATCGGTAACGATACCTCCCATCTGTACGCTGGTATTCGCCTTCACGCAAAATCCGGTTACGATTGTCTCGTCTTTTTTCACTCATGGAATCTCTCCTTTCAAGAAAGGAGAGCCAGACTTGCGATAATATTATATCACAAATTTTGCTCTCTGTACAGCTGTGTCATATGAAAACGGCAGCTCTGCAGCATTATTTTTAATTTACACGGCAGCAGCCTGATCCAGATATCGCTCGAACTTCTCCCGCTTGATCAGCGCCCTGTTGCCGTTCATAACGTAGAAATCTTCGTGCGGGTTCTGATCGATCAGCATCCGCAGCTTTCCTTCGCCGATGTGATAGTACCCGGCGGCTTCCTTGATGGTCAGCGTGTATCTGCGCCATACCGGAATATCAAAATAGCTCTTCACGCTTGCATTGCTCTTGTTATTAGCCATAGGCATTTACCTACAAATCAATTCACCATACAGACATGTGATAATTCCCATCCTGCGTTCTTTTGTGCTTTGTTCATTTTGATACCTCCTAAAGCCGGGCAAGGGGAGCTGGAAAAAGAAACCGGAAACCGGCTCAATAAACCAGATTCCACCTTCCGGCAGTTGTCTTAGATGCTTTTGCTTTTCTTCAATTCCTTTGTTGCTTTCGTTTCCGGAGATAAATAACCTTATAAAACACGGTTTTTCCCGGAAACTGATACGGCAACGGATTGGAAATGAAACAGGAAACCAGACTTCTTTCTCAAAACGGCAGCTCCGTCTGGCTGCATTCTTCCTCGGTCAGTTCAAGAAAGCCATCCATGGGGGTTATCTCCGTTTCCGATGCTTCGTTTCCACGCATCCAACCCCTTTGCTTACCGTACTTCTTATAGCTTCTGGGATTGGGGTAAAGAATCCAGCCTGTCACGGACTGATTCATAATCTCGTTGATTTCCCGTGTTTCCCACGATTTCGGCTCGTCAAAGCGCCCCAGTGCTTCGTGATGGAGCAGTTTGGAACAGACCATATCCCCATCAAAATCATCCAGAAACGCCTGTATCACGCCCACCTTGGTGTCCTCCGGCATGAACTGCTTTTGCAGGAGAACCAACTGATCGTTCATTTCTTTAGACAGCTTCAGCTGCACCTTTCCTCGCCGGTAAATGATCATGGCTTCCGCCCACAGCGGATCCATATACTGCCGGGATGCTGCTTCATCTTCCAGAATGTATACCTCTGTCTGTTCGGGATGTACCATGACGGGCAAAAAGCGGCGGTTTCCGCTTCGGTCAAGGGGCAGAAAGTCCAGCGCATTGGATGTGCCGCCAAACACACACTACCGCAGCCCGTCCTCCGGTTCAATTGCATAGAGAACCTTGTAAGTCTTCTTGGAACGACTGAGGAATTCGGACGGTCATTCAGTTTTCAAGGTGCATCGGTGATTTACAAGTACAGTTTAGCGAAAAAAGACGCTCTCTCCCGTATGTCCAAAAGGTAGGAAAAGAGCGTAAAAATGCGTGGTTTTCCACGCTTATGGAAATGGAGAAAAATATGCAACCGAAACTCACTGTTCAGGAAAGATTGAAAGACCTGCGTGTTGTGTATTTTAAGTTGACGCTGGAAGAGTTGGCAGAGCGCACCGGTCTGTCCCGTTCCGCCCTGGGGAAATATGAATCTGATGAAACCGCAAAAGACATCAGCCCCTTTGCGATCCTGACACTCGCAAAGTTCTATGGCGTGTCCACGGACTATCTGCTGGGTCTGACAGGAAATAAAAATCACCCAAACACAGAGCTGGACGCTCTGCATTTGAGTGATGATGCAATTTCAGTATTAACTTCCGGAAACTTCAACCACCGGCTGCTTTCTGAAATGATCTGCCACAAAGATTTTCAGCGCATGATGCTGGATGCGGAAATCTATGTTGATCGCATTGCAGATATGCGGATCACCGACATGAATGCTGTCATGGAAGCTGTTCGGCAATCTGTGATTAAGAAAAAAGAGAACGATCAGCAGGATTTGTACCTGCGCACGTTGGAACTGGTACAGGTGCAGGAAGATGAGTATTTCGGTCATGTGATCTCCAAGGATCTGACTGGCATTCTCCGTGACATTCGTGATACGCACCGCAAGGATGCAACCACAGCGGACGAGAGTTCCGCTGCTCTGGATGTGCGGAAACAATTGCAGGAAGCCATGGACTACAAGGGCAGTACCGAAGAAAAGAAAGCTCGTCTGTCCTTGCTAACCTCGGCATTGATTATGATGCGATTACCAAGGAACAGTTTGCAAATCTGATTGAAGTGCTGAAGCTGTCCAAGCACATGAGCAGCCCGATCAGCCAGCGTGGTAAAGGCGGCATGACTCATGGAATGGGAAAAAGAAAAAGGAAATAATATAAAATCAAAGAGCTGCCGTGTTGGAATTATTCTCCCGATACGGCAGCTCTTTTTCTCCTTTACAGGAGCCTGTAACCCCTATTGACGGCGTTAAAACAGAAGCTTATCATTTCTGATTTTGAGATAAATTTTTGCCGGGTAAACCCTTCGACGAAGTGGAAGGAAATGATATTTTCATCGATATTGATCCAACACATCGTTTTTTCGGACACGGCTTGTACCGACATCAACATCATCCTTTCCAAAATCGTTGCTTACACTTTACTTCTTGAAGCCTCCGAGCTTTGCGCCCTGAAACATAGGCTTGGCTTCACCGGAGGTGATGGTATCATACTGCTCCTGAGTAATCTTACATTCGGCAAGCAGCTCTGCCAGCTTTTCCTGCATGACTTCCTTATTCATTTCAAAGGCACCGTCAGGCTTTTTGAACTTGCCAACCCCCTTTTTCATAAACTCACCCAACTCAGGCTTTTCAAAATCTTCGGGCAGTGCAGCGAATTTCTTTTCACCGTCATAGGAAAGTCTTTCAAAGCGCTTTCCGAACTGAAATCCGGGTCTTGCTTCTGCCTGCTGTTCGATCACAGCAGGTTCGGTTTCGGTGTCAATCTCTGCGGCATAAGCCGAAACAGGCATTGCCGCCATTGCAGCTGCGATACACAGCCATGCAAATACTTTTTTCATATCAAGTCTCCTTACTTTGAATTTTTGGACAGTTCGTATTTCACATCCGCCATCTGTGCAACCTCCGGCGAATGAGTAACGATGATAATGCACTTGTTTTGTTCTCTTACAAGGCGCATGAAAATGTCCATGATAGCGTTTTGCGTCTTTCCGTCAAGATTTCCGGTTGGTTCATCGGCAAGAATGACATCGGAATCGAAAGCCAGCGTTCTTGCAATGGCAACTCTCTGCTGTTCGCCGCCTGACAGCTTCAGAATTCTTCTGTCCCACAATTCTTCGCCAAGGCCAACCGAGCGAAGCAGCTCCTGTGCCTTCTGGCGTTTGTCGGGGATCTTCTTTCGGCTGACATCCATGGATAGGATTACATTCTCCACGGCGTTCAGGTGCGGAAGCAGATTATAGCTCTGGAAGATAACACCCACATACTTGCTTCTGTAGGAATAGGGGTTCAGTTTGCTGATGTTCTGGCCTTTGTAGGTAATCGTACCCATCGTAGGTTTGGTCAGTCCCGAAAGCATGGAAAGCAGTGTCGTCTTTCCGGCTCCCGATTCGCCGACAATGGCGTACAGCGTACCTTCTTCAAAATCAAGGCTCATATTTTTGATGACCATCTTTTTCTTGTCGTAAGAGTAGCTGACATCTTTTAAGGTTAATTCACTCATGTTCGTCCTCCTTATCGCTCGCTGAGAATCTTGAGGGGTTCGTAGCGCAATACGGATATCATTCCCACGCTGCTTGCGATCAAGGTGAGCAGGATTGAAATCGCCATCAGGCTCAGAAGAACGGACGCATCCGTGGTGGTATTCAGCGAATCCAGATACTCCACTTCGTTGCCGGACAGATTTCCGATATTTTGGAATCTATTGCCGCCGCCGGGGAAACCGCCGCCCTGGAAGCCACCGCCGAAGTTTTCGTTCATGGTGGTGGTAGTCGTTTCAACCGATGCCACCTGCTCCTGCAGAAGATAATCGCCTACGGGCTGAGAGACCGTCGCACCGATGCCTGTGCCAATCACAACGGCAAGCAGTGTCACAAGGAAAGTTTCCGTCAGAAACTGCAAGGCTACCGTGCCTTTCTTCATACCGATAGCGGCAAGCACACCGATTTCATACTTGCGCTCACGCACCGTGAACATATTGAAAATAACGAGAATGCCGCCGCCGATCAGCAGAACAACGATAAAGAAGATCATCGTGAACTTGCTGAGACTTTCCAGAGGAACAACGCTCTTTTCGTACTGGTTGAGATCGGTGGACGAAACGGCGTATGCTTCGGTATCGAGTCCCAACACCTCCACATCGGTCAGGAATTCTTCGTATCGTTCCGCATTGGAGAACACATAGGTGCCGCTGACTGTGGAGCGAAGGGCTGTGGATGTAGTGCCGCCCCTTCCGTTTTCCACTTCCTCTGCATTGGCTATGGTATCCTCTACCATAGCGTTCAAAGAAGCATAGGACATAAATACGGTGTTGGCGTATGCTTCAGAAGATTCATTCAGGAAGGTGCCGCAAATGGTTACGGTATAAACCTGATCCTCTTTCTGCGGATTGATGATCGTAAAGCTGTCACCGACTGCAAGATCATTCAGAAGTGCCAGCTCATAACTGATGATACAGGAACCGTCAGAAGAATCCTGTTCAAATACATTGCCCTCATAGATGACATTTTCACCGCTGATGAAGGTGGTCATGGCATCATGGGAGCTGTAACCGATCACGGTCAGGTCGGCGCTGTTCCTGCCGCCCATCATTCCTCCACCCATCATGCCGCCGAAACTGCCAAAACCGCCGGATGTGTTCTCATAGAACGTGAAATCTTCGGGAGCATTGAAGCCTATGGAACCGGTGTAGTAGAATCCGTCTACATATTCACTTCCTGCGTAATGGGTCATTTCTTCCAGAGTCAGAGCTTGGGAGAGCTTACCCATCATGGATTCGGGATCGAATTCACCTTCCTGCGGACGTTCACCGCTGCCGAAGGAACCCATGATCCCTTGTCGGTTTGCGGAGATCTGCGCCGTGATACTGAGCGAGTTATAGGCGGTTTCTTTTGCCGCTTCGGCGCTGCCTCTCACACTCAGAGCAACACAGGCAGACACTGCAATCAAAAAGACCAGGATGAAAATCAATATGTTCCGCCCCTTGGCCCGGACGATGCTTTTGTAAGCATTTTTGATAATGTACATGGTACTTCCTCCATTTGGTTCTTTGCTTAAGCATCCATAGTATAGCAAGGGGATTTTATATTTTTGTCAGGGGAAATAAAAATCAGCAGAAAAATCAAAATGATTTCTCTGCTGAAAGTTTGATATTATTGGCAATTCAAAGTGATGGTCACGGTCACACCGCCGTCTGTATTTTCAACGCAGCAGGTGCCACCCAGCTTGTCCATCACCGTTTTTACGATATATAAACCAAGCCCAACATTGTTCTTACCGTTTCGGGTTCGTGCTTTATCGGTGCGGTAGAAGGCATCCCAGATATGCTCCAAATCTTCCTCCGGGATATGTTCACCTCGATTGAAGATTTCAAGACTGGCTTTACCGCTCTCACGGCGCAGAGCAATACGAATCTCGCCGCCGTTGTCTGTGTGCTGTACCGCATTGTTCAGAATGTTTTTGATGACCTGTGCCAGATATTTGATTTCACCCGACACGATGACATTTTCGGACAACGAAACGTTCGTCTGATAGCCATCCAGAATGGGATGATATTCCCGAAGTACATCCTGACACAACTCGGCAAGATCGACTTCTTCAAGGCTCAGCTTGAGAAAGCCGTTGTCGATGGATGAAATCTCCAGCATATCCGACACCATTTTGCTGAGATTTTCGGTTTCCTCCAGAATGGTATCGCAATAGTAATCACGGTCAATGCCCGCTACATTGTTTTTCAGATTTTCCGTGTAGATCTGCAAAAGAGCCAGCGGCGTTTTCATTTCATGGGATACGGAAGCGATAAACTCACGGCGATAGCCTTCGATCTGTTTCCGGTATTCGATGTCCTTTTGAAACTACGCATTGGCGGCGGTCAGATCACGCATATTCCGGTCAAGCTGCCGTGACATTTGATTGATACTATACGCAAGGCTTGCAAGCTCTGCCGTGGAATTGTCCTCGTCCGCAGCACAGGAAAAATCCAGCTTGGCGATTTGTTTGGAAACCGCTTCCATATTGGTGATCGGTCTGGAAATCGTCTTGGACACCACCAGTGCGATCAGGGAACCGATCAGCAGCACTGCAAGAGAAATATAGATGTTGGACTCCGTAAATACTGCAATGCTGTTGTCGATGGCAGCGATCTGGAGAGTCATCAGAACACGGACATCTTCGCCGCTATGAGAAAAGCTGCCGGCAAGCTGCAATCGGTCGGTATCACCGAAAACACCTTTTCCCTCAATGAGTGTTGCAGTTGGTTTGTCTGTGAACTCTGCGTTATGAAACATCAGGTTCATTCCGGGACGTTGCCCCTGCAGCATAAAAGAGTAACCGGAGGAATAGACGATCTCCCCGTTGTCAGAGATCACCGTTTTGATTCCGTATGTATCCTGTAAGTTCTCTGCAATCGAATTTACGTCTGCAAGGTCATCACTGTATCCTGTTTTGATCTGCTCAAACGCCTCTCCAATGATGCCTTTCTGCTGCTGCATAAAAAAGCCTTTGGACAGAAACTGGTTGAATACGATCTGTCCGACAAGAGACAGCAGGATCAGCGAGCATATCGTGATCAGAAGTTTATTTCGTATCCGTATTTTCATTTGGCACCTCAAACTGATAACCTACGCAGTGTATGGTCTTGATATAGTCGGCACAGTCGCCCAGCTTGTTACGGAGCTGGCGGATATGGGTATCCACTGTGCGGTAGCCACCCTCAAAGTCATAACCCCATACATTATCCAGCAGCTGCTCTCTGGAAAAGGTAAGTCCTCGATTCACCGCCAGATAATACAGTAAATCATACTCTCGGCGGGTCAGCTCCAGCTCCTTGCCGGACAGATAGATGGTGCGTGTGGTTGCATTGATCGACAGCTGACCTGCCACAAGATCACTCTGCATATCTTTGCCGAATCTGCGCAGGACGGCTTCCACTCTTGCCATCAGAAGGGAGGAAGAAAAGGGCTTGGTAATATAATCGTCCGCACCGCAGGAGAAACCGGACAGCTGATCGTATTCCTCGCCTTTGGCAGTCAATAAAATGACCGGGGTAAGAAAGGACGCTTCCCGAATCTGCTTAAGTGTTGTCAGTCCGTCCTGCCGGGGCATCATCACGTCAAGAAGGATGATGTCGATCACATTGGAGTTCTCATAGAATATATCTAAAGCCTCCATGCCGTCTCTGGCTTCCAGAACACAGAAACCACTCGCTTTGAAAAAATCACGCAGCGCCCGAACCATCTTCGGTTCGTCATCTGCAATTAAAATGCATCGTTTGTTTTCGTTCATGCAGTTCACCTCCAACATATTATACATCATTTTTGTTATGGAATTGTGATGGAATCGTCTATAGAATGAAAAACACCGCCTGCAAGAATTTTCCCGCAGGCGGTGTCTGAGTTTATCTGTTCAACTTTACTCTTCCATGACTTCCAACATCATCCTTGCGCCCAGCCTGAACCCGTTCTGGAAGATCAGGCAATCCGTGATGGTCTGATACTCTCGCACACAATCTGTGCATTTCTCAAATAGCTCATTCAGCTCGTCGTCAGGGTAGCTTTGAGCTTTTCTTCATTCCTTCAGATCAACTCCTGACACTTCTTATACTCCTTAGAAGAAGTGTCGTACTCTGTAGGCTCGATGTTGCCATACCAAAATTCTTCCGGTAGTCTTCTACCACATACTCTCCACGGATCATTTTACGGAGGATAATTTCCTTTGTCCGGTTGCGGATAACCCATGCCATCTGATTAGACGCTTTCAGTTCCTCGTTCACACCCTCAGCTTCCTTCGTCTGATCGACGATCAGGTACAAACTCTCCTGCGTTTGTACGTACAGATCAGCGATATATGTCCAGAGCTGACCACTGAGAATCAGGTCGTTAAACAATATTATATCATATTTATCCTCAATATCAAATTGTTTAGGGTATTATATCATAAATCAAGGCACGGTACAAGAAATATTGAAATAAAAGTATTTGATTCAAAAAAATTATCTTGCAAAATACTCCCGTATGTGCTATAATGCATGTAAATACGGAGTTGTTTATTATTCCGAATTTTCTCATCATAATACATTGGAGGTATTAACCAATGACAAAGAAAAGCTTATCCGAAATTCAGGACGCTCAGCTCGATTATTCCGCAAGAGAAGAGAAGACTGAGATCAAGACAGACAGAAAAATCCGTGTAGGCATCATCGGTACCGGTTGGATCGCTGACGCTCATATGGATAGCTATAAGAGAATGCCCGATGTTGAGATCGTGGCAGGTGCCGATCTGATCCCCGGCAAGGCTGAAGCTTTCTTCAAGAAGCACGGCTATGAGGGCATCCGCTGCTATCCCGACCATAAGGCTCTGATCGACAACGAAGAGCTCGACTGCGTATCGGTTTGTACATACAACCGTCAGCACGCCGCTCCTACCATCTATGCTCTTGAGCATGGAATCAATGTACTTCTTGAGAAGCCAATGTGCGTTACTATCGAAGAAGCAATCGAAATCTGCCGCGCTGAAAAGAAGTCCGGCAAGGTTCTTTCCATTGGCTTCCAGCCTCGTTTTGACGCCAACATGAAGATGATCAAGAAGATCGTTGAGCACGGCGATCTCGGTCAGGTTTACTACATCCAGACCGGTGGCGGAAGAAGACGCGGTATCCCGACTCCTTTCGGAACTTCTTTCATTACCGACGAGACTGCAGGTATCGGTGCTCTTGCTGATATCGGATGCTACTCCCTCGATATGGTTCTCAATGCCATTGGTTATCCCAAGCCTCTCACCGTTTCGGGTTATAAGTCCGACTTCTTCGGAAAGGATCCCAAGACCTTCCCCGATCATCCCGAGTATGCAGATGCTTTCGGCGTTGATGACTTCGCAGCAGCATTCGTTCGTCTCGAAGGCGGTATCATCCTCGACTTCCGTATTGCATGGGCGATGAATATCAATACCCCCGGTGATACCATCATTCTCGGTACCAAGGGCGGTCTCCGTATTCCCTCTACCGACTGCTGGAACGGCTCCACAGGCGGTCCCATGACTCTCTATCATCAGATCGGCGGCAAGAGCTTCGAGACCGTTATCCCGCTTATCGACGACAAGGGTCCCTCCCTCTTCGACCGCAAGATTCGTTCCTTCCTCGATGCATCGATGAACGGTACCGCAGCTCCCGTTCCGTCCAGCCAGATTCTCTACAACCAGGCTATTATCGACGGTATCGTTAAGTCTGCACAGGCAGGCCGCGAAATCGAGCTTAATGTTCCTTCCTTCGACGAAATCTGAATTTCATAAATACAAAAGACCTCCGTTAATCGGAGGTCTTATTTTTATTGTTCTTGATATTGGCACTGGGCGGTATACCGAAGCTTTTTTTGAATATCTTAGAAAAATAGAGCGGATCTCTGTAACCGCATGCCTCGGAAATCTGCTTTACCGAGTAATTTCCCTCGGACATCATTGCCGTAGCATATTCCATCCTTCGCGCTGTGACGTAATCAGAGATCGTAATACTCATTGTATGCTTGAATCTGTCGCTCAGATACTGGGGGGAGTAGCCAAATTTTTCTGAGATCAGAGTAAGGGACATTTGGGGATCACGATAATTGTTGTCAACATATCTTCTCACTTCAGCAACCAGATTGCTCGCCTTGTCGGGAAGAGATCTCTGGTAAGCATCCGAAGCGATATAGGAAAAGGTATGATAAAGCACCGAGTGTGCAACCAGATCACTGTTATAAGAATCGGCGCGCTCAATAGCATCCTTCCAGAAAGGGACCAGATGTTCATAACCGCTGAAGTAGAGCATATTAAAGCGCACCTGAAGTCGATCAAGAAGCGGATGTACACGTGCACCGATAAAGGATACATAACAAAATTCAAGTCGGTCATCATTCAAAAGCTTAAAAGGCTTAGCACTGAAAATAAAAAAGATATCCCCCATCTTTAAATTATATCTGCCGTAGGGAGTAATATAACGTCCTACGCCGCCCGTTACAATACACAGCAAAAACGGTGTCCTCACCGTTTCGTCAGCATAGTGCCAATTTGCTTCATATACAAAATTCAGTACATTGATGTCGGTATCAATTTCAGCGGACGGAATGAATTTACAGATGTTTTGTTTGTTACTGATCACAGAATCACCTCACACATACACTATAACGAAAAAAAACGAAGTTGTCAAGAATTATCTTAAAATATTCCATGAATAACCATGAATAATCCATTTCATAATCGGAAAAAGTGTGATATACTAATATCACCGGTACCGAAATGTACAGGCATATTACTCGAAAGAGAGGTAATAAAAAATGGATAAGGTAAAAGTTGGCGTAATCGGCGTTGGCCGCGGAAGCATGATGCTCCAGTACTGCAATGCTGCCCAGAATGCAAAGCTGGTTGCAATCTGCGACAAATGGGAAGAGGGACTGATGGGTGCAAAAAACAGCCTCAACGATCCCGATGTCTCCTACTACACAGATTTTGACGAATTCCTCAAGCACGGCGACATGGATGTGGTCGTACTTGCAAACTACGCAAGCGAGCATGCTCCTTTCGCAATCAAAGCGATGAATGCAGGCTACAATGTCATCTCCGAGGTTCTCCCCTGTCAGAATATGCAGCAGGCTGTCGAGCTTGTTGAAACGGTTGAGAGAACCGGTAAGATCTACTGTTATGCCGAAAACTACTGCTATATGCCCGGCCCCTATGAAATGAAGCGCCGCTACCGCGCAGGACAGATTGGCGATTTTGAGTATGCAGAAGGTGAATACGTTCACAACTGTGAGCCCGGCTGGACCTCGCTGACTTACGGTGATCCCAATCACTGGAGAAATACAATGTATGCAAATTTCTATTGTACACATTCTCTTGGTCCGATTGTTCATATCACCGGACTTAGACCGACAAAAGTTGTTGGTTTGGAGGTTCCGATTACCGATAAGAATCTTCGTATGGGACATCTTTACGGTCAGTGCGGCATTGAAATGGTTACCTTTGAAAACGGCGGAATTGCAAAGTCAATACACGGCGGTCTTCATATGAACAATATCTCCTACATCCTATACGGCTCCAAGGGCAGATACGAAACCGCCCGTGAGTGTGCCGGTCAGGGGGATGTAAGAACACTCTATGCTCAGTGGTACGATCACGAAGGTGATTATTCCAACTTCCACGGTGAAACAGTTGAGCCCAAGGTCAAGGAAGGCGAGGACATTCCCGCATTCGGACACTCCGGCTCCGATTACTACTGCCTCTGGAATGCAATGGAAAAGATCAAGGGCAATCCCGATGCCGATACCATCGATGTCTATGAAGCCCTCAATATGTTCTTACCCGGTCTGTTCGCATACCGATCTGTTCTCGCCGGCGGAATTACAATGGAAATTCCCAATCTCCGAAACAAGGAAGAGCGCGATCAGTGGAGAAACGACACAGCTTGCACAGACCCCAAAGTAGCAGGAGACATGCTTCTCCCTTGTTATTCGAAGGGTAATCCCGACATCCCCGCGGAAGTATATGAGCATCATCAGAAAATCTGGAGAGAAAGCCACACGCAGAGATAACGTAGTTTTTATCAGCAAAATGATGACACGACAGAAAACAGGATAATCACAAAATAACGGAGGTACTTATGAAACGCATTCTATCTGCTTTTATCGCACTCCTCCTCGCAGCATCCATGTTCAGTTGTTCCAACGAAACGACTGAAGGCAAAACCGGCGAAACTCTGGCACAGACAACAACAGCTGAAACTACTTCTTCTGAAACCGGGAAACCCGGAATCCCCGAGCCTGATTTACCCTATGAAACTTATGGCGGTGAAGACTTCACGCTGATGTATAAGGGTGAGGAACCCTATTTTGTGAAGGGCGTCTGGGCAGAGGAGTTAAACGGTGAAGTGGTCAATGACGCTGTATTCAACCGCAATCTTGAGGCAGAAAAGAAGTTTGAAGTGAAGATTGTGGGGCGTCCAGAGACTGGTGATCCAAGCGGTCTGATTCCAAAATCGATCAGCAGCGGTGACTATATTTGCGATGTCATTTGGGCGCAGTTGATACCCATGCTTGCACAGTCTCAGCAGGGATATTATGTTAATCTGCTGAATTTACCTCATGTCAATTACGATGCCCAGTACTGGGATTCCAATATGGTGAGGGATATGACAGTTGCAGATAAGCTTTACATGATGAACAGCGATATTAGCACCTATTTTTCAGAAGTACGTTTTATATACTTCAACAAGGGCGTTCTTGAAATGTATAACATGACAAGCCCCTATGAGCATGTCTACAATGATACCTGGACATTGGATGTGTTCGCCGACATGAGTAAGAGTGTATCTGCCGATCTGAATGGCGACGGAGAGCTGAACGGTCATGACCGCTTCGGTCTTCTGGAAGAATATCCCACGCACTTCCTTGTGGGTGCCGGTGTGCAGTTTACAAAGCTTGATGATGAGGGGGTGCCTGTTGTATCCTGTATGAACGAAAAGACGGTTGCGATTCTCGAAAAGATTGCATCTTTTACACAGGACGAAAAATCAGCACTTAATTATGCAGATGCTGCAAGCGGTATGGATACGAGCGATTTCCTGCATATGTGGGACTATGGCAGATCACTTTTTGCTGCAGACCACTTTTTGTTTGTTCAGAACGGTGCAGGCGTAACAGTTCAGTTCCGCGATATGGAGAGCGATTACGGAATCGTGCCCAATCCCAAGTATGACGAGAATCAGGAAAGATATTATCATCTTTATGACCCTCATGCATGGGGCATGGCAATTCCCACCACCAATCTTGAGCTTGATAAAACAGGCATGATTCTCGAGTATATGTCCTGGAAGTCCAATGAGCTGCTGATTCCCGCTTACTACGAGACTACCATCATGGATAAGCGTCTGCGCGACGAGGATGCTCCCAAGATGCTTGATATCATCCGCGCATCGACCAGATATGAGGTTTCCTGTGTGCTTCAGGTGGGACTTGATAATATCTTTATGGATGCCGAGGAAAAAGGCAATCTGATTTCCTCCTACGAAAAGAGATCGAAGACGATTACAAAGAAGCTTGAAAAGCTGGCAGACAAATACAATAAGCTTGACTGAAATGAAAATGTGCTAATGCAACGAAACATTTGCATTAGCACGTTTTTATTTTTCTCCGTGCAGCTGCATAGCATATGCACCCGGCGTGATCCCATATAACTTTTTAAAGAGCTTGATATAATAGGAAATCGAAGAAAATCCGGATGCATCGCAAGCCTCACTGACACTGTTTCCCGATGCGAGCAGAAATCGTGACCGAGAAATTTTTCTGTAATTCAAATAGTCTGTCATCGTGACCGCCATCATTTTGCTGAATTTGGATGAGAGATAGGAATAGTTCACATGCAGTGCTTCAGCTACCTCCGAAAGATTCTCAATCCCGAGATAATTCGCATCGATATAGTCGCATGCTTCCCGAATAATGCCTGTAGAAGGCGGCGTAAACAGTTGATTTCCACAGGTGAAATAGACCTCATTCAGCAGTGCGAACAGACGCAGAAAGTTGCCGTACACCGCCGCATCTCCCTGAAGCTTAGGAGAAGCGATCGCCATATTGTCAACAATCGCACGGGATTCAGAGATCAGCTGTATCATCTGCTGCTGTTCTTTTTCCGGCATGCGGAGCACACAGGGCTTGCCCTGCAGAGATGCATCCTTGCAGAAACCGATGATATCAAAACCGTCCGCCTCAAATGCTCTTACCGCTTCGCAGGAGAGCATCATCACCACGCGGCTGAGCATACAGGGCTTCTGAACAATACCGCGGTGACTCTCACCCGGCGCAAAATATAGAATATCTCCCGAAATTGGTGTATAAAGCTCGCCTTCCTTGAGCAGGCGGATTTCTCCTGACAGGTACAGCCAGAATTCATAATAATCGCTGTGTGAATGATCAAACCAACGGCTGGTGTTTGAGATTGTTTCTTCTGTTTCGGTTGTGTCAAGGAAGTCGAAGAATATCTCTCCCTGCGGCAGATTCGCAAGCAGCTTCGGTCTCCAGTGTAATGTTATCATATTTTATTCCAAAAAGGACTGCCTATCACGCGGATACGCAGTCCCGATTCCTTTATTTGCTTTCGGCTTTCATAGCTTTTTTGATCCGCTTGACATCCTTCAGCATACGGATGGTGTCGCGTACCACATGAACCTTTGATTCGCGGTGGTTGATGATCTTCACCGGCACCTCACCGACCTTATAACCCATTTTATCGGCACGCATCAGCGCTTCCAGATCAAAAGCAAAGCCGTCAATAATACAGCGGGAGAATATCGCTTCTGCCGCTTCGCCCGAGAAGCATTTAATACCGCACTGGGAATCACTGTGCTTAAAGCCTGTCACAAGGCAAATCAACTTAAAGTAAACCTTAGACATAATCAAACGGAGTAGGGTATAGCTTTCATGTCCGCTCTTATCGAGATTACGCGAGCCGATCATAATATCATTTTCCGATTCCTCAAAGCGACGCACAAATTCGGGAATAATTTCCACGCCGTAAGCGAGGTCGCAGTCGGTGAAAAGTCGGATATCACCCTTAGCGCGCACCATACCCCAGCGAACAGCATGCCCCTTTCCGTGATTTTGGGGATATCCCTCAACGCGAAGGGAAGGAATTTCATTACATAACCCCTTTGCCTTTTCGGCACAGTCGTCCTTGCTGCCGTCGCTGACGAAAACCAGCTCATATTCTTCCTGCGGATAAACCGTGGAGAGATACCCGTCCAGTGTGCGGATTGTATCGCAGACAATGGAGGATTCGTTGTACATGGGAATGATCACCGATAGTTTCATAATGTCACCAATTAACTTTCAACATTGATCAGCTTCGCCTGAAGCGTATATCGTTCGGTTGTATGGAAATTCGTTGTGCAGGTAGAGAGGGTCAGAATGCGGTCATATTCATTGAAATCCAGTCCACCGTTTCTGAGGTAGAGTGATTCCTCCTGCATTCTGTAGGCAAAATCCATGAATTCCTGTGAATTATAAAAAGCGGTACGGATATAATCATCATACATGGATACCTTGCGAATTGAGAAGATCTCATAGGTAAAAATACCATCCAGCGTGTAGATATACACATAGGAATGATCTTTAAAGAACTGCTCATCAAGAAATTCGGTAATGCCGTTGAACATCAGACCGTTCTGCATATTGTGACCGTAAAGTATGAAGTTGAAGTTGCGCAGCAGCGGATCAAGACAACGATAGTCGGCAAAAATCGATCCCGCAGGCATAAATTCACCCTCATAGGTGTTGGTCAAATAATAGTCGTTGTCCTCACCCTGAACATAGAGATAAGAAATCTGCGTACCGGGGATATATATATAACCCTTCACATCATCGTTGATCTTCTTATAATAATTGATCTTGGAGCGCATCTGTTCGAGGACGGCATTATAGCTTTCGCCCGAGGTACCTCCGGTATTTTCGGCGCTGTCCGATTCTTCTTCGCCGGTGTAGGAGAGCACGGTTGTCATCGACATGGACAGATCGGAGCGAGGGGAATGAGGTGAGCTTGGTACTTCGTTGCCCGCATCATAGTCAAAGCTCCCGATTTCATCAAAATTAAGGAAATCGTCCTGCATCTCGGCATAATACTCTTCAGCAACGCGGTATTGATGAAGGGTGTATCCGATATATCCGAGACTTCCAAAAAAGGCACAGACACAAATAATTAGAATCGATTTGCGTACGACCTCGGAGATAATTTGTTCCCGTGTCAGCTTTTTCGGCGGCTGCGGTGGTGCAATATCATCGGCAGTGATAGTCTCCAGCGAATGCATGAAGGGGTCAGCCTCGATATTATCTTCCGGCTCATTGACAAACTCACCATCCTGCTCGGCGGCAGAGGAAATCAGCTTCTCCTCAGACTCGGGAAATAAAATTTCTTTTTTGCGATTAAAGAGCATAAAACACCTGTTTATTAGTAGGATTAATTTCTCACATAATTATTATAGAATAAAATTGTGAAGATTGCAACAGGAATATAATTCTTTACAACGGTGTCAAGTATTCGACATAAAAAAGGAAAAATCAAGAAGGTATAAAGGTAATGACCTGAGGAAGTACCGAAATCTCAGCGCTTTTCATCTGCTCCACTTCTCCGTCTAGGCAGATCTGATCAAATCCCGAAATACTGATTTTGCGGCATCGGAAATATTCGAGCTTGTGGGAGTAACGGTCATGAATTTTCATATCCTCGGGAGAATAATGGGCTCCTGATTTGTAGACCCCGATAAGGCTGACGAACTCACGTCGTTTCATGGAGTGTACCAGCACCATGTCAAGAATTCCGTCTGAAATATCCGCACCGGCAGCCGCCTTGAATCCGCCGCCGCAGTAAGCACCGTTGCCGATGGCAGTCAACAGGAACTCTCCATCAAAATGAAGCTCTCTTCTGTCGGCAGTGAGAATATCAATATTCATGGTCTCCATCCGGTTGACCATCAGTACATCAGCAACGCCTAAAATATAAGCACCGGTACCCTTGACAAGGGGAAGCTTTTTGTAATCAGCCATCCTTGCTACCACACGGCAGTCGAAGCCGATATTCAGCATGTTGACGGCATAACGGTCATTGCATCGGATGAGGTCGACTTTTACCGGGGATGTGATACCGATCAAATTGCGGTGGAAATCGTTTCCTGTTCCCACCGGATGAATTGAAACCTTCACTCTGTCAGCAGCATTTGCATCCATGATGCCGCTGATAACCTCATTCAGTGTACCGTCGCCGCCGTAAACATGAAGAATTGCTTCGTCGCCCTCCGAAAGAAGCTCTTTGACATGAACGCGGGCGTCCCCGACCAATTTTGTGAAATAATGATTCCGGCAGGCTGATGCTTCTGCTGCCTTTATCGAAGCACCTTTTCCCGCTGCGGGATTAATTATATTCAGTTCCATTACACTTAAAAAACCTTTCTGTCAATATCCTTTATGAGTTTCAAACAGTTTAATATTTCTCAAAATTGTCTCTCTCTTCCTCCATGCAAATGCACGCGCAAGAAATTGCTCATCGGGCATATTGCAAAGCATGTCCCGTGTCAGAACACCGATTCGATCCTTGCTGAAAAACGCAATTGGGGAAACTTTGATCTCCCGATTGAGGGGGCAGCACTCCTGACAGCTATCACAGCCCCAAATCAGCTTACCGCGCAGAATCAGATCAATTTCATCCTTTGACAGTTCCCCCTTTTTTTGTGTCAGAGAAGAGAGACAAGCATCAGGAGAAGGACAACATTTTTTACATGCGCCGCAATGCAGACATTCTTTACAGAGCTTTTTCGGCACCTCATCAGCCAGCATTGCATAAGGCAAATCCCCCAGCATCATACCGATAAATACATAACTCCCGTATGGCTCACAGATCAAAAGCCCGTGATCACCGACATATCCGAGCCCGGCAGATTCAGCCGCAGAACGTTCATCAAAAGGAGAGGAATCGGCATAACCGCGAAAAACAAACCCGGGATAAAGGTCGGTAAGCAGCCTGCCGAGACGCACAAACAGCTCTTTGAAATAGAGGTGATAATCTTTTGATCTTGCATACATCGAGAGATTGGATTCTTTCTCATCGGGGTAAAAATAAGGAACACAAATCACAATTGCAGACCGAAAATCAAAGCCCATAAATGTCAATTTTTGTGGCTGTATTACCCTCAGCTTATCTGCGGGAATCGCGGAAAAATGTTCAATCTTTTCTGCTTCAAAAAAAGCCGTGATTGCTTCAGATTTCAGCTTCATAATCTCCGCATTTCACCTTTCCGCCGCACTCATAAAGACCGCTGTCAATCGGTTCAATGCGACGTGACGCAATATCAATACCGAGGGCATAACGGTAATAGAGATAAGCAGGTACCGCAGACCAACCATGACACAGACTTCCCGCAAATCCAAAGGCATCAGCTCCCTCGGCTGTCTCCCAGAAAGCAGTTGCACCGGCAAAGAGCATCCTGCCCCAGATCTTCGCTACATCACGGAAAACAAAGCGGCCGTATTTTTTTTCATCGCGGAGCAGCGCTTCATATTTGAAAATGCTGTAGCTCAGTGTAACAGGAATCAGCCTATCGGAAGCAAGCGCATCGAGGACAGGCGAAAGTTTCTTTTGGGGCAGCATATCGGCATAAACGAAGAGCGCCTGTGTCAGCTCGCATTTGTGATACCGTTCTCCATTACTGCGTTTCATGAAGGTGAAGTAGAGTCCGTCTTCATCATCGAAGAATGCAGCCTCAGAAGCCACAGCGATTTTTTCGGCTTTGTCCGCATAAACTGCGGCTGTATCATGCTGCCCCAGTCGATTAAGCAGGTCAGCAAGAGATTTCAGTCCCAGTACAACAAATGCATTCAGCGGAGCGTCATAAGTAATATCCTGTTCCATTACATCGCCGAGGGGATAGCCGTCAAGACCGCTCTGCCATTCATAGAAATTCCAATATTGATATTCTACAGGCGCAGGAATCATATCAGTCTCGTCCATTCGAGCGATAAAACCGTCAGCGCAAGTCATTGCCGCAGGAAGAAGCTCGAGTGTAGTCTCTCTGTCGCCCGAGTAAAGATAAAATTCATATAACTGCCGCAGAAAAATTGCTGTGAAGCTGGGGATGGTGATACTCACTCTCGCAGGGGAGCAAAGTTCAAGCATGCCGTCCTCACGAAGTGAATGGGCAATCAACCTCAGACTGGCGGCAGGGAAGCGGATCTCGCCGAAGCAGTAGTAGCCGCATAACATCTGGTTTCTCGAGTCCATGGTGTAAAGCGCCTGCTCACGCCATTGACAGTCCTCGTAATGCTCATGCATGCAGAGCTCCAGCGTGCGGCGGCTGACCTCGTAAATTCGGTTGTGGAGATGATCTGAACAGGAGAAAAAATTTTCATTGTTCAGCGGATATGCCGTCGGAATCAGCGAAGCCTTATAAACAGTTACCTCATCAGCATAAATATGGAGCTGAAGATAACGTGCTCCCAGACGCTTGAAGGGCTGCACAAAATGAGAGCGGCCTGCTTCTTTTCTGTAGGAAGCGGCAAAATTTCGTCCGCCGAGTGCAGTTCTTGTGCGTAAATCCTCCATATGCTGTCCCCAGCCGATGAGAACCTCACAGACATCGGGCGTCGCAAGCTCCAGCTCAAGCAGACCGCATTCTTCGCGCATCATGTCAAGAACCAGCCAGATGCCGTCATTTCCTTCAGCTTTCATAAAGCGGCATCCGCCTGCACTTGGGAAGTGTTCGCGCCGTCTTTCCTCATTCCCGTAAAGTCCTGCATACTGCATCCTGCGTCCTGTGTCGGTGAAATTACCATATTCGGCAAAGCTTCCCCATGTGTAAAGCATTGAGGGCGCAGTCTCCTCAAGTCTCAGTCGCTCAATGGGACGTGGCATAGGTTCATGCTTGTTCACCTTAACAGCAGAAGCGAATTCCGCCTCATCAGAGGTCTCATCATATCGGAAAGAGAAGCCAAGCTGTCCCGAAACGCACTCAACAGCACCAGATGTGTAGGCTGTGTTCTTTCTGCAGCGCTTTCCAGCCGCACTTGCGCAGAGCAGAGAATCACCACAGTATGCTGCATAAATCACTCCTGCCGTATTGGCTCTTGCTACAGAATTATCAACTCCTTGAGTATAGACGGTCAGCTTCACCTCATTTTCACCGCGCTTCAGATAGGGAGTCAGCTCAATGCTGTCATAAAAGAGCATGTCCTCATATCCGTAAACAGGCATCTGAGAGGCAAGGGCACCGTTTACATAAAGGGCATAGGATGTATCAGCACAGACATAAAACATAACATTACCGCTGTCATAAGAGAGCGTATCATAAAAATCCGCGTAAAGGTTCACGCCATCTCGAACATCGGGAATAAAAATCCAATCGGCGCGATTAAAAGGGATCTTAAAGCTCATGTAAGAAACCTCCGTGAATTCGAAATACAAATAATTAATTTAATTATAGCTTAAAATTATCGCTTGTGCAAGAGGATGACATAAAATAAGTCAAAAAGTAAAAATTCTCGCTTTACTATGGAAATACAGCGGAATTTATGATATAATATTATGAATGATAATTTTTACCCGAGGATAGGCAATGAATATATATATCAATCAGACATACGGCGAGGAGCGCGCCCTCTACGGCATCAGCGATGCCAAGATCAGGAGCTGCTCCTTTGAAGGGGTGGAGGACGGTGAATCGGCGCTGAAGGAGTGTCGTCGGGTGAGCATTACCGACACAAGCTTCCGCCTGCGATATCCCCTCTGGCACGCTGAAGATGCAGTTGTTACCAATTCCACCTTTGCCGAAACCTGTCGGGCAGGCATGTGGTATACAAAGCATCTGACCATGGAAAACTGCCGCATATACGGTGTGAAGGCACTTCGCGAAGCCGATGAAACAAAGCTTGCACGCTGCGAGATTATCTCTTCCGAGTTCGGCTGGAAATGCCGCGGCATCGAGCTGCGTGACACCAAGCTGGAAACCGAATATCTTTTCCTCGATTCGGAAAGAATTTACATCGAAAATCTCGATTTCAAAGGCAAATATTCTTTCCAGTATGTGAAGGATATACATATTAAAAACAGCAATCTTGACACAAAAGATGCCTTCTGGCATGCCGAAAATGTAACCGTTGAGGACAGCGTTGTTTCGGGGCAGTATCTGGGATGGTATTCCAAAAATCTGCGTCTTGTGAGATGCAGAATCAGCGGAACTCAGCCGCTCTGCTACTGCGAAGGGCTTGTCCTCGAGGATTGCACCATGGAAGGCTGTGATCTTTCCTTTGAGAAGAGCGATGTCAGAGCTTCGGTAAAAGGCGAGATAATGAGCATTAAGAATCCTGCATCGGGTATCATAACGGCAGACTCTGTCGGAGAGGTTATTTTTGACAAGTTCGGTCATCCCGAAGCGGTGGAAATCAAGATTATGAATCACGAACAGGAGATATATCATGCCCAAAAAGAGTGACTACGGCAATCAGAATATCACAAGCCTCAAGGGAGCCGACCGTGTCCGCAAGCGCCCCGCCGTTATTTTCGGTTCGGACGGACTTGAAGGATGCGAGCATTCGGTCTTTGAGATTCTCTCAAATGCTGTAGACGAAGCCCGCGAAGGTTATGGCAGTGAAATCAACATCACCGTTTTTGAGGATCACACCATTGAGGTGGATGATCGCGGCCGCGGCGTTCCGCTGGGATGGAACGAGAAGGAAGGCAAATACAACTGGGAGCTGGTCTACTGTGAGCTGTATGCAGGCGGTAAGTATAACAACAATGCCTCGGGTGCAGCCTATGAATATTCACTGGGACTGAACGGTCTCGGCGCCTGCGCTACCCAATACAGCTCTGAATATATGACAGTTAAATCTTATGACGGCGAAAATGTCTCGATGATCGAATTCAAAAAGGGTGAGCCTGTCAGTGAGCTTATTGTCGAGCCTTTGGCAAAGAAGGAGCGCCGTACCGGTACGGTGGTTCGCTGGCGTCCCGATCTTGAGGTGTTCACCGATATTAATATCCCCCTCGAATATTTTACCGAGATGCTCAAGCGTCAGGCGGTGGTTACTGCCGGTATCAAGTTCATTCTTCATTGGCAGAAGGGTGACACCTTTGAGACAAGCGAATATCTTTACGAGCATGGTATCGAGGACTATGTGAGCGAAATAGCCGGAGATGCGGCACTGACCGCTCCGGTATTCTGGAAGTTCGAGACCAAAGGACGTGACCGCGCCGACAAGGAGGAGTACAAGCTTAAGGCTGAGGTTGCCTTCTGCTGCTCCAATACGGTCAATATGATCGAATACTACCACTGCGCCAGTCTGCTTGAGCACGGCGGTTCTCCCGATAAAGCGGTAAAGAGCGCCTTTATCTTCAGCATAGACAAATATCTGAAAGCAACGGGAAAATATAACAAGAACGAATCCAAGATCAGCTTTGATGATGTGCGTGACTGCCTGATTCTGGTCACCAACAGCGTCTCTACCCAGACTTCCTATGCCAACCAGACCAAAAAGGCGATCAATAACACCTTCATTGCCGAAGCAATGACCGACTTCCTCAAGGCACAATTGGAGATTTATTTTGCCGAAAATCCCACCGAGGCAGATAAGCTTGCCGCTCAGGTGCTGGTCAATAAGCGCAGCCGCGAAACCGCCGAATCCACAAGACTAAACATCAGAAAGAAGCTGAGCGGCACCATTGATATCGCCAACCGCGTGGAAAAGTTCGTAAACTGCCGCTCCAAGGATCCGACACTGCGTGAGCTTTATATCGTGGAGGGCGACTCTGCGCTGACCTCCTGTAAGCTGGGAAGAAATGCCGAATTTCAGGCAATTATCCCTGTTCGCGGCAAGACGCTCAACTGTCTGAAGGTAGGATATGACCGCATCTTCAAGAGCGATATCATTGTCGATCTTCTCAAGGTCATCGGCTGCGGCGTTGAGATTAAGGGCAAGGTTAAAGGTGATATCCTCCCCTTCGACTATGAATCTCTTCGCTGGAGCAAGATCATTATCTGTACCGATGCCGATGAGGACGGCTTCCAGATCCGCGCCCTGCTGCTCACCATGTTCTACCGCCTGCTTCCGTCACTGATCAAGAAGGGCAGAATCTACATCGCCGAGTCTCCGCTCTTTGAGATTACAGCCAAGGATAAGATATACTTCGCCTATAATGAGCAGGAAAAAAACGATATTATCGCCGGTCTTGGCACACAGAAGTTCATCGTTCAGCGCTCCAAGGGTCTGGGTGAGAATGAGCCGGATATGATGTGGCAGACAACAATGTGTCCTTCCTCGCGTCGACTGATACAGGTTTCTGAAGCCGATGCAATTGAAACAGAAATTATCTTCGACACTCTGCTTGGCGACAATCTTCCCGCAAGAAAGGAATTCATCGCAACCCACAGCTCGCTCTATGCTGCTGATGCCGATGTATAAGCTTTCTGCTGTACGGAAATAAAAGTATGGAAAAAGTAAGATGGATTATGTAAACCCAATAATTCGATTTTCAGAATCGTTTACATAACTCATCTTACAAATCCAATGTCTCAGTCTCAATATGATTCAAAGAAAGGAGCCCCGCTATGCTTCGATTTATCTACGGACCGTCGGGCTTCGGTAAAAGCGCCGCGATCGCCGAGGGTGTCAAGGAATCCCTCTCCCGAAATCGGCGCGTTTTTGTGCTTGTTCCCGAGCAGTATGTACTGACCACCGAGCGCCGCATCGCCGACATCACCGAGGATATCCCCACCGTGGGACTCGAGGTGCTCAGCTTCCGACGTCTTGCCAACCGCGTTTTCAGAGAGCATGGCGGACTTGCCTATCATTATATCGACCGCGGCGGCTCTGCCCTCATTATGTGGCGTACCCTCACAGAACTGTCACCGCTTCTCACCGAATACAGCGATATCTCACTCTCCGACCGTGCCCTCATCAAGCTCATGCTTGACACAGTGAAGGAACTGAAATCCTGCGGCATCCGTCCTCATCTCATTGAACGTGCATCGGTGAATCTTCGGGAGGCAGATCCGCGCCTCTCGGCAAAGCTTTCCGACCTGTCACTGATCTATTCGACCTACGAGAATACACTGAAACAGGACTTCGACGACCCCAGAGACGATCTGACCAAGCTTGCCGAAAAGCTGAATTGTCATAATTTCTTTTCGAGCTGTGATGTTTATATCGACTCCTTCAACAGCTTCACCGGACAGGAGCGCGATGTTCTGCGTCATATCCTAAAACAAGCCGATTCGGTTACGCTCAGCCTTGCCTATACAAAGGGAGATCGCCAGCTTATGTTTGAGAATCTCAGCGGAACAGAGCGTTTCTTCCGCGACTGCGCCGAATCCTGCCGCATCAAAATCGAGGAGCTGCAGCTCACATTCCCTCATCGTTTCCGCACCGCCGAACTGACAGCGCTTGAAGCTTCCCTGAGACGTTATGATATCGAAAAGCCGACACCCATCCCGGATCCTGCTCCATCCATCCGCATCATCGAGGCAAGCGGTATGTTCACCGAAGCCGAAGCGGTTTGCAAGGATATTCTTGCAAGAGTTCAGAGCGGCGCACACTATAAGGACTTTATGATCGCAGCCCGCGGTATTTCTGCCTACGAGGGAATTATCGACGCTGTAGCCGAAAAGCATGGTATCCCACTCTTCATGTCGAAGCGCACAGATATCAAGTCCAAGCCGCTCATCCGCTTTATTTTAACCGCTCTCGGTATCCTGCGCCGCGGTTGGAGCGGTAAGGACGTGATTGCCTTCGTCAAATGCGGCTTCTCCAATCTCACCGATGCGGAATGCGACCTGCTGGAAGCCTATGTTTCCACCTGGAATATCTCCGGCAGACGCTGGCATGACGGCGAGGACTGGATCATGTCTCCCGAAGGTTTCTCGGCAGAGATCACCGAGGAGACACTTGCAAAGCTGGCGAAAATTAATGAGATAAAAAACAAGCTTACCGCACCTCTCATCGACCTTTCCGAAGCCTTCAGACAAGGCAATGTCCGGAGTGTGTCTCGCGCACTTTACGAAATGCTGAAAGCTTATGATGTTGGAAAAAAGCTTAGCTCTATCGCCTCCGAGGAAGATGTGCGAGAGGGAGAGGAAACTCTCCGCCTGTGGCAGATCACAATGGATGCTCTCGATCGACTCGTGGAGCTTGCGGGTGATGTGGAGTGTACTCCCGAGCTTTATGCGGGTATGCTCGAGCTGCTCCTTGACGAATCCGATATGGGCAGCATTCCCACCACCCTCGATCAGGTTACCGCAGGCGAGGCATCGCTCATCCGCGCAGATTCAATAGAGCATCTCTATGTGCTGGGAGCAAATGACGGAACCTTCCCGGCAATTCCTTCGGACGGAGGCTTTTTTTCCGACCGTGACCGTGAGCTGCTCCTTGATGCAGGCGTTGAGCTCAATCTCGGAAGTGAATATCGCATGGGAGAAGAGCTGTTTTTTTTCTATCGGACTGTCACAACACCGCGCAGTTCATTGACCCTGCTTTATCCTGCGTCGGATATGATGGGCACCCCGCTGAGATCTTCTTATATGCTTGATCGCATTCGTGAGATATTTCCGTCGATCAAGCTTGAACGATATGCGGATTTTCCGCCGGAAGCTCTGCTTTATGAGGCAAATTCCTCATTTGAATATGCTGCGCTTTACGAAAATACTCCCATTGGTGACGCGCTGAGAAGCTATTATGAGGGGAATCCTGCCTATTCGGATCGGCTGCGTTCTCTCGATATGCCGCTCTCGGTTACAGAGGAAACGATCTCGCCGGAGCTTGCATGTTCACTCTTCGGCGGCGATATTTCCTTCACCCAGTCGCGGCTCGACAGCTATATTCTTTGCAAATTCGGCTATTTTTGCCGCTATGTAACAGGACTCAAGGAGCGTGCAGTCGGTTCATTCGGCAGTGCGGATGTGGGAAATTTCATCCATCATGTTCTCGAGCGCTATATGAGGTCGGCATTGAAAAACGGCGTATTCCATGTCCCTTCAGAGGATGAATCACACGAGATGGTTGACAGAATTGTGGATGAATACATTGACAGCATTTGCCGCGATCGCCGCAAAACCGAACGCCGTCTGCTCCATCTCTTTGAAAAGCTTCGCGCTGCCGTGAGAATTCTCGTCCGCAATCTCGGCGAGGAGTTTGAGCAGAGCGATTTCACCCCACGTTTCTTCGAGCTTCCCATCGGTATCGGTACCGAGGACTATGTAGCGCCTCTGACCATACCGCTTCCCGACGGAACCTCTGCCTATCTCAGAGGCATCGCAGACCGCGTGGATACTTATGAAAAGGATGGTAAGCTCTACATCCGCATCGTCGATTATAAGACCGGATCCAAGGATTTCTCGCTTGCCGATGTGGCAATGGGGCTTAATCTTCAGATGCTGCTCTATCTCTTTTCGCTCTGGCAGACGAGGGATGATCATTTTACAGAAAAGCTGGGCTGTACGCAGGGCGATATTCTGCCTGCCGGTGTGCTCTATTTCGGCGCTCACCTGCCGCTTATCAGCTCGGATATTCCCATGACAACCGAGGAGATTACCGCCGAAGCTACCGACAGCATTCAAAGAAAGGGGCTGTTTATTGACGATCCCGATATCCTTCGCGCTATGGACAAGAATCTCTCGGGAAAATATATCCCCGTTCGTATGAAGAAGGACGGTGGATTTTACTCCGGTACACCGATCACAAGCATTGCGGGCTTCGGTGAGATCATGAATCAGATCACGAGCATCATCGAGCGCGTATCAAGCGAATTGAAAAGCGGTGATGCCTCTGTCAAGCCGCTGAAAACACATACTCGTGACGCATGCCAATACTGCCGCTTCAAGCCGGTTTGCAGAAAAATTTAAGGAGGTGCGATAATGGCTCATATCGAACGTAAATGGACAACTGCCCAGTGGAATGCGATTATAGCCCGTGATCGCACACTCCTTGTCTCTGCAGCCGCAGGCTCGGGTAAAACTGCCGTCCTCACCCAGCGTATTATCGGCAGACTGACCGATCCCGAATCACCTCTTGATATTTCGCGTCTGCTCATTGTTACCTTTACCAAAGCTGCCGCTGCCGAGCTGAAGGAGCGCATCACAGCAGCCATTTCCCGTGCATCCGATGCAGATCCCGGAAATGTGCATCTGAAGAGACAGCTTCACAATCTCCCCCGCGCACAGATTTCAACCATCGACAGCTTCTGCTATAAGCTGGTCAAAGCTAATTTTGAGCTGCTGGGTGTATCTGCAAATGCCGCTGTTATCGGTGATTACGATGCCAGGGTTATGTCGGGCGAGATTATGGAGGAGCTGATTGAGGACTGCTACGAAGGGCGCATGGATGTGGGGGATTTCACAGCACTCATCGATAATTTTACGACACTTCGGGATGACCGTGCAGCAGAGAGCTTTGCTTCCTACTACGAAAAGCTTCGTACTTTTCGAGAGGGCATCAATCTGATTCAAAAGAGCGCAGACATGCATGAGTCGGTAACGCCGGATACACTGATGAGCTCACCCTGGGGCAGTCATATGCGTGAACATCTGCTGAGGCTGACCGAACACTATATTCCTATCTTCCGCGATTCCATCGAAGCACTTGACGCAACCCCTCACGGAAAATACCGTCCTGCATTGGAGGATGATCTGCACTTTCTCTCGCAGCTTGCCTCACTTGCGGAGCAGGGCAGCTATGACGAAATTTCGACCGCGCTTACAGCCTTCCAACCTATGCGACTGCCTTCGGTCAGAGAGGCTGCTGTCGGTGCTGCGGCGATCGCAAAGACTGTGCGAGATCAGTACAAGGATGACATAAAAAAACTGCGTGAGACCTATTTTTCAGCTCCCTCAGATTTCCTTTGCACACTCGAGCATCGCTCGGCTGAAATATGCCGCAGCTTTTATCGCTTCCTAGCCGAATATGATAAGCGCTATACCGCAAGGAAGAGAAGCGTCAATAAGCTTGATTTTGCCGATGTGGAGCGTCTTGCCCTCTCACTATTGTGGGACGGCGATGAGAAAACAGAATGCGCGGTATCGCTTGCCGAAAGCTTTGATGAAATCTATATCGATGAATATCAGGATATCAACGACATACAGGATGCAATATTTACTGCTGTTTCCCGTGAAAACAATCGCTTTATGGTGGGAGATATCAAGCAGAGTATCTACGGCTTCCGCGGATCTGATCCGAGCATTTTTTACCGCTACCGTGACAGCTTTCTTCCCCTGGGAAGCGATGAGAAGAGCGATCATGCTACCGTCTTTCTGTCAAATAATTTCCGCTGCGACCGAAATGTGATTGATTTTACAAATCTTTTTTTTGGCAGTCTCTTTACCAACAGCAGCGGAGCTATGCAGTACCACAGTGAGGATGCTCTCATATATTCCAAGACTGCCGATGACGGTGACGGAAAGCCTGTGAAGGTGGTGCTCATTCAACGGGACGGCGATACATCAGACAGCTCAGAGGATACACTCGAAGCCTTTGAAGAGAAGAGCGAAGCACGCTATGTGGCGACCGAAATCAAGCGGCTTGTGGAATCGGGCTACAAAAAGTCGGATATCACCATCCTCATGCGCTCGACAAAATCTTCTGCCTTTGAATATGAACGTGCCCTTACTACGCTTGGAATTGAGTCGCGCAATGAGGTGCTGAAGAGCCTCTTTGAATCGTCTGAGGTTCTGCTGATGCTCTGCATTCTGAACTGTATCGACAATCCCATGCGCGATATTTATCTTGCAGGAGCCCTGAGAAGTCCCCTCTACGGCTTCACGCTGGATGACCTTATACGCATCAGAAAACATCTTCCCGGCGTATCTCTTTATGAGGCACTCTGCCGCTATACCGAGGAGTGCAACTTCGGTAAGGGCGAATATTTTCTTAAAAAGCTGGCATCCTACCGCCGATATGCAAGAGGATGTCCCTGCGATAAGCTGATATGGTACCTCATCTGCGACACCGCAATGGAAGCACTGGTATATAAGGAAAATAACGATGACAGCACTCCCGAGATCCGCCGCGCCAATCTGATGCTCCTCTATGAATATTCGCGCAGCTTTGAGGTTGGTGCTTTCAAGGGATTGTACAACTTTATTTGCTATCTGGAAGAAATTATCGGCTCCGGTGCAACTCTCGGAAATGCCAAGAACAGCGGAGGAGAACAGGACTGCGTACGCATTATGACAGTGCATCAGTCGAAGGGACTGGAGTTCAAGGTCTGCTTCCTTTGTGAAGGCGCGAAAAAATTCAACCGATCGGATATGAAGGAACGTTATGCCCTTGACCGCGGCACAGGTCTTTCCATGAAGGTGCGCAGTGAGGATGGCATGGTGTTATATGATACCTTCTCGCGCCGTGCCGCCGTTACCAAACTTTTCGATGCTCAGACCGATGAGGAGATGCGCGTGCTCTATGTGGCGCTGACCCGTGCCCGTGAGAAACTCTATATCACAGCCTCGGGCGATATTGATAAGCTGACCGAAAAGAGCGAGATGGCGGGACGGATTCTTTCCTATCACGTGCTGTCATCGAAGTGTGCGAGTCCCATCGAGTGGATGCTTGCAGTGCTTTTGCATCATCCTCATGACTGCTTTGAGATTGAAGAGGTTGACTACATGGGCAGACTGATTGCACAGCACGCACGAAGCGAGGAGAACGCAAGAGAGATGAGCAATCTTGATGAGGGAGAAATTGCTGCGCTCATCGAAAAACGCTTCTCTTTCAGCTATCCCAATGAAGCATCGATGGCGATTCCTTCAAAGCTGACCGTTTCAGCACTTCATCCTCGCGTGCTCGATGATCCCGACGATGCCGAGGCTGTGATTCTTCCTGAAGAAGAAAATGAAAAAAAGACCTCACCCGTACTTGCAATTCCGCGCTTTCTGAGCGAAGAACCCGAAGCTCAAACGGCGGCACAGCGGGGAACTGCGACACATGAGTTTATGCAGTTTTGTGATTTTGATCGCGTGGAGCGTGATGGCGTCGATGCAGAAATCGAGAGGCTGGAGAAGGAAGAATTTATCCCAAAGAACGCAGGTAAGCTCATATACAGGCGAGATCTTGTGCGCTTCTTCCGATCACCGCTTTATGAAGAGATGAAGCATGCGAGGCAGATATGGCGTGAAATTCGCTTCAATATCAAGATGCCTGCATCGGAATTTACCGAGCAGGATACATTAAAATCTTCACTTGACGGCGAGTATATTTTTGTACAGGGTGTAATTGACTGTGTCTTTATCCGCGAAGACGGAAGCTGTAAGCTCATCGACTATAAAACCGATTTTGTAACAGACGATGAAGCCGGAAGAGCCGAGCTTGTTGCCCGCCACGCAAGGCAGCTATCCTATTACCGGAGAGCCTGCAAAAAGCTCCTGTGCAGAGAAGTGGATGAGACCGCAATTTATGCCTTCCGTCTTGGTTGCGAAGTGTTTGTCCCACATGAAAAAATAATCGAATCTGCACAGTCTTAGACGAAATATGATCGATTCTGCGTTGACATGCATTTTTAGCGTGATATAATATGAGCAGACAATCAATTACAAGAGAGGTTGACCATGAGACAAATCATTATTATTATGCTCATTATGCTGCTGACGATGACATCCTGCGGTAATCATCCCTCAGATACAGAAAACGACAGCGATGCAGATACGTTAGTGGAAGAGGAAACTCAAAACCATGAACCACCCCTCCCAATCATACCGGAGGTGAAGCCAATGACCGACAAATATGCTCCAACTGAATATGAAAGCGATGCCGAAAGGTCAATTCATATCAGCTACCGAGGCAGTGAGAATTATACAAACAGCAGTGCCAAGCCGCAGCTCATCCGGCGGGAATGTACCGGTGAGCTGATTGTCGCCGACGCTGTGATAACCAATGCGCCATTTAATGCCGATCCGACAGGATATTATGATTCGACCACCGCGATTCAGAATGCGATCAACAGCGTGTATAATAAAGGCGGCGGTACAGTTTACATCCCTGCCGGTAAATATCTGATTACATCGCCATTGATTATCCGTCCCTTTGTCTCTGTCATCGGTGAATATTATGATCCTGATTGCGATGACATGTCAAAGGGCTACGGCACCGTCTTTGTTGCTGATGTGGAATCGACCGAAAATGAAATGCCTGCATTGATTACGGTCGGCGGCTCTGCTGGTATCAAGGGGCTTACCGTTTATTATCCCAATCAGAGCGCAGATGACGTAAAACCCTATCCCTATACCTTCTACATCCCCGGTCACGGCACGGGAGGCAATCCCGTCAACTATATGCTGATGACCATTCAGGATGTTACCGAAATCAATGGATACCGCGGAATTCTTGCATCGAAATATAACGGTTTTGTCAATGAGCAGTTCTATATCATCAACTTCAAGGGAAGCTTTCTCGAGTGTGGTCTTGAGCTGTACAACTGCGCCGATGCTTCTGCTGTGCAGGATGTTCATTTCAATGCCTCTTACTGGGCAAATGCACTCGATGGATATAACAGAGCGGATGAAGCAAACATCAAAACTGTAACCGGCGATGATGCCATTGCTTTTGTATTCAGCGATGTGGAATGGTCTTCTTACTCCAATCTCAGCGCTGATGGTTATGCTACCGGAATGAATATCATAAAGGGAATCCGTGCCGAGTTCAACGGAGCGATCTACAATCTGAATCTGACCAACTGTAAGCGAGGACTCAATGTAGAGAATCTTGATACCCGTACCGGCTTCGGTCTCGGTGTCATCGGTGGAAGAATCGAAGGAAGCGAATATGCGGCTGTCAACTCCTCGGGCGGCAATGTGCGTCTTACCGATGTGGAGCTTGTAGGAGAATATAATAAGCGGCAGGTCGAGACGATAAACAGCGGAATTGACAATTATCCCGAAGCAGGGCTCAATATTACACCTTATATCACGCAACCGAACCTTTCGGTACTGGATGTTGATACAACAGGACTTGAAGACTGCTCAGCAGAGCTGCAGATTATGCTTGACGATATGGCTGCAAAAGGCGGTGGTATTGTTTATCTTCCTGCCGGATATTACAATGTTTCTTCCCCTGTAACGATTCCCGAGGGCGTCGATCTTCGCGGTGCCGGCAGTCTCCCGATGCGTGATGAATTTGATTACAGTCTCGGAACGGTTGTATTCTCTCAGTACGGAAAGAAAATTGAAAATGCCGATACCGCACAGGCACTCTTTACTCTGGAGAAAAATACATCTGTCCGCAACATACGTATTCTGTACAATCATACCAATGTTCTTGAAGACTACAACAACAATAACAAAAACTTTACCAACTATCCATTCATGATACGCGGTGTGGGCGAAAATGCGAGTGCAATCAACATTGCGCTGCTCAGTCCTGTATATGGCATTGAGATGAAGGGGGCAGATCACTACAATATCGCTTTCATTACAACCGGTGCTTATGACGAAGCGGTTCGCATCACCGATTCAAAGGACGGCTATATCGGATTCATGCTCAACAATGTAACCACCAACCTGCGTCACGCCTTCTGGAAATCACCGCATTATGCAGAGCTCTTCCCCAACGGATGGGAACCGAACCCAGAGGACGAAATGGACCGTCAGAGCGTCTTCTTTATGGCGATGGATAATCTTCAGCAAATTCATATGATCAATTCCACAGGAAGAATCGAGCATGTATTCTCATACTCAGCACAAAATACAATCTATGCAGAAAATTCAATGGCTGTCGCTGTCTGCATCGGACGTGACTGCTGGTGGCGATACGAGGTGGGAGAGAGCAATGCGGTGATCGTCTGCAACAAGGAGTCTGACATCAAGGCATACGGCATTCAGCGCTTCAACGGCGTTACATATACCACAGACGGTACAAGCAAACTGCTCACTGTCGGAAGAGTTGTCATCGGTCAGCGTGAACCCAACGAGCTTGTTGATCGCGATAACACAGAAAAACTGAAATAACGCTTTGCAACGATATTCGTCAATTCAGATGGATATCGTTGTTTTTTTGCATATTGTGTCAAAAAAATGACACAATACATCTATACATAGTTTACAATCATGTGATTGGATAATCTTGCAAACTTTTATCATGTTGTGTTATAATATTATTCAGAAACAATTCATTTTTACCTGTGAAAGGCAGGGGTATTATGTCACTTGAAATTCGCAATCTTAAAAAATGCTACGGCGATAAGACCGTAGTTGACAATCTGAGCTTTACCATGAAGGAACCGGGGGTCTATGCACTGCTCGGAACCAACGGTGCAGGCAAAACCACATCAATCCGAATCATTCTCGGTATGCTCGCTTCTGACGGTGGTGAAGTGTTGTGGAACGGAAAACCTCTTGATCCGCTGGAGGTCAACGTAGGCTACCTTGCAGAAGAGCGAGGACTATATCCCAAATATACACTGGAGGATCAGCTGCTCTATTTCGCCAAGCTGAAAAAGGTTTCCCGGAAAACAGCCCAGGAGCGCATCAGAATCTGGGCAGAAAAGTTGGGGGTTGAGGAATACATATACACAGAAAAGGGAGCAAAGCCCAAGACCGCTGATCAGCTCTCCAAGGGCAACCAGCAGAAGATACAGCTGATGGCAGCGCTTCTTTCGGATCCCGAGCTGATTGTATTGGATGAGCCGCTGTCGGGACTTGATCCCGTGAACTCGGATCTGTTTAAGGCAATCATCAAGGAAGAGATAGCCAATGGAAAATACCTCATCATGTCCAGCCACCAGATGCCGACCATCGAGGAATTCTGCAGCGATATCACCATCCTTGACCGCGGAAAAGCTGTTCTGCAGGGCAATCTGAATGAGATTAAACGCAGCTACGGACGCTGTAATATGCTGCTCAAATGCGAGGAAGATATCACCCCCTACTTGAACCGCGCCGAAGGACTGCTGTCGGTTGAGGAATCACCCGATGCATACAAAATCCGTGTAGCCGGCGCGGATGCGGCAAACAGTCTCCTGCGTACACTCCTTGATCATCAGGTGAGCGTTATCCGTTTTGAGCTTCGCGAGCCCTCGCTGCATGAAATTTTCGTTGAAAAAGTAGGCGGTAATCATGAGGTATAAGTTGGATGAACGCCTTCGCGGCTGGCGTGAGGTATATGCCTTTTCAGCTCTTCAATCGCTGAAAAGCAAAGCCACGAAAATTACGACGGTAATCTTCTGTGTTATTGCTCTCTTCTCTCTGCCTGTATTCACACTTATCATGGATAATGATGATGCACATGCAATCGACGCGCTGGATATCAAAACAATCTACTATTACGATGAAAGCGGCTTTTCCATTCTCGACGGCATGAATACAGCACTCGAAGGCGGAAGACTGAGCGGGGCAGAAGTGATCAAGCTGAACAGCGCCGATTATGACAGGAAGATTCTCGCAATGGAGTCTGCGGAATACGGTGAAGCAGACATTCTCTGTCACTTCCTAATTTCAAATGAAACCGGCTACACACTGCGTGTTGCTTTTCCGAAATCAGAATCTGTCAGCGAACTGGATGCCAACGATGCAGCCGCCGAAATCGCTGCAGTCTTCCATGATATGATCTTTATTACATCGGGACTCCCCGAGGATGAGATTTCATCGCTGATGGAGCCTATCGAATATGAGCTGATTACAGACTATATTCCTGCTGATGGAAATGACAGCACTGTTGATGTCGGCAGCGATGATATGTCTGAAATCAATGTGAATCGTCAGGGGCTCACCATGGCTGAATACGGCGTGTCTTATGCCTGCATCCTGATTGTGATGATCTTCGTTGCCATCTTCGGTGAGATGATCGCCACTTCGGTGGTGACAGAAAAAGCGAATCGCGTAACCGAATATTTGCTGACCTCCATCCGTCCGCTGGCGCTGATTTTCGGTAAAGTGCTTGCCGGGCTGACAGTCATGCTCCTGCAGTTCGCGACGATTGCAGCATCGCTTGTCTGTTCTGTGTACATTGAAAATGCCATTTCTGGCAGAGACGGACTGCCCCCTTATCTCTCTCAGTTATTCTCTGAGGAGAGTATTGCATCCTTTACTCCTCTTCGCGTGATTCTTGCAGTAGTGGTCATCATCTTCGGATTCCTCCTTTACGGTACACTTGCCGGACTTGTAGGCGCTTCTGTCAGCCGCGTTGAGGAAACAACCGAAGGTCTCAAGGGCTTTACCTTTGTGCTGATGATCGGCTGCTATCTCGGACTTGCCAATACGATTTACTCCATGTTTGATGCAGGAAGTCTGCTTTTCTGGCTTTCGATGCTGCTTCCCATCTCATCGCCCTTCGTTATTCCTGCCTATCTGCTTATCGGCAGAGTGTCCACACCAATCGCTCTCGGATCGCTCGCTGTTCTTATGATATCCTTTATTCTGCTGAGCATTTTCGTGGCGAATGTATATGAAGGCATGATCTTCCACAACGGATCGAGACTGAAGCTGAAGGATATCCTGCAGCTCTCCAGGAAGGAGGCACATCATGAATCCAAATAAAAAAAGTCCCTTCGCCGGAACGATCGATATTCTGAAATTTACATTCGGTCATACCGTAAAAACCGGCGGCTTTATTTCATCCACCGTTCTTGTGTCGCTTCTGCTCTGTATCGGACTTGCACTGGTATCGATAATCCCTGCAATGATGCAGCAGGAGGATGACAGTGACAGTGAGCAGATGCATATTTATGTAGTCGGAGACGGTGTAGTGGATATGCAGTTCTGCAGCAGTGCCGTCATGAATTCCATTGAAAATATCACCTTCGAAGACAGTTCCAAAACGGTTGACGAGCTTGCTGCCGAAATTGCAGAGAGCGGCTATAACAGCGCAGGAATCATCAACTCCACACTGTCCCAGGAAGACGGCAAGATCACCTTCATTCTTCCCACAGGCTCGGATATTTCAGAAGAAAGCGCACTGAACATCCTCGATCGGCTATCGAATGCTCTGAAGCAGAACGAAGCTGCAATGTCGGGACTGCCACCTGCTGTCATATCAGCGCTGAGTATGTCGGTATTCACCGATGTCTATTCGGCTGGAGAAGCAAGCCGCTCGATTGGAGAAATTCTGATCGATATGCTCGCTCCGATGATCATTTCACTGGTAGTATATATGGTGATTCTCCTCTATGGTCAGACTATCAGCAAGAGCATCATATCCGAAAAATCCTCCAAGCTGATGGAGATGCTGCTGACCTCAGTACGCCCATATGCCATCATAGCCGGAAAGGTCGGTGCTCTCTGGCTGGCATCTCTGATGCAGTTTACTATCTGGGTACTGTCGGGTATCTGCGGTTATATGATTGGAATGATCGCCGCAAAAGCCATACAGCCCGAATATGTCAGTTTTATCGACGAACTGATCAAGCTGATCCGCGAGCACACCTCAGCAGAGGCGTTTTCTCCGTTTGCAATCTTGATGGGAACACTAACCATGCTGCTCGGTATCTTCTTTTACTTTGTCTTTGCAGCTCTTGCGTCCTCTAAGATTCAGCGTGCTGAGGAATTATCAAACGGAATGGTTATCTTTCAGATGCCGGTGGTGTCAGCATTCCTCCTTACATATATGCTTCCGCTTACAGGTGGTAATTCTGCGATTACGGCACTTTTCCCGTACATCCCATTTACAGCCGCATTTTCAACACCTTCAAGCGTGATCATCGGAAATACATCCATATTGACTTCAGTGATCTCGCTGATTATTACCGTTGCCGCAACATTGTTGGTGATATGGCTGACCGGACGGAATTATAAGAATAATCTGTTCAATCAGGGAAAGAAATCAAAACTGTTTGGTAAATAATAAACATGGTTGCATCTTAAACGGTGCAGCCATTTTACATGAAATACGTTAGAATTAAGAGATATATAAGAAGACCTCCCAAGATGATTGAAACATACTTGGGAGGTCATAATATTATAAAGAATTAACAGGACTAAGTCTGTACTTATCTTTCAGCTTTATATTTTGCAACAAGGTCTGCGATGTACTCAGCATTGAAGGAATTGACCGCCTTGGAACCGCCGAGCATCTCCTCGGAGTTGTTCTCAAAGTTAGTTGCCCATTCTTTGCCTTCGGGAGTGTCAAGTGCCTCGCGGAGCTTCTTTGTAAAGAATGCGATTTCCTTCATCTGTGTGGAGGTCGCATAACCGTCGCAGAGATGGTCCTGCCAGAGAATACCGGGCACGCCGCCGTTTTCGTAGGTTGCCTTGTACCAGGTGTATACCGAGCATACGGTGCTGATATAAGCGCCCTTTTTGGTATCACCGGTGGTGTTGTACTCGTATGAAAAATCATTGCCCCACTTTGAGTTGGATGCGATATCTCGCATGCGGTTGAACTGCGGGAGCAGCATGGGAATGATACCCGATTCAACACTCGCCTTGGTCAGCTCTGCAACTTCAGAAGGTGTGTAAGGAAGTGTTGTGTAGTCGGAATGCGAATAAAGTACATCGGCGCCCGACATAATTTCTGCGATCATAGCACAACGTCTCTGGCTATAGTAAACATGGCGGTAATGCGAATTATCTGTGTTGGGATCAACCGCAGCCATCCAGTTTGCACCTTCAGTTCTCAGATTCAGTCTGGTCTTGGGCATGGCGGTTTCAATTTCAGTGATCACATCGACATAATTCTCCACACGCTCATAAGTGCGGAAGATATCGAGATCTGCTGTAGCACGGCTCCACTCCTCAAAGGGCGCCTTGCCGTTCTTGTACTGACGCCAGCCGTGGTCATCGGTAGTACCTTCCTCGGGATCGATGGCATCGAAGCTTGCATAATCGGTGCCCCACGCTTCGTTGACAGCTTCAATGTTGCCATAAAGCTCACTTAAGAAGATACGGAATTTGTTCTTCAACGAATCGGACATCTTCAGACGTGCATTGAAATCAATACGCATCCAACCGCGCGTATCCTCTACAGAGAGTACGATTGCATCGTTTCCGCCAATCCAGTAGTTGTCGCCCCAGCGCTGGAACTGATAAACAGATTTGATTCCGTTGGAAAGCGCAAGCAGTTTTTCATTGGAAATACCCTCTTGCTGGAGAGCGGTAATGCGGTTGTAGTCAATCCATGTTGCTTTAGAAATATTACCGGACGATTCATAGGGATAGGTAACCGCGCCTTCCATGGTGAGACCAATCTCACGCATGACATCGGCGGAGAACCAGAAGGCATCGATGTTGTCAGAGATTCCTGTGCCGCCGCTCATATCATATTCAAAAGCGGCTGTGGTGGTGACCAGATTGATGCCGCTCTCCTGCATATCAAGAAGCATGTTGATGACATTTCCCGCAGCATCGGGACCTTGCTGAACGTTACCGCGCATATCTGCCATGGACTGTGCTGTAATGGCAGGGAAGCGAGTGCCATCTTCGAGAATGACATAGTTTTCGTTGTCGGGATTGAATTCAATCTTCAGAGAATCAGATTCAATCTCAACAGGGAGTGTTACAGAAACAAGATTGTCACTGTTGCCGGTCAGCAGCTTCAGTGTAATGCTGTCAGACCAGGGAGCCGGCTGAACATACATGGTGGAGGTGACGTTTGTATCGGACATTTTGATCCATGTATCATAGCTCGACATGAATTCCTCATAAGTATGCAGCCAGGTGTTTCTTGCAGGTTTTGAAGCTTTATTCTTCGTGAGCTTGGGCTCGACAACAGCCGCATCTTTTTTTACTGTGAAATCAAGGGTGCTGGAGCTGTAGACATGACCGCCCCAAATCTTGACTCCGTAGTTTTCGGGATTGGCAGTTTCGGTACGGACAATGTTGTTCATTGTGATTCTTAAATCGCCCTCGGGGAGAACCATCTTGAAGGTAACCCAAACCTCACCGCTTTCACCGGGGTAGAGATCCTCAGTAATGCGATAATAAATGTTCTCAGGTGTTGCTTTCTGAACCCACTTTCCATCTTCATTCACATAAAGAATGGGTGCAAAGCAGAATGTACCGTTGCCGTCGCCGTCAAGAATGGTATTTCCGATATTGGTATATTTAAACTTAAACCAGTGACAGTCGGCAGCCTCTACCTCAGAAGAAAGCGTGAGCGCACTCAGATTATAATGAGGATACTGTGTAGATTGGGTATCATTAAAGTCTGCCATGATCTTGGCTCTGACGCCGGCATTGTTGTAGCCTGCAACATATCCGAGATACTCGTATTCAAGATCCACCGTGCCCGGCAGGTTCAGATCATAATAAACATTGTCACCGGTCTTTTCAGCAAGCTGAGCGGCATTTGCACCGACATGAATCTTCTGCTTCTTGTTAGGATTGCTGATCGTATATTCGACCGGAACCGCATCATAGGCGGTTACGTTTTTCGGTACAGAGAAGGTAACCTTTACTCCGTCTGTTTCGAGTTCTGCAGTCAGCTTTTCAGCATTATCATATTTGTGCAGAGTTCCTGCTTTTTCTGCTTCTCGGGAAATGGGGTTATAAATCAAACCTCCATCCTCTGCAATGTCATAGCCGACAACCTCGCTCGGTTCGACTACAGTGCTTAATTCTTTAGCCATTTGAATATCCTCCTCGGTTTTCAGATACATCTTCTCACCGGTGGCATTCAGCGGCTTATAATAGTTCATAGCAATGCTTCCTACAGCACCGCCCCAGCCATCGGAGGAGTCGTTGTCTCTGATTTTGATGTATAGGTTTTTTACGATGTTAAAATCGTAGGGATTAATGGTGACAATCGTGTTGTTGCTCATGTCCCGTGCCGGTTCACCTGAAACATCAGCATAATTGAATACAGTCGTGTATTCTGAATCATCAGGTGAAACTTCAATCAGATAATTTTGATATACGCTGAGATCAAAGGTCGGCTCGGTCATTTCCGAAATGTCGAACTTGTAAACAAGCTCTGCATTTCCATCAGCAAAACGTATAGCGGAAGTGGTGTTGCCGCTGTTATAATGCAGGAAGGCTTCATCCAGATTCTGCTCATTGGTCATAATTACATTGGAGATAAAGTCATAGGTAACGCCATCCTGCTTCATATTCGGCTCTTCCACATAGGTGAGAAGACAGTTGTTGGCGGAGGTTAGTACAGTCAACTTGTTATCCCCGGTCAGATAGTTTTCGATGAAGTAATTCACTGCCATTTCTGTTGTTGCATCGTCGTATCCAACAATAGCAATGTACTGATCGGTGACTGTGATTGAATACTGGTTATAGCCGATCTTCTCAAGTGCCGTTGTCGAGAGCTCTCGATTGGTTTTGCCGATCAGAATTTCGCGCCGTCCGGAGTTATCCTCTTTGCCGTCCCAGTCTGTCTTGAGAGCCGGTGAGAAGCCGTAGCTTTCCTCAATTGCAGTTCTGAGCTCAATGGAAATTGTGCTGTAATGACGATCTGCAGAGTCGGAGCGCACGATAAAGAAAGGCGGATCATCTGTGATCGTAAAGCCGTTGTCCAAAGAAGCCGAAGAAGAGGATTCCCCGGTCGAAAGCCCGGTTTCGCTGTTTCCGTCGGTTGTACTGTCGCAGGATATGGCACTGAGACCACAGAGCAGAATTGTGACTGCAGCCAGTATCAGGGATAAAACACGTTTCATTTAATAACCTCCGTAATATTATTTATTTGACAAATTTCAGTTTTACCGAAACGCCTTCATCGGAATTTGCAAACTTCAGAAGAAGTGTCTTTGTAGACTCATCCCAAACAGAATCGATAGGATGATCTTTTCCCGTCAGCTCGGCTGAGACTGTGAGAGGCGGACGCTTTAGTGCCAGTCTGATCGCGCATTCGGTTTCGTTTGCGGAATAAGCCACAAAGGAACAGGAACGGGCGGTTGCTTTATATTTTTCAAGCCGCGCTGCCGCAGCAATGACGGTAACCGGAGCTTTCTTATCAGTCTTTGCAAGATTATAATAAAGACCTACAGAGCCGACCTCCAGTGTGGGATTTTCCAGCGTGTTAAGAGAAGAGGAGTACAAATCCACATAGCTGCCTTCGAGTACATAAGGCTTGCTGTATTCGCTTTCATCGAGTACAGCGGTTATTGTGTAGGGACCGCGGTCAAGAATCATCGCGCTGGTGGGCTTCCATTCGATGCCTGCGCGCTGAAGAGTCTCTTTAACATAACTGCGGTAGACATTTGCATTTTCACTGTTTTCAGCAAAGCTTGCAGGATCCGAATTGATGACACAAAGCAGACCTTTGCCAACTTCATAAATGCCGTTATCGAGAGAAGCAGAAAGTCCGCATGCTTCAAAGAGATGTTCAGCAGGCGTATTGTAATTACAGTCACCGGTGTTCCACCATGCACGGATTTTATGGAAGGAATCAGCACCGTCACCCACATAAACAAGCACACCCCCCTCACGAATCCAGCCTGCAATCGCGTTGTGGATATCGGGAAACTCGGGCTTCATGAATTCATAGCTGAGCACCATAGCACGGTAAGCCTTAAGATACCCTGCAAAACGGCGAATGTTATCAAGCTGCACCGGACGTGTTGCAAGACCATGCTTGAGCAGAGGAAGTGCCAGACCGTAGAGAGGACTGAACAAAATACCGCTTGCAGCTTCTTGTTTGGGGTCTCCGTCGGGATAGATGCGCTCGAACATTGCAGAGTCGGCAAGAAGAATGCCGATTTCGGACTTTTCTTCTCTCCAGGAAACATCATCCTGTTTCATGTCACGGAGCGTGTTCATCACGGAAAGCAGGTTGGTGCGGTAATCCCAGGGCATAACCTCTTTGCCGTTGCCATCCTCACGGGGATACTGACCCATGAATACGCGGCTGGGCCAGGGTGCTACTTCAAAATTGTATATTTCGGGATGCAGCAGGGAAGCGGTGACTGTACGGTAATAGTTGTAGCGGTAATCTGCCCATGTGTGCTTCGGATCGTCCTCTATGGGATCGGCGAGATACCACATACGACGGCCTGTTCCGCGTACCAGCTCCTGCATGATGCCATATTCAAGAAAAGCGGTCTCAAAGGTACGCTCCTTTACAACACCCTCGTATTGATTGGCAGTGCGGGATGTACCGGTCCAGATCTGTGCGATATAACCGTCAACACCGGGCAGATCAATCAAAGCGGATTCGGGAGATACGATGCGCCACTGAGAATAATTGATCAGCGAATGAGTCGGCACATAGAAGCGAAGCAGTCTGCCATACTTCACCATAGCATATTCCTTCAGTGCGGAGCAGAGTCTGTCGAGCATACGTGTGTAAAGATACTGCTTCAGCTTGGAGCAGCGATACTGAGCTTCACAGGAGGATGCTGGATCCTGCCAGGGCTCTTTATAATATATCTGCCATTCACGCTTGAAGGCTTCGGAATAACCTGCCGAAACCCAGAATTCGGGTTCCTCAAGATGAATCGCTTCGACGCCTGCATCAACTGCAACCTTCAGCTTTTCGGTGAGATATTCGGCAAAAGAAATGGCAGGAACCATGTAGGGCACATCCTTACCGTGATTGATTTCATTTCCGTCACGTCTGACCTGTCCTTCGCTGTGATGGTCGCGTCCGTCAAATTTTCCATAAAGATAGTCCTGATATTCGCCCCAGGATACGCCGGTCATCAGATGGATGACATACCCCTTCTTTTTCCAGGGCTTGACTCGTTCCTTGATGTTATGTATGCCGTACACCATAACAAAGTCGCACTGTACATTGAATTTTCCGTCGTACGGGCGAATTTCCTGAACGCCGGTACGTTCATCTTTTCTGTCATAAATCTGCATAAGAATACTCCTTTTCCTCCGAAATACAAATAGAGAACGATCGGATGATATGGATAGAGATTTCGATATGATAAAAAATGCATATCGCTTCAAACATGATAACGTATTTTTAGAATAATTGCAAGCAATATTCTGCAAATTTTATTAAGGTGCACACTGTTTAGAAATAATGCACAATAAAACATCTGCCTATTCAGCAGAATGACCAAGGAAGAAAATCTGTCACCAAAATCAATGGCAGCAATATACTGTAGAGAGGGGAAAGAACTCCCTCAAATAAAAAACGGGTGGTGCTGAACATGGCAAACTACGGATGCGGCTGCGGTGAATATCGCGAAGCAAGGAATGACGGCTGCGGTTGCGGCGAGACAAACAACGGATATTACAACAACAGAGGAGGAAGAAATATGTGCTGCTTAGGTAATCTTTTTGAGGATGAAACTCTGCTTATTATCGCGATCATCATTCTCTTCATTCTGCTTTTCTGCAACTGAGTATTGAAATCATGTAATTTGAACCAAGGGGGATACGCCGTCAGGCGTTGTCCCCTTTACGTTTTTTTCTTGACAGGTGAAAAAACATGTGATATAATGCAGATAGTATATTTATATTGTAATATTTTGATAAAACAGCGTATCTGAAAATTGAAAAAGTGCATAAATATATTGACAATATTTTATTGAAATGTTATAATATATTTTAATCTACTAAAACAATAAAGGAGTCTACAATGTCTGAAAAATTAAAAATCGGTATCATCGGTGCCACCGGCATGGTTGGCCAGAGATTTATTACACTTCTCGCAGATCATCCCTATTTTGAAATTACATCTCTTATTGCAAGCAAAAGAACAGCCGGCATGAAGTACGAGGATGCAGTAGCTAACCGCTGGAAGATGACCTGTCCCATTCCCGAAAAGGTTAAAGATATGGTTATCAAGTATTCCGGCGATGTAGAAGAGAATGCTGCCGAAATCGATTTTGCTTTCTGCGCCGTTGATATGAAAAAGGATGAGATCAAGGCACTTGAAGAAGCATATGCAAAAGCTGAGTGCCCCATTGTTTCCAACAACTCCGCAAACCGCTGGACTCCCGATGTTCCTATGGTGATCCCCGAAATCAATGACGCACACCTCGAGGTCATCGAAGCTCAGAGAGCACGTCTCGGTACCAAGCGCGGTTTTATCGCCGTCAAACCCAACTGCTCCATCCAAAGCTATGTTCCCGCACTGACACCTCTGCTCAAGTATAAACCTACTCAGATCGTTGCAACAACCTATCAGGCAATCTCGGGCGCAGGTAAGACATTCAATGAATGGCCCGAAATGATCGACAATGTCATCCCCTACATCGGTGGTGAGGAAGAAAAGAGCGAGCAGGAGCCACTGCGCATTTGGGGCAGAGTGGAGAACGGTGAAGTAGTCAAGGCGGACTCTCCCCTTATTACGACTCAGTGCATTCGTGTTCCTGTAACCGACGGTCATACTGCTGCTGTGTTCGTTAAATTCGAGAATAAACCTACCAAGGAGCAGATTCTTGAAGATTGGAAGAACTTCGCCGGTAAGCCTCAGACACTCGGACTTCCCAGTGCTCCCGAACAGTTCATTACATATTTTGAAGAAGATAACCGTCCTCAGGCAAAGCTCGATCGCGATATTTACGGCGGTATGGGCGTTACCGTAGGCAGACTTCGCGAGGATACGCTCTTTGATTATAAGTTTGTCGGTCTCTCCCATAATACACTCCGCGGTGCTGCAGGAGGCGCAGTTCTTATTGCAGAGCTGCTCTACCGTGAGGGCTATATCACAAAGAAATAAGCCGGTCGGTCTTTGTACATGTAAAATTCACAAAAATCTATAAAAAAATTCCGAAAAACTATTTAAAATTCCGAAAATGTATGGTATAATAGAATCAGCGGAAGGGAAGATGACCTAAGTGAAGGTGATCCCTTCGCACAGGTGACGACCTTTACTGCACAGAATTCGGAAAGGTGGAATTACAGTATGAAGACAACGATCATCGCAAGAAAAATGGACGTGCCGAAGGATCTTGAAGAGCTTTTCAAAAAGAAGCTGGGCAAGTATGACAAATTCTTCCGTGACGATGCCGAAGCACATGTTGTTATGAGCAAGCGCAAAAACATGGAGATCATAGAGCTTACCATCATGAGCGCCGGTACCATTTTCAGAAGCGAGCAGGAGAATTCAACCTTTAACAACGCCTTTGACTGCGCCATGGATGCTATCGAGCGTCAGATCAGAAAAAATAAGACTCGTCTTGAAAAGAGACTGCGCGAAGGTGCTTTTGTCCGCGAAACGGGAGAGATTATAGAAGAAATCCCCGAAGAGCCCGAGATGTCCATTCGCGTGAAGAACTTCAATTTCAAGCCGATGTCTGCCGAAGAAGCAATTCTCCAGATGAATCTGCTGGGACATGAGTTCTTCGTCTATGAAAACGATACAACAGGTGAGGTCAACGTTGTGTATAAGCGACATGACGGCGGATACGGCATGATTGCTCCCGAAGATAAGAAATGATCCGATAATAAGATAGGGCAGGCTTAACCGGCCTGCCTTATTTTGCGATATAAACAGTCTTACACAAAAGGAGTGAATTGATTGATCACATACGAACAGGTAAAAAGCAACGAGGAACTCAAAACATACATCAGAATGGCTGACGAATCTCTTGCCAATATGGGATTCACAGAACATAGCTTTGCGCATGTAACATATGTTGCCGAAACGGCAAAGAGAATCCTTCTCACGCTCGGATACAGCGCGAGACAAGCCGAACTTGCCCAGATTGCCGCTTACATGCATGATATCGGAAATATCATCAACCGTACCGACCATGCACATAACGGTGCTGTCATGGCTTACAAGCTGTTAAGCGACATGAAAGCAGATGTAGCCGATATTGCGATTATCATAAATGCCATCGGAAACCACGACGAAAAATCGGCATATGCCATAAATCCCATCACAGCAGCCATGATTATCGCAGATAAGTCGGATGTACGTAGAACAAGAGTGCGAAATCAGAACGAAAAAAATTTTGATATTCATGACCGTGTTAACCATTCGGTAAAAAAATCGAGTCTCAATATTCAAAGGGATAGCTCGGAAATCGAACTGAAGTTGAAAATCGATACGGAAGAATGTCCTGTTATGGATTATTTTGAAATCTTTCTCGATCGTATGGTGCTCTGTCGTCACGCTGCAGAAAAGCTCGGCTGTTCCTTCCGTCTCACCATCAACGATCATAATATGCTGTAATTTGCACAAAATTTATAATAGAGTCAAGCATGAGAAAACATTGTTTGACTCTTTTTTAATATTATAAATTTGTCGCTCAACAAATCCATATGTATGAAAAGCTCCATTCGGTAAATCCTAAAGATAAATTACAGAACAGGAGCATAATATGATGGAAATATTTCATGACAGGTTAAAAATCAAAAGCATCTCGGCAAGACAAATTTTTGATTCGAGAGGAAATCCTACTGTAGAAGCTCAAGTTCGTCTTGAAGGTGGTACTGCGGCATGTGCGGCAGTTCCTTCAGGCGCTTCTACCGGAAAATATGAGGCATGTGAGCTTCGTGATCATAACTTCGATTCCTACCGCGGAAAGAGTGTGTTCAAGGCAGTTTCCAATATCAATAATGATATCGCGGGAGCACTCTGCGGACATTATGCGGACGATCAGACGGAGATCGATCATACCATGTGCGAGCTTGACGGCACCGAAAATAAAAGTGCACTGGGAGCGAATGCGATTCTTGCTGTCTCTCTGGCTTGCGCAAAGGCTGCTGCCAGAGCATATTCCATGCCGCTTTACCGATATATCGGCGGCGTCAATGCGACCGAGCTTCCTTGTCCTATGATGAATATTCTCAATGGCGGCGCTCATGCGGAAAATAACATTGACATTCAGGAATTCATGATCATGCCCATCGGTGCGAAGAGCTTTGCCGAAGCTATGAAAATCGGTACAGAAATATACGGTTCGCTTGGAGATCTTCTGAAGGGAAAGAATCTCTCAACCACAGTCGGTGACGAAGGAGGATATGCTCCCAATCTGGAGTGTGATGAAGCCGCACTTCAGTTATTGACTGATGCCATAGAAAAGGCAGGCTACCGCCCGGGGGCTCAGGTCAGCATTGCGCTTGATGCGGCGACCAGCGATTGGATTGAGAGCGGCACATATCTCTTTCCCAAAAAGCAGATCCGTAAAACACGTGGAGAAATGATCGAATATTTCAACTCTCTTGCCGAAAAATATCCCATCATCTCCATCGAAGATCCGCTTACCGAGGAAGATTTTGACGGCTTCGCCGAAATCTGTGCAAAAATGAAGCATATGCAGATTGTTGGTGACGATCTGTTTGTTACAAATCCGGAGCGCCTGACCAAGGGAATTCTCCTGCACAGCGCCAGCGCAATTCTCATTAAACCTAACCAGATTGGAACACTGACAGAAACGCTTGAAGCAATCTCGCTGGCGAAGAAACACGGATACCGCACCATCATATCCCATCGCAGCGGTGAAACAGAAGATACCACCATCGCCGATCTGGCAGTCGCCACAAATGCAGGTCAGATTAAAACCGGTGCTCCCGCAAGAAGCGAACGTGTATGCAAATATAACCGCCTGCTCCGTATTGAATGCTGCCTCGGAAGAGCCGCCAAAATGAGTTCGCTCCCTCACCGTGCCACGACTGTCTGAGGAATACTTCCCACTACAACCGTACGAGCCAACTCGAATTCTTCGCATATGGATAGTGTTCGAGTGCCTTCATCGGGTAAAATCAGAATCAAATCAAGCGTAAGCGACGCACATGTCTTGTGAAGGGTCTGATTGATTCCCGCATCAGTAAAGCTGTCTGTGATATCGCATTTTACCGTGCCTCTCACAGGCAGCTCTATTTTGATCTCCGGACCGCGGCCAAATAGGAAATCCATATCGGTGATACTTCCCAAAGGTACACCGACTTGTATCGAATTCATCTTTTCAAGCTCGGCAATGAGTAGGGAAGTGATCTCTGATTTCAGAAGATTCACTTTACTTCCGTCAATGCGGATGCTTTCAATGCTTCCTCCTCCGGCACGGTCATACAGGACATAGGATTCACAGTCACTGTTAAGACTTCGTATGGCATTGGCAGCCAGATCTTCGCATTGTGCCTGCGTCTCAATTTCGAGCATTGCATACGCATAGGGGAGCGCCTCCCGATATATCCTGTCGTGAATCCGCAGTGAAATCAGTAATAACGCCGCGACAGAAAGACAGACAAGCCAGCGCATCAACTGCGGTCTTCTTCTCCATAATTGCGATATCATCAGAAATCGTCCTCCCTCTCACATAAACAATACATTATATGAGAGAAAATAAAAATTGTGCCGAAAATATATTGAAAATCATGCCGGATTTTGATATAATAATTGAAATCATTTAAATTACGGCATCATCGCATCGCCGGGGCATAGGAGTAGAATTATTATGAAGCTTCTTGAAGAGCGCATTGTCAAGGACGGCATTTTTAAGGAAGGCGGCATTCTGAAGGTCGACAGCTTCCTCAATCACTGCATGGATATCGATCTGATCTCGGAGTTGGGTAAGGAGTTCCACCGACTCTTCGCTGACTGCGGCATCAATAAAATTCTTACCATCGAAGCATCGGGCATCGGTATCGCCTGCATTGCTGCCCAGTATTTTAATGTTCCGGTGGTCTTTGCAAAAAAAGTACAGTCCAAAAACCTTGACGGTGAGGTGTATACATCTACTGTACACTCATACACGCATGATAAGGAATACGTAATCCGAGTCTCAAAAAAATTTCTCACCGAAAATGACCGTGTTCTCATCATCGATGATTTCCTCGCCAAAGGTAAGGCAATTTTCGGATTGCTCGATATCATTCGTCAGTCGGGAGCAACTCTTTGCGGTGCCGGTATCTGTATAGAGAAGGGTTTCCAGGAGGGCGGCAGAATCATCCGCGAAATGGGAATTAATCTTCATTCACTCGCAATTGTTGATATGGACGCTGACGGAAATATGATCTTCAAAGAGGATCACTGAAGATAAGACAAATATAATCAAGAGAGATGTCGCATTTGCAATGCGTCAGTCCCCTGATTATTATTTTTGCCGGTCAAAGACCTCCATTTCAGGGCATTTTATGCCCTGAAACCAAACAATATACGCTACAAAATCGAAAATTTTATGGCTGGGCTGATGCAAATGTTTCATTTGCATCAGCTCCTTTTATTATATTTATTGCTAAATATAATAGAAAATGTGTCCGCATTACATATGGTTACATAATTTTTAAAAAACGGTTAATATATTTTATTGACAAGAAAATTCTTGTTGTGTATAATAAGATTGAGCACAAACAAATAACAAGCAAACGAATGCGGAGGTAAAAATATGAGCATTTACGATTACAAAATTAAGGCGCAGGACGGCAGAAAAATTTCCATGGAGGAATATAAGGGCAAGGTTTTGCTGATCGTTAATACCGCAACAGGCTGCGGATTCACTCCTCAATACGATGAACTTCAGGATATCTATGAAGAGTATAACAAAGACGGTCTCGAAATCCTCGATTTCCCCTGTAATCAGTTTGGTGAGCAGGCTCCCGGTTCAGACGAAGAGATCCATACCTTCTGCACCGGACGGTACGGTATTACCTTCCCTCAGTTTTCAAAAATCGATGTCAACGGTGAAAATGCTTCGCCTGTCTATCAATGGCTTACAGAAAACAGCAAATTTGAGGGCTTCGATAAGAATCCTATGGGGCTCATGATGTCCCAGATGTTCAAAAAGATGGACAAGGATTACAAAAACAACAGCAGCATCAAATGGAACTTCACCAAGTTCCTCATCACCCGAGACGGTCAGATCGCTGCACGCTTTGAACCGATGACAAATCTGAAGAAGGTCAAGGATAAGATTAAGGAGATCATCTGATGCGCTGCGAGTATAAGCAGAAAATACCTGTTCTCAAATCATCTGTTTTAATATTGAAGGAAATGTGATCCGAAATAACGAGTTCTACGGAGGCTGTAACGGCAACCTGAAGGCTATTTCCAAATTCCTCGAGGGATGCACGGTAGAGGAAATCGAAGAAACGCTTCTCGGAAATACCTGCGGAAGAAGACCCACTTCCTGTACAGATCGGCTTGCAATTGCGATCAGAAAAGCGTATAATGATATGTGCAGGGAACAGCGGAGGCAATTTCATGAAAATACAGGTCAGATATTTTCAAGATCGGGTAATACAGCTAAGCTGGCAGCATCTATTGCAGATGCTGTCGGCACTGAGGCTAAGGATCTGACCACGCCTCTCGACGGCAAGGTAGATTCCTCTTCCTCGGAAGCTCTGTATACGCCGGCGGTGTAGATGAGGCGGTATCGGAATTTATTAAAGCAAACGCGGCGAATATCGGATGGCTTGCCAACTTCAGCACTGCTGCTCTTGTGAGCTCAACTTATATGCAGGTGAAAAAGTTGGCGGAGAAGAACAATATTAAAATGCTCCCTGAAGAATTTCACTGTAGAAGTACTTTCGCGATTATGCATCGCAGCCGTCCCAACAGTGATGATTTGAAAAAAGCGGCAGACTTTGCAAATACGGTCATCAATCGGTATAAGGAGAAATGATATGAACAGAATCTACGAATTTCTAAAAAAGAGCGAGATATATTATCTGGCAACAATGGAGGAGGATCAGCCTCGTGTCCGACCTTTTGGCACGGTTGATCTTTATGAAGGGAAGCTTTACATTCAGACAGGAAAAATCAAGGCAGTTTCTGCGCAGATGAAGCAGAACTCGAAGGTTGAAATTTCTGCCATGTGCGAAGGAAAGTGGATTCGCGTCACAGCCGAGGCTGTTCTCGATGAATGCATTGAAGCTCAGGAGCACATGCTTGCAGCCTATCCCTCTTTACAGGCAATGTACAAACCGGGGGACGGTAATACCGAGGTCTTTTATCTGAAAAACGGTACTGCCACCATTTGTTCTTTTACGGAAGCACCTGTAACCATTACATTCTGAGAAAGGGAAAGGAAATGCAAAACTACAACGCACTAAAGCTTGAAAATCAACTCTGTTTTCCTCTGTATGCAGCCTCTCGCGAGGTTATCAAGCAATATCGTCCCCTGCTTGCCGAGCTGGATCTTACCTATACGCAATACATCGTAATGATGGTGTTCTGGGAGGTGAAAAGACTAAATGTCAAGGAACTGGGGAAGCGACTTATTCTTGATTCGGGTACGCTGACACCTGTACTGAAAAGCCTTGAGGCAAAGGGATATGTCCGCCGGAATCGCCTTCCCGAGGATGAAAGAGTGCTTATGGTCGAGATCACCGATAAGGGCGAAGCACTGCGCGATTCTGCTCTCGGCATTCCCAAAAAGCTTGCCGACTGTGTCAAGCTGGAGCCGGAGGAAGCGCGCCAGTTGTACATGATTCTCTATAAAATCCTTGGAGGATTAAGCGAAGAATAACACACAAAACAGTCTCGAATGAATATATCGGGACTGTTTGTTATTTTCGACAAAAGAAAGCAATATAATTCGGTAATAATTAACAACTCATCAGAAATTACAAAAAATGTAATCAGCCCATTGAAAAAAAGGAAATATTATGTTATAATAAACTATCATAATATTCGATTTGATGTAGTCACGATGTAATAATCAAGAATCACATCATAAACAGGAGGATTTACCAATTATGGAAAACAACAAACGTCCTGAATCCATGGTACGCATCAATACTCCCGAGCTTGCCGCCGCATTCATTGACGAACAGGTCAAAGAAGTCCGCGCGCAGGTTGGCGATAAGAAGGTTCTTCTCGCGCTTTCCGGCGGTGTTGATTCCTCTGTCGTGGCAGCGCTCCTGATCAAGGCGATCGGACGTCAGCTCGTCTGCGTACATGTCAACCACGGTCTTCTTCGCAAGGGAGAGCCCGAAGAGGTTGTCAGAGTATTCCGCGATGAAATGGATGCAAACCTGGTCTATGTAGATGCAGTTGAACGTTTCCTCGGAAAGCTTGCCGATGTTGCTGAACCCGAGAAAAAGCGCAAGATCATCGGTGCTGAATTTATCCGCGTATTTGAAGAAGAAGCACGCAAACAGGAAGGCATCGAATTCTTGGCTCAGGGCACTATTTATCCCGATATCATCGAGAGTGACGGTGTCAAGGCACATCACAATGTGGGCGGTCTTCCGAAGATATGCAGTTTGAATTGGTAGAACCCCTCAAATTCCTCTATAAAGACGAAGTCCGTGTTGTCGGTTCGGCGCTCGGTCTTCCTGACGGTATGGTTTACCGCCAGCCCTTCCCGGGACCCGGTCTCGGTGTCCGTTGTCTCGGCCCGATCACTCGCGACCGTCTTGAGGCTGTCCGTGAGTCTGATGCAATTCTCCGCGAAGAATTTGCAAAGAATGGTCTTGAAGGCAAGGTATGGCAGTACTTTACCGCAGTTCCGGATTTCTGCTCGGTAGGTGTCAAGAACGGCGTCCGCACTTACGCTTATCCTGTCATTATCCGCGCCGTCAATACTGTTGATGCCATGTCTGCAACCATCGAGGAGATCCCCTATGAAATCCTCCATCATATTACCAAGAGAATTGTAACCGAGGTCGAGGGCGTCAATCGCGTGCTCTACGATCTGACACCCAAGCCCACCGGTACCATAGAATGGGAATAATGTAAAGGAGCATAAAAATATGAAAACAATTTACACCGGAAAAACCAAGAATGTCCTTCTTGATGAAGAAACCAATATCGTAAGCCTGCTTTTCAAGGACAGCGCAACAGGCGAAAACGGCGTATTCGATCCCGGCTCCAACACCGTCGGAGGCAGTGTCGAGGGCAAAGGCAGGATCGGTCTTGCGATCTCTAAGTATTTCTTTGAGCTTATGGAAAAGAACGGCATTCCCACACACTATATTAACGCTGACGTTGATAAGGGACTGATGCAGGTTCGCAATCTGACCGTTCCGAAGCTTGAATTTGTGCTCCGTTATTTCACCGCAGGAAGCATGTGCCGCCGCTTTACACTGGATGAGGGCATCGTGTTTGATCCGCCTTATACCGAAGTTACTCTGAAGGATGACATTCAGGGCGATCCCCTGATCAGTGAACGCATCTGCATCATGAAGGGGCTGTTGAAGGAAGGTCAGTATGACGAAGCTCTCGGAATCCTTGTTCGCGTAGGCGAGGTTCTGAAGAAAGAGCTGGCACCTATGGGGCTGACTCTCATCGACTTCAAGATTGAAATCGGCTATGATGAAAGCGGCAAGATGTATGTTGCTGACGAAATAACTCCCGATATCTGGCGTGTTCGCGATGAAACCGGCAATATTCCCAACCAGATTGACTGTGCTAAGATGCTTCTCAAGAAGATGGGGCTGTAAAATATCAAAACAACAAAAACGTCCTTTATAGGGACGTTTTTTGCATTAAAATTATTCTCTTGCAAGCTTGTATATTAAATCATAAGCAAATTTCAAATCCTCAATCGAGCAGTGTCCCTGCACATAGTGCGTCGTACAGCAAATCCATCGCTTTCCTTTTAATGTCTTGAATACGCGGCGTATTTCAGTCTCAAGCTCGTCGCGAGGCAGGATTCCGATTGCACTCTGTACACAGATTCCGCCGAGAATCGCAAACTTATCGGCATAGCGATCAAGATAAAAATCATATCCCATTTGGTGTTTCCAGTTAAGAAAACATCGAAGAGCAAGAGAGAAACGGTATAGCCACGGCTATGCCGTTTCTTTCATTTCTGCCTATCATCAAATACTTTTGACATTTCCAAAATCCCGATACCCTTGTAATAGATATCTACCTCTTGTCTGCGGTTGGTCTTGCTGTGCGGATCGGTCGCATTGTGTATCACGATCTTTTCCATAAACTCATGCAGGATGAAAGGTGTGAGCTCTGGGATTTCGGTGTACTGCTTAACGATGGATAGAAACCTGCTCACGTCGGCACTCTTGCTTTCGGCTGCCTCGATTTCTTCACGAAGGAGAACCACTTGACCGTTA
>JAFQEJ010000046.1 GCA_017399105.1 Clostridia bacterium
GTCGTGAGACAGTTCGGTCCCTATCTGTCGTGGGCGTAGGATATTTGAGAGGAGCTGACCTTAGTACGAGAGGACCGGGTCGGACGCACCTCCGGTGCACCAGTTGTCATGCCAATGGCACAGCTGGGTAGCCGCGTGCGGGAGTGATAAACGCTGAAGGCATCTAAGCGTGAAACATGCTTCAAGATAAGATATCCCACAACGAAAGTTGGTAAGGTCACTTGTAGACTACGAGTTTGATAGGTCGAATGTGTAAGTGCAGTAATGCACTCAGCTGATCGATACTAATAGACCGAGGGCTTGAACTTCCGGAAAGAGGTAATGAAGGAACGCACTTCATGAGCCTTTCCAATAGTTCAAACGAGCAACAAGTTTCGATCGTTTGATTTGTTCCTTTGTTTGGTTTTCTATGAACAGCTTTATAATTATTTGATATTACAGACTTCTATTTAAGAAGTCTGTTTTTGTTATGGAGGAAATATGTACAACAATAAAGGAAAAATAAGTAAATGCGTCATATATGGCGACAGCATTTCAACTACAGATTTCAGCAGAGGCGGATATCAGCAGCTTTTAAAAGATCATTTGAATATTGGAGAAATGATAAATTACGCAGTATCAGCGAGCGGTACTGCTCCATCGACACCAAATTCTGTGTATGAAAAAATTATTGAAAATGAAAAGATAGAAGAGGATGCGGATCTTATAATTGTTTGGAGCGGAACAAATGACTGGTATTGGAATGTCGAGTTGGGTGATATTGATAATTTCTCTGAGAATACCTATTGCGGAGCAATGAGAAAATGCCTCTTAACTCTGACAGAAAGATGTGAAACTGCAAATATAATTACGATGACCCCTATCGCGCGTTGGCAGGCACCTGATGGAATGACGATAGATGGCGATGCACATTATTATAAAAACAAAGCGGGCCATACTCTGTATGAATATTCAGAGATGCTGGAAAAGTTAACAGCAGCCATAGGAATCCCAATGTGTGATATGAGACGTTTATCAGGTATCAATATCAAAAATAAAGATATTTACTTAAGGGATAATGTTCATCCATCGAGATTGGGGTATCTTCGTATTGCAGAAATAATAGCTGCTTTTACTAACAATCTGAGTTTTATCAAAAACGATGAATGAAGTTGACAAATGACAAGAATCGTTGTATAATATGATGTAATAAATGATTGTGAAATACCATAGAGGCGGTATGATATGAACATATTCAAAAGAATTATTAAATATTGTCTGCTGTCGATGATAATTGCAACCATATATTATTATGCATTAACAACATCCGGATATAAAAAAATATATAATCTAATCATAAAAATCGCTTCGATAGACATAGAAGAAATGGAAACATTGCTTGAAGATGAAAAGATATCTGAAGAAATTAGTAAAGCAAAGATAATACTGGTTGCAAAAACAGGTAATAGAGAAGCAGATCTTGTTATAGCAATGAATATGATAGAAATTGCAGACAGAATCAAACAGGCTGAAATATGGGTTGAACAAATTCCAAATAGCGAAGCAGATTATTTAAACAGATATCTCGAAAATGCAAATGAAATATATCTTGATGATAAATATTACAGAGTGCTCGACGATAATAATGAGAATTATAAAAAAATTGCATCGAGATTATATGAAAGCAGCATAGTAAGAAATAAGAACTACAGCTTTGCAGGAATTGAAAAGGAAAGAAATCTTCAACAACAGGCGGAAAACATTCGTATGCTGATTGATGAGACAAAAAACAACTCTATTCATAAAGATATAGAAGCTATTTTATACAACACAAATATTACAGAAGAAGAGTTCCTCGAAAAAATAGTGGCATCGGTAGAAGAGAATGAATCAATGTACAAAGAACATTTTCTGACGAAATATAAGGAACTCACTGAAGCAATAAGAGCATACAAAGCATATAAAGAAGAAAATTATTCAATAGCAGACGCTTTCTGTGATCTGTACCGAGATACACCTACAAGCACAATTATTACATTTCTTGAGGGAGATGAAATAGAAAGCTTCATAAAAAATATTTCTGACCAGGCTGCGATATTTGATAAAAGACATGTACTGATAGAAGCCTTCGATTATACTGAAGATAAAAGTGAAGAGGTATCTGTGCGCATTATAGACACAGAAAAAATGAAACTTGCTGATGCATACGGAAAATTTGTATACCGATTGTCAGGAAAGGACTTCCAGCCGACGCCAAGAGAAACGGGACGGTATTACATCAGAATTGAGAATGAAGAACGATGATATATAAAGAGAATACCAATGAAGCTTTTGAACGGGACTGTGGCTGTGCAATCCCGTTTTTGATGCGAGAAGAGAAGGGATGCGTCGATTATGAAATTTACGACGCTCTTCTTGCATTTACAGAGGAATTTAAGGAAAAATATAAAGGCATAGAGTTCAGCGAAACAGCACTTGATGCAATATGGGAAGCTTCCCTTGATTTAGTTCAGCAGAAAGGTTATCAGCCGCCTGATAAGAAATATCGAACCTGGTATCGCAGATTTGTCATGCGAGAAGATTTAACTATACCGGAAGAGAAAATTCTTAAAAGTACAATTCGACTGAATATTGCTGATGCGGAACAATATGAAAACCTTACAACTTATGATTTTGATCCCGACTACAATCCGGAGGAGTGCTTTGTTACGCTGCTTGATAAAAAAATTGTTTCGGTATGTGCCATAAATCCTACATCTGAGGATGAATGGTGCCCGGAACTTTGTGTGGAAACTGCTCCTGCCTACAGAAAGCGTGGATATGCTGCATCCAATATAGCTGCGATGGCGAAAGCATTAAGAAAAGATGGGCAGGATGCGGAATATCGTTGCTCATATAAAAATATTGGATCTATTGCTGCGGCGATGGCTGCCGGCTTTGAGGAAACAGGAAGAATCTATTATTTTGTAAGCTATAAAAATTTATAAAAAAGGCGATCTACAAGGAGATTGAATCAATGGCATTTGACGCCGGAATGACTGCTGCGGTTGCGGCTGAGCTGCGTGCTCGTCTCACCGAAGCAAAGGTTGAAAAGATCCATCAGCCCGAGCGCGATGAGATCGATATATTTTTTCATAAAGACAGATCGACGATTAAGCTTATGATATCTGCGGGAGCAAATAACCCTCGCATCAATATAACCGAACAGCAAAAGGAGAATCCGCTGACTGCACCAATGTTCTGCATGATGCTGAGAAAGCATCTTCAGGGAGCGAAGCTGTTAACGGTGATTCAGCCGGTCTTTGACCGTGTGCTCGAGCTTTGCTTTGAAGCATATGATGATCTGGGATTCATCTGCAATAAGTATCTGATTGTAGAAATCATGGGAACATACAGCAATATTATTTTCTGTGATTCGGAGAAAAAGGTGTTAAACGCTGTGCGTATTATCGATTTCTCAACCAGTCAGAAAAGACAGATCTTGCCGGGGATGAAATATGAGTTTCCACCGGCACAGAACAAGCGCAATCCTGTTGGCGAAACGAATGAGGGATTTACCGCGCTCCTGGCATCTGCAGACCCGGATATGCCTGCGGAGAAGTTTATTATGAGCAATTATTGCGGTATGGCTTCATTAACTGCACGTGAGATTATCTTCCGAACCGCACACAGAACCGATGCATTGGTCGGAGAGTGTGATCCGAATAAGCTTATATTCAATTTTATGCGAATGTTCGATGCTGTACGAAACGAAGATTATGCACCTTCGCTTGTCAGATCTCCCGAGGAAGATCGACCGCTGGAGTATGCGTTTTTTAAAATTACGCAGTATGAAAATGCGGCAATTCTCAGCGAGAAAAACAGCATATCTGAGGTCGTCGACGAATTCTTTACAAAGCGTGACCGTGCTGAGAGAATCAGACAACGCTCGTCCGATATTCTTCGACTGCTGACCAATGCGGAGAATCGACTGAATAAAAAGATTGCTATCCAAAGATCGGATCTTGCCGAATGTGCGGGAAAAGAAAAGCTGAAGCGCAGCGGCGATCTGATTACAGCCAATCTGCACATGCTTGAGCGTGGAATGAAGCAGGTGAAGCTGATCGATTATTATGACGAAACAATGCCTGAGGTGACGCTGGAGCTGGATACACGGCTATCTCCAGCACAGAACGCACAGCGCTTTTATAAAAAGTACAACAAAGCTAAAACTGCAGAGGTGGAGCTGACCAAGCAGATCAAGCTGGCTGAGGAAGAGCTTTCCTATATTTATACTGTCTTCGATTCGCTGACCCGTGCCGAGACACAAGCCGACCTGGACGAAATTCGCGCCGAACTGCATGAATCCGGCTATGCGTCAAGAATGAAGAACTATACCGCACAGAAGCTGAAGCGCCCCAAGCCGATGGAATTTCTCACCGAAGGTGGATACCGGCTGCTTTGCGGTAAGAATAATAGCCAGAACGACTATGTTACCACCAAGGTCGCCGAAAAGAACGACTATTGGTTCCATACAAAAAACACCCCCGGTTCTCATGTTGTCATGCAGTGTGAAGGAATGGAGGAACCCTCCGAGCGCGATTTTACCCAGGCTGCCATGGTGGCGGCATATTATTCCAAAGCGGGCAAGGGTGCGTCGGTGGCGGTGGACTATACTCTCGCCAAGCATGTGAAGAAACCTTCTGGATCCAAGCCAGGCTTTGTGATTTATACAACCAACTGGACGGCATACGTGACGCCCGATGAGAAAATCGTGGATTCGATGAGAGTTAAAACAAAATAAGGAGTGGTTGTTGTGGCAAAATGGACGCTGACTAACATGGTGATGATCACTGATCCCGAAAATGGGAAGGTGCTGATTTAGAACCGTGTGAAGAAATATCCCGGGTATGCATTCCCCGGCGGTCATGTGGACGAGGGCGAGAGCATCTATGACAGTGCTGTTCGCGAGATCAAGGAAGAAACCGGCTACGACGTGACAGAACTGAAATCCTGCGGTTTCATCTATTGGGAGAGCCTGAACGGTGACCGATATTTTACCTATTTTTTCAAAACTTCATCCTTCTCCGGCGAGTGTATCGGTGAGACCGAGGAAGGACCTGTCTGCTGGGTGGATCCCGCCGAACTTTCGAAGATGAAGCTTGCGCTGAATATGGAGAAATACATGAAGATGTTCTCTGGCAGTTACAGCGAATGCTATTGCCTGCAGGATGAAAACGGATGGCAGGTTGAATACAAATAATCAAAATTATGAAATGATAATGATTATGATTATTAAAAGGGACTGTCGCATTGACATGCGACAGTCCCTTGAATATTGATTATGCCGGTCATAGACCGCCATTTCAGGGCGTAAAACGCCCTGAAACCAATCAATATACGCCATAAAATCGAAAATTTTGTGGCTGAGCTGTTGCAAATGGAACATTTGCAACAGCCCCTTCGTATTTTTTATAGATTTTAACCGATTACATCCATGAAGGAAGCCAGCATCTGCGCCGTCTCCGCCCGATTCAGCGTACGATAGGGAGAAATATATCCGACGCCGGTACCGTTCATGATGCCGACCTCGCAGAGCGCAAAGATTGCATTCTCAGCCCAAGCAGGAACGCCGGTACTGTCGGCAAAGACAGGCTTCACCGCGGGAACTTCTGCGCCTAAAATATTGTTGAGAATCACTGCAGATTCGGCTCTTGTGATGGCGTTATTAGGACAGAAATAAAGTCCGTCCTCATTTCCAACACCATTGATAAAACCAAGCTCCAGTGCTGCTGCTACATATCCCTTGTACTGGGAGGGGATAGCATCGTCGTCCATAAAGCCGGTGTCCACCGTGGGCGTAGCAATGCGGAAGCCGGCTGCCGACATCGCCATAACAAGGAACTGTCCGCGGGTAACCGAGCTGTCGGGATTAAACACATAGGAATTCCCGATTTCCTCGCCGGTCATGACGCCGCTTTCTGCCATTTTGATGGCGGCATTATGCGCCCAGTGTCCTTCCATGTCGCTGTAGGTCACATCGGTGGAGGGCTTGAGTACGCTGATGCTGACTGTGGCGGTCTCCGAGAAATTGCCGTATTTATCATAAACCGTGTATTCGAAGCTGTCACCGCCGCTGTAATTCAAAGAAGGGGTATAATAATAATCGCCGTAATTCTTATCGGTAATAACGATGACTCCCTTCTTTGGCTGCTTAGTGATCACATAGGTCATGGAGTCATTCTCGGGATCGGATGCCTTCAATGTGCCGTAGGAGGTGATGTTGCGGTAGGTGGCGATATTCAGAGAGCGGGCATTGACCAGGCTGACGGTGGGAGCGAAGTTCATCTCGGGAATCACATGGAGCATACAGGTGCGCTCATAACCTCCCGCATCCTCACAGGTGAAGGTGAAGCTGGCGCTGGTGCTGCCGTTATCGGGGGCACGGAATCGTAGGGAAGAGATGCTGCGTCGGGAGATAGTCTGCCCTGCGCTGACGGGAGTAGATTTCAGATAGAGTCTTCCCGCCGCGGCTGAGGGAAGTGTGGTCACGGTAATCTCATCAAAGGTAGAGATACCCAGTGCGTCACAGAAGTCATCGGCAGTGAAGGTGATGTCGTTGTTGACAAGACCTGTTTTGATGAAATCGAGATCGCTTGCGATGATGTCGAGGGCAGGGGAGACAAGCTCAGCCGCCGATACACCTGTAATCATGACGGTGCCAAGCAGGAGCAGAGATAGGATTTGAGTGGCTTTCTTTTTCATGTTTTCACCATGCTTTCTTTTGTTTGCTTGTGTACTTGTATGGTATCTGCTGTAATTCGATATCATTTTTGCCTGACTTCGTCGGAAATATACCGAAAGAGAGAAAGGATTTCTTTAAAAATCATATATTTTGTTAAAATCAAAAAAATCTTCCCGTAAGCATTGAAAAATGTTCGTTTTTGTACTATAATAATAATATATTCTTTTATTTAAAAGATTCGGAAAGGAATGAATCAAATGCTCGATATTAAAATTCAACCGGTAGAAGTCAAGAAGGAAAAGCCCGATCAGAATAAACTGGGCTTCGGCAACTACTTCACCGATCACATGTTCATGATGAACTATACAGAGAGTAAGGGCTGGCATGACGCCCGCATCGTCCCCTACCAGAATATTTCGCTTGATCCTGCGGCAATGGTTTTCCATTATGCACAGGAGATGTTTGAGGGTCTCAAAGCTTACAAGGCACCCGACGGAAGAGTTCTGCTTTTCAGACCCGACATGAACATCAAGCGCATGAATAATACCAACCGCCGCCTCTGCATTCCTCAGCTCGATCCCGACGAGGTGCTTCAGGCGATCAAGGCGATTGTTTCCTATGAAAAGGATTGGATTCCTACTCTTGAGGGAACTTCTCTGTACATCCGCCCCTTCATCATCGCAACCGATGCACACCTGGGCGTTCATGTTGCAAAGAATTATCTCTTCTGCATCATTCTTTCTCCCGTCGGTTCCTACTATCCCGAGGGAATCAACCCCGTCAAAATTTATGTTGAGACTGAATATGTTCGCGCTGTCAAGGGTGGTACAGGCTTTGCAAAGGTCGGCGGAAATTATGCCTCCTCTCTCATCGGTCAGCAGAAAGCAGAACAGCTCGGTTATGCACAGGTTCTCTGGCTGGACGGTATTCACCGCAAGTACATCGATGAAGTCGGAGCAATGAATGTCTTCTTTGTCATCGACGGCGAGGTTATCACTCCCGCACTGGATGAAGGCAACATTCTGCCCGGTGTTACCCGTGATTCCTGCATCAGCATGCTCAAGAGCTGGGGGGTCAAGGTTACTGAGCGTAAGCTCTCTATCGATGAGGTCATCGAGGCAAATGCAAACGGCAAGCTGAATGAGGCATTCGGTACCGGTACTGCAGCCGTTATCTCTCCCATCGGTGAGCTGAACAATAACGGTGAAAAGATCATTCTCAACGGCGGCAAGATCGGCCCGATCTCCCAGAAGCTTTATGATACCCTTACCGGCACACAGTGGGGCAAGCTCGAGGACAAATTCGGCTGGACCGTTACGGTTAAATAATAAAAAATCGAATCTACACGGGCGGGGCTTACAACTCCGCCCCTTGCATTAAAAGGAAGCTATGGAATTTACCATCACTGCTGCCGATCACGGAAAAAATGTGCTGTCCTATGTACGGGGAGAGCTTGGAGTGTCAGGACGGAATCTCACCAAACTGAAAAAGTTGCCCCATGGAATTCTGCTCAACGGAACTCATGTGACGGTACGCGCACTTCTGCATGAAGGTGACATCCTCAGACTTGCTCTCGAGGATGAAGCGGAGGATATGAACGAGCATGTGGTTCCGGTAAAGCTTCCGCTTGATATCCTCTACGAGGATGAAGACGTGATCGCATTAAATAAGCCCTCAGCAATGCCGACACATCCCACGCTCAATCATTACAGCGATACACTTGCCAATGCGCTGGCGTACTATTTTAAAGAGCGGGGAATTCCCTTTGTATTCCGGGCGGTGAACAGACTGGACGGAGATACGGGCGGCGTGGTGCTGGTGGCGAAAAATCAGGTTTCGGCACATCGCTATTCATTGGCACTTCAAAGAGGGCAGATCGAGAAGATTTATATTGCTGTCCTCGCAGGTGTTCCCGAACCTGCCGAAGGAGAGATCAAGGGATATATCCGCCGCGTCGGGGAGAGCATCATTCTGCGCGAGGTTACCGACAGTCCCGAGGGCGCAAAATTTGCGCATACCGTTTACCGTACTGCGGCAGTGGGAAATGATATCAGTGCGGTGATATGCACACCGATCACAGGACGCACCCACCAGCTTCGCGTGCATTTTTCAAGCATAGGACATCCCATATGCGGAGATGATATGTACGGATGCCCCGAAATATATAATATCGGGAGACAGGCACTCCATGCGGCAAAGCTGAGCTTCCCGAACTTCAAGACGGGAGAGCGAATCGATGTAATTGCTCCTATTCCCGAGGATATGCGCGCACTGTTTCTATCATGCGGCATTTATCCGGACCAACTTTTTGTATAATATGAAAACAATTTTCAAAAAAATCAATACTTATATTCCGCTGGTACCTCTGGTGATCTTTTTCTTCTTCATCCTTGCGGTAATCACCCACATCACCATTGCAAACAGCGTGGCAGCGGCAGATTTTGTCAACAGCTATATTGCTCCGATCATACGCGGAACGCTGGCGCACCTGACGAGCTGGCTTCCTTTTTCGCTTGCTGAGTTTGTCTTGATCAGCTCTCCCGTGATTCTTGCAGTGCTGATTGTTTACTGCTTCCGTATGGCGTATGCAGATGAAAATGAAACCGGGCGCAGCTATAACAGCCGCCTTTCCCGCTACATCGCGTCGCTCTTTTCTGCGGCGGCATTGATCTATACCGTTTTTATTTTCGGCTTTGCGGCAGGCTATTCGGGCTCAACCATAGAGGCGAGATTGGAACTTGATCGTCAGGCGGTTTCTGCCGAAGAACTGCGGGATACAGCCTTCTGGCTGCTGGAGGAAACCGAAGCCACCCTTGATGAAATTGATTTTGTATATGAGGGCTTTTCTCTGATGCCCTATTCGCTGGATGAAATGAACGATAAGCTGAACGATGCTTTTTCAAAGCTCCGTGAGACCTATGATTTTATTCCCGGGCTTCGTTCCAATATCAAGCATGTTTTGCTCAGTGAGCCTATGACTTATACGCACATTTCGGGAGTTTATACCTTCTTCAGCGGCGAGGCAAATCTGAATATCAATTTCCCCGACTATACACTTCCTTATACAGCAGCACATGAGCTTTCTCATCAGCGAGGTGTTGCAAGAGAGGATGAAGCAAACTTTATCGCCTTTCTTGTCTGTGCATCATCCGATGATGCTTACATTCGTTACAGCGGTTATCAGAACCTCTTTGAGTATGTAACATCGGCGCTCTATAGTGCGAATCCCGACAATTATTATGAAGTGATCTCCGAAACAGATTTGCGCATCCGTTATGAGATGGCGTCTTACAGTGAATTTTTTGACAAATACCGCGATAGCACTGTCTCGGAGGTCAGCGGCGCCATCAATGATACATATCTGAAGGCGCAGGGACAGAAGGCAGGTTCCAAATCCTACGGCAGAGTAGTGGATCTTGCCGTAGCTTACTTTAAAACTTTAAACTGACAAAGGAGGTGCGGCAGTATGAACCGCAGTAATATCCGCGTGCTGACCCTCGCGGCGGCACTGATGCTTCTTCTGCCGCTCTGGCTGCATGTGAGCTCAGCCGGGGACGATGCTCCGCTGCTCTTCATCAACAATGCACCTTGGTACCGCGCTAAACAGATCAAGTACGAGAAAATAATCAATCTCTATTATGTACCCATGTCTGTCTTTGATGCACTGGATGATGTGGAGCTTGTGGAGGACACACGACAGGCTACCATGATGATTCGATACGGAAACAAATATTTTTCTTTCGACACGGCTACCGGTGAGTGGGCATATACCGAGGAATCGGGACAGTTTTACCTGAAAACCTACCGCATGTACAGTGAGCGATATGTGCCGGTAGAGCTGATCTGTGAATATTTCGGCTTTCGCTACGAAACCTATGAGAATGGCGGAAAGATGGCGATGCGTATCAGCAATCCGGAGAACACTAAGGACATTGAGGATATTCTTCAGATTTACAACCCATCATTGGTAAAAAAGGAAACTACCGCCGTTACAACAGCGCCACCGGTCATCGACGAGCCGATCTTTGGTGACCGTACGGTATATCTCACGTTTGAAGATGCCCCAAACGAATATACGGCAGAAATCCTTGATACCCTTTCGAAATACAACTGTAAAGCGACCTTTTTTATCACCGGAGAGGGCGCACTTCGTTATCCGCAGCTGATTCGGCGTATGCTGGTGGAGGGACACTCCATCGGACTTCATACCATGACCGGGGCTGAGGAATATGAGAGTATCGATGCCCTGATTGACGATCTGGACAGTCTGAACGATCTGCTTCGCAGAATTACAAAGCAGCGCTTTCGACTCCTGCGCCTGCCCGAGGGAAGCAGTGCGACGCTGGCGGCACTCGGCGAGGATGCCTATGATCGGATTGCGGCGGCAGGTTATATGATATGGGACTGGAATGTGGACGTACTTGATACCGCGAAAACTACAGCGAACCGCATCGGTTACCGTGCGATTGATGGTGTAGGATATTACGACATTCCGGTACTCCGTTATCACAGCGCAGAGCTGACAGCAGCTTCGCTTCCGATCCTATTCAACTATATCAGTGAAAACGAACAGATTTCGGTGGCAACCATTACGGTTGCCATGCCCGAAACCATTCCATATAAATGACAACAGGAGGAACCAACATGCCTCAGAACAACGATAAAAAGCGAATTCTTATTGTAGAGGATGAGAAGAACATTGTACAGGTGCTTGCCTTCAACATTATGCAAGCCGGATATGCTTATGACATCGCGCTTGACGGAGAGGAAGGACTTAAAAAGGCGCTGACCGGAGAGTACGATCTGATCCTGCTCGATCTGATGCTGCCCAAGATGGATGGCTTTGAGGTTTGCCGCAGAATCAGACAGAAGCTGTCCACGCCGGTCATTATCGTGACTGCAAGAGAGGAAGAGGTGGATAAGATTCTTGGTTTTGATATCGGTGCCGATGATTATGTGACCAAGCCCTTCTCCATTAAGATTCTGCTTGCCCGCATCAAGGCGAATATTCGCCGCTACTCCAATGAAATGGTAATCAATGACGCTGGTGTGGAGCAGGACAACCGCATCGTTATCCGCGAACTTGAAATTGATCCCGACAAGTACCAGGTAACCAACAAAGGAGTGGCTGTGGATCTGACCAAGAAGGAATATGAGCTGCTCTTCCATCTCGCCTCCAACGCAGGCAAGGTATTTTCCCGCGAAGAACTGCTCGAGCAGGTATGGGGGTACGACGGCTTCTTCGGCGATATTCGCACAGTGGATGTAACCGTCCGTCGTCTGCGTGAAAAGCTCGAAATCGATCCCACCAAACCCGAGTACCTCATCACCAAGCGCGGTGTAGGCTACCTTGTAAAATAGTCAGCGGCACTGACGGGCAATATCGGAGTCAGACAGATATACAATAAATTTTAGTTTGAGAGCGTCTTATGTACAGAAGCTTGTATTTTAAATTCATCATGATCTTCGTCGTGTTTATGATCACGGTTATGGCTGTTGTGGGCACCGTTCTGCTCAACAGCGTGACTTCGTATTACACCAACGATTTCAAGGATCAGATGACCGCATTTTTTAATCTCGACGACAGCAGTGATCCACTGTCGGGCGCCATGGATGCCGAGGATTTTGCCCTCGATCTGAAGGAGCGTCTGCAGGCTTACGGTACATCGCTGGGGATTGATAACTACCGTAACTACTATATTCTCGATATGAACGGCAATTTTCTCGAAGGATCCAATGAGGAGCTGGGAAGGGAACTGATCAAGACCCCCAACATGATCTCAGCAATGGGAGGCATCGTGGGCGATACACAGGTCTTCGGCGGTGAATACTGCGATTATGCCGTCCCCATGTCGGGTGAGGAAGGCGAGTGTATCGTCTATATCAAGGATACTCAGGAGGAGATGCAGCAGATTAGCTGGCGTCTTTTCAGTATTATTCTGACCTCGGTATTCTTCGGACTTGTTATCGCAGCGGTGCTCTCCTTCTTTCTTGCAAAGGCAATCACAGCGCCTATTACAACGCTGACCAAAAACGCGAAGCTGATTGCAGAGGGCGATTTTGCCGGCAACATTGATGTTCATTCCAACGATGAGATCGGTGTGCTTACAGCCAACTTCAACCGCATGAAAATCGCGCTGAAGGAGTCGATGGAGGAGGTCTCGGGCGAACGTACCAAGCTGGAGACGGTGTTTCTCTACATCAAGGACGCGGTGATTGCCTTCTCGGAGGACGGACGTGTTATGCAGATCAATAAGTCTGCCATCGAGCTTTTCGGCGATGCTTATGATGAGGATTTTGATCTCTCCATGATGCTCAGCCTTTTCCAGATCAATTCCACCCAGGCTTACATATCCAATGATGAGCTTGGCGAGCAGACCTACATTCTCCGAGATGTACAGATGGGAGATAAGGCGCTGGATATAAATCTGGGCACGCTGAAATATCCTGACGGCAATCAGCTTCATGAGGGTATGATTGCGGTTATCCATGATATTACCATTCGCGCAGAGCTGGACAAATCGAGACGGGAGTTTGTTGCCAATGTATCCCATGAGCTTCGTACGCCTCTGACCAGTATTAAGGGCGCTACAGAGACCATCCTCAGCTATCCGGATATGCCGGATGATATGCGAAACAGCTTCCTCAACATGGCAATCGAGGAGAGCAATCGCATGCTGCGCATTGTGCAGGATCTTCTGACGCTCTCCCGACTTGACAATAACCGTACCCAGTGGAAGATCACCCACTTTGATCTTTCGCATATGCTGGAACATATCGTCGATGTGATGAAGAAAACGCCCGAGGTAGAGGAGCGACACCACAGGATTGAATATACAGTGCTCGGCAATCTCCCCGAAATCAGCGGTGATCGCGAGCGGCTTGAGCAGGTAATTGTCAACGTGATGTCTAACTCGGTCAAATATACCGCTGAGAACGGTCTTGTAGAACTGAGCGCACGTCCTTCTTCAAACGGAAAAAATGTGGTTATTAAGGTGAAGGACAACGGAATGGGAATTCCCGAGGAGGATGTCCCCCGTCTCTTCGAACGTTTCTACCGTGTGGAGAAGTCGCGTACCTCTGATACAGGCGGCACAGGTCTCGGTCTTGCTATTGCGAAGGAGATTGTGGAGGCTCATGGCGGCAATATTCACATCACAAGTAAGCTGGGCGAAGGCACTACAGTCCGTGTGGTTCTGCCCGTTGAAACAGGTCTGGAAAGTACAAACTGATTAAATCTATGAAAGGAGGCGGACATATGGATCACGGTACCAAACGCGAAGCGATCCGAGAGCATATCAAGAGTGCTGTTCTCGTGCTGCTTTTTGCACTGATGATTCTATTTTCCGCCCTCTATTTTGTCGGAACTCAGAGCGCGATGATTTCGCCCGATCTCAAAATGCCTCTCGACCGTCTGCTTATTATTAAAAAAGGTGATACCGAGAGCAGTTTGGACGTGCTCGATCCAAGTGACCATCTGCCCGAAATGATTGCCTACCGTATCGGCACTGATGGTGGGGCACTGGTGGCAAACCGAGATCTGATGCGCGATTTTTCCCGGCTTTTCGGTGAATATTATAGCTATTTCTTTACAAGTGGTTCCACCTGCGGCATTGTGGGACGCAGTGAGGGAGAAACTGCATGGAAGCAGATTATCGATGGCGAAAGCTATCTTTATGTCCGTTATCCCGGTGAGATTCCCTATCCCTTAATTTATGCTTTTTATACCCCTGATACCACTGCAGCTGTTCACGCTGACGGTGATATTACCTTTATATGTGAGCTGCTGATTGACCTTGACGGCGGCAGAGCAGTTTCCCGTGATAAAATAGACACATATGCAGTTTTTGAGCGAGAGGAAGCGGATACTCAAGGGTCTGCCTTTAACCTCTCAGCGATCAGCGCATATAATGAAAATAAGTCCTTCTCCTCCTTCCGCATGAGTAGCTCGGAGGATGCGGGCTACGCTTTTGGCATCCCGATTCCCGAGGGGGATTTCAGTGCCAATCTGCTTCTCTATGAATGTGCAGATCCTACAACCCTCTTTGCCGCATCAGAGGCGCGGAACAGTCTTTTAAAAATGTTCGATTTCAACCCTGACAATCCCCGCAGCTACGATGACAACGGTTCCACAGTTTACATCGAAAATCATGGTACACTCATCCTCTCTCCCGATGGAAGCATCACCTATGAAGCGTCAGTGGGAAGCGGAATTTCTCTTGCAAATGTTCTCGGCTACAGCAGCTACGACGGTGAATATACTATGATTGAGGCTATGACTGCAGCCTGCGGTCTTGGCAGACAGCTTACCGAGCTCTCACCGGAAATTGCCGGCACTGCCGCAGATCTTCAGCTTTCGCGCATCACATCGGATGACAGAGAAGAGAGCGCGGGAATTCGATTCATTTTTTCCTATTTCTGCAATAATATTCCCATCAGTACCGGTTCCGAGGCGCTCAGCGTGACAATTGAAGGAAATCGTATCACATCGGTGAGACTGCTTATGCATTCCTATACCGATACACTTATTGCCGAGTCCATGCTGCCCCTCAGTTGGCTGGAGTCCAATCTTTTCAACCTCGCCTCTGTTCCGAATGCAAAAGGACGCTGCATGCTTACTTATTCAGTGATTACGGGTGAAGGAGAAAACAGACAGATCGGCTGCGGATGGAGTTATATCCGTCCCGAAAGCTGACAGAGAGGATGCATTATGTATTGGAATAAAATCAAAACCGTGCTGATTATCCTCTTTGCGGCAGCCGATATCTTCTTTCTCTTCAATCTGTACAGACAGTACATGAATCAAAATTACATTGACGAGGCACTTCTCAACGACACGGCGGCTCTCCTTTCCGAAGCAGGAATTACTGTCGCGGAGGGGGCAGTTCCCGAACGGCTTTTTGAGGAGAGTGTGGTCGAATGCCGCTACGGTGAGGATTATTATGAGAAAATTTTCCATCGTCTTGGCGGCGGAGAGGATTATAGTTCCTTTATCAAAACCGGAGCACTGGGACAGGGTATGAAATTCACCTCAGATGCAAATAACATAACAGCGGAATTCTACGGTGACTTCTATCTGCGCTATGTTAAGGGCGATGTGCAGACACGAGAAACCGAGCTTTCCGACTATCTGTCTGCGCTTACAGGTGAGAATCCCGATGGAATGAGTGCGATCGGTAACGAAATACTGGCATTGCTCAATCCCGTCGGAAGCAGTAAGCTTCGCTCACTTGCGCGCATCCTTGAGAATATTCCGCTGGTTGAAAGCACCGGCAATAATTTAAAAATCGAGTTTGTCATAGAAGCCTGCGCTTATGATGCTGAAAAAGACCGCTACCTGCTCAACTGTCGTGAGTATGTGGAGGATTTTGCTGTTTATGACAGCGAAGCGCTTGTTATCGTGGAGGATGAGGAGATCGTCTGGTTCAGCGGCAGTGTGATCTTTTTTGAGATCAGCAACTCTTATGTTACCGGACTGTACGATCAGATCAACATTCTTTTTGATGAAAAATCCTATGTGGAGGAAAATGCTGACGAGAATGAGATCTGTGAGATTACCAAAATGGATCTCGTATATTGTGTGAGCTGGTACAGCGGCGGCGACATGTATTATATCATTCCAGCATGGCGCATAACCTATTCGGGCGGTACTGTTCGTATTCGAAGTGCGCTGAATGGCAGTCTGTACGATATCTGATCAGAAGTTAACAAAAAATTTAAAAATAAAATGGCATAAGCGCCTGAAATTTCAAGAAAAACACTTTCAATTTAACCTGAAGTATGATATAATAAATCGATTTAAGTATGCGGTCGTATCGCGCTCTGAGATTTGCGCATCCCGCGGGAATTAATTCTGATTTTTTCGTGCATCTGCACATTCTGTATATACTATAGGAGCATCCGCCGGCAGGATGTCTCTTCAAATCGTTTGAGCCGGAGAAATGGATTCAACCATGGATAAAATCGTTATAAACGGAGGAACTCCCCTCGTCGGTTCGATTGAAGTCAGCGGTATGAAGAACGCTGCTCTCGCCGTGATTATGGGATGCCTTCTTGTTGAAGATAAATGTATTATTGAGAATCTGCCCGATATCAATGATGTCCGCCTTTCGCTGGATATCCTTGCTCATATGGGCGCGAAAATCCGTCTTATTGCTAACGATACCTACGAAATTGATACCACAAACGCCATTGGCGGTACCTCTCCCCTTGAGCTGGTGCGCAGAATGCGCGGCTCTTCCTACCTGATTGGTGCTGAGCTGGGACGCTTCAACCGATCTCATGTGGGATATCCCGGCGGCTGTGATTTTGGCGTTCGTCCTATCGATCAGCATATTAAGGGCTTTGAAGCTCTGGGCGCTTCGGTTAATGTTGAAAGCGGCTATATCGATGCGACAGCAGAAAACGGATTGACCGCTGCCAACATCTATTTTGACCTTGTTACGGTAGGCGCGACCATCAATGTCATTCTTGCTGCTGTCAAGGCGAAAGGCACTACCGTGATTGAGAATGCCGCAAGAGAGCCCCATGTGGTCGATCTTGCCAACTTCCTTAATAGCTGCGGTGCGAAGATCACGGGAGCCGGTACCGATGTGATTAAAATCAAAGGCGTGGAACAGCTTCACGGCTGTACTTATGCCATCATCCCAGATATGATCGAAGCGGGAACCTACATGATCGCAGCAGCTGCCACAGGCGGAAAACTGAAGATCAACAACATCATTCCCAAGCATCTTGAGTCGATTTCTGCAAAGCTGGAGGAAATGGGCGTTACAGTGGAAGAGGATGATGAATATGTCATCGTTTCCCGTCAGAATAAACTGAACCGTGCCAATGTCAAGACGCTCCCCTATCCTGGTTTTCCCACCGATCTGCAGCCTCAGATTGCCGTTCTCCTCTGTCTTGCGGACGGTGTCAGCATTCTCAGCGAGAGCGTCTGGGATAACCGCTTCCGCTACACCGAAGAGCTTCGCCGCATGGGTGCTGAGATCAAGGTGGATGGCAAAACCGCAATCATCGAAGGCGGTGCACCTCTTTCAGCAGCCGCTGTGAAGGCAACCGACCTGCGTGCCGGAGCTGCTATGGTTATTGCGGGACTTGCCATTGAAGGAAGAACCGAAATTGAAGAAATTCAGCTCATTGAACGCGGTTATGTGGATATTGTAGGAAAGCTTCGTGCAGTCGGTGCTGATATTAAGAAGATATCCTATCCCGATCCGGTAAGCTACGGCAAAGCAAACTAAAAGCATAAACAAAAGCGCAGTGTCTGCAATAGGCGCTGCGCTTTTATAGTAAAATCTACGGTTTCTAATTAGAAAAAAGGTAGTGTAAATGAATAAAATTAAACTCGCAATTTTTGATATGGATGGCGTTCTTGTTGACTCAGAACCTGCATTACTCTTGCATCTATGGAGTCATTGAAAGAATACGGCATCACAGCGAATTATGAGGATTTCAAACCTTATACCGGTATGGGGGACGATGTGTTTATTGGCAAAGTTGCCGAGCAGTACGGCTTGAGGTACGAATTGTCCATGAAGGAGCGTGCCTACGAAATTTACTTCAACAAAGCCGCTGAGCGGGTTCTGGTATATCCATGGTCAAGAAATCTGATTCTTACAATGAAAACGAACGGATATGCGGTTGCAGTGGCATCCTCTTCAGATTGTGTGAAGGTCGCACGCAATATTGAGTGTATTGGTGTGGATGTCGAAATTTTTAATGCAGTCGTGACAAGCTGCGATGTGAAAAGCGATAAGCCGGCTCCCGATATTTTCTTGAAAGCCGCCGAATTATCGGGTTATGATGACGCTGAATCGGTGGTGTTTGAGGATTCGCTCTCGGGTGTTCGTGCGGCTAAGGCTGCTGGGGCATTCTGTATCGCCGTAACAACTTCTTTTCATAAAATAAAGCTGAAAGAAGCGGGCGCCGATGTTATCCTGGATGATCTCACGACCGCTCCCGATATCATCGGCGCACAGTAATCATTTTAGCTTTTTTACCTCGTGGCTGCTGCGGTCAAAATAATAGCGCTCACCGCCCCTTCCAAAGTCGAAGGTATAGATCTCACCCGAAGGCGGAACGCGCTCTGTGACGGCGAAATTCCCTCTCAGAATAGATGGCAGCGGTGCGCTCTCGCCGGACAGCCAATCAAATCGGGCACACATCAAATAGGCTTCATCGAGCAGTCCGCGAGATTGTGCAAAAGCAGCCAATCGCACGTGGGCATCCCGCTGTCCCAGCTTTTGTATGTCGGCGCAAAAATCACCCAGCTCGCGGAAAAGATCGAATGGGGAGCTGCTCTTCTGCACAAGATAATTTAGTGATTTTGCAAATTTTCCGCTGTTGGAGAAGCGGTCGACTACCTCATCGATGTGATGCAGGATCATAAGCTCCTCAAAGGAGATGAAATCATTTGCCAGAACCGTATAGGGCGGCTCACTCATGTAGCGATAACCCCATTTTTCTGCATTCTCACGAAGAGCTGAGCCCTTCAGAAGCTTCAGAAAGCCGAGCTGCAGCATATGGCAGGAGCCGTACACCATGTCAAAGGAACGACGCATCGAGGCGAGATCTTCCTCGGGAAGTCCGGCAATCAGATCCGCATGAATGTGCATGTTGCCGAGTGACATCAATCTCTTCAAGCTGGCGATCACAGCCTCGCTGTCATCGGTGCGGGAAATTGCGCGGAGTGTGTTCGGATTGGTCGACTGCACGCCTGCCTCCAATTGAATCCGATCCTTGGGAAGCGAAGCGAGAATGGCGAAATCTTCCTCATCAAGAAGCGATGCGCAGATTTCAAAATGATAGGTTTTTGTAAATCTTTCCTCGCGGAGCCCGCGCCAGATTATCCTTGCCCGCTCACGGTCAAAGTTAAAGGTACGGTCGACAAATTTGATAATCCGCGCATCAGGACAGCTTTTCTCAAACTCTTCAAGCTCAGCCAGCGTCACCTCAGCAGATTTTGCACGAACGCTGCCGCTCAGCGAAGATAAACAGTAGGCACACCGATAAGGACATCCGCGGGAGGATTCATAATAAACCATCTGCCCTCTGCGGCTGTCATCATATAAAATACCGGCATGATCAAAGCTGCTGTAGGGTCTGCCATCAAGAATCCGCAATGCTGCTTTTCCTTCGGCGAGATCAGTGCAAAGGGATGTCAGTGCATCCTCTCCTTCACCGCGAATGAGATGGTCGATGAAAGGGTGAGCATCAAGGAATGGCTCATCCTCAAAGGAAACCTCTGGACCTCCGAAGATGATTTTACATGCGGGGAGGAGACTTTTTAAATCACAGGCAAGAGAGAGCATCTCCCGCAGATTCCAGATATAGCAGGAAAAACCGTAGACATCTGCCCTTTCTTCATACAGAGATGCCAGCATCCGATCGCGCCGATCCTTGAGTGCTCCTTCTATAACCCGAACCTCAAAGCCGGCGGCATCAAGCGGTTTCCTCAGTGCGCGGATGGCAAGATTGGTATGAATATAAGCGGCGTTCAATGCAAAAAGTATAATTTTCAAAATAAGCTCCGATACAATCAATTTAATCTATTGTAACATAAACAGGAGCACGATACAAGGGCAGATCAGTGAAAAATTTTTGCAATCAGGTCAGTAGTGAAGGCTTCCTTTGCCTCAAAATCCATGGCGGCTGAATAGATCTTCTCCAGAGCGAAATGCGTATTTTGAATTTCGGAAAAACAGAGAATTGCTTCTTTCTTTATCTCAGCGGCAGAACGGTGCAGGAAACGAAGCTTTGCTCTGTGTTCACGCAGATAATCACCATCAAGAAAGCGTGCCATGTTTATAATGCGCTCCCCTTCACGAATTTCTTCTGCATGTTCCTCGAAAATGCAGGCGGTGTCGCTTTCATGGATATAAAGTCCGTCCTCCAGTTCCGGATCAAGGGGGGAATAGGAGACAGTCAGATGCAATCCCTGTTTTGCGGCGACTCTGTGAAGCGCACGGAGAAAGAGATAACCGCAGCCTGCCGTATTGCGTACAAGAACGCGATGCTTTGCCATATGCTCGAAGGTGTGGAAACGAACCTCGCCATTCATACCGATGCAGGAGAGGATGCGGAGTTCTTCTGAACTCTCTTTGTTTCCTTTAATTCCGCGCAGCATGCGTTCAGCTGCCGCTGTCATCTTTTTATTATCCAACGCCCGACAGCTCACTGCTCTTGCCGAAGCTTCTACTCTTCCTGCCGCGGCGAGAAGGTCATAGACCGAGGTATAAAGTTGCGATTTTTTTTCGGTCAGTATACGGATTTCGTCGAGTTGACCACGAAGCTTTTTGCTGTCCCAAAAGGCTCCTACATTGAGAATATCCTCGAGTGCGCCTGCCATCTCGGGATCACGGGTATGAGGTGCGGTGCCATCGATGACGCCGACTTCGATTCCGCGGATAATGATGCCGTCAAGAGAGTGATCATCAGCCGAGCAGTAGTAATATTCTACCCGATATCCATGTTCTTCGGCTGCTTTGGCAATCTCCCGCATCAGATGCGATTTTCCGGTGCCGGGACCGCCTTTGATGATATAGAGTTTTGAAAGATTGTGGAAAATCTCCCCGAAAAAGCTGATGAATCCTTCACGGCTGTTAACTGCGGCAAAATATTTTTCCTCGAATCCGGGCAAAATTTTCATCTGCAACGATTTTGCTGACATAATTATACACGCTCCTCAAAAATACGGCGGAATTTCCGCACTCAATCCATACTATGCAAAAATACCGATTTAGTGAGGCTTATCATGAACAATATCAATCAAATTAAAAATCCTGAAGCAAAGCATGTATCCCAGTCCAAGACTACGCAGATTCAGATTCTGATGCCAGAGCATATCAACGGCTATAACAGACTCTTCGGCGGCAAGCTGATGGAGTGGATCGATGTAGTCGCAGCAGTGGCTGCACGCCGTCACTCAGGCTGTAATGTGACCACTGCCTGCATCGATAACCTGCAGTTCAAGGATGGTGCTCATGTGAACAGTACGATTGTCCTTGAGGGGCAGCTCACTTATGTGGGTACAACTTCCATGGAGGTGCGTGTCGATACCTATGTGGAGCGCTTGAACGGAGATAAGAAGCATATTAACCGTGCTTATCTCATTATGGTAGCCCTTGACGAGGATGAGCGTCCCTGTCCTGTACCCAAACTCATCTGTGACACAGACGAGGAGAGGGAAGAGTATCGCGCGGGTGAACTCAGAGCGAAGCTGAGAAAGCAGAGAAGAAACGAGCATTATTAACCTGAATGATTTTAATGATAATAATAAATATCCGCACTGTATAACAAATTATGTCGGATGCGGAAAGGAACGTAAATATGAATATTCATCTTATTTATCCTGTCAACGGTGAGATGGTTTCTCTTCTCGCTACATAGCATAAAGATTTTTTGCGGGATGATGGATTTGAAGGCTTTGTCGGAAGAATCGATTATCTGGGCTTGATAAAAACCGGTGTTGAAGATTCTCACGGTGAACCTGTTAGAATTAATTATGAAATAGAGGGTGATCTTCCCGAACATGCGGATATTTACCTTGAGATAGCAGATGAAAAAAGCTTCTCAAAGGTAAGCAGATATTCCTGCAGTACAAAGCCATGTGAAGTTTATAATCTGTATATTGGCAGATGTTATTATTGGAGAGTCGGAGTTAATGTTGATGGGAATACATTAATCATGTCACAGACCGCCTGCTTTGTGACCGAAAATATTGCTCCGCGTATGATTAAAGCGGAGAAAATCAGTAATATTCGTGATCTTGGAGAATGGAAAACAGTTGATGGAAGACATGTCCGTCAAGACTTGCTTTTCAGAGAAAGCGAGTTCGACTCTTATCAGACGCTGACGCCCCAATCGAAGCATGTACTGCTTGGTAAGCTGAATCTTTAAACCGATCTGGATCTGCGAAAAGAGGCTGTCGGCAAGATTGATTCTTCTCTTCTTGATTCGAGTGTAAATCTGGCACTCATCCCCGTAGTGTCTTACTTTTACATGGAGGATACCAAAGAAGGTTATTTGAATGTATTTAAGCTGCTTGCCGATAAAGAAAATTATCCTGTTTACTTTCATTGTTGGGGGAATGTGACGAACCGGTACTGTTGACGTCATAGTACTTTCACTGCTCGGCGTCAGTCAGGAGGATGTTTTATTGGATTATGATTTTACATTCTTTTCCGTATGGGGACCGAGAAGCGCCCAAGCCGGAGATTTTGTCCGGTTTTTGGAATATCTCGCAAAGTGGGGGAGCGAAGGTGACAGCTTTAAAACGAAGTGTGAGAACTGGCTGTTTGATATTGGTATAACGAAGGACGATGTTGATGCCATAAGAGAAATCATGCTTGAGGACTGAATGACATACAAAAGAGCTACCGCATGAAGATACGATAGCTCTTTTGTTTAATAGGGTATGTATAATTATTTAACGATCTCTCCGTAGAACTGACCGAAAGCACATGCAGCGTTGGACTCGTCGGTGTCAATGTGCATTGCGAGAGCAAAGCTGTCCTTAACGCGAACAACAACATCACCGTAGATGGTGGATCTGGGAGAGTCAAGCTTAACAGAAACGATCTCCTTGTCGGAAACTCCCAGCTCGGCTGCATCTGCGGGAGTCATGTGGATGTGGCGCTTAGCGATGATAACGCCGGCAGTGAGGTCTACTTCGCCGCAGGGACCAACAAGCTTGCAGCCAGGAGTGCCTGCCAGATCGCCGCTCTCACGAACGGGAGCATCGATACCGAGGGTTCTTGCATCGGTGTAGGAAATCTCAACCTGAGACTCGGGTCTTGCGGGACCGAGAACGATAACGTTAGCGATTTCGCGCTTGGGACCAACCAGCTTAACACGCTCTTCGCATGCAAACTGACCGGGCTGGCTGAGATCCTTCTTGTGTGTGAGGGTAGCGCCCTTACCGAAGAGAGTCTCGATGTCAGCGTCGGTGAGATGTACGTGTCTTGCCGAAGTTTCAACGATGAATTTAGCCATTGTAGTATTCTCCTGTATGATAATAAAATTTTTGCAGATAATAATTGCAGGAATATCCGTTTGATCTGCTCTTAACAGTCATATTATACCTCAAAACTGTAAAAAAGTAAAGTGTAAAATGAGAATTTTCACAAACAAATAAAGCTGCAGCTATATTAACAATAAAAACGGAGATATCGATAGAATCGGGGGAATATATCATGGTGAGAGAAAACAATGAAAACAGCATGGAGCTTGATGAAGATAAGCTGAATTCCATTGAAAAGAACGGCGATATCATCACGCGGCGTGACGGAATATCGATTCACAGTCTCAGCATTATCGGACAGGTGGAGGGGCATTATATTCTCGGCAGTGCTCAAAAGGCTACCAAATATGAGCATATTATTCCGCTGCTTGTATCGGTAGAGGAGAGCGAGGACGTGGATGGACTGCTTATATTGCTTAATACTATGGGCGGTGATGTGGAAGCCGGTCTGGCACTGGCTGAGCTGATTGCGAGCATGAGCAAGCCTACTGTGTCCATTGTCCTTGGCGGCGGTCATTCCATCGGTGTGCCCTTGGCTGTGTCGGCAAAGCGCTCCTTTATCGTCCCCTCTGCGACTATGACCATCCATCCTGTTCGCATCAACGGGCTTGTGATCGGCGCACCTCAGACCTACTATTATTTTGAGCAGATGCAGGATCGCATTCTTGATTTTATCTCTGACCATTCAAATGCAGATAAAGAAGAAATCAAAAAGCTGATGATGCGCACCGATCAGATTGCTACCGATATGGGCAGCGTCATAGACGGAAGACAGGCGGTGGATGCAGGGCTCATTGATGAAGTGGGCGGACTGTCTCAGGCACTGGATGCACTGAAGAAGATGATTCGAGAGGGAAAGGAAGAAAAGGTAGCGGGAGAGGGAAGATAAAATAAATCAATTATACACTAAACGCAAACAAAACTTTAACATTTCCATGTTATACTACCTCCATACAAGTGATGGAGGTTTTTCATGTTCAAGATATTAGTTGTCGAGGATGACCGCGATCTGAACCGTTCGGTCTGTTCCTTTTTGAACCAAAGCGGCTATGAAGCCACGGGATGTCTCTGTGCAGATGAAGCATATGACGCTATGTATGAGACGATGTTCGACCTGATCATATCGGATATTATGATGCCCGATATCGACGGCTTTGAGTTCGCAAGGACGGTACGTTCGCTGAATGAGGAGATTCCCATTCTTTTCATGACCGCGCGCGACGATTTTGCCTCCAAGCAGCGAGGGTATCGCGTTGGTATAGATGATTACATGGTCAAGCCTATCGATCTTGATGAACTCTTTCTTCGCATCGGTGCACTCCTGCGCCGCGCTAAGATCGCTTCAAGCCGTTCGCTTACCGTAGGAAGTTTCCGCATGGATGCCGACGAGCATACCGCCTATCTCGGCGAAGATGAGATACCACTCACCAACCGCGAATTCAGTTTGCTTTATAAGCTGTTATCATATCCCAAAAAGACCTTCACCCGCACGCAGCTTATGGATGAATTCTGGGATGCAGATACAGCTTCGGGGCCGCGTACCGTTGATGTCTATATGACAAAGCTTCGCGCTAAGCTGGCAGAATGTGACGACTTTGAAATCGTCACTGTTCACGGACTTGGGTACAAGGCGGTGATCAAGTGAAGCGCTACGAAAAGCTTCTGCGTGCTGTCAGCCGCTACATGATATTCTTTGGCATGGTGGCTTTTGTGATCACCTGCTGTATGATGCTCTTTGTGTCTACGCTGGCAGCCACGATGGAGATTGAGTTGACCGGCGATAATTTGAGCGAAGCGGCAAAGCTGACTTTTTTGAATGTACTGCTGCTCAGTTTGATTTATTCCGTATTTGACTTTATTCGCCGTAAGATTACGGTAGATCGTCCAGTCAGGCAGATAACCGCCGCGGCGGAGCGCATGATTGCGGGAGATTTTTCTGTTCGCATTCCTCATGTCGGCAGATTCGGCTCTGACGAAAGCTTCAGTGAGATCATTGACTGCTTCAACCGCATGGCGGAGGAGCTGTCGGGGGTAGAGACACTGAGAAGCGATTTTATTGCAAATGTTTCGCATGAGATGAAGACACCTCTTGCCATTATTCAAAATTACGGCAGACTGCTCTCAAATCCGACGCTGTGCGAAGAAGAACGACTTGAATATGCTGCCGCTGTTACCGAAGGCTCACGCCGACTGTCCGATCTGATGACGAATATTCTCAAGCTGAATCGATTGGAGAATCAGCAGATCTATCCGCAGGCAAAGGAATATGATCTTGGTGAACAGCTATGTGAGTGTCTGCTTGCATATGAGAATGTCTGGGAGCGGGGAAAAATTGAAATTGAAACCGACATCGCCGAAGATGTGAAGATCAAGACAGATGAAGAACTGCTCGCGCTGGTCTGGAACAACCTTCTCTCCAATGCCTTTAAATTTACAGAGCCGGGTGGAAAGGTAAAGATTTCGGTTAGGGGGGGCGATTATTATGCGGTGGTCAAGGTAAGTGATACCGGCTGCGGCATGACTCCCGAGGTTGGCGCACACATCTTTGAAAAATTTTATCAGGGCGATACATCTCATGCCACTGCAGGTAATGGATTAGGACTGGCTCTTGTAAAACGCATCATGGATATTACAGGCGGCGAACTTTCGGTCAGCAGTGCTCCCGGCGTTGGAACAACCTTTACTGTACAATTAAAAAATATTGTTGAAAATCGGAGCTAAAATGGATAACAAAAACAACAATTCTTTTGAATATACCTATTCCGCACCTCAGCAGGAAGAAATCAAGCGTATCCGTGAGAAGTATCTTCCTCGCGAAGCTGATAAAATGGAGCAGCTTCGCCGTCTTGATCAGCGCACCACAGAGAAGGCAAGAAATTTTTCGCTTACATGCGGAATAATCAGTGTCCTGCTTCTCGGCTTCGGTATGAGCTGTGTTATGGTCTGGAGCGAAATTCTGTTTATACCCGGCATTATCATAGGCTTGCTCGGCATTTCCGGAGTCTCCATGACATATCCACTGTATCAATACATCACAAGACGCGAGAGGGAGAAGATTGCGCCGGAAATTATTCGTCTGACCGATGAATTAATGAAATAAAATAAGGCAGCCTGTGATGAAGAAAATCATGCAGACTGCCTTAATTTTTTTGTGAAGAAATTATCCTGCAACCGCGAGTCGTTCAAGAGGCTGCCCTTTGGCATGCTTGTCACAGTAGATTGCAGTGCATTTTTTATACTTTGCAAAGGTAAGCTGTGCCGCTGCCTCGTCGCCGTAGACCTTCCATGCACCCACGCACTTGAAGTTGTCTTTATTCTCGATGAATCCGTGCACATCTTCGGGCGGATAACCGAGAAAAAGACCGATCTCATGGGGGAATTCCATACGGTCAAATTCAGCCGATTCACGCAGCTTGCGTATGAGCTGTATGATACAGCGCTCGGGAGACATGCCGTCATACCCTCGCTGACTGAGCAGCATAGAAGCAAAGCTGTTCTGAAGGTCGCGGGTCAAGCGAGTGGGGCGGTAGATATAAATCAGTGCCTTCTTATCGCCGAAGCGCAGAGGAAGAACACGCAGTCCCTTCTTCTTCAGCCTGCGGTTCAGTGCGCGGATGAATTCACGTACATCTTCATGGGAGGTGTGCTCACAGGTGAACATATTTCCGGTTTTAAGACCTGCAAGTGTGGGGGAGCAGTGTCTGACAAGGATTTGTTCTGACATTAGGATGCCTCCTTTGCAAAAAAATAACAGGATGGAAATCAGCCGATGTGCTCGTCAAGGATGCCCTTGAGTGCAGAAATGGAGCTGCTGTGTGAGCGTGCAATGCGGGTGCAGTCGCCTGCCACATTGAGAGCACAGCGAATCATCTTATGGGATACCGTTCCGGTAAAGAGGATCAGCAGATCGGGCGATCCGATGTCGGTCAGCCCTTTTGCCATTTTCGGGTATACTTTAGCCTTGCAGTTGTATGCGCCGCACAGATCCTTGTACTGACGCACCATACATTCATTTCCTCCAACAATGACAACGCTCATACGTCATCTCCTTTCAAATACAATCAAAAAATCTGCAAAATGGTTAGTGCATACTAACTTTGGTTTTTAGTATTACGCCGACAGCGGTAGGAATACTGCCGGCGTAATTCGAGGATGAAATTACCCTGATGGATTTACTTATTTGGTTTCCGAGCTGTCATTGCCCGGTTCCGCATGGCAGGAGCATCCCATACCGCAGCTTCCGCAGGAACCGCCGCAGGAACAGGAAGCCTTGCCCGCTTTCTTTTTGCGGATTTCGTTTACAACGATCAGAATAACAATTGCTGCAACGATCGCCGCTACGATAATAGTGGGAAGATTCATAATAACTCCTGTATGTGTTTATTTTACATTTACTGTGAGAGTGTCAGTGTTATACTTGTTGGGGCGAACAAGCAGATAGATCAGTACTGCCAGAACCGCAATTGCGAATACAGTCCAGATGCTGAACACGCCTGTGAAGAGCATACCGATATTGTATACGATAAGCGAGATTGCATATGCAAATGCACACATGTAACCGATGGAAGCCCATGTCCACTTGGCATTGTTCATTTCACGCTTGATGGCGCCCATAGCTGCAAAGCAGGGAGCACAGAGCAGGTTGAATACCATGAAGGAGAAGCCTGCAAGCTTGCTGCCGCCAAAGAATTCGCTTCCGATGAGAGCGATGTTCTCAACCTCACCTTCCATAGCACCGAGCAGGTCTGCAGCTGCCTCAGGATTTGCACTAGCCAGCATGCTGGAGAGAGAACCGAAGGTGCCGACTACCTCTTCCTTTGCAACAAGACCGAGGATGGTTGCGACAGCTGCCTGCCAGTTGCCGAAGCCAAGGGGAACAAAGAGGAATGCAATCGGTGTGCCGATCAGCTCAAGGATGGAAGCGCCGCCGTTAGCCTCTGTGATGTAGTGGAAGCCGCCCTCAAAGGAGAGACTGTTGAGGATCCAGATTACAACAGATGCGGCAACGATAACGGTACCTGCACGCTTGATGAAGGACCAGCCGCGCTCCCATGTTGCACGGAATACATTAGAGGGAACAGGGGCATGATATGCAGGGAGCTCCATAACGAAGGGGGCGGGATCTCCGGCAAACGCTTTGAATTTTTTGAGGATGATACCCGAGATAACAACAGCGGCAACGCCGATGAAATAAGCAGCAGTAGCAACCCATGCACCGCCGTCAAAGAGAGCGGCTGCAATCAGAGCAACGATAGGCATCTTGGCGCCGCAGGGGATGAAGCCGGTGGTCATGATGGTCATCTTGCGGTCGCGATCCTGCTCGATGGTACGGGAAGCCATGATACCGGGAACGCCGCAGCCTGTAGCAACCAGCATGGGGATGAAGGACTTACCGGAGAGACCGAACTTACGGAAGATACGGTCCATGATGAAAGCAACGCGTGCCATGTATCCGCAGTCCTCAAGGAGAGCGAGGAGCAGGAAGAGAATCATCATCTGAGGAACGAAACCGAGGACAGCGCCGACACCGCCTACAATACCGTCAGCGATCAGCGAAACAAGCCACTCAGCACAGCCGATTGCCTCAAGACCGGAAGCAACAGCGGGAACGATGGTCTCGGCAAAGAGTGTGTCGTTCATGAAGCCGACTGTCCAGTCGCCGATGGTACCGATGGAAATTGTGTATACAAGCCACATCATGACGACAAAGATGGGCAGCGCGAGAATTCGGTTGGTTACGATGCGGTCGATTTTATCCGATACAGTCAAACCTCCCACGTTCTTTTTCTTATAGCTTCCCTTAATCAGAGAAGCGATGTAAACATAACGCTCGTCTGTGATGATCGATTCAGCATCGTCATCCATTTCGGTTTCAACCGCTGTGATGTCAGCTTCGATGTGCTTGATCAGCTCATCGGAAAGACCGAGTTGTTCCAGAATTTTTTCATCACGCTCAAAGAGCTTAACTGCGTACCAGCGCTGCTGTTCTTCGGGCATATTGTGAAGGGCAGCTTCCTCGATATGTGCGATGGCGTGCTCAACCGATCCGGAGAAATTGTGCCCGGGTGTGGTTTTTCCGGACTTAGCAGCGGCAATAGCAGCCTCAGCGGCTTCTGCGATGCCGTCACCCTTGAGTGCTGAAATCTCAATGATCTTGCAGCCAAGCGCACGTGAGAGCTCCGCGGTGTCAATCTTGTCGCCGTTCTTGCGAACAATATCCATCATGTTGATTGCGATGACCACCGGGATGCCGAGCTCGGTGAGCTGAGTTGTGAGGTAGAGGTTACGCTCCAGATTGGTGCCGTCGATAATATTGAGGATGGCATCGGGGCGTTCACCGATAAGGTAGTTTCTTGCTACAACCTCCTCGAGAGTGTAGGGAGAGAGCGAATAAATACCGGGAAGGTCGGTGACGATAACATCGTCATGCTTCTTCAGCTTGCCTTCCTTCTTTTCGACAGTAACGCCGGGCCAGTTGCCCACATACTGATTTGCGCCGGTCAGTGCGTTGAAGAGGGTAGTTTTACCGCAGTTGGGGTTACCTGCAAGGGCGATGCGGATTGACATAGTGGTTTACTTCCTTTCAAATTATAATACTGATAAAAGATAACCGAGTTAGGTCTGGCTAACCTTTTGGGAAGAATGAATTGAACCCGAGGCTGCGAGTTCAATTGTGTTATGCTTCGATTTCGATCATGTCGGCATCTGCTTTACGGATGGAAAGCTCGTAGCCGCGAACGGTGATCTCAATCGGATCGCCCAGCGGAGCCACCTTGCGGATGTAAACCTCGACGCCCTTGGTAAGACCCATATCCATAATGCGGCGCTTGACTGCACCTTCACCATGAAGTTTAACGACCTTGACTGTCTCGCCGACCTTTGCTTGCTTCAGCGTGTTCATTGTGTGTCCTCCTGTGATGTACTGTAATATAATTATATATGTAAGAAAATTATATAATTCGGATATTGTCCATTATCGCGGATCTCAACTCATAACTGTTCTGCGTCATTTCCCAAGAATTGGCGCGAATTATAAAAATCCGGAGCTTAGATCATAATTTTCTGCGCCATTTCTTTGGAAATGGCTACACGAGCTTCTTTGACCTTTACGATAATATTTCCGGCCATCTCGTTCATGATAATGACCTCGGTACCGGAAACAAAACCGAGATTTTCAAGATGCTTCTTGATCTCGGGTGAGCCTCCGATCCGCTTGACTGTGTTTGATTCTCCAACGCTGGCAAGAGTTAACGGCATCATACTTGTGTGATCCTCTTTTGCTGTGATTTTGTTAGCTTAACCTAACTCGTATGCGTGCATGATTAGCTTTGTCTAACTAAAGATAGTATACTCTTTCCAATTCGATTTGTCAATCGGATTTTTAAAGAACATAAAAGATTTTGTCATTTTCGGCAGAGTGCGTAAAAACGGAATTATATTCTTTTCTTACTTGTGCAGCTTCAACGAATTGAAGAATCATGAGGTTAGAATATACTAACTAAATTGTAGCATTGATATTTCACTTTGTCAATAGTTTTTTATTTTTTTAGCATTTAATACCTATGTATAACATCAGTAATATATGCAAAACTTTGCATAATGTATTTTCATTTTATCCAGTTTTCCTTCCGATCTTCCCGAATAATCTTGACATTTCGCTATGTTTGTGCTATGCTGTTTAGGTACCTAATCAAGCAGAATGACGTTACAGAAAGTGAAAATACTTATGGATAATAATGAAATTAATAGAAATATAACCTCTGCTGAAGAATCACTCGATCTTTCCCTCATGCGGATGATGCGGCGATGCGGACATATGCTCTATCATCGGAACAGCCCGAATTATTCGCAGAATAAGATTCTCCTCCTGCTCAAGCGGAAGGGAAGCATGAGTCAGCGTGCACTTTGTGATGAGCTTCGGATTCAAGCGGGCAGTCTCAGTGAGATTCTCTGCAAGGTGGAGAGCGCAGGCTATATCGAAAAGTGCCGCTGTGATGATGATAAAAGAAATATTTTTATTCATATCACCGAAGCCGGACTGGAACAGGCTGAACGCTTTGAACGTGAGCGCGAGGAGATCGCTCACAAGCTCTTTGCAAACCTCGATATTTCCGAAAAAGAAGCACTGCTTGCGACTCTTACCAAGCTGCTCAGTGAGTGGGAGTCTATGTGCTGTTGCTGCTGTGATAAAAAGAACGAAAAGGAGAATCTCCCATGCTGAAGCGCTTTCTTGCCTACTATAAGCCACATAAGCTCATATTTACCCTTGATATGCTGGCATCACTCTTTGTGTCAATGATTGCCATTGTCTATCCAATCGTTACCCGTTCAATGCTGAACGATCTGATTCCGAATAAAAAGTATCAGCTCATCGTTATCGCAGGCATTACCCTTCTCGCACTCTATGTGGTTCGTATGCTGCTCAATTATTTCATCCAGTATTACGGTCACGTTATGGGCGTTCGCATGCAGGCGCAGATGAGGAGCGATATGTTCAATCACCTTGAAAAGCTCCCCTACAGCTTCTTCGACAATCACGAGACAGGTAAGATTATGTCGCGCATGACCAACGATTTGATGGATATCAGTGAGCTTGCTCATCACGGTCCCGAGAATATTCTCATTTCCACCATCTCGGTTGTTACATCCTTTGTTTATCTTGCATCAATCAATATCTGGCTTACCCTCATCATCTTTGTCTGTGTACCCTTCCTGCTGCTGATTGCTCAGCTTCTCAGAAAAAAGATGCGCGATGCCTTCATGAAATCCCGTGTGTCGGTTGCCCAGATCAATGCATCGCTTGAGAGCAGTATCTCGGGCATCCGCGTGACCAAGGCATTTACCAACGCCGAAAAGGAACGCGAAAAGTTTGAGGTTGGAAACGAGGAATTTGTTGAAGCGCGCCGTGAGGCATACAACGCTATGGGACAGTTCCATTCAACGACCTCCTTCATAACCGATGTTTTTAATGTTATCGTCCTCATTGCAGGCGGGCTCTTCCTCTATAACGGAACCATTGATTTCGGCGATTATTCGGCATTCGTTGTCTCGGTGTCGCTCTTTATTTCGCCGGTTATGACGCTGATCAATTTCATGGAGCAGTATCAAAACGGTGTCACCGGATTCAGCCGTTTTCTTGAAATTATGGATGCTGAGCCGGAGCGCGATCCCGAAGATGCCGTTGACGCAGGCGTGCTTGAGGGACATATTGAGCTGAAGCATGTAACATATGCTTATGACGGTGAGAAGGATGTACTTAACGATGTCAGTTTGAATATCGAAAGGGGTAAAACTTTTGCGCTTGTAGGCCCCTCCGGCGGCGGTAAGACCACAATATGCCACCTGATCCCTCATTTTTATAATATTACATCGGGCGAAATTTATCTGGACGGTAAGGAAATCCATACGCTTACCATGGAATCGCTGCGCCGTAACATCGGTATTGTCCAGCAGGATATCTACCTTTTCAATGCATCAATCCGTGAGAATATCCTCTACGGCAGGCTGGATGCTACACCGGCTGAGGTGGAGGATGCCGCGCGCCGTGCAAACATTCACGACTATATCATGACACTCCCCGAAGGTTACGATACGGTTATCGGCGAGCGAGGTGTCAGACTTTCGGGCGGTCAGAAGCAGCGACTTTCGATTGCGCGGGTGTTCCTCAAGAATCCGCCGATCCTAATTCTCGATGAGGCAACCTCTGCCCTCGATAATACCACCGAAATTCTTATTCAGCAGGCGCTCGATGACCTCTGCAGGGGCAGAACGACACTGGTTGTAGCTCATCGCCTTTCGACTATAAAAAATGCCGACGAAATTGCAGTGGTTTCTGACGGCAATATCGTCGAGCAGGGAACTCACGATAAGCTTATCGCTGCAGGTGGCATTTACGCTGACCTCTATCAGCTCCAGTTCAGAGCCAACAGCGCAATGTAACAGAAATAATTAGGGACTGTCGCATGTCAATGCGACAGTCCCTTTTGTATGAATCATATATTTCAGGCTGCTGTATTGGTCACATCTCTTCAATATGATAAATATACTCCAGTGTGGACAGCGCTTCGATGATCTCCTTATGTGTCTTATATTGCTTCAGCTCGCGACCGATAATCGATATGGATATCGAATAGACACTTAATCCCGAGCCGTGATATGCAGGATTGGATTCAATATCATCGATTTTCATGCCCAGCTCACGGATGGTGGTAACGAAATTCTGCAGGTAGCGGCTGTTTACCAGCTCCAGATGTACCTCGAAGTGATTGGATCGGTTTTTCAAATATACCTCAAAGGCAGGGAAGAGCCAGAGGGTGAAGAAAAGTGCCGCAAAGCAGACTGCTGTAACCGTATACAGCCCTGCACCAACAGTGAGTCCCACAATGCCGCATGCCCAGAGCCCCACCGAGGTGGTCAATCCCTTGATCTGACTGCGGGATGAATAGAGCGTAGAGTTGACGCTGATAATGGAAAGACCTACAATAGCGGCAGCCGAAAGTATGGGAGCAGCACCGCCCGAGGCGATGTCAAGAAGCATGGAAATGCAGGTAGCCAGCGCGACAATGATAAAGGTACGCAGACCGGCAGCATGACGCTTGGAAGATCGCTCACAGCCAAGCACAGCTGCGTAGATAAGCGCAATACCAATGCGGAAGAGAATGGAGGCCGGCGTAAGCACAGTGGACCACGAACCGAGCAATGCAGCGATAGGATCGGATAATGTAAAAAGCATAAATAAAGCTCCTTAAAGAAAAATTCTAATGATTGAACACACAAAGCACTCATAAACAGTTAAACCCCTTTTCGTATTCCGTCACCCTCGTGGTATGCGGAACCGATCCCCACCATTCAAACGCCGATATTGCCTTCCACCGGCACGGTGGAATTCTTCGGCTGCTTCGGTGAAGGCCTGCTCGTCTTCGCTTGTGGCAAGCTCGTGGGGAGGAATACGATCCTGAATGGCGTGAATTCGCTCAATGAGAAGCTCAACAGAGGTCTTTTCTCTGCCGTCCTCGGTGGTGGAGTCAAGAGGAACGAGATCCTCGATTTTATCAGAGTAAGAGCCCGAGAGATAGAGCGAAAGCTTGGCACAGACCGGACCAATCAGCTCGTATAACACGCTTGAGGCAAGGATGATGGTTAGAAGAGCATCTCCAAGCTCGGCAGCCTTTTCACTTGCCTGACCGATGGTACGTGCACCCAGTGTCGCAAGACCGATGGCAACACCTGCCTGCGGAATGAGCGCGAGACCAATGTATCGGCGTGTCGTCTTCGGCTTTCCTGTAATGAGCGAACCGAGATAAGAGCCTGCATATTTGCCGATAATGCGTACCAGGAAATAGGTGATGCCGATCAGCAGCAGGGGAGCACTTCCCACCGAAGCGACAGAGCCGCCCAGCGCATTGATTTTGAAGCTCAGTCCCGAGCGCACGAAGAAGAGCAGCAGAATCGGCGGGCTGAAATAGTTGAGCTGCTTGAAGAGCTTGTCATCGCCGGTGATGTTGATGTAGACCGTTCCCATTGACATACAGCCAAGGAGCGGAGAAATATCAAGAAGTGTGCAGATGCCGCAGAAGGTGAAGAGGATAGCAATACTGATGATGAGCCTGTTATCGGTGGAGCGTCCGCTGGGCATGAGCAGCTTCAGAATGAGTCCGAACAGTGCTCCCAGAAGCAGGACACCCAGATTGATTAGAAGCGGCTTGATTATATCCATGGGGTCGAAGGCTTTGCCTGTCATTGCAGTAACAGCGGCTGAAATAGCGGTGCTGTAAGCCAGCAGTCCCACAAGTCCATCAAGGGCGACTACCTGCAGCAGTGTGTTTACGAAATCTCCCCTTGCGCCGGTTTGACGAATGGTCATTGCAGTGGATGCGGGAGACGTGGCAGCAGCAAGAGATGCAAGCACAATCGAGAAGAGCAGATTCAGACGCAGAATTCCGAAGCAGACAACAAAAACAAGTGCTGATGCGGCAGCACATTCAAGGAGTGTGATAACGATGACCTTTGGACCGTTCTTCCTGAGCTGCGAGAAGCGGAAGAATTCTCCCGTACCGAAAGCAATGAAGGCAAGCGCAATATCCGAGAGAAAATCCATGCCGTCAATGACGTTTTGAGGAATCAGATTTAACAGATTCGGTCCCATGAGAATACCGCACAGAATGTAAGCGGTGACATTGGGGAGCTTCAGGCGCTTGGTGATTCTTGTCAATGCAAAGCCGCCGAAGAGCATCAGCGCAACCGAGGTCACGGTCTGTGCAGTCGGGGAAAGTCGAAGTATATCATATAAATAATTCATTGTGAGCTCCATTTGGGGTTGCAAAAGTTTGTAGTATATGATATACTGTATTTGTGATAAAGTCAAATAATGATTTTATTGGTGATAATAAATAATATTTATGGAGCGCCTATGCTGGATATTAAAATTGAGACTCTGCTTGCGGTTTATGAAAAACGGAATTTTACAAAAGCGGCTGAATTGCTTTCACTCACTCAGCCTGCGGTCAGTCATCATATCAAATGCTTGGAGGATGAGCTTGAAACAAAACTCTTTATTCGAGGAAAGGGTGATCTGCGTCCGACTCCCGAGGGAGAAATTGCAGTGGGGTATGCCAAACGGTTCAAGGCGATGTATGCAAAGCTGAAACGAGAGGTAACCGGAGCTGAGGCACACTTTAATAACCTGCGCATCGGTATTACGCATACCGCCGAGAGCAATTTTATGGTGGAAGTGCTGGCGAAATTCAGTAATAAAAAAAGCAATGTCAGCATAACGGTATCAACGGATACCATAAAAAATCTTTATGATAAGCTGGAGAATTACGAGATTGATCTTGCCATTGTGGAGGGCAAGCCTCACAATCCCGAGCTGTATTCGATCATGCTTGATACAGACTACCTGGTATGTGTAATGTCAAATGATAACCCACTGGCAAAGCAGTCGATGGTTACACTGAACGAGCTGAAGCGCGAACGGATGATTCTGCGTCTCCCTCAATCAGCGACAAGACTGCTCTTTGAATCGACTCTGGAGAGCATGAATGAGTCCATTGGCAGCTTCAATGTAACTCTCGAGATAGACAATATTGCTACCATCAAGGACCTCATCCGAAAAGATCTTGGCGTATCCATACTTGCTAAAAGCGCCTGCATGGACGAGGTGCGCAAGGGCAAGATCACCGTGCTTCCCATCGAAAATCTCAGTATGGTGCGCGAAACCAATATTGTCTACCACAAGGATTTTACGCATGTAAGTATTCTGAAAGAGATCACAAAGCTCTATCAGAACACAGCGCGAACCTATTTGTAAGAGGTGATCCGAATGAAGAAAATCAAAAAAGCCGCTCTTGCATTCCTTTCCATGCTGCCCTATCTGGTCATCGGCGGAACCTGCGGCCTGAGCTTTATATCCTATTTTGAAGCCGTCGAGAAGAGCGGATCGGAAGTGCCACATATTCTTCTATGGAGTATATTGCTGCTTGGAATTTATCTTGCAATCTATTTGCAGATTATTATCCATGAGAGCGGTCATCTTATCTTTGGTCTTATGACAGGCTATCATTTCGGCTCCTTCCGTATCGCTTCTTTTATGTGGATCAAGCTTGATGGCAGGATCAGGCTCAAACGTCATTCGCTTCCCGGAACCGTTGGGCAGTGTATCATGTCGCCGCCCGTACTTGTTGATGGAAAGATGCCCTTTGTGCTCTATAATATGGGCGGCTCAATCATGAATATAATCACAGCCTTGTTGAGCTTTGCTCTGAGATTTGTCATTCCGGAGGGGAATATCTTCTCACCACTGCTCTTTTTAATGGGAATGATCGGACTGTTGTTTGCTCTTATGAACGGACTGCCGCTGAAGCTGGGAGCAGTCAATAACGACGGTCACAACGCGCTCTCCATGGGGAAAGATGACGCAGCACTGCGTGCATTCTGGCTTCAGATGAAGATTGCCGAGAGGGTAGCAGCAGGTCTGCGCCTTCGTGATATGCCCGAGGAGTGGTTTATTTTCCCTGCGGATGCCGATATGAACAACAGTATGATTGCGGCGGTGGAGGTTTTTCGCTGTAACAGGCTGATGGATGAGATGAGATTCGAGGAAGCAGAGGAGGCTATGTCAAAGCTGATCCGCGGTAAAAACGGCGTCCTCGGTGTACATAAATCACTGTTGATCTGCGATCAGATCTATCTTGCGATTCTACTGGATCGGGGAGATGATGCGGTGAAGGCAATGCTGACCGAGGAGCAGATGCAATTCATGCGCGCAATGAAAACTTTCCCTTCGGTTATCCGCACCGAATATGCATTGGCTGTGGGATATTACCGCGACGAAAAGGCAGCACAGAAAAAGTTGGAGGAATTTGAAAAGATTGCAAAACGCTATCCCTATGAAAGTGACATTGAGAGTGATCGCGAACTAATGAACTTAAAATTAACAAAAGGAGAAATACAATGATTCACTCGTTTTTATTAATCGGACAGTCCAATATGGCTGGAAGAGGCATTCTTTCGGAGGCAATTCCGATAGACAGTTCCCATATAAAAATTCTGCGCAACGGACGCTGGCAAAACATGTTTCGTCCCATCAATCCGGATCGTCCTTTTTCCGGAGTATCGCTTGCCGAGAGCTTTGCCGAAGCATACGCTGTGAAGCATGACTGCGACGTGGGGCTTATATGCTGTGCAGACGGCGGAACAAGTCTTGAGCAATGGCAGCCGGGCAGCCTGCTGTTTGAAAATGCGGTTACTCAAGCGAAGCTGGCACAGAGAACATCTACGATTGTTGGAATTTTGTGGCATCAGGGGGAATCTGATTGTTATCCGCATCTGAATGCAACCTATCAGGAGCGCTTTGAACCGATTCTTCACGGGGTCCGTGAAGAACTGAATCTGCCCGATATTCCCTTTCTTGTTGGCGGGCTCGGCGATTATCTTGCCGAATATAACGATCCTGCTCTGCATAATTATCCTATAATCAATCAAGCACTTGTGAAAATTTCAGAGGAAAATCATGCTGTTGGCTTTGTTTCAGCTGAGGGACTGACTTCCAATGCTGATAGGCTTCACTTTAACTCAAAGTCGCTCTATGAATTTGGCTTGCGCTATTTAACGGTGTATGAGAAAATGGCAGGCGACATCACTCTGTCCGGACTAAATGAAAAAGAAGTTCGCGGAGAATTGGAGTCGTTATGATAACTAGGGGCTGACGCATTTTATATGCACCAGCCCCAATATTTATGTTAAGCTTTGATATGAATCTTGTAAGTCGATAATTGCTGTTAATTCAATTTGTGCTCTTTGATCTGTTTACAAAAACTCCAAAAAGAAAAATGTTGAACAGCTGTAAATGTTCTGTTTACAGCTGTTTCTTACGCTTAATCTGCTTTTGCCCATTTTTTATGCCATTTCGCACGCTTACGGCAGAGGAGGGAAGTGTAGACGACAGGAACAATTAAAACGCTGAGAAGATTGCCGATAATATCCAGCTTCCAAATCGAGAAGGCAGTCTCAAGAATGAAAAGCGGACTGAAAAGAATCAGTGGATTCCGTTGAAAAGGAAGAAAATTGATGATCGCCGACAACAGGATAATTCCGCAAATGATAATCAGCAGATGTCGCTCAGCGAAGAAAACTCGCTGAATATCAATTTTCATTGTTTCGTAAGGCTGTTCGCGGATTTCGACAATAAATTTTTTTTCACCCTTTTCCTGTCGCAGATGGCGAATATAGAGCAGACATAAGCAAAAGAGTGTTTCAGTTGCACAGCCAAGGAAAAAAAGCTTGAAGAAATCACCGGGGATATAGTTCATAATCAGACGCAGAATAAAATTGAGCAAGATATAAATGCCCAGTGTGATCAGCGAAGCAAGTGTAATATCTTTAAATGCAAGTATCCATTTTTTCATAGAATCACCTCATGATAATACATTTGATGAAAATATTATACCATCACAAGAACGCATTGTCAATATATAAGACTGATAATCATAGATAAAAGAATGTATGTATATTTTTGCAACTATTATTTATTTTATAGTGAGAAGTAACCATTCTCACCTCGTGAGCTCCTTTCTGGATTTCACACACTAAATGCTACCACAATTTCTTTCTCATACTAACATCCACTGTGGAACTTACTTTGAGAATTTACCTGATTGTTTTCCACATGAGGTTTCTGCTGCAGAGAGTTGGGATCACAGAAGAACCGGAAATACACCTCCGAACCGGAAATCATGCAGCCGGAGATGCTCCTTCAACAGAGTGATTCTGACGGAAGCTTCTGCGGCAGATCTGTTATCTATCAGGATACCAAACATGAAATCCATATGTACAGACTGGAATGTCATGATTACTTTCCCACCCGGACGACCGATCAGGGTATCTATTTCCACATACCATGTCGTGGGTGCGTCTGCCAGAAACTGCCGGTAATTCTGATATGTCCTGTCTTTTCTGACAACTTTCGGGACATATACATCTGACCTTTTCTGTCTGGGTTTGAATTTTATTGCCCGTGGAAGATCAATCTTTGCAACGGTGTAGTACCCTTTTTTGATATGACGGTATACAGTAGATTTAGAAATCGACAGATTGTTTGCCTGAATGGCATGATAGATATGCTGTCCGGAGCGGATGGCATCGGATAGGATTGCCTCCGTTCTGCAGAATTCTTCTTTGTTGAGTGGAATCCCTTCTCTGGCTTCTGTCAGTACAGTCCGGTATTCTTCATGGGCTTTTCTGGCTGAATATTTTCTTCTGGGATCGATACAAGTACGATGATTGACCTGCCTGCAGCAATTGTATACAAAAGGTGCTTTCAGGAGTTTGGGGCAGCATTTTCTGTTTTGGCAAAGCTATTTGTGTAGGTTTTTCCGTGCATTTTTACTTCTTTGGAGACTGTGGTGGGGTCCTTTCCGATGCGTTGGGCAATGGCATTGAAGGACATATTCTTGCCAAGGCATTCCTGGATTTCTACACGATCATCCAGTGTCATGTGCCTGTTTTTCTTTTCATTCATAGTCTGGGAACTTCCTTCCCAGACTAAATTCTATTCAATTTTTTCCCAAAGTAAATTCCACCGCAAATTCCACTGTGGAATTTACTTTGGGAATATACCTGAGAATTTACCGAAGTAGCCTGTAAAAAAAACGAAGTATTAGTTATTGACAAAATGGATGTAGATGTGGTATACTATTAAATAAGAATTGTATGATTATTAACAAACTTATCGGGGTGTTGCCTAATGGTAAGGCGCTTGGTTTGGGAGCATGCAGGCAGTTTCCGCTTCTTGATTTTTCAAACGCTCGAAAACCCTTGTAAACATTGACTTTTTCGGCTGTTTGCCTTTTCAAAAAAACACCGACAAAATGTTTTGACCACAGATTTGACCACTTACGGAAAATGACCTAAAAATCGAATATTTTTCACACTTCGGGGTGTGGCGCAGTTGGTAGCGCGCGACGTTTGGGAGCATGCAGTCGTTTTCGGCTGCGGTTTTCAGAAAAGCGAGCAATCGGGCGAAAAACAGCGGAAATGCGAGCAAATCGGGATCGAGCGGCGGAGAAAATTGTGGCTTGACCACAGGTTTGACCATAGTTGAGAAAAACGACTCAAAAAAATTGAATATTTTCGGGGTGTTGCCTAATGGTAAGGCGCTTGGTTTGGGACCAAGATGGCGCAGGTTCGATTCCTGTCACTCCGACCAAAAAGGCTCTGAGAAGTGTATCTCAGAGCCTTTTTCTTTGCTTACTGTGGAGCAATAATTGAGGGGTGACTATTCGCATTTTAAAATTGATCAAATATTACGTTCAAAATCAATACCGGCTTTTCTTGCTTGGGCGCACAGATCCTTTGTCTGCAATTTATATTCCTTGCCATCTTTGATGAAGTGCGTTCCGCATTGTCTGAACTCGAATGACACGTTTTTTCGGATGCACTGTTCCCTGATATCGAGCACCCAAGCGTAGTCGAGCGGTCTTGCGTTCGTATCCGATTCGCCGCCGACGACCACAAGCTCGATACCATCAAGATACTTTTCCATGTCGATATCTTCGATAAGCGGCTGTGCGGTTATGCACTTATGCTTGATGGGAAGCTTTGTAAATATGCCGAGCTTATAATCGGCATTCTTTTGGTTCTCGACCGTACAGCACACGACCACGTTTTCATAACCGTCGCCCCAATCATCGGGGATGCAATCCATGAATCTGTCAATGCGCTTTGTGAGAAAAAGAAAGGTGCAGTCCTCGCGCTCCCTTATCATTTGCCAGCACTCACGACGCCAAGCATCCGCTTCCTCGATCAAAAAATCTGTGGAAAAGCAGGTATAGACAATGCCGGACTTCATTTTGTAATTGCCATTCTTCAGGCGTTCTATGGGCTTTATAAAGTCCTTCGTTTTTTCAATGATGCTCGTATCGACTCCGCGCTTTGCGTCTCCCTTGTGGATATAGCAATAGAGGCAGCCATCGCTGCACTTTTTGCAACCTCTCCACGGATTCCACATTGCCATATTCTCACCTCGTTAAATCTTGATTTTTAACTGTTCGACCTATTGGATTTTTTGTTTATAATACTTATCTATCCCACCGTAGCCCACGATGGTTTTCCCTTCGCGAGTCTTGTTTATAAAGCTCGCAAGGCGTTTTTTGAATTCATCGGGGCGTTTTCTTGCTGCGTCAATATAAGCGATGCGAATCCGCTTGTATGGTTCTGATAGCTTCTCATAGTTTTCCCTTGCAACCACGTCTGCTTTTATAGCATCAAAGATATCATTA
>JAFQEJ010000047.1 GCA_017399105.1 Clostridia bacterium
ACCATATGCTATAATATATGTGGTATATATGGAAACACTTCGAACTTCATTGCATCAGCGGATATTAGATAGTTCTGTTCATGTGAAGGTTCAAATCCGATCACAAAAAAAGAAAAATATCTTTTCTATAGTCGATAGACAGAATTCGACAAGGTTCCGTGAATCTTGTCGAATTTTTTATTACAACGAATCTTCTACCGGAGAACAGCTTATTATGAACGAATTATATAACTTCTTTCGCTCCAACTTCCCATACTGCGTTCGTGAGGAATCAACTGTCCGTGAGCTATTGATACATGACAAAAATAAAACTATCATCACTCACGACAGCGATCACAAGCCAATCGCGGCATCGGTCAGCAGAGGGAACAATATACTCTTTCTCTGTGTCGATAAAGTCTGCCGCGGCGGTGGAATTGGCTCCTACATCCTCGATCGAACCGAGGAGATGATCACTTCCCAGGGATTTAAGGAGATTACCATCGGTGCCGGTAGTGGCTACATCATGCCCGGTGTTCCCACATCACGCCCTGTGATCACCGAATCACTGGAGGAAGCTAAGATTTGCACCGGCATCGACGACAGTGCCAAGCGCTTTTTGGAAAAGCGAGGCTATCGCCATAGTTGGGACTGCAACTGTTTTGACATGCGTCTTGATCTTGATGATTTCAATGCCAAGCCTACATCACAGCCCGATGTGACCTATCGCTGGGCGACAGCATCCGACTTTCCGGCGGTATTAACATGCACCAACGACGCACATGCCGATTTTACAAAATATTACGATACCGCCGATTTATATAAATCATGGGGACCGCAGCGCGCGCTTATTGCAGAAACAAAGGGGGAGATTGTCGGAACCCTGATTGTCAGCTTTGAAAAAGAAGGAGAGGGCATCGGAAGCATTGGCTGCACCGCTGTGAAGCCTTCGCATCGCAGAAAGGGAATTGCCTCCAACCTTGTTGTTATCGGTACCTCCTATCTGAAGGAAGCCGGTTTGAAAGAAGCCTTTCTTGGCTACACTTACAGTGGTCTTGACAAGCTTTATGCCCGTGCTGGATATAAGATCAGTACCTATTATTTTATGGCGAAGAAGGAAATTGACGTCGAGGAGAATTGAGAAACAAAGGGGCTGTCGCATTTGCATGCGTCAGCCCCTTGGATATTGATTTTGCCGGTCAATGATCGTCATTTTCGGGCATTTTATGCCCGAAAACCAATCAATATGCGCCCCAATATCAAAGATTTTGTGGCTGGGCTGTTTCAAATGTTCCATTTGCAACAGCCCCTTTATATTATTTAAAATTAATGTATTAAGATCAAGCTTTTCTGACTTCCTTATCGGTCTTTTCCGCAATTGTCGCGATCCAACTCTTTACAGTCTCACTTTCGGGGAATTTCAGCTCAGCGAGCTCATATTCGCGTCCAAGCTTCGTGCATTTTGAAGAGCCAAGCGGGTGGTAAGGCTCCACGTCGACACCCATTACATGTGTTAATTCGTTCGCCATTGCCGCAATGCCCGCAAAATGATCCTCGCGATCATTCAGAGTCGGAATAATCGGGCAGCGAAGTACTGTTTTGGCTCCCATCTTATCCAGCTTGCGAAGATTATCGTGAATGCGCTTGTTTGAAACACCGGTGAATTTCTGATGAAGTGCATCATCGGTTTCTTTGTAGTCGTAAAGGAAAATGTCAACATATTCCGCGGCACGCTCGAGCTTCTCAAAATCACAGTATCCGCAGGTTTCAATGCAGGTGTGAAGTCGGTTTTCCTTAGCCAGCTTCAGAAGCTCAAGGGTAAACTCGAACTGTGCCATCGGCTCTCCGCCGGAAATCGTCATGCCGCCGTTGGAGGTTTTATAAAAGGCTTCATCCTTCATCACCTCTTCGATCACCTCTTCAGCCGTCATTTTCTTTCCGGCGAGCTCGAGGGCAGGGCATGAAGGCTGAATGCATGCACCGCATCCGATACATACATCGCGTTTAAAATGATGCTTTAAATCAAGAATTTCGTGTCCGCCATGCTCACAGCGCGTAATACAGCGACCGCAGCTCACACAGCGTTCTTCATCGTAGAGCAGCTCAGGAACTGCCCGCGCAGATTCGGGATTATGACACCAAAGACAGCGCAGGGGACAGCCTTTCAAAAAAACTGTAGTGCGGATGCCCGGCCCGTCGTTAATGGAAAAACGTTGAATATTGAATACACATCCTGTCATAATATGTCACCTTCTAAAATTTGATTGGTATAAAAACGGAATGCTGTCGGTATTGCAAGCTCAATGCGAATCTCGTCCGACGATTTCCATGAAAAATGTGGACACTGATTGCTGCAGGAAATGTGATATCCCTGCATGTGCCACTCCACATGGGTGAAAATATGCTTTGCAGCTCCCACATTCGAGATTGATCGAACAGAGACCCCAAGCTCTTCGAGCTTTTTCAGTATTGCTGCCTTATCGAGTACACCGTCAAAATTCGGATATTCCCACAAACCGGCAAGAAGTCCGCTGTCGGGACGTTTACACAGTGCAAAACGATCTTCGCTTGATAAAATCAGCACAGTTCGCTCTTCAATGCGTCTTGCTTTTTTGGGGGAACGAACGGGGTAACGGACTGTCTCTTCCGCCTCATAAGCGCGGCAAAGGAAGTGAAGCGGACAGATCTTACATTGAGGAGCTCCACTCGGCGGGCAGATTCCTTCACCAAGCTCCATCAGCCCTTCGGTAAGCAGTGAAGCTTCTTCACCGGAAGGATAGACACAGCGGAGCTGCCGTATTACCTCCGCTTTCGTCTGTGAGAGCATAATGTCATCATCACAGGCACAGAGGCGCATAATCACCCTCAGCACATTTCCATCCACAGCCGGCTCGGGCTGATGGTATGCAATCGAAGCAATCGCACCGGCGGTATAGTCACCGATTCCGGGCAGCCTTTTAAGAGCAGCCGCATCCTCGGGAAGCTTGCCGTTATATTCATCCCGCAGCACAATTGCCGCCTTTTTCAGGTTTCGTGCACGGCTGTAGTAACCCAGCCCCTGCCACAGCTTCATAAGCACATCATCCTCCACCTCGGCAAGTGCCGCAACGTTTGGAAGCGTCTCAAGGAAGCGATAATAATAGGGAATCACCGCCTCAATCCGCGTCTGCTGGAGCATAATTTCGGAGATCCATACATGATAGGGAGTCGGGTCTGAGCGCCAGGGGAGTGGTCTTTTATTTGAGCGGTACCAGGTTGTAATCAGCGGTACTGCCGCATTCAGTAAATCGATGTAATTCTTCAAGGATACCTCACAATATCGTATTCCTCCATAGTTTAACACAGCGGTAATATAAAATCAAGTCAAGTTTACAATCTAAATAAAAATTTTACTTGTAAATGATCGGAATTTCATGTATAATATAATGTGGTTAGTTATGACTCATAAATAAAATCCAACGGATGAAAGCTTTTAATTACGAGAGGCAGAGTAACAAAATGAATATCGGACTGATCGGTTTCGGATCCATGGGTAAAACCCACGCATATGCGATCCATAACATGAAATATTTTTATTCCTCGCTGTCATATGACGCGAAGATTACCGCTGTATGTGCGGCGCATTATGAAAACGCAATGACAGCCACCGAAAGATATTCTCTCGGCGAAGCAAGACACAGTGAGGATGATATCATCGGAGACCCTACCATTGACATTATCGATATCTGCACACCGAATATTTATCATTATGAAACGCTGAAAAAAGCAATCGCGGCAGGGAAGCATATCTATTGTGAAAAGCCGCTCTGCGTCACTGCGGCTCAGGCGGAAGAGATTGCAGGACTTGCCGAGAAGGCAGGTATAAAGGGGCAGATTGTCTTTAACAACCGCTTTATGACACCTCCTATGCGCGCAAAGCAGATGATCGAATCGGGACAGCTTGGAAGAATCCTATCCTTCCGCTGTGACTATCTCCACTCAAGCTGTATGGATGTAAATAAAAATGCCGGCTGGAAGCAGAACCGCGATATATGCGGCGGCGGTGTTCTCTTTGATCTTGGCTCTCATGCCCTCGATATGGCTGTATGGCTCTGCGGAAGGATCAAAAGCGTGTCGGGCAGAGGACAGATTGCATTTCCCGCACGCCGCGGAATCGACGGTAATGAGTGGAACACTAACGCTGACGAAGCCTTCTACATGATCTGCGAAACCGAATCGGAGGCGGTCGGAACGGTAAGTGCAAGCAAAATCGCCATCGGTACCAACGACGACCTCTCCTTTGAGATTTACGGTGAGCGAGGCGCTCTCAAATACAGTCTTATGGAGCCCGAGTGGCTTTGGTATTACGACGGAGCGCGTGCGGGCGGTGAGCTTGGCGGCATCGGCGGCTTCACGAAAATCGAGTGCGGCGGACGTTATCCTACCCCCGGCGGCGCATTTCCCAGCCCTAAGGCACCGGTTGGCTGGCTGAGAGGACATGTGGAAAGCTATCATTCCTTCCTGACGGCGGTTGCTGAGGATAAAACAACAAATCCTTCCTTTAAGGATGCTTCGCACATTCAGCTTGTGATGGAACGTGCATACGAATCGAATCAAAATGGCGGAGGAATGCTGACATGCTGATTATAGGTCTTACAGGCGGCAGCGGATGCGGTAAGGGATATGTTGCAAAGCTGTTGGCAAAGGAAGGCATTATGTCGATCGACACCGATGCGGTGTATCATGATATGTGCTTCAGAGGAACTCCCTGTATGCAGGAGCTCGAAGGACATTTCGGCAGCGGTATATTTCTTGCCGGAGGAGCACTGAACAGAAAAGCTCTTGGCGATATTGTTTTTGCGGATATGAAAAAATTGACACTGCTCAATCAAATCACGCATAAATATATCCTCGCAAAATGTGAGCGGTGGCTCGAGCTGTGCAGGTCATGCGGCGATTATGCTGCGGTGATCGATGCTCCTGTTCTGTTCGAGAGCGGCTTCGATAAACACTGTGATTTCATCGTTTCGGTCATTGCTGATAGAGAGGAACGTATTAAACGTATCACATCACGCGACAATATCACAAAAACTGCAGCCGAAGCGCGCATCAACGGGCAGAAATCAAAGGAATTTTATATTGAAAATTCCGACTATATATTGTATAATAATGACAGCGACCGAATCGAACGTCAGTGCGCGGCGCTTGCTGCAGAATTGAGAAGAAAGAGCGGGACGGTGTGAGAATTCGGCGAAGGAAGACTACCGTCGGTGTATTCATAAAGACCTGCTTCGTTCTTGTTTTTACCTGCGTATTTTTGTGGCTTGTAAAGGATGGCACGCGCATTCTTATGGAGTGGCTCTATCCGATGAAATACAGCGATATTATTTCTGCGGCTTCGGACGATTACGGTGTGCCCGAGGACGTGATCTATGCGGTCATCCGCACCGAAAGCTCCTTCAAGCCCGAGGCGGTTTCGCATGCCGGTGCAATCGGACTTATGCAGATCATGCCCGAAACCTATGAATGGCTGCTCAAGTTGATGGAAGAGGAGCTTCCGGACGATGCGGTTTATTATCCCGAAGTCAACATTCGATGCGGTGTTTATTATCTCTCCTATCTGAAGCGGGAGCTTGATGACTGGGATACTGTATTTGCTGCCTACAATGCCGGAATCGGTAGGGTTAAGGGATGGCTTGAGAACGACAGCATCACTGAAAACGGCATGCTTGTGAATATTCCCATAGAAGAGACTGCGAGTTATGTGATTAAGATTGCGAAAGCTCGTGAAATATATCAAAAATTATATGATTTTAAATAAACGGAGGACAAGAAAATGGAAACCAAAGAGCTGAAAGAAAAGCTGTTTATGGCAAGACCCAATGTATATGATGATCTGAGCGAAGAAGCAAGAGCAGAGATGAACGACTTCTCCGCTAAATATATGCGCTTCATCGATATTGCCAAGACCGAACGTGAAGCTGTCATCGAAGGCATCAAGATGCTGGAGGAGGCAGGCTTCAAGTCCTTTGAATTCGGTGACAAGATTGAAAAAGGCGGCAAATATTACTACAATAACCGCGGTAAGGCACTCATTGCCTTTGCCATCGGCTCCGAGAATGTTGAAAAGGGTATTCGTATTTCGGTTGCTCATGTGGATTCTCCACGCATCGATCTGAAGCAGTGTCCCGTATATGAGGACGGCAACATGGGATTTTTCAAGACCCATTACTACGGCGGCATAAAGAAGTATCAGTGGACTGCAATTCCGCTTGCGCTTCACGGTGTTGTATATCGCGCTGACGGAAGTGTGGTCGATGTCTGCATCGGCGAGGACGAGAACGATCCTGTGTTCTATATCAACGATTTGCTCCCTCATCTTGCAAAAAATCAGATGGGAAAAACGCTGGCTGAAGGTATTACAGGCGAAGGTCTCAATATCCTCATCGGTTCTGAGCCTTACTCGGACAAAGATGCTGACCAGCGCATCAAGCTCCATATGCTCAAGCTGCTCAACGAGAAGTACGGCATCACCGAGGCGGACTTTCTTTCTGCAGAGCTCACCTGTGTTCCTGCGGATAAGGCTCGCGAGATCGGCTTTGACCGCAGTCTCATCGGCGGCTACGGACATGATGACCGCGTCTGTGCATATCCTGCACTCCGCGCACTGCTCGATCATCCGAATCCCGAGCATACCCTCATGACCATTCTCGCTGATAAAGAAGAAATCGGCAGCAACGGCAATACCGGTATGGAGTGTATTATCTTTGTAGACATCATTACCGAAATCGCAAACGCTCTCGGTGCAAATGAGCGCCTTGTTCGCCGTAATTCCAAGTGCCTTTCCGCAGATGTTAACGCAGCATATGATCCTAACTTCGCTGAAGTGTATGAGCGCAACAATTCTTCCTTTATCAATCGCGGCGTTGTTCTCACCAAGTACACAGGCTCCCGCGGTAAGGGCGGCACATCCGATGCATCAGCAGAATTTGTCGGCTTTGTCCGCAGCATTTTCGATCGCGAAGGTGTCATCTGGCAGTCCGGCGAACTCGGTAAGGTTGATCAGGGCGGCGGAGGAACTGTCGCTATGTATGTAGCCGAAAAGGATATTGATGTGGTTGATCTGGGCGTACCGGTTATCTCCATGCACGCTCCCTGGGAAGTGATCGCCAAGGCTGACCTCTATATGACCTACAAGGCATTCTCTGTCTTCAACAAATAAGCCATGCTGGAGAAACTGAAGGAAGCGGAACGCAAGTACGAAGAAATCGATGCCAGTCTCAGCGATCCTGCTGTGGTATCCGATATCGAAGCCTACAAGCGCCTTATGAAGGAACATAAGGCGCTGACTCCGATTATTGAGAAGTACCGCGAGTGGAAGACTGTAAAGTCTGCTGCCGATGAGGCAAAGGAACTGCTTGAGAGCGGCGACCGTGAGCTTCGTGAGCTTGCCGAAATGGAATACGAGGAAGCAAAGGAAAAGCTTCCTCAACTTGAAGAAGAACTGCAGAAGCTGCTCATTCCCCGCGATCCCAACGATGATAAAAACGTTATTGTGGAGATTCGCGCAGGTGCGGGCGGAGAAGAAGCGGCACTTTTTGCCTATGTGCTCTACCGTATGTACACGATGTATGCCGAGTCAGAGGGCTTCAAGTGTGAAATTATGAGCGAAAACGACACAGAGCTTGGCGGCTTCAAGGAGGTATCCTTCCTTATTGAAGGAGATGGGGCGTACTCGCGCATGAAGTTTGAGAGCGGTGTCCATCGCGTTCAGCGTGTACCAGAAACCGAGACACAGGGACGTATTCATACCTCTACCGTTACTGTAGCGGTTCTTCCCGAAGCGGAGGAGGTCGAAGTTGAACTGAATCCCTCGGATGTTATCGTTGAAACAATCAAAAGTACCGGCGCCGGCGGTCAGCATGTCAATAAAACCGAGTCCGCCATCCGTCTCATCCATAAACCCACCGGCATCGTGATTGAGTGTCAGGATGAGCGCAGTCAGTATAAGAATAAGGATAAAGCCTTTAAGCTGCTTCGCACCAAGCTTTACGATATGAAGCAGAGCGAGCAAAATGAAAAAATTGCAAGCGAACGCCGCTCTCAGGTCGGAACAGGTGACCGCAGTGAGCGCATCCGTACCTATAACTATCCCCAGGGCAGAGTGACAGACCACCGCATCGGTGTCACCGTTTATTCGCTGGATGCATTTTTAAACGGTGATATCGGCTTTATGATCGACTCGCTGATTGCTGCAGATACTGCAGAAAAACTGAAGAACGGCGACATTTGATTTTATCATGAACACAAAATTATTTACCGAACCAACCGAAACTGCCGTAACCGAAGCGGCTGAAATTCTGCGCTCCGGCGGACTTGTGGCATTTCCGACAGAAACTGTCTACGGACTGGGAGGAAACGGACTTGATCCCGATGCGGCACGGAAAATTTATGCGGCGAAGGGAAGACCCTCTGATAATCCGCTGATCATCCATGTGGCGGAAATTGCAGATGCTGAGCGTTATTGTATTACATCACCTCTTTATTATAAAATTGCAGAGCATTTCATGCCCGGTCCCATCACGGTCATCATGCCCAAGCGGGATTGCATTCCCTACGAGGTAACAGGCGGTCTCGATACCGTTGCACTGCGCATCCCGTCCCATCCCATCGCGCACCGACTGCTCGCAGAGGCAAAAATCCCTGTGGCTGCTCCCTCGGCAAATCTATCGGGCAGACCAAGCCCTACCACAGCCGCACATGTTATCACCGATATGATGGGAAGAATCAATGCGATCATCGATGGCGGCGACTGCGATTTCGGTGTGGAATCCACCATCGTTAAAATTGATGGCAAGCATGTAACTCTGCTCAGACCGGGAGCTGTTACCCTCGAAGAACTACGCGAGTTGTGCGGAGAGGTGGCTGTTGATCCGACTATCACCGAAAAGCCGGCTGAGAATTTTATACCGCTTGCGCCCGGCATGAAATATCGCCACTACGCTCCGAGAGCGCATGTCACTCTGCTTGACGGCAGTCATGATGCGGTCACAGCCTGTCTTACTGAGGCTGTGAATCATGAGGATATCGGAATTCTCTGCTACGATGACATGCTTCCCGAGGCGCTGACCTCCCGTTCCAACGTGATTACGCTGGGAAAAGAGAGCGATCCCACAGAGACTGCTCATAAGCTGTTTGCAGCGCTGCGTGCATTTGATGATATGCAGCAGGTTACATCCATACTGGCGCCGCTTCCGGATAAAAAGGGAATCGGACTGGCGGTATATAATCGGCTCATCAAGGCAGCAGGCTTTGATGTAAAAAAGATATAAAGTAAAGGAATATAATCAAACATGGCAAGAAAAAGGGAAAGAGAACCGAGCAGAGACTTCGGAGAATCCGCAGCAGTAACACTGCAGCCCATTACCGAAACCATCGAAAAAAACTATATGCCGTATGTTATGACGGTCATCATTTCGCGAGCCATTCCCGAAATCGACGGCTTTAAACCGGCACACCGCAAGCTTCTCTACACCATGTATACCATGAAGCTGCTCACAGGTCAGCGTACCAAAAGTGCCAATGTAGTCGGACAAACCATGAAGCTCAATCCCCACGGTGATGCTTCCATTTATGAGACAATGGTGCGTCTGACTCGAGGAAATGCAGCGCTTCTCCATCCTTTTGTTGATTCCAAGGGAAGCTTTGGCAAGCAGTATTCCAGCGATATGGCATACGCAGCGCCCCGATATACCGAGGTTAAGCTCGACTCCTTCTGCAATGAGATTTTCCGCGGCATTGATAAAAATGCGGTGGATATGGTTCCCAACTATGATAACACCATGGAGGAACCGCTGCTGTTGCCGACCTCATTCCCGAATATTCTGGTTTCGCCCAACATGGGTATCGCCGTTGGTATGGCAAGTAAAATCTGCTCCTTCAATCTCGCAGAGGTCTGTGACGGTGCAATTCAAATGCTCAAGAATCCCGACACAACCGCTGATCGCATGCTCGATATTATCAGCGCTCCCGATTTTTCAGGCGGTGGATATCTCCTTTACAACCGCGATCAGCTTAGAGAAATCTATGAGATCGGCCGCGGCAGCTTCAAGCTGAGAGCTAAATATACCTATGATAAACAGGCAAACTGCATCGATATCGTTGAAATCCCCTATTCTACTACAATCGAGGTCATTCTGAAAAAGATTGGCGATCTGGTGAAGGAGGGCAAACTGAAGGAAATCACCGATTTTCGCGATGAGATCGATCTGAACGGCTTCAAGCTTACACTCGATCTGCGCCGAGGCGTCGACCCCAACAAGCTGATGGCAAAGCTCTTTAAGCTTACCACACTGGAGGACGATTATGGCTGCAATTTCAATGTGCTGATCGATAATATACCGCGTACTTTAGGTATTTGTGAACTTCTTAATGAGTGGATTCGCTTCAGACTTGGCTGTGTCAAGCGCGAGCTCTCTTTTGATCTGAAAAAGAAGCAGGATAAGCTTCATCTTTTACTGGGACTTGGTAAAATTCTGCTTGATATAGATAAAGCTATCCGCATTGTTCGTGAAACCGAAAAGGAATCGGATGTGGTGCCCAATCTGATGGAAGGCTTTGATATCGATCAGATTCAGGCTGAATATATCGCAGAAATCCGTTTGCGTAACCTCAACCGTGAGTACATTATCAACCGTATCAAGGAAATAGAGGATCTGCAGAAGGAAATCGCCGATCTGGAAGCCCTCATCGGCAGTGAGCGTGCACTGCGTAATTATATCGCCGCTCAACTGAAGGAGATTAAGAAAAAATACGGCATCCCGCGTAAGACCATGATTCTTGATGCCGGAGCTCTGGAAGAATACGACGAAGAGAGTGAAGTGGAGAACTATAAGGTTCATATCCTCATGACCAAGGAGGGATACTTTAAGAAAATTTCCTATCAGTCACTTCGCGGAAATGATGAACACAAGCTCAAAGAGGGCGATGAGGTTTTGGTGGAGGAAGATGTTGAAAATGTTGACGAGCTCCTCTTCTTCTCGGATAAAGCGCAGGTTTATAAAGTCAAAGTGTCGGACTTTGATCTCATGAAGGCATCTCAGCTGGGTGAGTTTATTCCCGCAAAGCTGGGATTTGATGAGGATGAGGGTGTGATCTTCATGAAATGCGTCAGCAAATATGAAGAAGGTCACAATATGATCTTCCTCTTTGAAAACGGCAAGGGTGTTCGTGTGCCTATTACCACCTACGAAACCAAAACCAATCGAAAGAAGCTGACTGCCGCATACTCGGATGTCTCTCCCATCGTAGCGGCATTCTATGAAAGCGAGCCTCAGGAGATTATGCTCATCTCATCGGGCGGACGGGCGGTCATGTTCTCGAGTGAGCTCATCTCTGTAAAAACAACCCGTACCTCTCAGGGAATCGCTCTCATGACCCTGAAGACAAATCAGAAGATTACCGAAGCCCGCCTTATTCCTAAAGAGCAAAGCGGTGAACTGAAGCGCTACCGCAAGACTAAAATCCCTGCATCCGGCGTTGTTCTTGAGCAATTTGATGCAGGAAGCGGACAGATCAAATTAGGTGAATAAATGAAAACAGGGGTACAACTCAGAAAGCATGCTGTGCCCCGCAATAAAGTAGTATGACAATGGAAGATAAAAGCTCATTCATCGGTATGTTCCGATGCTTTAAAGGAAAAAGCGACGAGGAAAAGGGCAGAAGAATTATGCTCACCTCTACGGTATTGCAGGCGATTGTCAATCAGATGACCACCGGTATATTCTTCACCGGTTTTCTTGCTGCATACGGATTCGATATCGTCAATATTGGTATCGTCACTCTGGCACCCTATATTTCCAATCTGGCGTCTGTCTTTACGCCTGCTCTTCTTCATCGTTTTCCCAAGCGAAAGGGAATCCTTGTCGGCTGTAAGCTGATCTACTATATTCTTGCCGTTGCTGCCTTCACCCTGATGCCGCTTGTGGTGACGGATACAGGCATGCGTATGCTGACGCTATCCGCGCTTCTGATTCTTGCGAACATTTTCAACGGAATTGCCACATCCGGCTTTTCTTCATGGCATGTGAATTTCATTCCCAAGGAAGTACGCTCCGATTACTTCACGGCAGTGCAATTTTTGTCTAATCTGATCCCCGGAGCCATGCTTCTCTTCTCGGGTATGATTACCGACGCACTGAGCAATTCTCCTGCACAGCTGACGCTTTTGACTACGCTTCGTTGGTTGGCTTTTGCTGTGGCACTGGTGGATGTGTTTTGTCTCTCCAGACCGAAAGAATACGAATATAACGCCGAAGCCACCGAAAAGAATGCAGATATTTTCCGAATTCCTCTTAAAAATCACCGCTGGCTGATGGTAATGGGCGCTGTTGTGCTTTGGAATGTAAGCTCTTTGTCGATTTCATCGGCGCTGCAGGTGTTTCTGCTTGAGGATGTGGGAGTATCTTATACCTACTATAATCTGATCATCATTCTCTATTCGGCAGCATTTCCGCTCTTCTCAGGCTTCTGGAAAAAGAAGATCGAACAGTTCTCGTGGCTGAGTGTTTACGGCTTCACCCTGCTGGTTTATGCAATCTGCCAGCTCGCCTATTGTTTCATCACCCCGATGAACTATCTCATTCTGATGAGCGCGGTACGCATCACTCAGCATGTTATCGGTGTCGGACAGAATATCGCCTTTGCAAATCTACAATACATATGTATGCCCCGCGAGCACCGCACCTGCTATACTTCCCTTTATTATTTCATCTTCTATCTCAGTGCACTGCTGGGATTGGGACTCGGTACCCTTTGGTGTGCGGTATATGAAAATCTGACTCTTTCTATCTTCGGTTTTACACTTACAACTGTTCCGATTCTTATGATGGCTTCCGGATTCCTCATTTTAATTCTTGCTTTTTATGTCTGGTATCTTGCAAAAAAGCTGCACCTTTGAGAAATATCATAATTCTGTAAATTGTTAACATTCGCTCCTAAGCATTGTAATTCGCAGCAGAGTGTGATATAATGAGCATGTGATTGTCGAAAAATCCCGTATAATCGCGGGATAACCACCCTAATGCCGCAATATGGAGGCTTCTTTTGAAAAACAGATTTAATCTTCGTGATATCGTATCGGCTGTACTTTTAATCTTTCTTGTGACCGGTGTTGCAGTTTTTGCTGCAAGCGATTATTCTTCCGCAGATGATCCCCTTGTCACCCTCAGCTATGTAAATGATGTGCTTATTCCTCAGCTTAAGAGTGAGATTAAAGCCGAGCTTAAGGCAGAACTCGGAAATCAGACAGACGGTGCGGCGTCAAATCAACCCGCAGCAGCCACTGCAAGTGTGACCTATGAGATCGTTCACGCAACCATCGGACAGGTGATACTTCCTACCGAACCCTGCGAAATTATCCTTCGCTCCGGTTCTGCTGTTGCGGTTACCGTTGATGCGGGACAGGGACTTTCTGATACAACTGCAGAGAAAGAACTGCTCTCGGGCGAAGCTCTGACAAAAAATCACTATGTCATCGTTCCGCGCGGAGATGGCAGAGGTGTGCTTATTACCTCCAATGATGCATATTTTATGGTAAGAGGAGGATACACCGTTGAAAACTGATAAGAAAAAGCAGAAGACGCCCAAGCGCGTCATACTTGTGCGCATAATGGCGGCTTTTCTCGGACTGCTCATGATTCTCGGTGTCTTTGCGATGGCATTGCCCCTTACCTCATACGCATCCGAGCCGCAGTATCAATTTACAAGCGATTTGATCCGTGTAGGTTTGATGTATGGCACAGGCGTTACTGTCGGCTTTGAGATTACCACCGAACATGGCTTCGAATTCGGCATGTTGCAGGACGGAGAAAACTACATACCTCTCTATCAGGTTACCGACACAATTGTATCGGTAACCTGTGATGCTAATTTGTCAAAAAAAGCGATGACCTACTCCATCGGCAATGCATCAAACGCTGTGATCGGCGGTTGGCACGCGCAGGTTACAACAGATGCTGCGAATCTGCAGACAGCTCTTTCGCAGATTAAAACAGCAGCTAAGCCCATGGGACTTGATGCATTTCCGGCATACATCAACGGTTCATACGTGGTGCGTGTCGGTGATTTCACTACTGAAGCCGAGGCTCAGCAAACAGCGGCTGCGATGACGCAATATTTTGGTGCCAATTTTACCGTTGTATCCGGTACGAACACCGCGGTTTCGGTTGTTAATCCCAACACCGATGCTATTCTATATGAATTTGATGACAGCAATTCATCCTTCGGTGTAAAAGCCGTTCAGGGGGAAAATGAAGCCTATATCGTTACTCCTGCAAAAAACAAATATAAGGGAGTATTTGAATTTACCCGCTACATCTACAATAACACGAACGGCGTCGCAGTGACCAATGTGATGCCTCTCGAAGAATATGTAGCATGTGTCATTTCCTGTGAAGTAAGCCCCAACTGGCCTATCGAAACCTTAAAAGCTTTTGCGGTTACCGTTCGCTCATTTACGCTGGCTAAGCTTGGACGTCATAATACATCCTACGGCTTTGATCTTTGCAACAGCACACACTGTCAGGCGTATCTCGGTGTTGCCCGTGTCAATGATGCAGTCAGAACTGCAATTGAAGAGACACGGAGTCTGGTGGTCTCTTATAAAGATAATGTTGCAGAAGCATATTATTCTTCTTCTGTGGGCGGCGTAACGGTCAGTGCGAAGGAAACATGGGGAAGCACGGGCGATTATTCTTATTTGCAGGCTGTAAATACTCCTTGGGAAAAATATAAAGAACATTATAAGGGATACTGGACAGTCGAAATGACACCTAAAGAGCTTGCGGATCAGCTCAGAAGTGCCGGTTATTCGCAGATCAGAGGAAATATTCAAAGCGTGAAGATCAACAAGCTTGCTGAGAATTCTTCCTATGTCTATTCTATCAGCTTTACAGATACCAACGGCAATACTGTTACAATCGAACGTACAGAAAAGATAAAAATCGCCCTCTCCCTGAACAGTGCAAATTTTGTAGTCGGTAAAGCGGGCGATACCCTTCAGATGACCGAATATGTATTTGCCGATGCGCTTGATGATGAGGGAAATCTGATCGATACAGAGGAAAATAAAGCTGCGACTGAAGAAATAACCGTCACGCAGGAAGAAAAAACTTCCCCCAATCCCAATGTTATCACAGCAGATGGGGTCATCAGTGTCGATTCGGACAACTATTTTGCTGTGAACAGTCTCGGTATGACTTATCTTGACAATTCAAGACCAATTGCAACTGTTACATCTCAGGGCGACAGCTCAGTCACACTGATCTCTGAGTTTGATTTAGAGTTTGGCACAGACAGTGGCACAATCAACATTCCGGAAATTCCGGAAAATGCCGTTCTGGGAAAGACCACAACAGTTACAACCACCGTAAAAGCCGAAGGTACGGCAGGCAGCTTTATCTTCATTGGACGCGGATGGGGACACGGCGTAGGCTTCAGTCAGTGGGGGGCCCATGACATGGCAGAGCTCGGCTTTAAATGGCGCGATATCGTAAACGCTTACTTCCCGGGCACACAAATCACGGATTATAGGACAATTCTTGTTAAAAACTAAAATATAAGCTCAAAAGGGACTGTCGCATTTGCATGCGACAGTCCCTTGAATATTGATTTTGTCGATCAAAGACCGCCATTTCAGGGCATTTTACGCCCAGAAACCAATCAATATTATGCCACAAAATCGAAAATTTTGTGGCGGGGCTGTTGCAAATGAAAAATTTCCAACAGCCCCTTTTTGATATAATACGATACTTCAATCAATTGAACCGCCGCGCATAACCGCATCTGCGGCACAATTCTTCTACAGCAGATCTTTCCGAAAATCCGTCATAAATCATTTTTGCTCGCGGAGAATTCAATATCTCCTCCAGCTCCTGTTCAAACAGATTTCCGAGTGCAAGATCGCCGTCATGGTCGAGACAACAGGGAACCACTGTTCCGTCACATAGCACACCGATCTGATCGCGCAGCGCATAACAGAATATATGGTCGCCCCCTGCCTCCGCCGTCATTTTAGGCCAGTCGAACTTATTTCCGTATTCTACGTAAACTTTATCTCGAAGCTTGTGTCCGCGGCGGTCGATTGCCCATGGCATCGGGAAATATTCTTTCATCACGGAAAGTATCTCGCTGTTTCGCACATCGGCGCCTCCGTGATTCCACAGCCTGTAGATCACCAGTCCTTGATCATGCATTGCCTGTCCAAACTCAAAGCAGCTGCGAAGATATTCGGAGAAGGGAAGTGCCAGATCATTTGCTTCAAATGCATGAAGTGAAATCACAGTTTTGTAAGGTGGCGCTGCCATAAGCACTTCTTGTCGCTTTTGAAGCAATGTTCCGTTGGTGGTGATGATTACTTTGAAGCCTTCTTGATGCGCAATCTTTAAAAAATCGCCTAAATTCGGATGACATAGAGGCTCTCCCATGAGATGAAAATACAGGTAGTCGGTGTATGGCTTCAACTTCTCAAGCAGAGTAGAAAAGTGTTCAATATCCAGAGCTCTCGGCGCTCTTTTGGTTCCGGGACAAAAGGAACAGTGCAGATTACATATATTAGAAATCTCAAGATAAATTTTTGCGAAATGTTTCACAATAACCTCCGGAAAAGGTGATACCCCATTATAACACAAAATGAATCGAACCGCAAGAAAAAAGGATGCCATATACATGACATCCTTTCTTAATAATATCCGATTACTGTGCGTCCAGCTTATCGAGATTCTTTTCCAGCTTCTCAATTGCCTTGAGAATCATCTTTTCGTTTTTAGCGTAAGTGGATGTAAAGTTACGGTTATCGGTACGGGAGAGGTTCATAAACATAGAGTCCATGGTACCGAAGTTGTATACCTGACCGATATCGTAGAGAGTATTGCTGAAGATGATCTCAAGCATTGCAAGGGATTCATCGTCGCGTACAATCTTGCCTTGAAGATTTGTCTCATAATAAGCGGTGGTCAGATTGTTATAGGAAGCAGAGCAGAGAGCCTCGAGAATCATACCGGTTCTGGGAAGATCCTTTGATGTAACGGGAACACAGAGACCGTAGCCGGTGTTGACATTAACGGTGGAGTAGTGATTTTCCTGCTTTTCATCATACTTCGGGACGGGGATGATACCGAAGTCAACCTCCATATCACGGAGCGTGCCTGCAACAGCCATGCGGATCCACATGAAGAGTGTGCGGTTTTCCTTGAAGGCCTGCTCAGCAATTGCGTAAATATTGCCGGTGGACTCGATCTTGTGAGAGTTTCTCGCATCGGGGCTGTACATGATATCAAAGATCTTTTCCATCTTCATGACAGCACTCTCGGTATTGATTGTGATGTAGGGCATATCATCCTCATCCTTGAGCGCGTAGGTTTCACCTGCAGCATTGAGAAGGCTGGGCATCGAGTCAACCTGACATACAAGACCGTACTGGTCGTTTTCATCCATGTCAGAGTCACCGTCGACATCACGTCCAAAGCCCTTCATCATTTCATAAAGCTTGTTGAAGGTCCAATTACCATTCTCAACGAGTGCATAAATGTCTTCAAAACCATTGTCAGCATAAAGCTGCTTGTTGAATACCATGGCGGCGGTTGCGTCCTTGTAGTTGGTGAGAAGATCGCCTTCGACCATGAAGAGCTTGTGACGGATGGTCATATCTTCAACTGCGTTCTGATCCCACCAAGGTTGTGTAAGATCAAGGTTGTCAATGGTGAAAAGATCGACAAAGTTGCCGGCAACCGCATAATTAGAGCTTCCCTCGCCGATGCTGGGCAGTGCAACATCAAAAGAGTTATCACCGGAGGCGATCTCCTGCTTGAAAGCCTTCTGCCATTCCTGCGAAATATGCTCCAGACGATTTTCTGAGATGACTACATTGTACTTTTCTTCAACCATCTGATTTCTCTTATATACCGCATCGTTGACAGGTTCACCGTTTTCAGCCTCTGCATCCAGATCATGCGGATCCCATACAGGTGTCCAGTCAAGATGGTTCAGCCAGCGCGAGAGAAATACAAAATTATAGCCTTCGTAATCCTCGGCAGGAAGATTGGGATTAATTTGAATAACAGGCTTGGTTTCGCCCGCTGTTTCGGCAGCCGTTGTAGCAGCCGCCTGATTGCCGGAATCTTTTACATCGCTTCCGCTGTCACTCGCACAGGATGCGAAGGATGAAGCAAGCATAAGCGCGGCAAGAAGAAGTGCTAATTTCCTTTTCATAATGTTACCTCTTTCTTTAGATTAAAGTTCAGATTAGAAGTATGCCCAAATGTTCATTCATATTATATAATAGATTTACTGAAAAGTCAATTTAAATCGGAATAATAATATACAATAAACATCGAATTAATACCAATAAATCAAAATATGAATCTCGAAAGATAAAATGAAAACAGACTGCTGCAAATATCTGAATTGCAGCAGTCTGAAATATTATGCATGTACTATAGTTTGTGAATCCTTTTTTTGCGGGGAAGGTGTCATTTTTTCTCTTGCTACGGCAAGCATCAGCTTGATTCGGTTTTCCTGATTGACCTTGGTAGCACCCGGGTCATAATCAATCGGTACAATGTTGGAGTTGGGATGAATCTCCTTGAGGCGGCGGATCATTCCCTTGCCTACAATGTGGTTGGGCAGGCAGCCGAAGGGCTGAGCACACACAATGTTGGAATATCCGTGATGAATCAACTCCAACATCTCGGCGGTCAGCAGCCAGCCTTCACCCATTTTACAGCCACGTCCGATAACGCCGTCGATAAGCTTCTTAGTCTCCTGATAAGGCGTGGGCTTGGCGAATTTCGGATAGTCACCGACACACTCCAGCATCACAGCTTCGATTTTTTCAAAATAACCGAGTAGCAGCTCAACCACAGCTTTCTTGGCTTTGCTGCCTCCGTAGAGAAGAATATCCTCTCTTCGGTTATCTACCTTGAAGAGCATAAAGCCCATAATACCGGGAACCATAACCTCGCATCCCTGTTCGGCAAGGAAACCCTCCAGATTATTGTTGGCAAGCGAAGCAAACTTAACATAGATTTCACCAACGATGCCGACCTTGACACAGCTTCGCTCAACCGTTTCAACTGCGGCAAAATCTGCGGCGATTTGCTTCATGTTGGCGCGAATTTCTTTGATCGAGCATCCTTTGCCCGCATCAAGCTGATCCGAAATCTCGCCTGCCCACTTTTCAACCAGCGCATCAACCGTGCCGGCAACAGCCTCGTAGGGGCGCACCTGATTTTTAAGCAGCATGATGATATCGCCGTAAGCCAGAGCATCAATACACTTGCGGATCATCGGAAGTGTAAAGCTGAAGCCGCTGTCCTTTTCAAGTCCCGACAGGTTCAGCGAGATGACCGGAATGTTTCCGTAACCGGCTTTGATCAGCGCTTTTCGCAGAAGATGAATATAGTTTGATGCTCTGCAGCCACCGCCGGTCTGTGTGATCATCAGTGCAGTTTTATTTACATCGAATTTTCCGCTGTTGAGTGCGCTGATCATCTGACCGATAACGAGAAGCGCGGGATAGCAGGTGTCGTTATGAACATATTTCAGACCTTCTTCTATCACATCATGACCTTCGTTGGTCAGCAGAACTGCATTGTAGCCGTAATAGCGGAAAATACGTACCAGCATTTTAAAATGAATGGGCAGCATATTGGGGACAAGAACTGTATAATTGTTATCCTTCATTTCTTTCGTGAAGGGAATACGCTGCATGGGATAGGATTCAATCGAATTATTTGCCATATATGTATATCCTGTTTCTTTATTTTTCTAAAGCTGCAAAGAGTGAGCGGAGTCTGATTTTCACGGCACCCAGATTGGTGATCTCGTCGATTTTGATCTGCGTGTAAATTTTGCCTTCGCTTTCAATGATGGAACGAACCTCGTCTGTGGTGATCGCATCGACGCCGCATCCGAAGGAGACGAGCTGTACCAGATTCATATCATCTTGAGAAGCAATATACTTCGCTGCCGCATACATGCGCGAATGATAGGTCCACTGATTGAGGACATGAGTTTTTACACGAGGCATCTTCATGGCGATTGAGTCTTCGGTAATCACCGCCGCGCCGCACTCGGTAATCAGACGGTCAATACCGTGGTTGATCTCGGGATCCACATGGTAGGGACGACCGGCAAGCACAATGATCGGCATGCCAATTTTTCTTGCGCGGGCGATGTATTCATCCCCCTTGATGCGCAGTGCTTCCATATGTGCATCATATTCTTTGTAAGCAGCATTGGCGGCGGATTTGACTTCAGCCTGTGTCAGAGAAGGGAAGCGCTCCTTCAGATATTCGTAGAGCTTTACTGCCAGATCCTTCGGACGGTGAATGCCGAGATAGGGATACATGAAATTCACCTTGGCAAGCCCGGGAACATTGGAAGAAATAACCTCGGGATAATATGCGACCACAGGGCAGTTATAATGATTGTCACCCAGATGCTCGTCGATATTGTAGGTCATGCAGGGGTAGAAAATATTTGTTACGCCGCTTTCCAGCAGTGATTCAATATGTCCGTGAAGCAGCTTCGCCGGATAACAGACTGTATCCGAGGGAATGGTCTGCTGCCCCTTGATGTAGAGCTTGCGTCCCGAAAGCGGCGAAGTTACCACATCAAAGCCAAGCGATGTGAAGAATTTGTGCCAGAAGGGAAGCAGTTCATAGAGGTTAAGACCGAGAGGAATACCGATAATTCCTCTTCCCGACGGCTTATCGGGGACATTTTCATTCATATACGCAGAGAGCAGCTGCAGCTTGTAATCGTAGAAATTGATCAGCTCGCGGTTACTCTTGTTCGTGATCGGGCGTTCACAGCGATTGCCGCCGATAAACTTGCGGTCACCGTCAAAGGTATTGATGGTCAGACGGCAGCGGTTATTGCAGAGACCGCAGGTGACTGCTTTGACCTCATGCTTGAAATTCTTCAGCTCTTCGGCATTCATCAGTGTGGAGCTGCCCTTGGAATTCTTTTTCGCATAAAGTGCAACGCCGTATGCACCCATCAGTCCCGCAATGGAAGGACGAATGACATTGGCACCGATCTCCTGTTCAAAGGCACGGAGTACCGCATCATTCAGGAATGTTCCTCCCTGTACGACAATATTCTTGCCAAGCGATACAGAAGCATCCTTGGAGGGGGCTCGGATAACCTTATAAAGCGCATTCTTAACGACGCTTACAGAAAGTCCTGCTGAGATATTTTCAATGCTGGCACCGTCCTTCTGTGCCTGCTTGACCGAGGAGTTCATGAACACCGTGCATCGCGATCCCAGGTCTACGGGACGGTCCGCATAAAGTCCCAGCTTTGCAAATTCCTCGATGTTGTAATTCAGAGCACCTGCAAAGGTCTGCAGGAAGGAGCCGCACCCGGAAGAGCAAGCCTCGTTTAAGAAGATATTATCAATCGCACCGTTGCGAATTTTGAAGCACTTGATGTCCTGGCCGCCGATGTCAATGATAAAGTCAACCTCGGGGAGGAATTTCTTTGCCGCGGTGAAGTGCGCCATGGTCTCAACGATGCCCATGTCAGCCTTGAAGGCATTTTTGATAATTTCCTCACCGTAACCGGTCACTGCGCTCGATTCAATGCGGATGCCGGGATATTTTTCATACATATCAGTGAGAAATTCTCTGATCAGCGGAACCGGATTGCCGCTGTTGGGGCGGTAGCTGGTGAGCAGAATATTCTCATCTCTGTCAATGACAACCGCCTTAATGGTGGTAGATCCCGCATCAATTCCGAGATAAGCCGCACCGCTGTACCCCTCGGCGGGTACTGTCGCAACGGTATCGCGATCATGACGGCGCTTGAACTCATCGTAATCCTCATGCGATTTAAAAAGCGGTTCGGTGGAGAGATAGCTTGCACCTTCTCCCGATCCCTCAATCGCCTTGATTGCATCGGTCAGCGTCATAGGCTTGCGTTCGGTTTCGGTAAGCAGCGCCGCACCCAACGCAACGAAATAGAGCGAATTTTCGGGACAGGTTCCTTCGAGCTTCAGTGTTTTGTCGAAGCTGCGTCTCAGCTCTGAGAAGAAGGTCAGCGGTCCGCCGAGATAGACAATATTTCCTTTGATTTCGCGTCCTTGTGCAAGCCCTGCTACTGTCTGATTGACTACAGCATAGAAAATGCTGGCCGAAATGTCCTGAATTCGCGCGCCCTGATTAATAAGCGGCTGAATATCGCTCTTGGCAAATACACCGCAGCGAGATGCTATGGTGTAAATCTTCTCATGCTCCTTGGCGTAATCGTTCATGTCGGTGGGGGTTGTATTCAGAAGCGTAGCCATCTGATCGATAAAAGCACCCGTACCTCCGGCACAGGAACCGTTCATGCGAACTTCAAGACCGTTTGTTAAGAAGAGAATTTTTGCGTCCTCGCCGCCCAGCTCAATTACGGTATCGGTACCGGGAACCAGCGTGTCAACAGCGACCTTGGTGGCATATACCTCCTGTGCAAAGGGAATACCTGCACGTTCAGCAAACCCCATACCTGCCGAGCCGGAGATGCAGATGTCAACAGGCTTGTCACTCCACTGAGGGAACTGATTGCGTATTTTTTCCATCAGTTCTGCAGATTTGGCAATAATCTGTGAAAAATGCCGCTCATAGGAGTGGAACAGTATCTTGTTGCTGTCATCAAGCACCACACACTTCAGGGTCGTGGAGCCTACGTCAAGTCCGATTCTCATGGGGAAATCCTCGCTTCTGATTTTTCACGGCAGGAACCGTGCGAATAAACAATAATATAAGTATATCAAAAAATAATGAACAAGGTATGTATTTTATGATAATGCTTCGCGGAATATCGCCGCGAAATTACACAAAAAAGTATCGAAACGATTGTTTTTAAGCAGATTCAATGCTGCAGGGATAGCAAACCTCGGCAAACATCTCATGCTTCCGCAAAGCTTCTGCCGCCTGCATTGCACATTCCTCAGAGGCAAAGATGCCGAAAACCGCACTGCCGCTTCCGCTCATATGAGCTGTCAACGCACCAAGCCCGATAAGTTCACTGCATACTCGCTCAGCTTCGGGGCGTACAGGAAAAATCGCCTTTTCAAATCCGTTTGATATCGTCGAAAGAAAAGCTTTATGATCATCTTTCATCATCGCTTCAACAGCTGCTCCGGTAAAGAAGGTCTCGGCAGGATTTGCGTCATACAGTCGGTAAGCCTCGGCAGATGAAATGCCCTCACCTCGCCGCGCAATGACGATGGGGAGTGGGAAAATTTGAGGCAGCTCCACCATCATTTCACCAATCCCCTGTGCTCTCATGCATCCGCCGACAAAACAGAAAGGCACATCAGCTCCCAGCTTTGCGGCAACGACGAGGAGTGCATCCTTCGTCATCCGCCCGGGAAATATCCGCATTAATGCTCTAAGCACTGCGGCTGCATCCGCGCTTCCGCCACCAAGTCCTGCCGCAACAGGAATTTTCTTGGCAAGCGTTATCTCGATACCGCCTCTAATTCCTGTGGCGTCAAGATATGCCTGTGCCGCTTTACAGCAGAGATTATCAGCTCCGGAGAGCATCGTATCATCGCAGGCGAGCGATACATTGTCTCGTTCTGAATTATAGGTCAGAGTAATCTCATCTGCCAGCGTCACAGTCTGCATGATGCTGTCCAGCGTATGATATCCGTCATTGCGCTTTCCTGTGATATCAAGCGTCAGATTAATCTTTGCATAAGCAGATTCATATACCGTTCGTACCATTATCCAATCACCTTGATTAACCAGTTTTTATGAATTTTCACCGCATCTTTGGGGCAAAGTTCCTGACAGCAGAAGCAGCTGATGCAGTTCTTGGTGTTAATATTCGCCTTTTTCTCCTTAATTTCAATGGTTTTCATGGGACAACTGCGAACACATTCTCCGCATCCCACGCACTTCGGTTTATCAATTGCAGGCTTCGGTTGGAGGAAACGATTGAGTCTGCCGCCGAAAATGTTGGGCAGGAGCTTCAGTGCCTTTGCTGCGTCAGAATCGGGTGCCTTGAAGTCGGTCACGCAGAGCGCTTTGTAATCCTCACCCAGCACGGTGATTTCAGACAGATCGGCAGGTGCAAGACCGCGTTCTTTCGCCATCTCTACCATCAAAACCGTGTCCTCATAGCCGATCATCTCGCATGCTAGCCGATCCATGACAAAAGGATCGCATCCAACCATCATAAATCCGAGCTTACGCGGTGTTCCGTTGGTAGGACCGTTTCCTTCCATGCCGACAATTGCGTCAAGAATGCTTATTGTTGGCTTCATATCGGTAATCATACGGCAGAGATCGATGAGCATGCCGCAGAAATCTCGTCTTTCGGGAAATCTTGCGTGCATCTCAACCTTTTCGACACCGGGGACACATCCAAAATAATTTTTCACTGCGGCTGTCATCTTAGTCAGTCCATGAGATTTCAACTTGCATAGATTCACAATTAAATCGGCATCTGCCGTGGGCTTTATCAGGTTGAAGCTGCGGATAAATTCGCCCTTGGGGCAGGGATGAGATATAATATCACTTCCGTAGCAGATGGGTATTCCCACACGCTCTGCCGCAGCTTCAATGCCGCAGCCGCGATATACAAGCTTCAGGGCCGCGGCGTTGTAAGGACCACCCGGACTTTCCGCCACCATCACGTCAGCTCCCGCTTCCATGAAAATCATAGCTGTAGCAGCCAGCATATTCGGATGTGTGGTGCCGCCCTGTGAAGCATCCATGCGCCGCACCAGGTTGGGCTTCAGCATCACCTGCTTCCCTCTATAATCGGCAGGATGAATTCCAAGCTCGTCGAAGCTCTTTAAAATCAGCTCCTTCAGCACTGCTTCATCATAGCTGTCGCAGGAGTGAAGGGCAACCGTATTTTTATCGGCACAGGTCATAATAATACCTCACATTTCGAATTGGCAGACAAATAATAGCACACTAATATTTATTATATCAAAAATCGGATAGTTATTCAAGGGAAGATGCAGAAAAATCAGAAAACTCCGACCGGAATTCCAGCAGTCCGATCGGAGTTACGGTCAAAATATTTTCAGAGAATCAAAGAGCGCCTTGACCGGAGTAAAAAGAATTCCTTCGCTCAAAAGCTCTTCTTTAAACTGCCTGTCCAGCTTGGTAAAATTTCTCTCGGGCAGAACAATCTGCGTGAATCCCAGACGAACCGCTTCTTTAATGCGCTGGTCGATATTTGAGACCGCACGCACCTCACCCGAGAGACCGACTTCACCGAAGGCAATGATATCATCGCTGATCGGCTTGTCCTTGATGCTCGAAATCAGTGCCAGTGCAGTCGCGAGATCCACTGCAGGTTCATCCAGTCTCAAGCCGCCGATGACATTGAGAAAGGTATCGTTATCCGAGAACCGCAGTCCCAACCGCTTTTCGAGCACCGCAAGCAGCAGGTACATGCGATTGTAATCGAGACCGCTTGATGTGCGTTTCGGAGAGGGAAGATAGGATTTTGTTGCCAATGCCTGAATCTCGGCAATGATCGGTCGGGAACCTTCCATTACACAGACCGCACAGTTGCCCGATACATTCTTCGGTCGTCCGGCAAGCAGCATCTCTGAGGGATTTTCCACTTCCGAAAGCCCGCGGTCTGTCATTTCAAAGACCCCAATCTCATTTGTGGAACCGTAGCGGTTCTTGATGGCACGGATAATACGGTAAATCTGCTGGCGCTCGCCCTCAAAATAGAGTACAGCATCCACCATGTGCTCCAGAACCTTGGGACCGGCAATGCCGCCTTCCTTATTCACATGCCCGACAATGATAACCGAAATGCCCTCATTTTTCGCCTTTGTAATCAGCCTCAACGCGCAGTCCTTGACCTGAGATACACTTCCGGGGGAAGAGGAAATCTGATCACTGTAGAAGGTCTGAATCGAATCGACAATTACAATATCCGGTTTTACCCGATCGGTTTCCGAAATCACATGTTCAAAGTTTGTCTCGGTCAGTAAATAAAGATTATCACCGCCGGCACCGAGGCGATCGGCGCGCAGCTTCAGCTGTCCCTTTGATTCCTCGCCGGATACATATAGCACGCGACGTTTTTCCCCCAGCGCAGAGGAAATCTGCATCAGCAGTGTCGATTTACCAATACCCGGCTCGCCCGACAGCAGTACCACCGATCCGTGTACAAGTCCGCCGCCGAGCACGCGATCAAGTTCACCCAGCCCGGTTTCCTCACGCATGTAATTGGGCAGCTCCAGCTCGCTGAATTTTACCGCCGTGTTGTCATAGCTTCCCAACGACAGCTTCGGTGATGATTTTGCGGCGGAAGCAGGCTGGGGGGAGATCACCTGCTCTTCCATTGTATTCCATGCGCCGCAGGAGGGACAGCGGCCCATCCATTTTGCCGACTGATAATCACACTCGGTGCACACATATATGGTCTTAGATGCTTTCATATTATAACGTCCAATCTTAGTTTCTAAATCAGGTCAGGCGGCACTTTGAATTTGTTCCATTACCGCCGAATAAATCATCATTGCAAGCTCTTTACGATAATCTTCATCCGCAAGCTTTGCAGCTTCTGCCTCATTTGAGAGGAAACCGCATTCCACCATCACTGCCGGTGATTGGATGCGATCGAGCAGATAAATTGAAGAGTCTGCTTTCTTTATTTTTCTCGTATTGTCAGGCTGTAAAAGCTCGGTTACACATGTTTGGATCGCTGACGCAATCCTTTGACTTGCCTCGTGGTTCGGTGAATAATAAACCTGCAGTCCCGCATATTTTCCGTCGCTGAACTTGTTCATATGTATGCTGATAAAGCAGGCATTTTCATTTGAGCGCGCAACCTCCAGCCGATTGCGCAGATCCTGCGTTTTTAACGTTCCTTTAACATAATCTGTGTAAAGCAGCCTGTCATCACTGCGCGTCATTATCACACGAACGCCGCTGCTCTCAAACAAATTCCGCAGTATCTCGCAGATTGCCAGATTGCACTCCTTTTCAATCAGGCCGTTTACACCCACAGCACCGCCATCCTCCCCACCGTGTCCCGCATCGAGAATCACACATAGGGGAGAGGCTTCGATTTCATCTCCCACCGCCGGTGTTTCTCCTGTGCACTCGGACAATAGATGCGAAAAGAAGATGAGCAGCAGTGCGAAAAATGCAAGAAATATTGAGAAGATAATAAAATAGAGTGTTTGCTTGAGACCGGATTTAACCATAAAAATCACCCGCAGATCGAAAAAATGTTTATCTGGCTCATTTTATGCGCGCTGCGGGAGAAATATTTACTTTTTGGCTTTTGTATTGATGCCAAGGAAGGAAGTAACCTTGAAATCATGCAGACCGGCCCAGTATGCAAGACCGCAGACTGCGATGGCGGGAAGGGGGATGAGCAGGAAGATGATCGGATTGTAAGGAGAAAAGAGCACGATCACGCCCAGATACATTGCTTCAAGGAAGCGGGCTGCCGCGTTGATGATCTGGTTGATCTTAAATGCGATCGACGACATATCACCTTCTGCAATAAACAGCTTGGTTACGCAGAGGATAATACCCATCAGAATGTTGATCAAATTAGCGCACAGAGCAATCAGTAAACCGGTGAAGGGCTTTTTTGTTGCTCGTCCCGAATCGATGCGAATTTTTTCCTTTGCTCCCACTTCCCAAGTCATGGTGTAAAGGAGAAAAAGATAGAAGCATATGGAGAAAATGCTGGTTACAAGCAGCAAAGTTTCATTGGTGCTGGTAGCAAATGCAAGCACCAGTCCGAAAAAAGTCAGTCCGATCTGATTGATGATCATTTTGACGATGGTGTAGGAATGTTCCTTGATAAAATTGATCATAAAAAATAAATACCTCTTGAATTTCACGGGAGATTTGACAATTCGCCCATGTGGATGTATAATAATTTTATAGAACAAATATTAACTTTACAAGCATTATTCCGATTTGATTTAAAAATTTACATTTCTGCAACCTTTAAAGGGAGGATGACATGGAAAATCATCAGGTTCCCGAAATCATCGAGCAATTCGGCAATTATCAGATCGCCGTTAAAAACCGCTCGGTGCGAACCGTCTATCAATACCGTCAGGATCTTACCATCTTTCTCCGATACCTCAAGCTTCGCCGCGCCGGAATCGATCCGGCAGATGCAGAGCTGACCGAAGAGATCGATATCTCAGACATTCCCCGTCAGACCATACTAAGTGTCACCCGTGAGGATATCCTCGCATTTATCGTCTATACTGCGAACAGCAGAGGTAATAAAGCCGACTCCCGCGCAAGAAAGCTGTCCTGCCTGCGCACCTTCTATAAATACTGCTACGATCGCGGCTATATCGAAAATAATCCCGCCAAGGAAATCGACTCCCCCCAGGTCAAGCCGGCACTGCCAAAGTTCCTTACCCTCGAAGAAAGTCTGGCACTCCTTGAAGCGGTGCGTAATGACAGCGAATCCAAGAGCCGTGAGCGTGATTATGCTATCCTCACCCTCTTTCTCAACTGCGGTATGCGTCTCTCAGAGCTTGATGGAATCAATCTGAGCGACCTTGACCCCGATCTGCGTTCGCTTCGTGTTCTCGGAAAGGGAAGTAAGGAGCGCGTCGTCTATCTGAATCCTGCCTGCCGCGACGCTCTTACTGTCTATTTGAAGGTGCGTGCCAATATTCCCGATATCAAGGATAAGAACGCCCTCTTCATCAGTCGTCTGCGCCGCCGTATGAGCATTCAGATGATCCAGAAGATGGTTGAGAAATATCTGAAAGCCGCCGGACTCGAGCATAAGCACTATTCCACACATAAGCTCCGCCATACTGCCGCGACACTCATGTACCGTACCGGACAGGTGGATATTCGCACGCTGAAGGATATCCTTGGCCATGAGCAGCTCAATACTACCCAAATCTACACCCATGTCAGCAATGAGCAGATGGAAGAAGCCATGAACCTTAATCCGCTTGCCGACATCAAGCAGAAAAAGAAAGAAGAATAAATACGGGAACTTTTTCCCGAAAATGCAGTCAAATACAGCAAAAGCACTCTTAACCAAACATCTCCATCGAAAGAAAGGGTAAATGCTATGAAAAAGACAATGAAATCTCTTGTTGCCGCAGCGCTCGCTGTTGTGACAGCACTGCCCTCAGCCGCCGCTGTTGCGATTGCAGTCTCCGAGGAGCCGATTGCTGCTTCTCCCGCTGTTGAAGTTAAGGTAGATGATATCACCACAGAAGAGCTGACTGCCGCAATCCTCCGCTATAAGGAGGTATTCGGTGAGATCGATCGGTTTGAGGAATTCTACCACTCCTACGGAACTTATCAAAAACTGAAAATGCTGTATCTTGATTGGCAGGCAGATAATGAGAGTGTCAGTGCATCGATCACCGAGACCGGTCTTATTACCAGCTATACTTACAACAGAACAAAAACTGCATCCGGAATGATCATCCCCGAAATCAGCAAAAATGAAGCACTGACTACCGCTCTCGGTTGGGTGGCGAAGATTAATCCCGAATACTTGTCATATGTCAGTGACCGCTTTGCAAGTGTTACCTACAGTCGTGGAATAGGTCGCTATAATATCACTCTGTATGCAAACATCAACGGCAGAAAAATTGCCGATTCTTTCATCACGCTGCGTATCTCCTCAGACGGAACTCTGCTCAGCTATAACTGCTCGACCATGCCCTATAATACAAAACCTGCAATGGATAACGGACTTCGTCTCATTGACGAGGGGACCGCTGCCAAAAAGCTTGCAGAGGCGCTCCCATTCAAGCTGGTCTACCGCAGCTTCTATGATTACAACAGCGAGCTCAGACACTCTGAAGCAAAGGTAAAGCTGGTTTATGTCCCCAATGAAGAATACGGAAGTACTGTGATCAATGCGATTACAGGCGATACACTCAAGCTTGTCTACCCCGAGAGGGATGTCATGTATGGCAACGGCATGTATGAAGACGGTGCTGTAACCGAAGAGACAGTGGCTGAGGCTCCTGCTGCTTCTGATAGACTTACCGAAGCCGAGCTTGGTGCTGTTGAAATCCAGGAAAGCTTCAAAACAACCACAGAACTGAAAGAAATGCTTCTCAAGCTGGCAGTTTTTGATTTCGATGCCGGATATGAGCTTGCAAGCTCCAATGTAACAAAATCTTACGATTCCTATACCGGTGAGGAGAGCTATGTTCGTACCTCTGTCTGGAAAAAGAATGCCGCCGATGGAAACGGAATCCTTCGTGCCACCCTTACCTGCGATGCCGAAACCGGTGAGATTATCAGCTTCTACCGCAGTAATTACAGTCTTTATGACTACAGCCAGTGGAAATATTCACCCGATGCACTTGCGGAAAAAGCCGCTTCGGTATTTGCGAAAATCTCACCCTACAGCGGTGAATACAAACCCGGCAGCTATGATTACTCTGATGTAACCTACCGTACTGCATTCTCGCTCCAGTTCAGCCGTTATTATCAGGAGATCCCCGTAGAAGCCGATAATGCCGGCTTGACGCTTGATCCCAACACCGGACTTGTTCTTCGTTATAATATCAACCACATTGACGCACCGCTTCAGTCTTCATCGGATGCTATGACAGCTTCAGCTGCGGCAGATATGTATTACAGCAAGCTCGGACTTGAGCCTTACTACATCGTGGCAGGCAAGCTTACCGACAGCGAGCTGACCTATGTGGCAAATAATATTGATTCCACCGAAAAGCTTGTAGTCCCCGTTTACAATATAGAGTATTACTGCTTTGTCGATGCAATCACCGGTCAGATTGTGGATTATTCCTACGAGGAATATACCAAGCCCGAGAATGCCTATTTTGACCGCAATTCCTTCGCTGAGGATGCAGGACATCGGTATGAGAGTTCCATCAAGTTGCTCTATAACATGAGTTATATCGATGGTGCATCAACCTTCCGTCCCGATGATTCAATTACCGAGGAAGAATTCATCGATCTTGCAAACAATGTTCTCGGCTATTATGAGCTTGGCGAGAACACCGCATCGACCATCACCAAGGCGAACGCTGCAAAAATTATCATAACCGCACTCGGCCACAGTGAGATTGCTTCATTGAAGGGCATCTATAAGCTCCCCTTCGAAGATAGCGGCAGTATCGCTGAGGAAGATGTGGGCTATCTCGCTATTGCCTGTGCGCTCGGTCTGTTTGAGCGTATCGGTGACAGCTTTGATCCTTCGGCGACACTCACAAGAGGCGAAGCGGCGGCAATCATGGAGGCTTATATCCTCCAGCAATCCAGCCAAAATTAAATTAGCTTAACAAAAAATACGGCTTTTGCCGTATTTTTTTATTTTAGCTGTTTATTTATTTCCAACTTTATGATATAATAATTTGTATTCCATATGGATTCAGGATTGGAGAAAGTTATGTGCGGTTTTGTCGGTTTTACCGGTAAGCTTGAAAATAAAAAAGAGATACTCAACAAAATGATGGGACGTATTGTCCATCGCGGTCCCGATATGGCGGGAGATTATACAGATGAGAATGTCGCCCTCGGATTTCGCCGTCTCAGCATCATCGATCTGAGTGAAGCCGGGTGCCAGCCAATGACCAACGAGGACGAAAGCATGGTCATTACCTTCAACGGTGAGATATATAACTTCATGGCACTTCGTGATGAACTGATGGCAAAAGGACATATCTTCAAAACAAAGTGCGATACCGAGGTTATTATCCACGGCTACGAAGAATACGGCGATGAGATTGTCGGAAAGCTGCGCGGCATGTTTGCCTTTGTCATTCATGACAAGAAGAATCACCGTCTCTTCGGTGCCCGTGATTATTTCGGAATCAAGCCCTTTTATTATACCAAGCTCTCGGACGGGAATATCGCCTTTGGCTCCGAGATTAAATCCTTTCTCGATCACCCTAAATTTATCAAGGCAGTCAATGAAAGGGCATTGCTCCCCTATCTTACCTTCCAGTATTCGTCCATGGAAGAAACATTTTTTGACGGAGTGTACAGGCTTCCTCCTGCTCACACCTTTACTTATGAAAAGGGAAGTGTTACCATAGCACGCTACTGGGATGTCAATTTCAGTGAACAGCCGATCACGATGGAAGCGTGTGCAGATGAAATCGACAGTATTGTCAATGAGTCGGTTGCCGCACACCGTATCAGCGATGTCAAGGTAGGCTCTTTCCTCTCAGGAGGTGTCGATTCCAGCTATATCACCGCCTGCCTTATGCCCGATAAAACCTTTTCGGTTGGCTTTGATTACAATAAATTTAATGAAACCGATTATGCGAAAGAACTGTCCGACAAGCTTGGAATCACAAACTATAAAAAACTCATCACAGCCGATGAATGCTTCGATGCCTTCGCCGATATCCAGTATCACATGGACGAGCCGCAGTCGAATCCTTCTTCGGTGCCCCTATGGTTCCTTGCAAAGCTTGCGCGCGAGCAGGTGACCGTTGTCCTTTCGGGGGAAGGGGCAGATGAGATATATGCAGGCTACGAGGATTACGATGTCTCATCGCGTGACGCTAAATATCGCAGGCTTCCCGGATGCATCCGTATTGCCGCAGCTGCTATAGCGAGAAAACTCCCCTATTTCAAAGGACACGATTTCATTATCAAAAATTCCGGCAGACCCGAGGATTATTTCATCGGTCAGGCGAAGGTATTTCCTCATAATGAAGCGAAATCCATCCTCAAGCCTCTTTATACCGATGCACCCTCTCCCCGCGAAATCACAGCTCCCATCTATGCCCGCGTCAAGGATAAAACCGAGCTCGAAAAAAAGCAATACCTCGACCTTAACCTCTGGCTGCCCGGAGATATTCTTCTGAAAGCCGACAAGATGTCGATGGCGCATTCTCTCGAGCTCCGCGTCCCTTTCCTCGACCGTGTCGTTATGGAGCATGCCGCAAAAATCCCATCAAAGCTGAAAATCAACGGTATTGACACCAAATATGTATTCCGCCGTGCAGCAAACAAAACGCTCCCGGACGAGTGGGCAGACCGAAAGAAGATGGGCTTTCCGGTGCCAATCCGATTCTGGCTGAGAGAAGAGAAGTATTACAACATCGTCAAGGCTACATTTACCTCCGATTACGCAGAGCTCTTCTTCGATACAAAAGCGCTCATGAAGCTTCTTGAAGATCATAAAGCCGAAAAAGCCAACAACCAACGTAAAATCTGGACAGTATTTACCTTCCTTGTCTGGTACAAACGTTTCTTTATAGACGAAAAGTAAAGGATAATCAAAATGTCAAACATTCAGCCTGTGCTCCTCGGAGCCGATCTAAACTGCTATCATGTCGCCCGTGCCTTCCACGAAGCATACGGTGTCCGCTCCAAAGCCTTCGGCAGATATCCCATTGGTGTGACCCAATATACCCGCATCATCGACTTCACTACAGTTCCCGACATGGACAATCCCTCTGTCATGATCGATACATTGCGCAAATACGCAGATGAAAATAAGGATAAAAAGCTGATCCTTCTCGGGTGCACCGATGATTATGTATCGCTCATCAGCCGAAATCGCGAATTTCTTGAGAATTCCTATGTGATCCCCTACATTTCACCCGATCTGATGGATCGTATCACTCTTAAGGAAAAATTCTACGAACTCTGCGATGAAATGGGCATCGATCACCCCCTGACCTATATCTTTAGAAAGGAAACGCCCCTCGATCATCTTGCTCCCGAAATTCTCGGTTTTGACTATCCCATCATTATTAAGCCTTCCTCCAGTACACTCTACTGGAAATATCCCTTTGACGGCATGAAAAAGGTATACTCTGCCGATACCCGCGAGGAAGCAGCGAAGATCATCACCGAGATATATGCCTCCGGCTATCCGGACAGCATCATTTTGCAGGATCGCATTCCGGGCGATGATTCCTTCATGTATGTGCTTACCTCCTATTCGGACAGAGAGGGCAGGGTTCGTATGATGTGCCTGGGACATGTATTGCTTGAAGAGCATACCCCGAAGGGACAGGGAAATCACGCTGCTATTATCACCGAATACAACGAAGAGCTTATGCTTCGCTTCAAAGCTCTGCTGGAAAAGCTGCATTTTATCGGTTATTCCAACTTCGATATCAAGTATGACCCCCGAGACGGAAAATACAAAGCCTTTGAAATTAATGTGCGCCTCGGCAGAAGCAATTACTATGTCACCGCTTCCGGAAATAACGCAGCTCGCTTTATTGTAGATGAATACATCGAAGATAATCTTCCTGAAGGCTGTTTGATGAACAAGAAGGAAGTGTACTGGCGGTATATTCCCGATAAAATTGTGTATAAATATAGTAGCGACGCTCTGAAAGCCAAGGTGAAATCGCTTCTGAAATCGGGCGATGCCTACTCTTCCATGCGCTATAAGCCCGACCTGTGCGGTAATCTGAAACGTCGCCTTTTTATCATGATTCATGAGCATAACCATATCAAAAAGTTCAAAACCTATTATCATCCCGAAACTCTTAAATAACAATGAATAAGAGAAACGAATTTATCCTCGGTATTCTCGGCGGTCTCGGTCCCATGTCGAGCGTCTATTTTTATGAGATGCTTACCTCTCATACCAAGGTGTCCTGTGATCAGGAGCATATCAACATTCTGCTCTCCAGCCATGCACAGACTCCCGACCGTACCGCTTATATTATGGGCGAGATTGCCGATGATCCGGCAGTCTGTATGATCGAGGACGCCGAGACCCTCATTGCCGCAGGTGCCGATCTGCTGGTCATCCCCTGCAATACCGCTCATTATTTTTACGATCGTGTTCGGAATGCTGTCGACTGCCCTATGATCAATATTATCTATGAAACGGTAGCCGCACTTCACCGTGCAGGAACAAAAAAAGCAGGAATTCTCGCCACCGACGGAACGATATATTCAGGTGCTTATCAGAATATGTGTGAGCGCTTCGGAATTGCCTGCGAGGTTCCAAGCCCTGCAATGCAGAAGAAACTGATGAATCTGATCTACGGCGATATTAAAACCGGAGCCAGTGTTGATCTGATGACCTTTGGAGAGATCGTCTCTGAGCTGCGCGGCAAGGACTGCGAGCACATCATCCTCGGCTGTACCGAACTGTCGCTGATCAAACGCAGCGAGCGTTTGGGATCATATTTTGTCGATTCCACAGAAATTCTCGCATGGCGTACCATTCTTGCCTGCGGAAAGGAACCCATAGGCTTTGAAGGGCTGCCCTCATACGGCATTCCCGAATAATTATACCGTTTGTTCGGACATAAGGAGCAAATTATGAAGCTGACCAAGCTGTACCCGGAAAATCAATATAACTATATCGGAAATCCTGCCGGTATTGAAGTAAAGGATATCATCTACGACTCAAGACGTGAGGTTTCAGGCAATGTTTTTGTTTGTCTCAAGGGCTTCAGAAGCGACGGACATATCTATGCGAAGGGAGTCTACGAGCGTGGATGCCGCGCCTTCGTCTGCATGCACAGATTGGAGCTTCCGGAAGATGCGGTACAGATCATCTGTGAAGATACCCGAATTGCCCTTGCCGAAGGCTCAATGGCGCTCTTCGATCATCCCGAACGAAAATTGAAGCTTATCGGCATCACAGGTACCAAGGGCAAAACTACTGTAGCCTCGCTGATCTGGGAGATTCTCAACAGTGCGGGACATAAGGCAGCATACATCGGAACAAACGGAATCAATATCACCGGAGTTATGCGTCCCACCGTCAATTCAACCCCCGAAAGCTATATTCTTGCCAAAAGCTTTGCTGAAATGGTGGAGTGCGGCATCAAATATGCGGTGATGGAGGTATCTTCTCAAGCCTATCTCATGAACCGTGTTCACGGTCTGGAGTTTTACATCGGTATCTATACTAACCTTTCCCCCGACCATATCAGCGATGTGGAGCACCCAGATTTCGAGAACTACCGTGACTGCAAGGCAATGCTTTTCAAGCATTCAAAATACAGCATCTTCAATGCAGATGACGAGCACTATACCTTCATGGCACGTCATGCTGCATCCATGCGCGTCACCTATGCAATGAATGCCATAGCCGATTTCAGAGGTCAAAAGCCAGATCTCTGGCGCGCCGAAGATTCGCTGGGCATCAACTTTGACTGCCACAGTGAGGGAAGCATAAACAAAATCGAGCTTCGAATTCCCGGAGTTTATAATGTTTACAATGCCCTTGCTGCTGTCGCCGCATCAAGAATTATTGGCATTCCCATGGAGGTGATTCTCCAGTCTCTTTCCTCTGCGGTGGTGAAAGGGCGCTTTGAAATGGTGCGCGCACTCCCAAATGTCACCATGATCATCGACTATGCACACAATGATCTCAGCCTCCGCAGTGTTCTTGAAACAATTCGCAGATATCATCCCAAGCGCTTAATCTGCCTCTTCGGCTCGGTAGGCGGAAAGTCTCATATGCGCAGGGAAGAGCTGGGCCGCGCCGCGGGTGAGCTTTGCGATTACTGCATCATCACCAGCGATAATCCCGACTATGAGGAGCCGATGGAGATTATGAAGGGGATTGAAAAGGGAATTCTTCCCACCGGCTGCAGATATAAAATGATCGAGGATCGGACAGATGCTGTAAAAGCTGCGGTTGAAGGCGCACTTGCAGGGGATGTTATCCTCTTTGCGGGAAAAGGTCATGAGGATTACCAGCTCATCAAGGGTGAGCGTGTACCTATGTCAGAGCGTGCCATTATTGAAGAAGTCGCTGCAAAGAAAGCGGTCAGAGCATAATGAAAAAATTGATGAAATAAATAAGTAAAGGGCTGTCGCATTTGCAATGCGTCAGCCCATGGATATTGATTTTGCCGGTCGATAACCGTCATTTCAGGGCATACTATGCCCTGAAACCAATCAATAAACGCCCCAAAATCAAAGATTTTGTGGCTGGGCTGCTGTAAATGGAACATTTGCAGCAGCCCCTTTGTTTATGCCTTAATAATCCTGCCATCGCGAATCTCCTTCGCCTCAGGATACTCACCCGCATGATAACCGAGAATACAATTTCCGATTCCTACATAGTTATCGGGAATGCCAAGCTTGCGGGCGATGCCACGTCCCTCTTCGGAATCAAATACTTCGCGTGCCCGATGAATCCAGCAGGAATCAATACCAAGGGCATGCGCCGCATTCATCAGATTGCCCATCACAAGGCTGCCGTTTTCAACATAGGTACGGCTGTCTGAGTCGGCAAATACAACAATTACCACAGGCGCACCGTAGAAGGGATCATTGCTGCTGCCCATAACTGCTGCGTTCATAGCCGACATCTTTTTGATAAGCTCGGTATCGCGTACCAGCAGCATGATTGTTCCCTGCATGTTCATTCCGCTGGGAGCTACAAGACCGGCTGCAAGGATTTGATCGAGCAGTTCTTCCGAGGGCATCTTATCGTTATAGCTTCGTACACTTCTTCTTGTTGCAAGACAGTTCAAAACTTCTTTCACGCTAATCTCCTTTATTCTTCGCCAGTCAGCTTCACGGGGGTAAAATCGTGACCAACCGCAGGCAGAAATTTTTCCTTCAAATCAGCCATTTTCAGCTTTATACTCGATGTATTGATACAGGGATGACATCCCAGATATTCATCCTTTAGTGTGTCCTCATCAATCAGCAGAGTTACATTGCCATCATGATCGTTCATCAATCCCATCACGCTTAAAGAACCGGGCATAATATCAAGCAGACGCCCATATCTTCGCCGGAAGCAAAGGAAAGCCGTGCGCTTCCGATCTGTGCAGACAGCTCTTTGGTTTTAAATGGCTTCTCTCCGGGCATCATCAAAAGATAAAATGCCGTTTTCTGTCGGTTGCAGAGAAATAAATTTTTACACATCGAAACATCAAGTGCGCGGTCTGATTCAATGCAGGCTTCCATTGTCATTGCAGCTTCATGATCGCAGCAGGTATATTCGATGCCAAGCTTATCAAGCAGATCATATGTCCGCATTTCCTTATCAAGTCGCCCGTTTGTATCCGAAGGACGACCCTTGTATATCTTCAGTTCCATCATTTGTTTCCTTTCAGATCAGTTTTAATCTTATTAAGCAGTGCTCTGCAGCCTCGTGTAACATCATTCCAGGTCGCGTCAAAATTTCCTGTGTACCAGGGATCGGCAACCTCACCGCCGCCGCAGTAATCGAGCAGAAGGGAAAGCTTGCCCTCACTGTCGCCGCCATAAATTCGCCTCATATTCCGCATGTTGGGCGCATCCATGCCGCATATGATGTTATACTCACCGTAATCACGCTTTGTCGTCTGCCGTGCCGCCCGTCGCTCAAAGGGAATTCCATGCTTTGTCAACACTTCTCTCGTGCCGTAATGAATATCGCAACCGATCTCATCGGTACTGGTGGCAGCCGAAGCAACAGAAACCATAGGATCCAACTTTTCACGGCGAATATATTCGCGCATCACAAATTCTGCCATCGGAGAGCGGCAGATGTTCCCGTGGCAAATGAACAGGATTTTTATCATCGTCTTATACCTCCATATAGGTCTTGTATTTCTTCTCAAATGCCCAATATTGCAGGGCTTTTCGGCATTTTCATGTTTCTTTGTTTTCGGGATATCTTCTTAAATCTTCCCGTATTTTCTCATGCTTTTTCCTGCAATATTGGTAAATCCGTTGGTAAATAAATGTGCTTTACCAACGGGGGTTCTCAGGCTTCCGCTACTCGAAGCAGTTCTGCCTGTGCGTCATCGAACTGCACATGGGTGTAGACGTTCAACGTCACGCTGATGTCCGAACGACCCATGATATAATGCAATATCTTAGGATTCATTCCGGATTTCGCCATATTGGAACAGAAGGTGTGTCTACATATATGAGGGGTAACTTTGGGCATCTGGATGCGGTAGATCTTGTTGTACTTCTCGACAATGTGCTGCAGATATTTCTCCCAGTGCAGCGCAACCATCGGTCTGTC
>JAFQEJ010000048.1 GCA_017399105.1 Clostridia bacterium
AAAAATCAATATCTAAGGGCTGACGCATTGAAAATGCGTCAGCCCTATTACTTTTCCATCTTATTCAAGCAGATTTGCTCGAAGCTTTTCCATGGTCTCATCACTGATGCCGCAGTCGCGGAAGAAGTTCTCCACCAGCGTCTGCCAGTCATCCCCCTCCTTGCCGTAAGCACGGAGCATATTCAGCATCACCTGCACCGGCTCCATATTGCGGCAGCGCTCTCCCCAGATCGAGAGCGTGGTCAGCTCATAATCGAGCATGAGGTCGGCTTCCTCCACGCCCAACAGAGCTTCCAGCATGAAAGCAACCGTTCCTGTGCGGTCGGCACCTCCGTGACAATGGAAATAGACAGGATAGTTCGATTCGTCCGCGAGCACCTCCATCACCGGCTTGCACTCGTGCTTCTGATCGATATACTGATTGTAGCCGTCAACAGGAGACAGAATATACTTCACACTGTCACCGAGAGGATGCTCGGGGAACAGTTCATCGGCACCGCGGCGCAGATCGAGATCGGTTTTGATGCCAAGCTCCTCGCGCATAACGCGAAGTCCGTCCGCTCCTGCCTTATAATGACTGTCCATCTCGCCGCCGCGATAGATCAGTCCCTGCTTGATGCGGCGGTCGTCCTTGGTCTTCCATCCTCCCATATCACGGATGTTGGAGGGACCTTCGCAGTGAATCCAGCGGGGCGCAATATCCTCGGTTATAAAATCGAATACTTCACTGTCGTTGACACGCCAGAAATAACGGGTACCGATCTTAAAATTTTCAAGTGTAACCGTATTGTCTGCCATGATTCGTACCGTTGCGCAAGAAAAATCGGGGAATTCCGAAAGCTCAAATTTCGATTCGGCAGCATCGCTTTCCCATGTAAAGATGATCGGCAGCGGATGTGAGCAGTCCGCATTGCCCGAATGCTGAGGGTGCTCCCAGTCAATGGAACCTGTTGCGGTGGAATAATGCTGTCTGTTTTCAAAATCCTGCTGTGCATCGGTATGAAGCGGAAGAATTGCGGATTTTTTCGGTGTAAGAAGAGTGGTCATCGTCATTCCCCTTTCTTCGCGCACAGATTCAGATCCCATGCGGGGATGTAGAATTCGCGCCTGTAATATAATTTATAATTGGGATTCAGCTCATGCAGCAAAAGCGGCAAAGCAAAGATATCTTCGTTTCGATGATATGCAGATACCAAAAGATCGGGCGCATCCCGCTTTATGATTCCGGCAGATCCGAGAAGTGCTTCCCTCTCGACGCCTTCTACATCGTATTTGATATAATCCACATGACCGATGCCGAGCTCGGCTGCGATATTGTCAACCGAATCCACCGATACCGCATCGCCGTTTCCTTTGGTCAGTGAACTGTTTCGACTGCCCTGCGTATGAAAGGAAAGTGTATCATTCTCATGCCATACACCGCAGTTGAATGCTGTCACGCGAGGTTCGTTTTCAGCATAGGCGGACAGCTTCTTGAAATTCCGTCTGTCCGGTTCAAGGGAGACTACCCGCTCCAGATTGGCGCAGTCCTGTATCAGCTCACGGGCAGTATCACCGTTGTACGCGCCGCAGTCGATGCATGTGCGGTAGCTTGAATAATCAAAGCGCGACTTCGTATTGTCATCTCCGCCGGCAGTCGTCATCAGAATGTCAACTCTTCCGGTCAGCTTGTACTCGATCACGCGGTCATAAACCATACGCGATCTTTCATCGGCAAGAAGTGCTCTCGCAGCATCGATATCCGATTGATGCGCTTCATAGTATTCGAGGTTAAAAAGTCCTTCTCCCGCCACGGGAACATCGGGCGCATACAGCTCATGCTCCTCTGCGATCTTCAGAACACGCTCAACCACATCAGGAAGTGAGCTTGCGAAGGAGAGAAGTACGATAAAATCATCATATTTCTCGCAGGCTTCGCTGTAGGACAGCACCTTTTTTCCGTGGAAGCTGTGACCGCGGACAAAGCCGTCAGAGGCAAAGAAATCTGCAATTTCAATTCCGTAGCTGCTGCAGACCGCCAGTATCTTGTCGGCACCGTTTCCCATTCCGTACATGAGAATCGGCTTGTGTGTTTCTTTCAGATAACTCCAGAGATCTCTCATTTCAGCTCCGCAAGAAAACGCTTGGCGTTGTCATAGAAAATCATCTCGCGCTCTTCTTCGGTGAGGTTGATCTTCATGAACAGATCGATATAATCCTTCAGGTTCATCACGGGGTAATCGGTGCCGAACATGACGCGATCCACCCCGCATCCGCGGATAATACGCTCGGCTTCCTCGGGTGTCATTGCCCAGAGTGCACTGGAGCAGTCATACCAGAGGTTGTCCCTGCCAAAAAGATAATGTTCAGCCTGATTCCACGCCTGATAGCCGCCAAGATGCGCCGCTACCACCGTGAGCTTCGGGAACATATCCATGACCCTTGCCAGTCTGTCGGGTCTTGAATACTGATATTGCGGTCTGTTGTCCCCCATGTGGAGGAAGAGCGGCATACGTCCCTCTATAATCGAGCAAAGCTCAAGCATGCGCGGGTCATCGATATTGACCTCCTGAATATCAGGATGGATTTTGACGCCCTTCAGTCCCATTGCCTCACAGCGGTCAATTTCACCTTTGAAATCGGGATAATCCTGATGCATTCCCATGAATCCCACCGTCTCAAATCCGCGGGATACCGACAGTTCTGTAAGTTTCGCAATCGAGTCATTGACCTTCTGAACCTGGTGCGAATTGGTCGCCACGGAAAAGAGAAGAAAACCGGCTACGCCACAGGCTTTTGCCTGCTCTTCAAGATCGGAATAGGTTCCCTTTCCCCATACCTTGAAATCGTAAAACCTTCCCAGATTCACGCAGGCCTTTTCTGCGATAGCCTCGGGGTATGTGTGGGTATGCATATCGAGTATTTTATACTGTTTTTCCATAATGATCTCCGTTTTAGGGATAAAAAGGCTCTCACACAAACCGCGCAAGAGCCTTGTTTTTTTTATTTTACACAGACAGCGTAGATTGCCTTGAGTGCGGTTTCAAGATCCTTGTCATCCACCGCAATGATGATGTTCAGCTCGCTGGAGCCCTGGTCGATCATTCGGATATTGACATCAGCCTCTGTGATGGCACGGAAGATCTTGGCTGCTGTTCCTTTATTTCTGACCATGCTGCGGCCTACAACCGCAAGCAGAGCAAGACCGTCCTCGATGGAAATGGTCTCGGGCTCAACCGCTGCACAGATCTGATTCATAATGGTATCGCGAATCCCCTCAATTGCAGAGGTTGCCACAACAACACCCATTGTATCAATACCGGAAGGAAGATGCTCAAAATTGATGTCGTTCTTTTCGAGTACTTCAAGAACACGGCGGCCGAAGCCGATTTCCGAGTTCATCATATCCTTCTCGATGGTAATAACGCTGAAGCCCTTCTTTCCGGCGATACCGGTGATGAGACTGGAATTTTCTGTTTTGGTATGAGAAACAATCATAGTTCCCGCATCGGAAGGAGCGTTAGTGTTGCGGATGTTGATCGGAATGCCTGCGAAGCGAACCGGGAAGATGGAATCCTCATGAAGCACGCCGGCACCCATGTAAGAAAGCTCACGCAGCTCCTTGTAGGTGATAATCTCGATGGTCTTGGGATTCTCAACAATGCGGGGGTCAGCCATAAGAAAGCCGGAGACATCGGTCCAGTTCTCATAGAGATCAGCCTGCGCCGCTCTTGCCACAATGGAGCCGGTGATGTCAGAGCCGCCGCGGGAGAAGGTTTTAATGGTATCATTGGGCATGGAGCCGTAGAAGCCCGGAACCACCGCATAACGGTGCTTCTTCAGACGCAGTGAAAGCTCCTCGTTTGTGCGCTCCGAATCAAAGGTGCCGTTATCCTTGAAGAAGATCACCTCTGCGGCATCAATGAAATCAAAGCCAATGTATTCGGCAAGAATCAGACCGTTCAGATACTCACCGCGGGATGCAGCATAATCGCGGCCTGCTTTATGGATAAATGCATTCTTGATGGCAGCAAATTCATGAGCAAGCGAAAAATCAAGTCCAAGCTCGCGGATAATGCTGTTATATCGCTCCTCGATCTCAGCAAAGAGCGGGTTGATATCGCCGCCGCGCGCCGCGATGTCGTAGCATTTATATAGCATATCGGTTACCTTGGTATCCGACGAAAATCTCTTTCCTGGAGCCGAGGGCACCACATAGCGTCTTTCCTTTTCGGCGGTGATGATATCCTTCACCTTCATAAACTGCTTTGCATCGGCAAGTGAGCTTCCGCCGAATTTAACAACCTTTACAATATCGTTTGGCACGGTAAATTCCCCTTTAATATATAATCATTCATACAGTATAATGTGATTATATTATATGAGAAAAGTGTGATTTTGTCAATAAGTACATTCCCGAATTTCATCATTTCACAAAGGGAGTGCCTAACGGGTGATGTTTTTTATCCATTTTTTACTCTTAAAGCGGGCAAAACCGAAGGGAATCTTCAACGCCTCGTCGCACACAAGGACGGCATAGACATACTGCACAGGCAGCTTGAAGTAAAATGCCGCGATAAATCCCAGCGGAATGCAGAAGAACCACATGGGCAGAAAATCACAGAGCATCGCCGCTACCGTATCTCCGCCGCCGCGCAGTATTCCAACGATGTTGAGGCAGTTGAAATATTTGCAAACATTGAAGAAGATATAAAAGAAAATGATACTGTGCGTCATGGCGCGGGTACTGTCGGCGACATTAAAGAATTGGGAGACAGGCATATGAATAATCCAGACAACAGCGCTGGTTATCAGTCCGAGTCCCGTTGACATAATCATCAGAGTTTTCGCGTAGCCATAGACCTTGCTGTTATGCCCTGCCCCCAACTCCTTGCCGATGATAATGGCGGCAGCATTAGCAAAGCCCATGGCGGCAAGCTGTCCCACACGCTCGATCACGTTGGTGATAGTATAAGCAGCATAGGCTTCCTCTCCCAGATGACCGATAATGGCAGCATGGAAGGTAATTCCCAGTCCCCATACTGTCTCGTTGAAGATCACCGGTGAGCTGTACCTGATGAAATCCTGCACCAGCGGCTTTGTGATCTTCATCATATCGCCGATGCGAAGGCGAAGCTGTTTTTCGATACCGAACACAAAAATCAGAACCATTGTCAGCTCAATCAGACGCGAAATCAATGTCGCAATCGCGGCACCCTGAACACCGAAAGCAGGGGCACCGAATTTTCCGAAGATCAGAATATAGTTGAGAATAATATTAATCACAATCGCCATGGAGTTGGTGAAAAGGATGATTTTGACATGCTCCACCGCCTTCATGATGCCGCAGAGCAGTGATGTGATGGCTGCGGGGATATATGAAATCGCCACGATACGCAGATAGGATGCACCAATCCGAATCACCGACGGAGAATCGGTAAACAGCCCCATGACAGGCAGGGTGAAGATGATACAGACCGCAGTAAAGATGACGCCAATGGTGAGTGCCGCTGTCATGGCGATACCGCAGACCGCATTGATTGATTTTCGATCATTCTTGCCCCAGTATTGACTGATCAGGACAGTGGCGCCCGAAATCATGCCAAAGAGAAAGAGGGTGAAGACGAAAAAAGGCTGATTTGCCAGATTGGCCGCCGAGATAGCCTCCTCGGAACGCTCACTCATCTGTCCCAGCATGACAGTATCCATCATATTGAGGAGCAGACTCATCACATTCTGCAATGTGATCGGAATGACCAGTCTGGCAACCGTTTTATAAAATTCTTTATCTTTTACGAACATGTTTTCACCGAAAAATTCATAGTATGTAGTAATTCTTATTGACGGAGGAGTCACCATGAAGCTACGCAGCCTTCCGCTCTATGCCTGTGCCCTGTGTCTCACTATTTTCATGCTGCATCAGATCTCACAGTACAACGCCGTAGCACTCAAAGCGGCTTCTCTTCTTGAATCCGAAGGCGCTTTTGTTGATGTCAGCAGCTACACGGATGAGGATGCACTGCTCGCCTTTGCCCCCGAGAAGGAAGAGGACGCAGATTTTTTCCATCCCTTCGACGGTGAGAAAATTCTTGCATTCGCCGATGGAATCGTTACGCTTGCATCCGACGGCGTGATTGTTATTTCTCATAATACCGAGCTGTCCACGCGTTACACCGGCTGTATCGGTTACACAGTCGCAGAAGGAAACGAAATCGATGCCGGAACTGTCCTTGCGGATGCGGGTGATGATGCTCAGTTTGAGGTACTCTTCCACGGTGAGGTTGTGGATGCGTCGCTCTATCTGGCGCTTACTGTTCGATCCTGATGGGACTTGACCAACCCATCTCACCGTTGATTCCGGTGATCTCATAGCGGATGATGAAGCTTTTGCGCTTGATTTTATATTCGGCACGCTGAACAAAATAGCCGTGAGTCACGTTGTCGGGCTCGTAACCGGTATCGGTAAAGAAGGTCACAGTCTGCGCGGGTGTGGTATAGACTACCAGCTTGCCGTCCTCAATCTCATGATGGAAGCGAGGTCCCTGCGTAGCATAAAAATCACCGGCAAGAATGGCTTTTTTAATGGCTTCGGTTGTGCATTCCTCCGCTTTGAGCCAGATATAGGAACGGCACTGTTCCCCCTGATACCAGTGAGAATCATCGGTCGCTGTGCAGTTCATGATATAGCCGTCCAGCATCATCATATCGATAAATTCGCCCGAATAAGGATGCTTGTTCCAGGGAGCACCCGAGAAAGTATTGTAAATCTCGGTTGCCGCGATACCGTGAAGCTTCTTAACCTCATCGGGACGGTTGAAGGACCATGCCGGATGCGCAAGAAAGGCAAGACCTCCTGCGTTGCTGATGGCATCAATCATCTCCTGCGGCTCGGCATTGCGCTTCGTGCGAACTTTCTCCGGGTCACTGTTGAGACCGACACCGACAATATGATACACACCCGCTCTGAAATCCGCCGAGCCATTATCGAACTCACAGCCGTTCATCACCAGCATTCCCTGAAAATCACGCTTGGTACTGAGTATGCGGTGATCGGTCAGCGCCACAAAATCATAGCCTGCCTGTTTATACTGCATCAGCACCTCGTCGGGGGAAAGCGATCCGTCCGAACGATTAGTGTGCGTGTGAAGATTGCCCTTAAACCACTTATTTCCTTTTTCATCTATGTACATGTCATAATCTCCTTAATCCGTTATTTTTGCACATTATATTATATCATGTTTTATATTAAAGTCAATAACAGCAAGCATAAATTCTCTCCGACTGCATCTGCAAAACAAAATAAATGCCGTTTGTCGTTTTCTCCGGTTACAGCGGTGCTTTTTTTACTGTTTTTATTCTATGAACGATCACATTTTACGGTTATCACTTTTCTCTCAGCGGCACTACATGAATGGGGGCACCTTTTGATGATGCATATACTGCATGTTGAAGTCGAATCGATCACGATCCATTTTTTCGGTGCCGATATCAGACGCCGTCCCGGAGAGCTTTCCTATACTGCTGATCTAGCCATCTCCCTCGGAGGAATCATAGCAAATTCAGCGGCGGCACTCCTCATTCTGCCCTTTTCTTTTTTTCCTGTTGCCAAGCTCTTCATATTCTGCAATATAACACTGGCAGTAATGAATCTTCTGCCCATACGTTCGCTTGACGGAGGCGAAGCACTGGCAGCTTTTCTGATGCTTGTACTGCCGCGTCACCTGGGAGAAAAGCTGCTTCGCGGTGTTTCCTTTGTCTTTATTTTTTTGCTCTGGTGTGCGGCGGTTTATATTCTGATGTTTTCAGGGGGAAATCCCTCTTTGTTTTTTATCTGCATTTATCTTTTCAGCTCGATTTTTTTATCAAATCATGGCGATTATATCTAATTTTTTACTTTAAATTTCATATATCTCACGAATTTAAATTATTTTTCTCTCACCTATTGCACTTTAGTTGATTATTTGCTATAATTACTTCGTCTTTTTTCGAGCTCATCCGACCACCGCGGACAGAACGACGTTTAAATTTAAACGGACAACGGACATTTAAATTTAAATTCAAAGGAGTATGAATGAAGTGGAAACTATCATCGAAATCAAGAATGTATCCAAGGAATTCAACGGCGAAAAGGTACTGAAAGGTATCAACCTTAGTATACACGACAATGAATTCATGACTCTTCTCGGACCTTCCGGCTGCGGTAAAACAACGACGCTGAGAATTATCGGCGGCTTTGTCACACCTGATGACGGCGACGTCTTTTTCTACGGCAAAAAGATCAATGACGTTCCTCCCTATAAACGTCCGGTCAACACCGTCTTTCAGAAGTACGCACTCTTTCCCCATCTGAATGTTTATGACAACATTGCCTTCGGACTTCGTATTTCAAAGGTTCCCGAAAATGAAATTCGCCAGAGAGTTGCGGAAATGCTCGAGCTGGTGAATCTTATGGGATATGAAAAGCGAAGCGTAGACAACCTTTCCGGCGGTCAGCAGCAGCGTATCGCCATCGCGCGCGCACTTGTCAATAGTCCCAAGGTACTGCTCCTCGACGAGCCGCTGGGTGCACTCGACCTTCAGCTTCGCAAGGAAATGCAGATTGAGCTGAAAAAGATTCAGCAGAGATTGAAAATCACCTTTATCTATGTCACCCACGACCAGGAAGAGGCACTCACCATGAGTGATACCGTTGTCGTCATGAACGAGGGTATTATTCAGCAGATCGGTACGCCGCAGGATATCTACAACGAGCCCACCAATGCCTTTGTTGCAAACTTTATCGGTGAAAGCAATATTCTTCCCGGCATCATGCACAGGGATTATCTGGTTGAATTTGCAGGCAATAACTTCGACTGCGTGGATGCGGGATTCGCACCCATGGAGCCGGTGGATGTAGTCATCCGTCCCGAGGATATCAAGCTTGTGGAAGCATCCGATGAGGTGCTCAACGGTGTGGTTGAAACAGTCACCTTCAAGGGCGTACACTATGAGATCGTTGTAAACGCTTACTCGGATTACTGGGTCATTCAGTCCACAAAGTCTGCCAACGTGGGCGATATCGTCGGTCTTTCCTTCACCCCTGAGGATATTCACATCATGCATAAGAGCAAGCCTGCACGTCAGTCGCGCTACTCCCGCACAGTTTCGGAGGATATGGCAGATGACAAGTAAGAGCAAGTTTCTGGCGGCGCCTTACCTCCTCTGGATGATCATCTTCATCGTCATCCCTCTGGCGCTGATTGTGGTATTTGCCTTCACCACCACTGTTTACACCGATCTGGAAGGCAACCTGCTCTCGAATGAGGAATTCGATGAGCTGCGTATCGAATATGACAATTTCTATGATATGGCAGATAACGAGCTGCCATATAAAAAGCAGACGGTATTTACGCTGACCCATATCATGGAGGTCAGCAACTATGTGCCGGTGCTCCTCAATTCGGTTTGGCTTGCCATCATCGCAACAGCCATCTGCCTTCTCATCGGCTATCCCCTTGCCTATCTCATCTCACGCATGCGCTACGGCTTCCAGAAGCTTATGCTCATGATGGTCATGCTTCCCATGTGGATGAACTTCCTGCTCCGCACCTACGCCTGGATGACCCTGCTTGAGCGCAATGGCTGGATCAACAAGCTGCTCGGTCTTGTGGGTATCGGTCCCTTTGACATGATCAATACACAGGGCGCCGTTGTTTTGGGTATGGTATACAACTATCTCCCCTACATGATTCTCCCGCTATATTCTATCATGACAAAAATCGACAACCGCACCATTGAGGCGGCTCAGGATCTGGGCGCCAATTCGCTGCGTGTTTTCTCCAAGGTCGTGCTTCCTCTGAGCATGCCGGGCGTCGCTTCGGGCATCACCATGGTATTCGTTCCTTCAGTCTCCACCTTTATCATTTCGAGAATGCTGGGCGGCGGTACCAACATGCTGATCGGTGACCTCATCGACCTGCAGTTCCTCGGCAATGCCTATAATCCCAATCTTGGCTCGGCAATCTCGCTTGTCCTGCTGGTATTCATTCTGCTCTGCATGAGTATCACCAACCAGCTTAATAACGAAGACAATATGGATGGAGGTATGCTGCTGTGAAAAAGCTTTCATCAAAACTCTACATGGCACTGGTTTTCGGCTTCCTCTATATCCCGATCTTTGTGCTCATTATCAACTCCTTCAATGCTTCCAAGAGCCGTACTGTGTGGACAGGCTTCACCTTCGACTGGTATAAAAAGCTCTTCAACAATGAGGTCATTCTCAATTCGCTTGTCAATACGCTGATCATCGCTGTCATCGCGTCGGTAATCGCTACCATTCTTGGCACCGCTGCCGCAATCGGTATCTTCAACATGAAGCGCATGACAAAATCACTGATTATCAACATCACCTATCTGCCGATCATCAACCCCGAGATCGTCACCGGTGTTTCACTGATGCTCCTCTTCGTATTCCTCAATATCGATCTGGGTGTCGTAACGCTGGTACTGGCGCACATTACTTTCTGTGTCCCCTATGTTATCCTGAATGTCCTGCCCAAACTGCATCAGATGAACCGACATCTTTATGAGGCAGCGATGGATCTGGGCTGCAATCCCATGCAGGCATTCTTCAAGGTGATTATTCCCGAGATTATGCCCGGTATCATCACCGGCTTCCTCATGAGCATCACCTATTCCATCGATGACTTTGTCATCAGCTATTTCACCCATGGTGCAACCTCTCAGACTCTGCCCATCACCATCTTCTCGATGACGCGCCGCAAGGTCAGCCCCGAGGTCAACGCACTCTCTGCCATCATCTTTGTTGTCATCCTCGTGGTGCTTCTCATTATGAACATCCGCGAGATCCGTGCAGGAAAGGAGCGTGGCGACGTATGAAAAAGCTGACAAATTACCTATCCTTCCTGCTCTGCATCCTGCTGCTGGCTGCCGCTGCATGCCCTGTCTCAGCAGAAGCAAATGCCGACGGATACGATCCTGACACCCTAAGCTATTCCAACAGTGTGGACTGGAATAAATTCCGCGGCACCAATACCTCCATCAATGTCTACAACTGGGGTGAATACATCGCGGTGGATGACGGCGAGGAAGGTGCATTTGATGTCAATGCCGCCTTTGAAGAGCTGACCGGTATCACGGTTAACTATACCAACTTTGCCTCCAACGAGGAACTGTACGCAAAGCTCAAAAGCGGCGGTGCAGCTTATGACATCATCATCCCCTCCGACTACATGATCGCTCGCCTCATCAGCGAAGGCATGCTTGAGAAGCTCAATTTCGATAACATTCCCAACTTCGCCCTCATTGATGACAACTACAAGAATCCCGATTATGATCCCACAAACGAGTATTCGGTTCCCTACACCTGGGGTACAGTAGGTATCGTCTACAACACCACCCTTGTGGATCCGGAGGATGATGTAAACACCTGGAACATCCTCTGGAGTGAGAAATATGCTAAGGATATTCTCATGTTCTCAAACTCCCGCGACGCTTTTGCTATTGCGCTGAAGAGACTGGGCTATTCCTTCAACACCACCGATGAAGCCGAGCTTCAAGCAGCTGCAGAGTCGCTGAAGGAGCAGAAGCTCATGGTGCAGGCTTATGTCATGGACGAGATTTTCGATAAGATGGGCGGCGGTGAGGCTGCACTTGCTCCCTATTATGCCGGTGATGCCATCACCATGATCGATGATAATCCCGACCTTGCCTGGGCGGTTCCTGTTGAGGGCGTCAACCTCTTCATCGATGCCATTTGTATTCCCCGCGGTGCCGCTAACAAGGATGCCGCTGAGATGTACATCAATTTTCTCTGCGAGACCCTTGTGGCACTGAAGAACTGTGAGTATATCGGTTACTCCACGCCTCATGCGGAAGCATATCTCTATCTCTCTGACGATCTGAAGTCAAATCCCATCGCCTATCCCTCGGATGAGGTTATCCAAAACAGCGAGACCTTTACCGCTCTCCCCTCGGATACCACCCGTCTGATCGATACGCTCTGGACTTCCATCCTCTCAAATACCAGCACCAACCCCTATCTCGCCATGATCCTCATGTTTGTTGCAATCGTCCTCTCACTGGGCATCAATGTTTGGCGGAGACAGCGCAAAAAGCAGAAAATGTACGAATCAATGAATTAAACCGATCCTTCCGCAGCTCCGAGCCGATTGACTCGGGGCTGTATTTTTTATAATAATTCAGAATTTTCCGATTTTCCACTTGACAAGAATCACTTTTTGTGGTATCATTATTTAGTCGTTGGGAAACCTACGATATGTAATCGTGTGCCCCATTAGCTCAGACGGTAGAGCACTTGACTTTTAATCAAGGTGTCCGGAGTTCGAGTCTCCGATGGAGCACCAGGAAAGACCATGCTTTTGCATGGTTTTTTCTTTTTCTGTATCTTAATTCCTGCATTGCAATTTATACGGTTATATGTTATAATTCAATAAAATCATTTTTCACAAAAGAAAGGCTTAGTTATGACTATCACCGAACGTTTTCTGAAATATGTTTCCTTCCCAACCACATCCGATGAAACCACAGGCACAGCTCCCTCCACTCCCGAGCAGAAAGTGCTTGCATCCTATCTTGTGGACGAACTGCGCGCAATCGGTCTTTCGGATGCGCGCCTGGATGATTGCGGTTATGTGTATGCTTCCCTTCCCGCATCCGAGGGTATGGAGGAAATTCCTGCGCTGGGGCTGATTGCTCATATGGACACCTCCCCCGATGTGAGCGGAAAAGATATCAAGCCTTCGATTATCAGTTATAAAGGCGGCGATATCCATCTTGGTTCTGCTGTCATTGCTGCTGACGGGCTGGAGAGCTACATTGGACGCGATCTGATTGTGACAGACGGAAGCACACTGCTCGGAGCGGATGACAAAGCAGGAATTGCCGAGATCGTTACGACGGTTGAATATCTCCTTTCTCATCCCGAAATCAAGCATCGTGCAGTCGCTGTATGCTTTACGCCCGACGAGGAAATCGGATGCGGTACCGATCATTTTGACTTCGCCGCCTTCCCCGCACGGATTGCCTATACGGTAGACGGAGGTGAGCTTGGCGAGATTGAATATGAAAATTTTAATGCAGCAAGCGCATCGATTGAAATTCACGGAGTAAACATTCATCCCGGTTCTGCCAAGAATCGCATGAAGAATGCCGCCCTCCTTGCCGCTGAATTCATCTCTATGATGCCTGCCGCCGAAACTCCCGCTCACACCGAAGGGTATGAAGGCTTCTATCACATCAACGACATTGCTGGAAATGAGAGCCTTGCTACAGTCCGCATGATTATCCGCGATCACGACAGAGCGAAATTTGAAGCGCGCAAATCTTTTGTTTCCAATCTCTGCACTTATCTCAACACCGTTCACGGCGAGGGAACCTTTACCTTCACCCTGCGTGACAGCTACTATAACATGAAGGAAAAGCTTCTCCCTCACATGGAGCTGATTGACAACGCGATTGCTGCCATGGAAGATGCCGGCATCACACCGAAGATTGTACCCATTAGCGGCGGCACCGACGGAGCCAGACTCTCATATGAAGGAATCCCCTGCCCCAATCTCAGCACCGGCGGCGTGAATTTCCACAGCATTCATGAATTTATTCCTGTCGACGCACTGGAAAAGATGGTGGAAGTGCTCACCACTCTTGTCAAATGCTGAAGCTGATTCCAATCACCGATATTCCCGACCGCGCTGTATATGACATGCTGCAGGAGATCGGTCAGAATGAAAACGGATTTCACAACAAAGCATGCGGCATGAGCTATGAGGAATACGAACTCTGGCTGAAGCATGAATATGCATTTGACTGCGGTATGCTTGAAGATTGGATGGTACCTCAGACCTCCTACTGGCTCTATGATGACAACCTGCCTGTTGGATACGGTCGTCTCCGCCATACACTCAACGATGCGCTGAGACAGCACAGCGGTCATATCGGATATGCCATTGCATCCTCTCACCGTGGGAAAGGCTATGGCAATGCAATTCTCTCCCTGCTGCTGGAAGAAGCCCAAAAGCTCGGTCTTTCCGAGGTGCAGGTGGGTGCCAACTGTGATAATCTGCCCTCCAACCGCATCATACTCCATAACGGCGGTATCTTGGTTCGCATTGAGGAATGCAAGAAATTTTATAAGATTTTGCTCTGATTTTGGCTGTTTTGAAATTCTCTTGCAATCAGAAACACCGTCATGTATAATAATGATAGCAATAACCCGTCATTTTTAATATTAATCGGAGGTTACCGTCATGTTAGATCTGGATATTGAACAGTTTTGGAAGGATGAAGCTACAGCACACGATGAAAACTGCTTCTCGAAGAATGCCCTTCAGGTTGCGCTCGGCATCCGTATGAGTGATGAGTGTGTATTTGCTGAGCTGGGCGAGGATGGACAGCCCTGGGGATATACGCCCCCCGAGCGCCGCTATGAGCTCAACTGCCGCTATAATGAAAAGGCGCGCAAGATTGTAGGACGCCCTTTGCTTGCAGAAAACAAGCCGCTGAGCAAAGAGCAGCAGCCCAAGGTCACCATTCCCGGCTACCGTCAGATTGGTGAAGTTTTCGGAGGAAAATATGTCTTCGACGGCAACACCACCTGGCTCAAGGGCAGCATGGAAAACGAGGACGATCTGAAGCGTCAGCTTGCCAAGGTCAAGTCTCTTGTCGCCGATCCCGAAGCCTTCCGCTCCTTTATTCTCCCTGCCGACTGGGATGAGCGCTGCAAGGCTGTGTATGAGCTCTACGGTAAACGCCCCGGGCAGTTTGGCGGCATCCGCGGCCCGGTAACCCTGGCGACCTCTGTCTTCGGCACCGAGAATCTCCTCTATCTCTATTATGATGATGAGGCACTCTTCACCGAATTTGCCGACTGCATTGCCGACATAGTACTGGCATATGTCGATCTTTTCATTAAGGAATCGGGACATGATGAAACGAACTTTGGTCACGGCTTCTCCTTTGCCGATGATGATTCCAATCTGATGACCCCCGATATGTATAAGGCGTTCGGTTACCGTGTACTGAAGCGGGTCTTTGAGCGCACCGCCCCCAATCCCGGTGATCATCGCTATCAGCACTCAGACTCTGCAATGGGTCACCTGATTCCCCTGCTTGCCGACTTCAATCTCACCGGCTGCAACTTTGGCCCCACTGTCACCGTTCAGGAAATCCGCAGGTACATGCCAAAGACCCGTATCGACGGTCAGCTTGCTCCCTTCACCTTCATGCGTAACGTGGAGGAGGACATCATCGCCGAGGTCAGACGCGACTGCGAGGCTGCCAAAGAGGGAGATCTGCGCGGTCTGAATCTCACCACTGCCGGCTCGATCAACAACGGCTCTCTGCTCACCAGCATGAGATGCGTCATGGCAGCAATTCAGAAATACGGACGTTATTGATGGTTCCCTGCATTTCGAAAATGTTTCATTAATACCGTACTTGACAAGGGTTGTCGCATCCTTCGCGGCAGCCCCTGTATGTTTTTGTAGACTTTTATTGCGTGTTATGATATACTATACCCATTCCCACACAAATTCTCGCACTCCGAGAGAGATTCTCACACCTGCGGGTGGTATTCTCACTGACAAAATGATAGAATTTCTGTACCGAAACACATCACGCCACTTGGAGGTACATCATGGAAAAACGAACCATCGGAAAATTTATCGCTGTCCTGCGTAAGGCAAACGGCATGACACAAAAAGAGCTGGGTGAACGGCTCTTTGTTTCCGACAAGACGGTGAGCCGCTGGGAACAGGATGAATCCACACCCGAGCTTGCGCTCATCCCTGTCATCGCCGAAATCTTCGGTATCACCACCGACGAGCTTCTTCGCGGAGAGCGAAACTCTCCGGAAATGCGGGAAGAGTACACCGCTGTTGAAGAACTCCCGCATATCAAAACGCTGAAGAAAAAGCAGTTTGCCAACATGCTCCACAAGCATACGGTAAAATTCCGCAACATGAGCATGATTTCCATCGGCATTGCTCTTCTCGGTCTCATCGCTGCTATTATCTGCGATGTAGGCTTCACCCGCGCAGTGATCGGATTCTGCGTCGGTATGATCTTTCTGATCGCCTCTGCAATATGCCAGCTTTGCTTCACCACCTCAGCACGGCTTCCCATTGATGAGGATGAGAGCGAAGACCGTATAATAGCATGCAGGGCTGCCAATTCAAGCTTTGTCGGCAGCACGGTAGGAATTCTCATGCTGGATCTTGCACTCTTTGGCTTTCTTCTTCCCCTGGCAGTCTTTTCTTTAGACGGTTATACGGGTATCGGTTTTGGCGGATGGATGGTTTACGGACTGCTCTTCGCCGCCATCACTCTGATTCTCGGTTATCTGCTATATGCCTTTATCATCCGCGGAATACTGATCAAATCAGATCTTTTATACGCCGATGATGCTGAGCTGGAGAAGCTGAAGAAAAACAACCGCCTGCTGAAGAAAATGCTGATTACTGCAGGATCGATCACATTACTCCTCTGTATCATGATTTCGCTTGTCGATCCGATTCTCATGAATTTCGCGGTAAAGGTGAATGTATTCGATAATCACGAGGAGTTTCAGGAATTCATGCGGCTGGGAGCGATCAGCAATACATTTGTCTCACCTCAAATTGCAGTTGCAACCGAAACGGTTCCTTTTCCCTCATATGAACCGGATGATATTCCCTCCTATATGGGACAACGGGAGGAGCTGTATTATTACCACGAGGAATCAGGCGATTATTTCCCGATTGCAACCGTTACAAATGAGGACGGAAGCGTAATCCTTGAATATGTGGATGATCACACCTTCTATTCAAAAATTGAGTTCAACTACAAATCGGAGGATCTGCTCCCTATCAAGGTAATCACAAGAGCGGATCGTCAGATCGCCTACAATACCCTCTCCAATATCAAAGCACTCCTCACTATTCTCATCGCAGTGAATATCATAACCTGCACCGTCATTTATTTTAAGAAATCCTACTGACGAAAATAGGGGCTGTCGCATTTGCATGCGTCAGCCCCTTGGATATTGATTTTGCCGGTCAATGACCGTCATTTTCGGGCATTTTATGCCCCAAAACCAATCAATATACACCCCAAAATCCAAGATTTTGTGGCTGGGATGTTTCAAATGTTCCATTTGCAACAGCCCCAAACTTTTTATTTTTCCACTCTGATCAGCTCATAGCTGCAGCTTCCCACACCTATCTTCTCAGCGTGTTCTGTCATAACCTTCCAATTGGTCTCGGGAAATACATCACAGAAATGATCCCCGTGTGAATGTTCCGCCTCGTCCAGTACACTACCTCTGATCAATGGCTGTCTGTTACAGGCATCAGCGCAGGCAACGTCAAGAGCCACCGGGTCAAAGGATGCGAACATGCCCACATTAGGAATAATCGGCATATCATTCTCACCGTGACAGTCACAGCAGGGAGATACATCCATAATGATATTCACATGGAAGCAGGGACGTCCGTCCACCACTGCCTTGGTATATTCCGCCATCTTGCGGCAGAGATCGTCATTCGCAGTTGGTACAACATAATGGATAGCATCATCATTGCAGACTCCCACGCATCTGCCGCAGCCGACACATTTATCATGATCGATCAGCGCCTTCTTCTCCGGGAAGCTGACCGCACCGTGAGCGCAGATTCTGGCACATCTGCCGCAGGAAATACAGCTTTCACGCTGAACCTGAGGCTTACCGCCATTGTGCTGTTCCATTTTGCCTGCTCTCGAGCCGCATCCCATGCCGATGTTTTTGATTGCACCGCCAAATCCGGTGTTTTCGTGCCCCTTGAAGTGAGAGAGCGAAATGAAGATGTCAGCATCCATGATAGCGCGGCCTATCTTCGCCTCAGTGATGTATTCACCGCCCTTCACCGGAACTGCGATATCGTCGGTCCCCTTGATTCCGTCAGCGATAACGATGTTGCAGCCGCAGGAGAGAGGTGAAAAGCCATTCTCTGCCGCCGCATCAAGATGATCAAGACCGTTGCGTCTGCCTCCCACATAGAGGGTATTGCAGTCGGTGAGGAATGGTTTGCCCCCCTGCTCCTTGACCGTATCGGCGATTACCTTTGCGAAATTAGGGCGCAGGAAGGCGAGATTCCCCGGCTCACCGAAATGAAGCTTGATTGCTGTGAATTTTTCTTTGAAATCAATCGTCTCGATACCTGCCGCTTTAATAAGCCGCTTGAGTTTGGCGGGAAGGCTGATCGAATTATGTGTGCGCATATCGCACCAGTATACCTTTGATGTGGGCATATATGTGATCCTTTCAATGTTGATTTAATCTATTATATCACATTTTTGCCCGATTGTCTACGATTAATAAAAACTTCGTTTTCCGTTCAGCCGCAGGAAGATTTTACGTATAAGATCAGCAGGAATCACGCTGACCGCCAGCATCAGCACCATACCAAGCTCCTTCAGGGTTAATCCGTCTGTACGGAACATACTGCCGCCGAAATAAATGAGAATCAGCTCAACCAGCATGATAAAAATTATAATCACACAGAACGGACGGTTTTTCCCCAATCCCGAAAGCAGATTCAGCCGTTCGGTGCGTGTATTAAAGCAGTTGAGCACCGAGGAAAAGATAAACAGCGCAAAGAAACCGGTCATAAAGCGCAGGATATCCTGTTCATACTCAAAATATGCCCTGGTTAATGGAGAAAGCAGATAAAAAAGACTCAAACCAATGGTGAATACTCCGTCGTGGATAATCTGACGGGTCATCTCTCCGGTCAAAAGCCTCTCATCCCGTCGCTTCGGCTTCTCCTTCATGTAGCCGATGTGAGGAGCTTCCCCGGCAAATGCCAGTGCTCCGAGCGTGTCCATGATCATATTGATCCATAACATCTGAATGACTGTAACCGGTGTATCGATGCCGACAAAGGGTCCCACAAGCGATATCCCCACCGCGCACATGTTCATGGTCAGCTGGAACACAATGAACTTGCGTATGCTCTTGAATATCGTTCTTCCGTAAAGCACTGCACGAACGATCGAGGCGAAATTGTTGTCGAGGATGACAATATCCCCGGCTTCTTTGGCAACCTCTGTACCGGCTCCCATGGCAAATCCCACATCGGCACATTTGAGTGCAGGTGCATCGTTGATACCATCGCCGGTCATGCCTGCAACCAATCCCAACTCCTGTGCCGCGCGAACCAATCTCGTCTTGTCGGAAGGAAGTGCGCGGGCGACCACCCGTATGCGAGGCAGCAACTCCTTCAGCGCATGATCATCAAGCATCGCAAGCTCTTCTCCCGTGATTACCAGGGCGCGGGCTCCCGAATGTATCAGCCCAGCTTCGATGGCAACCGCCGCTGCTGTGTCGCGATTGTCTCCTGTAATCATCACCACCTGAACTCCCGCACGCTGCATCTCCTTCAGTGCACCGCGTACCTGCGGACGAATCTCATCCTTCAGCACAGCGAAGGCTGCCAATGTCATCGGCGGCAAATTATCACCGGTAGGCATTTTATCCGAGACAGCGATGGCAATGATTCTCGACGCACCTTCGGCATGCTCCTTGATTCTGCGCATCATCTCAGCACGTTTCACCGAGGTCAGCGCCTGACGTCTTCCCATTTCATCAATATAAGTATAGGCACTGCCAATCAAAATTTCGGGAGCACCCTTCACAAGCACCAGAGATTCCCTGCCCTCTAGCTTCACCGCCGAATATTTGTATCTGCTGTCAAAGGGTAACTTTTCCGTGACCGAATAGGATTTACCGAGCAGCGATTCCCCAAAATCCGCAAAGAGCGCCCGATCGGTAGCATTTCCGCCGCCTGCAGCCTCGCATTCGCTATTGAGCGTTGCCGACAGCTCAATGATCTCACCGATTTTTCCGCATCTGCTGCATGCCGATGGAATCACTTCTTCCATACTGTATGCCGGCATGTAAACCGCAGTACGTAAACTTCCCTTTGTAATTGTACCGGTTTTATCACAGAAAAGGATATTCATGCTTCCCGCAGTCTCAATACCCACAAGCTTTCGCACCAGCACATGATCCTTCATCATCCGCTTCATGTTAGAGGAGAGCACCACCGTAATCATCATGGGAAGCCCCTCGGGAACCGCAACAATAATCACCGTAATCCCCAGCGTCAGCGCATGAATGAGCTGATCACCGAGATAAGCAAGATTGGTCAGCTTTTCTCCTGCGATCACCATGTTGAATTGGCTTTCTATAATAAATACATCAAATAAATATGCCGCCGCCACCAGTATCGCCGCAGCATATCCGATCTTGCTGATCGTTCCAGCCAGGTGAGACAGGCGAAGCTTCAGCGGACTCTCGCGCGTTTCCTCCTGCACCTCTCCTGCCAGTTTTCCATATAGAGTCTCATCTCCTACAACCTCAACCACCGCACTGCATGTACCCGAACAGATTACGCAGCCACGCAGCAAGGCATCCGGCGTATCAAGCGCAAGCTCATTTTTCTTTGAAGATGGCTGCTTGCTGACCTCTCTCGATTCACCGTTCAGTGCCGACTGATCCACCTTAAGCGCTCCCGTGACAATGCGGCAGTCTGCGGGAATCTTTTCACCGGCGCCCAGATGAATCACATCGCCCACCACAAGCTCTCCGATCGGCAGACTCACAACCTCACCGTCACGCTTCACACGGCAATATGTCTGCTCCGCCTCCTGCTTCATGCGTTCAAAAGCCTGCTCACTTCCGTATTCCGATACCGTTGAGATAAAGGTCGCAAGGAATATGGCACTCACAATCCCCAGCGTTTCGATGATATTCATGTTTTTGAACATAAACAGAAGATTAATCCCCAGCGCACAAAGGAGTATGCGAATGATCGGATCAGCAAAATTCGCGAAGAATTTTCCCACAAAAGACTGCCGCTTCTGTTCCTTCAATTTGTTTTCACCGTATCGTTTCCGTGAGCGTATCACCTCTTCTGAGGTGAGCCCTTCGGTGTGCTTTTCGTTTACTTTCATTTTACAGCTCCTTCCGATGATTGTCACACCATATATATGAAGGATACCGCGGGATTATTTCTCCTTGACAATGCACAAAAATCTGTTAGCATATCTGTGCACTTCTCGGATGACAGAATTGGAGTATTTATCCCATGCATTGAAGATCGGTGCAGCCAACTTTCCCATCTCACCTGGGAGATTAATCTATAATATTCGAGCAGCTATTCGGCAGTGTCCTTTCGTATCCTGCAAAACACTTCGCCGGGTGAATCAGGAAAAAGAATAACCCCCCTTGACTCGTTTCAAATTTGTCAAAGGGGGTTGATTTTTGATTTGTGATTGACAGGTCGCAGACTATCTTCTGCCCGCACCACCGCCTCGGCTGGAACCGCCGCCTCCACCAAAGCCTCCTCGGGATCCGCCGCCAAAGCTACCTCTTGAGCCGCCGAATCCGCCGCGCGAGCCTCCGCCGAAGCTACCTCTTGAGCCACCGAAACCGCCGCCGTGACCTCTCGAACCGCCTCTGAAGCCGCGTCCGATCTCACGACCAATGGAGCGCCCGATTTCACGGCCGATACCACCGCCAAGACCGCCCATAAAGCCTCTTCCGAAGCTGCCTCCGGCAGTCGGATTGATTGTGATGCGTTTTCCGCCTCCACCGCTGCCTCCGCCGTTGTTAGAACCATTATTATCGCTGTCATCACCGCTGAAAATTTTGACGATGAGATAGATAAATAGCCCTATCAGAGCAATCGTTATAATCGTTCTGATCACCGAGCCGACACTCACATCCGAATCGCCCTCTCCATTGCCGTCGGCATAGACGGGATCATTTTCGCTTTTCGGTGCATCCTCGCGCGCATAGTAGAAATTTAATTCTTCCAATACTGCGTCAAAGGTCTTTCTAACACCTGCGTCATAATCGGCTGCAGCAAAGTCCGGCTCCAGATATTCGTCGAGAATCAGCTTCAGCTTGCCTCCCGAAAACAGATCCTCAAGACCCGTGCCGGGCGTGACCCAATAATTTTCCTCGCCGATGACAAGCAGAATCAGAAGTCCGTTGTTTCTGTCGGAAGATCCGATGCCCCACTCATTGAACATCTGCATGGCATAGTTCTCGATCTCAATGCCATCGGTAAAATTCACGGTTGCAACTACCACCTGAGCACCGGTCTCAATGTAGAGATTTTCAGCAGCACTCAGGATATATTCCTCGGTATCGCTGTTTATCACATCTGCCGTATCATTGACAAAGAAGGATTCGGAGGCCTGTGGAATCGATGCCGAAACGGGAAGGATGAGCATGGCAAGCAGCAGAAGCATCACAGCCATGCGCTTTGCATATATGTACATCATATCAGTCAAAAAGTTCCGCCGGCTCTGCAAAACCGAATACCTTCAGCAGCGTCACCGGGAAGCCGTCCAGCATCTTATTATATTCGTTTGCCAGCGCATTGTAACCGTCGTGGGAAATCTTGTTGCAGCGGTCATCGATATCATAGAAGGCAATCTTGCAGGATTTGATGTCTGTCTCACTCAGCTCTGAGGAATCCTGCAGCATGCGCCAGACCTCCGATACCGTGAGATAGAGCGAATCGAGGGCAGCCGCCTTTTCACTGACGCTGTCAGCATTCGAGAGTTCCTCTGCTTTTTCAGTCATATCGCTGATCAAACTGTGATCACTGCCCAGGTATTTGACAGCAATGCCGCGGAAATTGTGGGTATAATTGATGATCTCACCGAGATCGCTCTGAATGGAGTTGCCGTCACCGCTGCAGCCGAGGACAAAGGCATCCTCCACCTTATGCCGCTCGGTGATGACTGTCTTCATCATACCGCCAACCGAGGAAAGCGCGATTGCGATAACCATCACAGCGGCGGCAAAGGGAATGCGTTGATATAATTTCATCTGTTTTCTCTGTTATCCTCAGTTCTGGGGCGTACTCATGGTAAGGAGCTTCTGCTTGAGCTGCTCTTCAATTCTGCCAAGCTCTGCCTCAGCCTCACGGCGCTTGGTTCTGCCCTCTTCCTGGATCTTGACCACCTCATCGAGGGTGGAGATGAGGGTTTCGTTGGTCTGCTTGAGGGTCTCGATATCGACAATACCGCGCTCCGATTCCTTGGCAACCTCGATGGTGCCCATCTTGAGCGCCTCCGCGTTGCGCTTGAGCAGCTCGTTTGTCATATCGGTAACAGCACGCTGAGCCTTCATTGCCTGGCTGGAATGAGCGAGACCGAGCGCGATAACCATCTGGCTCTTCCACAGCGGGATGGTGTTGACGATAGTGGACTGAATCTTCTCAACCATCAGCGAATCGTTATTCTGAACCAGTCTGATCTGGGGAGCCATTTGAATCGAAACCATGCGGGTCAGCTCCAGATCGTGAATCTTCTTCTCAAAGCGATCGCACATAGCGGCGAAATCATTTGCCGCCTGAGAATCCTCGGGAAGACCGCTCTGCTTTGCCTTTTCGAGCATGTCGGGCAGTGTGGTGGCGCGCTCCTCCTCCAGCTTCTTCTTGCCGGCAATAATGTACATGGACAGCTCCTTGAAATAGGTCAGATTCATGTCATAGAGCTTGTCAAGAACCGCAATATCCTTGAGAAGCTGTACCTGATGTCCCTCGAGTGCTTCCACAATGCGGTTGACGCTGACCTCGGTTTTCTCATACTTGGTCCTCAGCGTTTCAAGCTTGTCGCCTGCTTTCTTGAAGATCGCGAAAATGCCCTTGGGCTCCTCCAGCGCATTGAAGTCATCCAGCTGTGCCACAAGCTCGCCGATCATGCCGCCGACCTCGCCCATATCCTTGTTTCGTACATTTTCAAGCGCACTGTCCGAGAAGTTAGCGATCTTCTGCTGAGCTGCTGCGCCGTACTGAAGCACCAGATTGGTGTCCTTGATATCGATCTGCGCCGAAAACTCATCCACCATCCTGCGCTCTGCCTCGGTGAGATTTACTTCGCTGAAGGCGGCATCCTCTACAGGCTGCTGTGCGGGAACCTCCACGACCTCAGCATTTGGGGTCAGTGTAAGCTCGGGAGTAGGTGCGTCAAAGGTAAGTTTGATTTCTTCTGACATGATTGTGTCCTCCGATTTATCGTTATTATATTCTGTTTACTTTTTGAAATCCTGCTCGTGAATGCCTTCCTTAGCCATCATCGACTCAAGAACGGTGATATCCGTCTCAATGTCCAGTGCCTCGTTGTCAAAAAGGCTGTCCAGCAGATGCACAAAAGAAGTATCCATGGTTGCGATAGCCTCCTCGATGCTCTTCATGGTCGCATTCACATTGTCACCGGCAATTCCCGCGTCTGCCATATCGGTGTAGGTCGTGACAAACTTTTCAAGGCCGGGAAGGTAGTAGGTAAAGAATTTGCGTACACGAGGGAGATCAGTGGGACTCTTCTCGAGATAGTCGAATATCTTCTCCGCCGTCACCGCAATCGAATCGACACGGAAGGCGAAATTCGGGTGAGCGGCTCTTGTTCGTTCAGCCGCACTCTTGATCTTCTCCACACGTGCTCTGCCTTCGGTAATCAGCATATCCACCGTTTTATCGCCCGATGCTGCCGCCTTTGGCTTATCCTCCACCTCAATCTGTTCCTCGATATCCCGGCAAATCTTCTTCATGATTGTAAAAAGAAGCACCGATGCCAGGGCGAGAAGGATGAAATGCCATATCTTATAGAGCGGAAAAAGAATCGCCGCCGCTGCCCAGAGAATAGCTACCCCATAATAGGGCTTGGGTGATTTCCGCTTGACTGTGATGATTTTTGTTTTCATGCTCTGCTCCGATTTATAATTTCATTCAATATTCATTATATCACGTCTTATCGCTTCATACAATAGTATTTTTTAAATTTTCTGTCCTTTGTTCATGATATGTACCTTGAATCACAAGGTGAAGAATGATACAATAATCCTATCTTTTGATCACGAAAGGATTCCATATGAAACATACTTCAAAAAAGCTCGCTTCTCTCCTTCTCTGCCTCGGCATCCTGCTCACATCCTGCGGAGACCGAAACGACACAGCGGATACCGACACCACGGCAGCCGATACGCAGATAACCGATACCGCAGCGGCAGCCACAGCAGCCGAGAGCGAAGCTCCTGTCGAATATGCGCCCCTTCTCAAAATCGGCGACTACACCGTTTACGAGGATGAATTCAATTATTACTACATCAACTACAAATACGAATTTGACGGTGGTGATGATACCTACTGGGAAAACAATCCCGGTGCCGAAGAGCTGCTGAATCAATATGTGACCGGTGCCCTCCGTTCCAACTACGCAATCTTTGCTCTTGCAGAGGAGAATGGTGTCACCCTTGACGAAGCCGATGAAGCTGACATAGAAGCCACCTTTGCCGAGATGCAGACCTACTACGGCGGTGCTGAGGAGCTTGCCGTTGCCTTTGAAACCTATGCGCTCACCGAACGCTGTTACCGCGAGATTCTGAAAGCCTCCATCCTCGAGAGCAAGCTTTATACTCACCTCTCCGAATCGGGCGCCATTGCTCCCACCGAGGAGGATGTGCGTGCAGATCTTGAAGCCAATTATGTCCGTGTTCTCCATGTACTGATCACCAACGACGAGGGAGATGATCCGGAAGCCAACCTGCAGCTCGCAAATGATATTCTTGTCCGTGCCGATGCCGGTGAGGACTTCATGTCGCTTGTGGAGCAGTACGGCGAGGATCCCGGTATGGTGGACAATCCCGACGGCTACTATTTCACCTACGACCAGATGATCAAAGAATTTGAGGATGCCGCCTTCGAGCTGATGGAAAACGAAATCAGCGGCATCGTTGAGGTATCCTCCTACTACGAGGGCTACCATATCATCAAGCGTGTTCCCATGGAGGAGGAATATATCGCCGCTCACCTGGATGAATTCCGCGCTGTGCTGGCAACCAACATCTTCTATAATATGCTTGAGGAAAGAGCGCTTGCCTTTGAGCTGACCGTCGTCGAATAATCTGAATATAAAGTTATGGGGCTGTTGCAAATGAAAATTTACAACAGCCCAGCCACAAAATTTTCGATTTTGTGGCGTATATTGATTGGTTTCAGGGCGTAAAACGCCCTGAAATGGCGGTTTTTGACCGGTAAAATCAATATTTATGGGACTGTCGCACGAAAGACAGTCCCCTTTTTCCATTTCATCAACCGAGTGTTTCTGCCTTCTGATCCACCTGATTTGCCGAATAAAGCTCGTCAAGTCGATCCATAACCAGCTTGCGCAGAGCCGAGACGCGAACATTGTCAACGCCGTAGTTTTCCTCAACCTCTTTTACCGTAGTCAGATCGTTGCTGATTGCAATCTGCATTGCCAGCTCCTCATAGGTCTTATCGTCAAGGGTGATATCCTCCTTCTCAGCGATGGCATAAACCAACATTTCGGATGCAACCTGTGCCTGTGCGTACTGAACAGTCTGAGCATTGAAGTCATCCACCGACATCTGATAATAGCCTGTCAGCAGTCCCTCAAGAGTCATGCCGTAGGAGGAAGCCATCGCGGTAAACTGCATATTCATGTCGGCAGCATACGCAGTCACTTCATCCTCCGGATACTGGAGCACAGTAGCCTTTTCGGTAGCAAGCTGCCAGAGGAGCGAGAGACGCACATTCTCGCGGAGCGCATCCTTAAAGGTCGCAACGGTGGGATATTCGGGGTAGACGGAGGCGATGAATTCATCGTTAAGCTCGGGCTCTACCGCAACCGAGATGCTGTTGATCTTTACCTTGAACATCGCCGCCTTGCCCGCGAAGTTGGGATTTACCTTGTACTCATCCGGGAAGCTGAGATTGACCTCAACCGTTTCGCCCTGCTTGGCACCGATCAGCCCTTCTTCAAAGCCGGGGATGAATTCGCCCGAGCCGATGACAAGATCGTAACCTGTGTCGCTTCCGCCCTGGAAGAGTTCGCCGTCCATGTAGCCCTCGTAATCAATGTTGACGATATCGCCCTCTTCGACACCGCGTCCGGCGACAACCGTGCTTGTGGAATTCGCTTCAAGCAGCGCATTAATCTCTGACTGCATGGCGTTATCGATATCATCCTCGGTAAGAGTCAGATTGGCGTAATCTCCCGGATCGATATAATCCTTCAGATTGTACTTGCCGTACTTGTCACCGCCTCCCGAGCAGGAAGAAAGGAGCAGCATCGCTCCGGTAAAGAGTGCAATAAGCTTGAGTTTCATGATTTGTTTGTCCCTTTCGTTATGAAATGATATATAAACTTAAATAATTTCCTTTAATACATCGCCGATGCCGCTCACAATATCCCGCGCTGTCATCGAATAAGCCCCCCTGCGCTCACATGCCGCATCACCTGCAAGTCCGTGGAGATAAGTCCCCACCCGCGCACCGTCAAAGGGAGAGGCTCCCTGGGCAATCAGAGAAGCAATCACGCCGGTGAGTACATCACCCGAGCCGCCGGTTGCCATACCGTTGTTGCCGCTGACATTGATACAGACTTCTCTTCCGTCAGAAATCACGCTGCGCGCATCCTTGAGAATACAGATCAGCCCATGCTCATCGGCAAAGGCAGCGGCAGCACCGACAGGATCGCGCTTCAGCTCGGCTACGGGAATACCGCTGATTCTCTGCATTTCGAGCATGTGAGGCGTGATGATGATCGGCACTCTCGCTCTCAGCGGAATTTCATAAGCCGCCGCCGTGTTCAGCGCATCTGCATCTGCCACAATCGGAACCGAGGAGCATACCAGCACCGTTTCAAGCAGAGCCGCCGTCCGCTCGGATACACCGAGTCCCGGCCCGATCACAACAGATGAAGCGCGCGCAAGGCTCTTTCCGATATCTCCATCCTCTGGGATCGGGGTAAAAATCGCTTCGGGAACCAGCGACTGAATCACACCGCGGTTGGCTTCATCGGTCATCACCTCCACAAGACCCGCACCTGTCGCATAGGCAGCATGGGCAGAGAGATAAGCCGCTCCCGCCATTCCGCAGGCACCGCAGATGCAGAGCACCCGACCGTAGCTTCCCTTGTGGGTATTCGCCCCCCGCTTCGGTATCATCGCAAGATCGGCTTTTTCAAGGAAGTGTGTGTGACACGCCTCAAGCGTATGAATGCCCGCATCAAGGAGCACCGCCTCGCCTGCCATCGCCGCGCCGGGATAAAGCAGCAAACCTCGCTTGTAATAGGCATAGGTCGCAGTCAGCTCAGCCTTCACCGCACATCCCGGAACAGCACCGCTGTCGGCAAAAACGCCCGACGGAATATCCAGCGAAACCACCGGCTTGCCGCATCGGTTCAAGGCTTCGATTGCAAGTTTGTATATACCTTCAACCGCTCTTGTCAGGCCGATACCGAAAATCGCATCAACAGCAAGCGTTGCATCACTAAGCAGTCGGTCAAGATCAACCTTCGGATCTTCAGCCGAGTAGATTCTTACACCCGAGCGGGATGCCGAGGTCAGCTGAGTCCGCGTCTCTTCGGTTGCATGAATCTCGTCGCCCACAATCACAACCGTTGCCCGAAATCCCGCATCGGCGATCATCCTTGCAAGAGCCGCGCCGTCTCCGCCGTTGTTTCCAACGCCGCAGAGAATCACCGTGCCGGTGAGATCATACCGCTCGCGTATCAGCTCAAAAGTTGCATATGCCGCTCGCTCCATCAGTACAATCGGCGCAAGAAGCCGTTCATTTGTGGCTCTTCTGTCACAGTCGCGCATTTCAGCTGCAGTCAGAATCGGTTTCATCGCTCACACCTGCCTGTTTATCCGTTTATGGGAATAATCTTGAAGGTTCTGCTCTCGGAGTCTGTCTGAGCCAGTCTGACCTTACCGCCGCTGCAGAGATCGAAAAGCTTTGTCAGATGCGTGACAAAAATGTACTTAGTATGCAGTCCGGGCAGCGCACCGAGAATCTCATACATACCCACAGCGCCCTCCGAATAGGCGGTGGTCTGGAAGGTCTCATTGAACAGAATCAGCGAATAGGGCTTCAGATTGTCGATAATCCGCGCAATCTCCTTGACCTCGCCCTCGAATCTGCCTGCCGTGTCGCCCAGCGTAAATTCCTCCTCAGCCGAGGAGAAATGAGCGAATATCCGCACCCTTACGCTGATCATCGCCGATTTGGCGCATACCGGCAGACCTGCCTGAGCAAATAACTGTGCCGTTCCCACCGAGCGAAGAAATACCGTCTTGCCCGAGTTGTTCTTGCCGCGCACCAAAAGCCCTTCCCATTTGTCGTCCAGCGTAAAGTCGTTGGGGATCACCTCGGAGGCTTCCCTGCCGTCGGTGGCAATGAGCATATCGTAAAGCCCCTTCGCCGAGAAATAATCCGCCTCCATGGGCATCACCTGAGGCATCACGGTGGGAAGTCCGATCCCCTCAAGATACCCCATCAGCTCCAGCGCCGTATCATAGAAATTGATCTCGCGGGAGATACCGAAGAAGGTTTCGTAAATATCATAGGTCACATGCACCAGCAGATTGTCAAGCTGCGCCAGCGCTTCGTTTAAGGTGTAGAAAGCATCGTCACGGGCATCCTCACCTGCCTCCACGCTTCCGTCGCCATCATTTTTCTTTTTGCCGAGCACCTTGTGGAGAATATCGCCGATGGCATTTGCCTTTTTCTCGGTGCGCTCGGTGACGGTAGCCAGCTCCAGCGAAGCCAGTCTCAGCGCGTCATCGATCTCGGTGACAACCCCGAAGGTAAACTTCTCGGGGGTATAATAGCGGAAGAGTGATGAGATTCGGTCAATCTCGGCAAGGCTGTCATTCTCGAGCATCGCCGCACAGTAGTCACGAATAGCAATCAGCCCCTCCGACTTCACCTCATACCTGCCGATGGTGTCGCCAATCAGTTCAAAGAAGGAGATGATGGTCTTGGGGAACATGGCAGTCACCTGCAGAGAGGCAAAGGTGTACTCCAGCATCGCCTCCGCATTGCCGCCAGCCCCCGCCGGTACCGCATTGGATCTTGACTCGCGCCAGTCCTGCTTGATCTTGTCATAGCGGGTGAAAACCAGCTTCATGTCATCGAGCAGCTGCGGATAGGCGGCAAGATCGGCATAAATCTGCTGTCTGTAAAGGATATTCTCCACACATGTCAGAGGATTTCCCAGGATGCCGAGAAAGTAATCGTTGCGCTTCACATCTCCCGACACCGCGCCCACCGAACGGTCAACCGATAAATTGTAGAGCACATCACAGGGATTCTGCTCCTCTTCGATCTTATATAATAAACTGAATTTCATGTTTAAGTCTGTGCCTTTCTTGCGGATACTGTATGAACGATCAAATACCGAACCGAGCCTTGAGCTGCTCGGCGGTCAGACGGTACTTGACCAGAATATCTCTTGCGAAGGAGCCTGCGCTTTCCTTTCTGCGTGCCACCTTGTAGGTTCTGCGGTTGCCGTCGTCGGTATCGATAACCACATTGAGATAGGGGATTTTGCCCGAATCAAGCCCATGCTGATGGGTGATATAAATACCGAAAACACCGGCACTGTGAAGCTTGTCGGCAAGCTCTGCGGTAAGACGTGTCGCCGTCTCCTCGTTGGTGGTGGAGTAGGTTTCATTAAGCAGCACCAGACTCTCATCGTCCGCATCGGCTGTTATCTTTGCAATACGCATCTCCTCATCCACAAAGCGGCCGGTGTTGTCAAAGCGCTCGTCTCTCGGGAAGTGCGTATAAAGCCGCTTCATGGGATAGAGCTCTGCATCCTCACAGGGGACAGGACAGCCGCAGAGTGCCAGCAGAACCGCATTTCCCACCGTTCGCAGATAGGTCGTCTTACCGCCGCCGTTGGCACCCGTCAGATAGAAGAAGGGCTCCTCTTTGCTGAAGGATATATCATTGGGAATAATGCCGCCGTTCTGCTTGGTAAGCAGGGTTACATCATAGGCACTTCTGATCTCAATTTTCTTCTCTTCGGTCAGTCTCGGATAGCGCACCGGGATGCCGTAGGAGGCAATCTTTTTCATCAGCGCCTTGATCTGCAGATAGAAGTCAAGCTGTACCCGATACTTGCAGATATCGGCATCATAGACCTTGTGATAGCTCTCGTACAGCTCGGAGAGAGCTCCCGCCTGAGCAGGATAGAGTCCCGCGATCGCCTTCACCGTGTCAACCGTCAGTCTGCGCTCCACAGGCTTCTTTTCGGGAAGCTGAGCAATGCCAAGATCTGCCGCACAGCGTCTGATTCTCTCGGAAAGGGTATCCTCACAGGTACGCACCACCTTCAGATGCTCGCCCTCGATGATGAAGCTGTTTTTGGTCACATCGGTCATGTCCTCAAGCACAGAAGCCGAGCGTCTGTCAAGCTCGCAGAATAGCTTGTCCGCGGCATATTCCCTGAAAGCACCGATAAACCGTCTGGCAAACAGGCTGTCGCTTTCGTCCTTTCCCCCGGCTGCCGCATGAACAAAATCGCAGACCGAGCGGATCAGATGAAGGAAGATATACTGCCGCTCCTCATCACAGCGCGCCTCACGGTAAGCCTCATCCAGATCAGCCATCTTCGCGGCAATCCTCGCAAGCCCCTCAAAATAATCGATCACATCCCCCTCATCGAGAGCGGCAAATACCGCCTGACGGGCAGCGATATCCTCCCCGCCGCAGAGCCTGCCCATGACCTCGGTGATATCCTCACGGATCATGCTGTTCAGCTTCATATCCTCAAAAACGATGGGATCCAGGGTGACGGCAGGCATCTCACCTGTGTATATCAAATCGGGAAAAATCATAGTCTCTCCTGTAAACATAGTATTAGCATTATATTATTATATCATAATGAAGAAAGACAGTCAATGACAGAACTGTAAAAATAATTCTCCGCTTTTTATTGCATATCACGAAAATCTGTGATAGAATAACAGTACACTTTATATTCAAGGAGCATATCATGCCATACAAATACGATCTTCATGTTCATACCGGAACAGTCTCCCGCTGTGCCCCCGCCACCTCTGAGGAAGCTGCGCGCGATTATGCCGAGGCAGGCTACGCCGGATTTGTCTCAACCAACCACTTCTCCATCGATTCCTTCCGCCATATGGAGGATCGCCCCCGCATCAAGTGGGCAGAGCACTTCATCCGCGGCTTTGAGGAGCTTCGTGAGGCAGGCGCCCGCAGAAATCTCACCGTCCTCCTCGGTATGGAGCTTCGCATGCACTGCAACTTCAACGATTATCTGGTCTACGGTCTCACCGAGGAATTCCTTCGTGAGTTTGCCGAAAACCTGCTGGACATGAACGCCCACTCCTTCCATAAGCTGGCATCCGAGCACAATCTGCTTTTCTGTCAGGCGCATCCCTTCCGCCCGGGCATGACGGTGACCAATCCCGCCGATCTCGACGGCATCGAGGTACGCAACGGCTGTCCCAGACACAACTCCAGCAATGACATCGCCAAAGCATGGGCGGCAAAATATAATCTCATCGGCGTCGGCGGCAGCGATTATCACGTCCCCACAACCGCAGATGTCCCCTTCCCCGTCGACCGTCCAAACTCGGGCATTGAGGTGGAGGAAAAGATCTGCGACAACGAAACACTGGTCAAAATCCTCCGCTCCGGTAATTATAAGCTGATCGAGGAATAATCAAAGGCAGGCTAACGCCTGCCTTATTTCACGCTTTCATCTCATCGAGAATCGCCTTGATATCCCGATATATCGCCGTAGGCTTGACCTCGTTTTTCTCCACATCCTCGAGCCTGGTCTCACCGCTGAGCACAAGAATCGCATCGATTCCCGCATGGATGCCGCATGCCACATCAGTATAAATCCGATCGCCGATCACCACCGTCTCCCCTTTGCCGAAGCCTGCCTTTTCCATGGCGAGCAGGGGCATCTCGGGCTTGGGCTTGCCGATGAATTCGGGGTAGCGGCCTGTAGCTGTCCGCAGAATGTGCGCGATGCTGCCGCAGTCGGGGACTGAGCCGTACCAGGTGGGACATACCAGATCGGGATTGGTGGCGATATAATCCACGCCCCGTCCCAGCAGAATACAGGCATCCTCCAGCTTTCCGAAGCTCAGCTCGGTGTCAAAGCCCATCACAAGGCAGTCGATATCATCCTCCAGTCTGTCTGTAATCGGATAGCAGGAGAGCTCCGCCTTGAGCGATTTTGTTCCCAGCACATAGATCTTGTGATAATTCTTCGATGCCAGATAGCGTGAGGTTGCCATGGCTGAGGTAAAGAAATCCTCCTCTGCGGCGTCAATCCCCAGCGAAGCCAGCTTTTCGATATAGCGCTCGGTGGATTTGGAGGAGTTGTTGGTCATGAACATGTATCGTCCCCCGATTGACTTTACATAATCGAGGAAGTCGATTGTCCCCTCAAAAAGATCGTTATCCAGATAAATGGTGCCGTCCATATCGAGTAGGAAGAGCTTTTTGCTTTTGAGATTCATGCTTTCTGCCTTTCTGATGTTCTTGATTCACCCTCTTATTATACACGACACCGCCGAATAAAGCAAGATGAAATGACGATTTCCCTTGCAAATGACCGTAAGTTATGGTATGATATAGTAAACTATTTACAAAGGAGAGGCATCCATGCTGAAAAGAGTTCTCATTCCCCTTCTGCTGCTCTGCCTGATTCTCACGGGCTGCAAAGAGGACAGCACACAAAACAACGACATCGACAAAGAGGAGGCTGAGATTACCATGACCGATCTCAAAGCTGCAACACCCTATACCATCGTACGCTCCGACACCGCCGGGCAGCTGATCACCGATCTGTCAGTACAGCTCAAGAATACCCTCGCTGCCTTTTTCGGCGAAGTGAACCTCACCACCGACTGGAGCAAGGATGGCAGCTATGATCCCGCAGCGCCCGAAATTCTCATCGGCAGCACCAACCGTACCGAGTCACAGCTCCCCACCGCAAAGGCTGCCGAGGCAGGCATGGAGCACTGGTATTACATCGGCATCGAGGGCACGAAGGTAATCCTCACCGGCTCTGACGAAACCTGCACCATGGCTGCAGTCCGCCGCTATATGACGGAATTTGCCCGGCTTTCAACTGCCGATACCCTCACCCTGCCCGAGTCTCTGCTCTGCGCATATGATCCCGATGCCCTCTTCCTCGTGAATGACGCAAAGGATCCCTCCGATGTATTTGTAGCGACGGCTCATCTGGGGGAAGCTCCCTACTACGCGGACAGCACCGGCGCCTACGACATGACCGCCATCATCGAGGATGCCATCAACCGCACAGCGGCTGCCGGAGGCGGTACCGTCTATCTTCCCCGCGGCATCTACCGCATCTCAAAGGCGCTGACCATCCCCTCCTATGTCACCCTCCGCGGCGATTATGCCGATCCCGATACCGAGGATATCACCGCAGGTACCGTCCTGCTTCTTGCGAAAAAGAGCAGCTTTAAGGCGGTGTCCCCCATCTCGATCGAACACAGCGGCGCCATTGAAGGCATCACCTTCTACTACGAGAATCAGTCGGTGGAATCGCCCATCGAATATGCCCCCACTGTCAACCTGCTGAACCAGAGCGTCACCACCGTAAGAGACTGCAATTTTATCAACGCCTGGACTGCCATTTACAACGGAGAGCATCCCAACGGCATGGTCACCATCGACAACGTCAAGGGTACCGCTCTCTATAATGCCCTCCATTCGGATCAGCGCGCCGATATCTCGATCACAACCAACATTCACTTTTCTCCCATATACTGGGCACAGGGCAGCGAAGCCTTCGGGGAAGGTCCCTCTGAGGATGCCATCCGCGCACTCATGAAGTCAAACGGTTCTGTGGGAATCCATCTGGGCGATGTTGACCGCGATACTTATGAAAATATCATCCTCGACGGTTATGCAACCGCCATCTATAACCGCCCCATGACCCGCGCAGGGCTTTCGGGAAGCTGGTACAATCTGACCGTCAAAGATGCCGACCGCGCGCTCTGTTTGGAGGGCGTCGATACACGTTACGGACTGCTCATCGTCGATGCGGAGCTTGAGGGAGATGTCATCAACGCCACCGATCTCAGCCTGCTCCAGAATCCCGCCGCATTCAGCTATATCTATATGGTTAACGCCA
>JAFQEJ010000004.1 GCA_017399105.1 Clostridia bacterium
CTTACCGGTAAGAGCACGAGCAAACAGAAGAGCTGCCTGGTATCTCTGTACTGCTTCATCAGTACCGAAGGTTGTCTCGCTCTTACCGGTAACTACACCGATAGCAGCGAGAGTGTCGATCGCATCCACATACTGGTCTACCTCGTCGAACTTGTCAGATGCAGCTGCAGATGTGGGAATTGCGAAGCAACCGGCAACCATTAATACTGTCAGCATTAATGCAAGAAATCTTTTGAAATTTCTCATGTTGGGTTTCTCCTTGTTTTAAAAGGGCGGACGCATTTGTAATGTATCAGCCCATGGATATTGTTTTTTTCTTTACTTTGAAACAAGACCTGCTAATAAAAGTCAAGGGGAAAATCGAAAAAAAGTCGAAAATTTTTTCCGGAGAAAAACAAGCATGACAAAAAGACCGCCGCAAGGATGATTTTTTGCGCCGATCCGGCAGGCAGGGCAAAGCGCGCGACGCTTCGCCGCAGGAATATTATATCGGAGGTGGGTTGTCAACATACAAAAAATTCAGAATGTGATTCCGAATTTTTTGTAAAGCCGCAGACGGCTTCAGGTGTTGACAAGATTTTCTTTTACGCGTGCATAATAGATGCGCAGAAATTTATTGGCGGCGGCGATCATGTAGACCTTATAGGGCTTGCCTTCAGCGCGCTTTTTATCGAGATATGTATAGACAGGCTCATGCTCGGGACTGTTCTGGAGGATGACAGACATGATCTGAAAGAGCGTCTTTCGCAGAGAAGGCGAGCCGCGCTTGGAGATGCTGCGGGATTGGGGGTTGAAGGTACCCGATTGATAGGGCGGAGCATCGATACCGGCGAAGGCGACAAGACATTTTTTATTTTCGAAGCGGTGGATATCTCCGATTTCAGCAATCAGCTGGGGGCCGAGAATCTCACCGACTCCGTAGAAAGACATGACGGTAGCATATTCGGGCAGCGAGGAGGAGAGCTGCAGCATTTCGCTTTTGAGCGCAGCCAGTGACTCTTCAACCGTTTGGAGCTGGATGAGCGCCTGGGTGATGATGACCTTGGTGGAGTCACACATAGGCAGCAGACCCACCTTTCCGCAGGCAGCACGATAGATGCTCTCAGCCTTGGTTTCAGTGTAGTGATAATTATTTTTTCTGCACCACAGCTCATAGCGATCGGTAAATTGCCGCAGAGACAGCTTGGAAACGCATTCGCAGTGCCAGAATTTCAGAGCGAAATCCACCCATTTTTCATGTCCGTCGCTCTTTCTTGCCGGTGAGGTGAAGAGCTTGTTCACGTCGGGGAAGGATTGGTCGAGCAGAGCAATCAGATTGTTTTTCAGCATGGTTTTCATTTTGTTGTACTGATTGTACTGCCGGTTGCAGATCTTCAGCGTTTGACGGATCTCATTTTCGGGGATGTATTCCTTCAGATCGAGCCAGCGGTCGATTGCCATATTGGCAAGCTTAACCGAATCCTTCTTATCGGTTTTGGTTTTGCGAACCGTATTGCCGCTGTAGTCATGGGAGAGAATCGCGTTGACAACCGAAACGAAGATTCCCGATTCATGGAGATAACGGGCAACCGGTTCGTAATAATGCCCGGTATATTCCATGAGCACCTTGGTTTCGCCGGGGAGACTTTTGATGTAGGCCGCCAGATCGTGCAGCTCCCGTTCGCTGTGTCCGACTTCGTACGGCGGCGCAATGACTACGCCGAATGGCTGCATGACGGTTACGGTGCTTTTTCCTTTTGATACATCAATTCCTACTGCATTCATTTTTAACTCCTGTGCTTCAATTTTAAAATGGACTTCCACTCCTGAATATTGCCGGTCAGTCTGTTGGATGATACGAGCGCTGCTGCAACATAGGTGCTGGCTCAACCTGCTTTAATCGAACGCTGCAATAGAAGGGTGGATGATAGTCTTGTTTGCGGACGCGGTCGTCCAAGGAGAAAGTCGTCAGTCCATTTCGCCCTCCTATTGTAGCGTAAAATTGAGAACCCGCTGTGTACAGCTGGTTTGCGGTACACGGGGCCATTTATTATTATAACAGGAGAAGGGGAGGCCGTTGGAGCAGGTTTATTTAATGCATGAATAAAAATGAAGGACTGCCACATACAAATGCAGCAGTCCAAAGGGGTTATTAGATTATTTTACACGGTCTTCGCCATTTCCTTGAACCATGCGACAACTGCAGGTTCACTTTCGGTGCTGGTCTGGGAGATGTTGTACCAGTGAGCGGCACCGCCGACCTCATAGCCACCAACTTCGAATTCTTCGGGCGGTGCGAGGTAGCCGTTCACAGAGTTTGCGTAGCCGCAGACGAAAATCGATGCGGGATCGAAACCGACTTCGGCAAGGGCGGCCTCAATGCGGTCACCGGGAAGCGTGAGCAGCTCAAAGGGCACAAATGCGAAGGCGAATCCGCGTCCCACTGTCACAAGCTGAAGAGGAACGGTGATATCGTTGGTCTCGCCCTTCTCAGCAAGTGCGAGCATATGACGTGTCCACTGAAGCTCACGCAGGTAATAATGCTTGTTCCAGTCACCGACAGGCAGACTGAAGTGTGCATCTTCCCAATGCTTGACCTGCGCTTTCAGATCGTCGATGTCTGTCATTGCCATCATGGGGATACGCACCATCTCATAGCGGGAATTGAGAGCGCCCTCCAACAGATTGCCGCCGGTGGTCGCCTCGGCAAAACGCTTGGCAGGCTCGGACAGCTCCTTGCCGAGCACCTCGATGAACTGATCGATGGTCAGCTCCTCCTCGCGGTAGGGGTTGATGTCGGCACCGCGTCCCTGGAAGAAGAGATAGGGAAGCTCATCCGACGAGATGGCATTGATCTCGGACAGCCAGTCTGCGGAGACGGTGAATTCGGTGTTGATGACCGCATGGCAGGCGGCATTGGTAATGACACCGCGGAGCTTGCCGCTCTCATCGCGGAAGGCAGCAGCCTTGATTCTGCGGTCGATGAAGGGTCTGCCGCGGCGGTTGAAGGAATGCTTCAGCTCCTCGGGCAGAATCGCGAACTCAAAGGAACCGGGGCAGGCGCGCTCCATGGCACGGAGAGCAGCTCTGCCGCATTTTTCACCCACAAGGGCGATATAGTCAAAGTTGATGGGCATTTCATCGAGGGTACCAACCTGAGGTGCGGCATGGGTGTGAATGAAGACAAGAGAGATTCTGTCCTTTGTGATGCCGGTGAGACCGGAGATCTGCGCGGTAACCAGGTCATAGAGACGCGGGCTCAGTCCCAACAGGTCGATGGCGAAAATGAGGTTGATTTCGCCGTCAGCGTCAACAGCCATAACCTTTGCATGGAGATCGTCGCGGATTCCGGTAGCCGGGGTAACGCGATGTCCGTAACCGTCAAGGAAGGTGGCGTTCAGCTCGGGTGTGATGATTTCGTCGGCAAAGCCGCATTTAATAATGCTCATAATAATTCCTCCGTGTTGGATTGAAATTCTGTTTATGATTCTCTGCGCATGGCGCTGGGGGAAATTCCGTAAAGTTCTTTGAATTTTCTTGTGAAATAACTGCTGTCGGCAAAACCTGTGGCGGCTGCAATTTCGGAGATGGAGCGGGATGTGGTGAGCAGCAGGGCTTTTGCTTTGGCGAGGCGGTATTCGTTTACATAGGCAATAGCTGTTCTGCCGGTGATCTCATGGAACTGGCGGCAGAAGTAGGAGCGGTTCATGCAGCACTCGGAGGCAAGCTCAGCCAGGGTAATATCCTGCACGAAGTGATCAGCGATGTAGCGGAGTGCAGGGGAGATGGGATCATGCCCGCCGTTTTTCTTCGGCTCCTCCTCCACTGCGATCTCACTTTTGAAGAGAAGCGCCAGCAGACGCAGGAGATTGCCCTTGACCGACAGCTCATAGCCGGTATTGGCGGCGTTGTAGTCTGCAATCAACTCTTCGAGGATGGCGCGGGCCTTTTCGTTTCCGTGGATGACATTATTGAAGCGAACCCGGCGGCTTGTGATCGGCTCGAGGAATTTATGTACACTGATATCATCACGTCCTCCGCAGAGACGTGGATCAATCATAATACAGTGGTAACGCGCCGGGGTTTCGAAAAAACCGAATGCATGCGCTTCGCAGGTATTGATGATGACGATATCTCCGGCACCGCAGACATAATGTCTGAAATCACACTCGCAGATGAGACTTCCTTCCAATATATAGAGGACTTCCAACTGTTCATGCCATGTGATGCTGTAATTTTCAGATATCGGAGTATCAATTTTAGTGGGAAAGCGGGACTCCATATCGAGGAGCACACGGATGGGGAAAGATTCGTCATTGAAGGGGATGGTTTCGTACCATGTCTCGCGTGGGGTATAGAGCTCACCTGTTACTTTTATTAGGGACGATTGTGCGGACATGGAAGCACCTCCTTTTCTCCATATTGTCAGTTTTATTATAATATTTGAATGGCTCCCTGTCAATAGCTGTGAAATATATGCAAATAAAAGTCAATATTGTCCCAATGGGGAAGAAACATAAAAGTCAATATTGTCCTTATTCGTGTCAAAAATTTCGTGGACGAATCGGATTTTTTCGGTTATAATTAAATCAGAAGCATGAAAGGAGGAGGATCAATGATCTTCATCGGTGTGGACGGCGGCGGAACCAAAACCGCGCTTGCCGCATACGAATCGGGCAGTCTGATTGCAAAAGCAAAAAGCGGCCCTATGAATTACAATTTTATCGGTGCAGATGCTGCCTCCGAGAATCTGATTTCCGGTATTCGTGCGCTGAAGATTCCCGCAGAGCAGATTGCGGCGATTGGAATCGGTGATCCCTCGCTTGATGACGGTATGCCTGCCGTTGAGGATTCGCCGACTGCACGCTTTGCCGCCGCTGTGAAGGGGGAGATCGATGCTCCCGTTTATATAAGAAGTGATGCTTATATCACGCTGTTCGGACTCACCGGAGGTGCAGAACCGGCGGTGCTGATGCTCTCGGGTACAGGAGCGATGGGAATTGCCGAAGATGCCGACCGCAATATCAAGGTTGTAGGCGGCTGGGGCAGACTCACCGGAGATGAGGGAAGCGGCTACTATATTGCCATTGAAGCGATTAAGGCTGCCCTTCATGCATCTGATGGCATAGAACCGGAAACGATGCTCACCGAGGCGGTACTCCGACACTTCGGTGTGGATAGCCCCCGCAGACTGATCGATATCTTCTATGGAGAGGAAGAAGCTGACATCGCCTCCTTTGCCAAGACTGCCGCCGACTGTGCGGAGAAGGGCGACCGAAGAGCGAAGGAAATCCTGCTCAATGCGGCACGATATCTTGCTTCCTATACCTCGACGCTGATGGATTGGAACGGAAGCAGAAAGGTAGGCGTTTATGGCAGCGTGATCTGCGGTAATACCATCGTGCGAAGCGAATTTGAGTCGATTCTCAGATCGAAGTACGGAGATGTGAGCATTTCCGAGCCTCCTGTATCTGCAGAGATGGCAGCCGCCCTCTATGCGGAGCTGATGTATAACGACGAAAGGAACTGAATGAAATGAATGCAATCAACCGATACATAACCGAAATCGAGCGGCTTGTAGCTGCCATTCGTGACAATCAAGGCGATATGATGGAGCGTGCCGCAGCACTTTCAGCCGATGCGCTTTGCTCGGAGGGCTTCCTCTTTACCTTCGGCACGGGACATTCGCATATTCTTGCCGAAGAGATTTTCTACCGCGCCGGCGGTCTTGCAAGAGTCTGTCCGATTTTAGAGGATGCGCTGATGCTCCACCGCAATGCCGCAAGAAGCAGCATGTTTGAGCGTGCTCCCGGGCTTGCCAAGCTGCTGCTTGACGATATCGACGCGCTGAAATATGGCGGTGTGTTATTCCTCTTCTCGAATTCGGGATGCAATACAGTTGCCATCGACATGGCGCAGGAAGCAAAGGCACGCGGTCTTTCAACCGTCTGCATTACCAATATCACTCACTCCGAGAAGATGACCTCCCGTCATCCCGAGGGTCTGAAGCTGAAGGATGTCTGTGATATTGTCATCGACAACATGGGATGCTACGGTGACGCCGCGCTGGAAATCGGTGGTATGATGACAGGTGCAACATCAACCGTCATCGGTGCGATGATCATGGAAGCCGTCGTCAGCCGTGCCATTGAAATCTGCTGTGAGCGCGGAACGCCTCCCGAGGTTTTCCATTCCGCCAATACCAAGGGCGGCGATGAGGCGAACGCAGATTACATCGAAAAATACAAGCCTCTTGTAAAAGCAATCTAACAAAATCAATATATAAAGGAGAATCAATATGCTTGCAATTCATGGCGGAGAACCGCTGAAAAAGAATTCATTCCCCGGATGGCCTGTCACAAATGAGTATGACAGAAGCCTCCTCATCGACACTGTACGCTCCGGAAAATGGAGCTGTGGCGAGAAGAAATCTGCATTTGAGTCGAAATTTGCCGCAGATTGCGGTGTAAAGCACTGCTTTGCTGTGGCAAACGGTACCGTATCCCTCGAACTCATCCTGCGCGGCATGGGTATCGGTTACGGTGATGAGGTTATTCTGCCTCCCTACACCTTTGTCGCAACCCTGTCCTCGATTATTTTTGCTGGTGCAACTCCTGTTTTCGCGGATATTGATGCAGGTACATACAACCTCTCCCATGAATATGTGGAGGAAAAGATTACATCCAAGACCAAGGCAATCGTTGCGGTTGCGGTTGCAGGCTGTCCTCCCAAGCTGGATGAACTCAGCGAAATCGCAAAGCGTCACAATGTCAAGCTGATCGTTGACGCTGCTCAGGGCGTCGGTGCTGTCTGGAACAACAAGAGCATCTGCGCATGGGGCGACGCAGCCTCCATCTCCTGCCAGAACTCCAAGAATCTGACCTGCGGCGAGGGCGGTATTATCACCACCAATGACGATGCACTTGCTGACGCAATCAACCTCATGCTGAAGGGAGGCATCAGAAACGGTTCCTATGTCAGCATCGCACAGGATCACACCATCAGTGAATTCCAGGCGTCGGTGCTCCTTTCCCAGTACAACAAGCTGGAGAGCGAACTTTATCTGCGCGAGAAGAATGCGGCTTATCTTGCTGGCAGACTCCATGAGCTGGACTTTGCCGATGCAGCAGAATATGACGAGCGCATCACCCGTCATGCATATCACCTGTTCATCATTCGCTTCAATTCCGAAAAGCTTGCTGAGCGCGGCATCAACCGTGATCAGTTCCTCACAGCGCTGAATGCTGAGGGTGTCCCGCTTGCCGGTGGATATGCACCTCTCTACCACTTCCCCTGTGCTACCTCGGCTTATACTGAGCGTCTGATCGGTGCGAAGATCGATACAACACCTTTGAAAAACAGCGAAATCGCAGGCTTCAAAGAGGGAAGCTGGCTCTATCAGGCATGCCTGCTTGGCACAAGAGCTGATATGGACGATATCGCCGATGCGATGATCAAGGTATGGGAACACGCCGACGATCTGCGCAAACTGTAAGAAGGAGGATCATAATAATGAAAGATACAACCATTCTCGAACAAAAAGAGCTTGATGTAATGGCTTGCGGCGGCTGGGGTACCATCAGCTCCCACTCGGTCACAGGAGCTGCGGCTCTTGCCGATTATGTGGACGCAAAGCACGGTCTTCTCTGCCACAGCCTGGATGCGGCTTATGAGGCGCTGATCCGTCACTTCGGTGCGGCACTTGCCAATACTGCATACGGTGATTATATTGTTACTGCTGAGGTCAGCGAGCCTCTGAATTCGCTGGTGGCGGTATGCGTCGGTGCAGCGCCTCTCTTTGTGCCCAACTGCTGCAGCTGCGGTATGGCAAAGCCCAAGGCAATCGAGGAAGCACTTACCTCCGGCAAGACAGTACGCTGTGTCACAGTCGACCTTCTTCCCGAAAAGATCGATGATTACAAGCTCGATAAGCTTGCCGAGATCTGCAAAGTTAACAATGTTCCGCTGATCCTCAATGCAGGCGGATACTTCAGCATGAAGTGGCAGGGCAAGGCTCTGGTTGATTTCGCCGACGCTGTGATCTATTCCCTCGAGGAAGGCAGCGAGATCTACACCGGTAAGGGCGGCTTCATCGCCACAAAAGATACCGATGTTTATGCAGGCGCATTTGCTTATCATAACTGCGGCCGCGGCTTCGGTGAAGGCTGCTCACTGAATGTGGATGAGATTGTCGGCGGTGACCTCCGTGTAACCGAATGGACCTCGGTTGCAGCTGAAGCGATCCTCGAAACCAAGCAGTTCTCCGAAGCGGCTCCCCGCAAGCTGGTGAAGATGGCAGGTCAGCCGGTGTTTGAGAGCGCATACGCAAAGAAAATGACAGGCAACTGATCGGAAGAATAAAGAAGCCCGGATGGAGAAATCTGTCCGGGCTTTTGCTTTTGGGGGAGGAGATACGATATGGTATATCGTTCCGTCATGCTATGCATAAACGAATTTGTATACCTGACGCCGATATACTCGTTGGTGCTGCCGACCAACCATTGGTTGAATGATTAGAAAACTGTCTAATTACCATTGACAAAAAGTGATTAGACGGATATAATATTAGTACAACCAACAGAAAGGAATGATAACCATGACAGGACTTGAAATTCAGGATGCTATGGCGAAGATCGCCGCTGACTATGCCGCCGATGCGGATTCCAGATTGAAGGCACTTCCCGCCGATGCCAAGCGTGAGAAAAAGGCGATTATCATCGAGCGGGAGATGTACAATCTCTGCAGCCGCGCGGGACTGCTCTATTACGCCAAAAATGCAAAGAGCGAAGATCACCTGCGCTGGGTCTGCGGCTTTCTGCTGAAGTTTCTGGCACCTTATCCCAAGACAGCTGCACTTTTTGCCGAAGCGGATGACGAAACCAAGCTGAAGCTGGCACCCTATCTGCGCGGCGTGATCTTCATGGACGATCAGTATCTGAAGCCCAACCGTGCAGCTCTTGCCAAGGCGGAGGAAGCGTGCGACGCAGAGGAGATCTTCGAGCTGCGCATCAAGGTAGGTGCTGTTGCCAAGGTGATCGATGCGTGGCGGAGCTGGTGGAAGAAAAACGGCATCGTCGAGCTGGACGTGTGAGGCGGATATGGAAAATTTAGAACTGTTCAAGCTCCTCGGTGATGCCACACGGCTTTCGATTATCCGCATGCTGGCAAGAGAGGATTCCTTCGTGGAGCTGATCGCATCCTCGCTGAATCTGACATCGGCTACCGTCTGCTACCATCTGAAAAAGCTGGAGGGAGCGGGACTGGTGCGCTGCAGCCGCTCACAGTTTTATAAGATTTATGCCCTCAACCGCGAGATTTTCGACCGCAGCCTCACTGATCTGGTTCTCACCGCCGAGCTTCCTGTCGATCCCGAGGAGAAATATCGCCGTGAGGTGATTTCAACCTTTATCAAGGGCGGTCGGCTGGTGAGCATTCCCGTCCAACAGAAGAAACGTGAAATTATCCTTCGCCACATCCTCACCCGTTTTGAGACGGGCAGAGACTATGACGAGCGCGAGGTGAACGCGATCCTTATCGAATTCCATGAGGATTACTGCACGCTTCGCCGCGAGATGATCTCCTTCGGGCTGATGTCGCGCGACCATGAGACCTATCGGGTGATCGAGTAATGAACCGCATTTGCATCGCTGATAAGATTCTTGCTCACCGAGAGCGAAATGGGATGACACAGGGGCAATTCGGCGCGCTCTTCGGCGTGACGGCACAGGCAGTCTCCAAGTGGGAAAGAACCCTCTGTTACCCCGATATTACCATTCTGGCACAGCTTTCCGAAGTGCTGGAATGCTCAATTGGAGAGTTGCTGGGAGTCAGAGAGAATGAGGGCAGCCATAAATAAAATATCCACCTGACTCCTCGGAATCTGTTATTTCGAGGAGTTTAAACTTTGGTATGGGGTAGACAACAGGGGGGGAATGTGTTATAATGGAGTTAAAGTAACCACAAGGAGAGGTCATATGTTTGTATTCGGGACACAATATCTGAGGGGCTTTACACCTGAGCGCGATCAATGGGAACGGGATATGGAAAATATGAAGAAAATCGGATTCAATACCATCCGTGCCTGGCTTGTGTGGAACGCTGTTGAGCGCCGCGAGGGGGAGATCGATTATGATTATATTGAGCAGTTTCTAACCTGTGCAAAGCAATATGAGCTGCAGGTCGGGCTGCTCTTCCATCTGCATGCGTGCCCTGCCTGGGCAATTGAGAAATTCTCGAAATATTTCTATGTTTCGGAGGACAATCTGCCCTTTGAGCCGGCGGTGCGTCCCAACACGCCCTCGGGAGGCTGGCCGGGACTCTGCTTTGACAACGAAGAGGTGCGCGAGATGGAGCATCGGTTTATTTCGGGCGTGATTGCCGAGACGAAAAAGCATGACAATGTGGCATTTTATGAGCCAATGAACGAACCGCATCAATGGGTTGATTACATGAAGAATCCGGCGGGAATTTTCTGTTATTGTCCCGCATCTGTGCGGAAATTCAGGGTATGGCTGCAGAAAAAATACGGCGATATTGAGACGCTCAATAATGCCTGGGGCTATTTTTACGATTCTTTTGATGAGGTAAGACCGCCTCGATGGACATCCTCTTACAGCGATTATATTGATTTCAGACAGTTTACGGTTGATAACATCGTAGAAGAAATCAGATATCGCAGTGATATTATCAGAAGCTGTGATAATAAACCTGTCATTGCGCATGCCTGGGGTGGGGGAGCTGTCACCTGTTCGCAGCTTGGCGGTATGGCTTTTGATGACTGGAAGAATGCAGAGATCTTTGATAAATGGGGCTACAGTGCCTTCCCTCGAAGTGCAGATGACTGCTGCATGCTTGGATTTGGATGCAATGCCGCACGCAGCGCCGCAGGCGGCAAGGAATACTGGCAGTCTGAGCTGACCGCAGGAATTACCGGCAGTATTTTTGAGCAGAGCGGCAGAATTGATGATAATACCTACGATAAATTTTCTCTGGAATCGATTCGTCACGGTGCTGTTGGATTGCTTTATTGGCAGTATCGCAAGGAGCGGATCGGCGCTGAGATTGGCGGCTTCTCTCTGACCGACTATGACGGTGGGCCTACCAATCTGACAAGAAAGGCAGAGGCTTTGGGAAGAATGCTGCGTGAGCATGGAGATATGCTTACCGAGGGCAGCATGAAGCCTGCCGAGGTTGGACTTGTATTCAGCATACGCTCCTATTTTGCCGATTGGGCAATCGCCAAAAAAGGCGGAAATAAAGCGGCGGTTGACAGCCTGAGCGGATATTACAGAATGTTTTGGGAGGAAAATATCCCTATCGATATCATCCATGAGGAGTATGCGGAGAATCTCTCCCGCTATAAGCTGATCATTCTGCCGAATGCTGCGGCAATCTCTCCCCGCCTTGCTGACAAGCTGAAGGAGTATATCAGTAATGGCGGTGTGCTGCTGAGCGAGCAGCTTTTCGGTATCTTTGAGGAGTCCTTCAAGCTGTCTTATCATGTTCCCGGATTTGGTTATGATGAAATTTTTGGTGTCCGTGAGCATGATCTGCACCCGCGGAAAACGGTTACTCTTACCGACGGTGAGAAGGATTATCATTTCAAGGGCAATCGGTATGCCGAAAAATTCTGTGATGTAACCGGAGAGGGACTTTACTTTTATGAGGACGGCACTCCTGCCATTGTATCGAAAGCATACGGCAGCGGAAAGGCGATGATCACAGGTATCAATCTGGGGCTTTGCTATTCAAGCCGTGAACTGCTGGGAGATGATTTCAAGAGCAGTGATACAGGCAACACCAGCGGAGCATCGAAGGCGATTGTGATGAAGCTTTGCCGCTCGCTGGGCGTGGATGAAAACCGATGCTCGGTACCCGATGTCAAGGTCAGTGTGCTTACAACAGATAAAGAATGTATGCTGATTCTGATCAACAGTGCTTCCGCTGACAGAGAAGGCTTGATCAGGCTTGAGGAAGCATATGTTGAGACGAAGACGGTGTACGGGCGCTGTGATGCCACAGTTTGCGGCAGTACACTCCGCTTTACGCTGAAAGCAAATGAGAGCGCGGTGCTCAGGCTGGTGCAGGGGTAAAAGAACAATTGTGATTAGTAAAAAAGGGTATATTATGAAAAGAATAGGATATTTCAACGGAACGATCGGGGATTATGACGATATGCAAATCCCCTTTTCTGACAGATCGGTTTTCTACGGAGATGCGGTATATGATGCGGTATTGGTGCTGAACAGAAGAACATTTACGCTTGATATGCATCTTGACAGACTTTACAAAAGCTGTGCTATGACAAAAATTCCTTTTGATATGCCCAGAGAGGTACTCAAGGGGGAGATCGACCGCCTGTTATCCCTGTCGGAAATGGGCAGTATCATGCTGTATCTTCAGGTTACGCGGGGAGCAGCGCCGCGCAAGCACGAATTTCCCGACGATGCGAAGCCCAATTTGCTGATGTTTACCTCGGCAGTTTCGATTCCCCCGAGAGACAAGCGTGCATCTCTTGTCTCGGTGGAGGATCTGCGTTTTCAATACTGCAACATCAAAACAACCAATCTTCTGCCCAATGTATTTGCCGCACAGAAAGCGAAAGAAGCAGGCGCAACCGAGGCACTGCTTCACCGGGGCGACCGTGTAACCGAAGCGGCACACAGCAGTATTCTGATGGCGAAAGACGGAACAGTGATCATGCCGCCGCTGGATGAATTAATCCTTCCCGGAATTACCCGTGAAATTGTCCGACAGATCTGCGAGGAAGCGGGAATTCCCACGGTCATCAGAATCTTTACGGTAGATGAGCTGATGAAGGCTGATGAAATCATGCTTTGCAGTACAACTAAGAACGTGATTTTTGTATATGAAATTGACCGACAGCAGGTGGGCGGCAAGGATAGGGCACTTCGTGAAAAAATTCAGGAGCTGTTTGCAAGGAGAGTCTGCGCCGAAACCGGTGTCAGCCTATAAATGATACAGTGTCGATGACAGAAACGCTCTATATCAGATCATAAGGTGTTTCTGCCCAAGACAAAAATTTTGTGGCGTATATTGATTGGTTTCAGGGCGTAAAACGCCCTGAAATGTCGGTCTTTGACCGGCAAAATCAATATTCAAGGGACTGTCGCATGCAAATGCGACAGTCCCTTTTGTCTGTGCGCAATAGTTAGTGCCTTGTCTTGAACATTGCATTCAGACGCTCGGTCATGGCAAGCATAAGAATGGCGAAGGCGGCGAGGAAGAAGGGATACCAGCCAATGCTGATATGACCTGCAATCAAACCGAATAAAGGCGGAATGAATGTACTTCCTACATACGCCGAAGCCATCTGGATGCCGACGATTGCCTGAGAATTTTCCCTGCCGAAGTTGGTCGGCATGGAGTGGATGATGCAGGGATAAACCGGTGCACATCCAAGGCCAATGACAAGCAGTCCGCCCAGCGCACAGACCTCCCAGGGGAGCATCACCAGCACCATACCCCCCAACATGATGAGGCTTCCGAGGCGGATAAGGAATCGGTCGCCCAGCTTATCAGCGATGAAGCCGTTTAATAAGCGTCCGAAGGTGATGCCCAGATAGAAGAGCGATGCAAAGCTTGCTGCCGTCTGTTCGTCTATGCCCCGTGCCTCCACGAAATAGCTGGCTGCCCAGAGTCCGGTGGTTCCTTCCAGCGCGCAGTATGCGAAGAAGGCGATCAGAATGTAGGGGACACCGCGAATCTTCAGTGCTCCTGTGATGCCGAGGGGACGGGCATCAACTTCCTCTCCATTCTCTGAGGGAGCACTGCGCTTTTTCCAGAGAGGGAGCGACAGGAAGAGGAAAAGCGTCAGGACGATCTGGAGAATCGAGACGGTGAGATAACCGTTTCTCCAGTTGCCGCGGGCGATGCAGAAGCTCATGATGTAGGGACTGATCGATGCGCCAACTCCCCACATGCAGTGGAGCCAGCTCATGTGCCGTCCCGAATAATGGAGTGCCACATAATTGTTCAGCGCCGCGTCAACTCCCCCCGCACCAAGACCGTAGGGAATGGCAATCAGACAGAGCATGAGGGGAGAGGATGCAGCCGAAAATCCGAAGAGGGCAGCCGCTGTCATTGCGACGCTGACTGCGGTGACAAGTCCCGCTCCAAAGCGTCGGGTGAGTCTGTCTGAGGCAAGGCTGGAGATGATGGTGCCTCCTGCGACAATCATTGCAATCACTCCCGCAAAGGAGAGGGAAGCACCGAACTCAACACGCATGACAGGCCATGCCGAGCCGAGAAGCGAGTCGGGCAGACCAAGGCTGATGAAGGCAAGATAGATGATGGCAAGAAGAAATGAGAACATTGTAATACCTCGATGATTCAGAATTAAGAAATGAAGCCGGCTTCCTTCCAACGCTTTTTCGCATTGGTAAGATCCTCTTCCGAGGGGGCATAGGGCTGAGAGGAACAGGGGATGGAGACCTTGAGATTGTCATCCGGATAGGGGGTGATGTTGTCCAATTCGTATTTTCTGCGGTCTTCCTCAAGTCTGAAATCGGGGATGTCATAAGTCATGCCGCCGTTGAGGATGCTTCGCCAGGATAGGATGGCAACCGAAGCCGCAGCGGTAGCACGATAGACATTCCAATAGGGTTCACGACCTGCTTCCAGGTCCTTGACAAAGTTGTAGATGACGAAGAAATCACCGCCGCCGTGACCCGCGTCCTCGGCGATTTTGCCCAGTTCTGCGTCCTGCCATTTGATGTCGTAGAGATTATTGCATTCCATTCCCTCGGGGCGGGTCCATTCATGATAGCAGAGCCGCATCTGTCCTGTGCTGCGGTCAACAGTCATGCTGCCTTTCGTTCCGCAGAGACGGTAAGAACAGCCATGGGGCAGGAGATATGCCCAGCCTGTGATGCGGAATACCGCATTGGTGTCGGTGTGGCAGAGAATAATAGCTGCCACATCACCTGTGCGAAGGGCAGTACCCTTAGCAATCTCGGGATGGAAGGATGCCATGGCGCTGACTCTGGTGGGCATGGAGTCGGTCATCTGCATCAGCGGGGCCAGCGCATGGGTGGTATAGTAGGTGCGGGGCGTCCAGTTGCGCCAGTGTGCTTCTCCGGGAGCGAGAATATTCTGCTCCTGCTCGCTCATGGGATGTGCGTATTCGCCCTCGGCATAAACAACGCCGCCCAGTGAGCCGTCCTTGTAGACCCGCTCCATCTCAAGACATTCCTTGAAGTTGGGGCAGTTTTCGAGGAGTGCATAGGTCATACCGGTTTCTTCCTTTGCACGGACGAGGGCGACCCCCTCTGCCATGGTGACATTGCTGAGCGTCTCGCTGATGACATGCTTTCCGGCACGCATGACCTTGATGGCATATTCCGCATGCTCACAGAAGTAGTTGCCGAGCAGCACCGCATCCATATCATGCTTGATGAACTCATCAAAATTATTATATTCTGCCGCGTCCCTGCATGCAGGATAGCACTGCTTGCTTGATGCAATGGCATCTGCTCTGCGGTCACAGATGGCGACAACCTCTGCGCCCGAGGCATAAATGCTTCCGATCAGCGAGCCGCCGCGGGCAGAGCCGAAAATACCGAATCTGATCCTCTTTTTCATAGGTTGGTTCTCCTTGAAACAGGAAAATTTGAGTACAGCTTTGTTGTATTATACTGTACCTGCGCTGAATTTGCAAGAGTGTCGCCGCATTTTCCGCAAAAGAAAATAGGGCTGACGCATTTGCAATGCGTCAGCCCTTGGATATTGATTTTGCCGGTCAAAGACCGCCATTTCAGGGCATTTTATTCCCTGAAACCAATCAGTATACGCCACAAAATCGAAAATTTTATGGCTGGGCTGTTGCAAATGAAAAATTTGCAACAGCCCCATCGGGAAATTATTTCAAAAGATAGTCTGCGTTTTTCCAGTATTCGTTGGCTTTTGCCAGATCCTCTTTGGTGGGCGCATAAGGCTTGGAGGAACAGGGAACCGAAACCTTGTAGTTTTCGTCGGGATAGGGGGAGATGGTATCAAATTCGTACTTTCTGCGATCTTCTTCGCATCTGAAATCGGGTACATCATAGCAGGTGTTGCCATTGAGCACACTTCTCCATGCGAGAATAGCAACCGAAGCGGCAGCGGTGGAGCGGTAGACGTTCCAGTAGGGCTCACGACCGTTTTCGAGATCCTTGATGAAGTTGTAGATGACGAAGAAATCGCCGCCGCCGTGACCTGCATTCTCCGCGCGCTTGCCAAGCTCTTCATCCTGCCACTTGATGTCGTATTCGCTGAAGGCTTCCTTGCCTTCGGGCACACACCAGTGGTTGTAGCAGAGCCGCATTTTTCCGGTGGAGTGGTTGGTCTCAACGCCTCCCCTGGTGCAGCAGAGACGGTAGAAACTTCCGTGAGGCTGATACATTGCCCAGCCTGTAATGCGGAAGACGGCATTGGTGTTGGTCTGGCAGAGGATGATCGCCGCTGCGTCACCTGTTCTGAGGGCGGTTCCCTTAGCAACCTCGGGCTGGAAGGATGCCATGGCGCTGACCTTGGTAGGCATGGAGTCGGTCATCTGCATCAGCGGTGCCAGAGCATGGGTGGTATAGTAGGTACGGGGTGTCCAGTTGCGCCAATGACGCTCGCCCGGAGCAAGCATGTTCTGCTCCTGCTCACTCATGGGATGGACATATTCACCCTCAGCGTAGACCAGACTGCCGAGCGTGCCTTCCTTATAAAGTCTCTCCATCTCGAGATTTTCCTTGAAGTTGGGGTAGTTCTCGAGAAGCGCATAGGTCATGCCGCTTTCTTCCTTTGCACGGACAAGAGCGACGCCTTCTGCCATGGTGATGTTGCTGATGGTTTCGCTGAGCACATGCTTGCCGGCACGCATGGCTTTGATTGCATACTCGGCATGTTCGCAGAAATAGTTTCCCAGCAGCACAGCATCCATGTCATGCTTGATGAATTCATCGAAATTGCTGTATTCCGCTGCGTCCTTGCAGTCGGGGAACTGGATTTTGTTCTGGGCGATGGCTGCGGGACGGCGGTCACAGATAGCGACAACCTCACCGCCCGATGCGTAGATGTTTCCGATCAGCGAACCGCCGCGGCCCGAACCGAAAACTCCGAAACGTATTTTACTGCTCATATATGTTACCTCCTGAAATGAGATTGGATTTTTCCGTGTGTTTGTATTATAACTGATAATTACGAAATAAGCAATGGAATTGTGATACTATTCCATGTAATATCGTTACTTTTTCTTGACATTACGCGCGAATCACCGTATAATCAAAATAGAAATGACAGGGGATGTGAGGGCATAACATGGCTGAAAAAGATAATATCTGCAAATTTTCTTCTGCTGCCAACGGTGACAGTGATCTCTTTGCTTTTCAGTTTATATACGAAACCATGCCCGCCAGATTGGGGGACAACCGTTCCTATGCAGCCTTTGTCTGCCATCTTGTCACCGAGGGAAGTGCGATCTTTCACACAGCGGCAGGCAGCTTTTCCCTGGAGGCGGGGGATCTCTTTTTTGCCTTTCCGTCGCTCACCTTTACGCTGGAATGTGACGAGAATTTCAAGTATCTGTACATTGCCTTTATCGGAAGCCATGCTACAGAGATGTTGGCTGCTATGGAGGTTACCCGTGAAAATCCGGTGCACCGGGGCTGTGGTGGGCTGACCGATATCTGGTTCGCTGCCATTGGGAAGTGCAGCTCGGACAATCTTGCCTTTATGACCAAGGGCGTACTTTATTATACCTTTGCCTGCCTGAAGCAATCCGAACCCGAGGAAAAAACGGTCGGCGGTTGTGAAGGTGTTGTCGCGCAGATTCGTGAGGCGATTGAACAGAATTATGCCAATGCGGACTTTGCGCTTGATCATCTCTGCCGCCAGCTTCGCTATAATTCCAACTATATCTCAAGGCGATTCCGTGAGATTGTGGGGATCAGCTTCTCAGATTATCTGATTTCCTGCCGCATGCGCCACGCCTGTATTCTGCTCGATGAGACGAATATGACAGTGCGTGAAATTTCCGCCGCTGTGGGATACAGGGATGCGCTCTATTTTTCCAAGGTGTTCAGACGGATTATGAAAACCTCGCCAAGTGAATACAGAGAAAATGATCAAAGCACCGATGAATAAATCGGTGCTTTGTTATTTTTGTTATTATTATATATCTTTATTTTTGCACAGGTTGGCAAGCTCACATTCACCGCATTTGGGAGAGCGTGCGGTGCATACCTCGCGTCCGAACCAAACGATGCGATGGCAGAAATCCGACTGAATCTTCGGATCAAGAATGGCAGCGAGGGTGCGCTCTGTGGTGAGAGGGTCCTTGCAGCCTGCGGGAGTGAAGCCGAGGCGGGCTGTGATGCGGATGCAGTGGGTATCGGCGACAACTGCGGGCAGGTGGTAGATATCGCCCAGCAGCAGGTTGGCAATTTTGCGTCCCACACCGGGGAAGCGGAGCAGGCTGTCCATATCCTGCGGGATAACACCGTCGAATTCATCTACCAGCATGGCGCACTCATCCTTGATATTCTGCGCTTTAACCTTGTAAAGACCACAGGGCTTGACGATGCGCTCAATCTCGGTGATATCACCTTCAGCAAGAGCTTCCGGGGTGGGAAAACGGTCAAACAGCTCCTCGCAGACGATGTTGACTCTTTTATCGGTACATTGGGCAGACAGGCGTCCCATCACCAGCAGCTTCCAGGGATCACCTTTGTACTCAAGGGCACATTCAGCGTCGGGGTAGCGCAGGGTGAGCAGCTCTGCAACCTTTGCAATGCGTTGTTTTTCGGTCATATGTGAATCCTTTCGCGGAAATTATCCTTTCACGAAATTGAAGGGGTAATCCTCCATCTCGATCATGTCTCCGATGCCTTCCACAACACATTCGGCGGGCGCGTTGGCAGAAGAGGTACGGATGCCGGTCAGCTCTGCGATCAGCTCGCTGAGACCGGGAATCAAGGCGCTGCCGCCGCAGAGAGTGATGCCGTTGCGATGGATTTCATCGGCAATCTCGTCGGGGCATTCTGCAAGCAGGGCGAGAATCGAGCGGATCAGCTCACTCGCACAGGGGAGAAAGGCTTCGTTGATGTTTACAGTGGTCAGCGAAGCAGTGTTGGGAAGCCCTGTGAGGATATCCTTTCCGGTGACGCGGACAGTGGTTTGGGGAGCTGACGGATGGATGCCGCCTGCCTCGCGGATGGCGCGCACAAGCTCGGTTTCCGAACAGGCGATATGGTATTTTTTCTTTGTATATGCGGCAAGCGCACGTCTGAAATTACCGCCTGTGACACTGATTGTGTCGGAGGAGAGTACCGCACCGCGACAGATGATGGCTGCTTCCGAAACCGATTCACCCAGCAGCAGAATCATAAAGGCGCCGCTGCCCTCCACGTCAAGGCCGGCGCCGTGAGCAGCCGCAATCGGCGCATCCACACAGGCAACTTCGGAAGCTCCCGCATGCAGAATGGCATCACAGAGCGCACCGCAGGCTTCAATGGAGCTTCCGCGGGGCATGGTAAAGACCACCGCAGGCTTGGAGAAGATACCGCCCATATCAATTTCATCAAAGATATGACGAAGCAGCTCATGAAGCGCATCCAAATCTTTACAGTCGGGGCGAAGAGGATAAATTAGCTTCAGCGCACCGGGTAGTCTGCTGTCGGCGGCAAGTGCGGCATTGCCGGCTGCAACAACTTTTTTGTGATCGGAGGTATAGGCAACAACAGATTTTTCATTATAGACAATGCCGCCATTATGCATGTAGGCGCGGGTTGAGTCGCTGCCCAGATCGAGGGCGATCAGTTTTTTCATAAGAGGATCATTCCTTTATCGAAAGAGTAAAATATCAGAAATTAAAGGACACACCGCACTCACGGAGCATGGTGCAGAGCTTACAGATGGGCAGTCCCACCACGTTATAGTAGTCGCCGCTGATGCCCGAGACGAAGAGACCGCCAATGCCCTGGATGCCGTAGGCACCTGCCTTGTCCATGGGCTCGCCCGTGGCGATATAGGCGTCGATTTCGCAATTCTCCAGGGCACGGAAGTGTACCTCGGTGCACTCGGTGTGGAGAAGCAGTCTGTCACCGGTGAGGATTGCCATGCCGGTGAGTACCTGATGAGTTGCGCCCGAAAGCATACGGAGCATCTTTTCGGCATCTGCTTCATCGTTCGGCTTGCCGAGAATGACACCGTCCTTGGCAACAACCGTATCGGCGGCGATGATGAGTGTGTCGGCAGCATTGACCGTATCGGCAACAGCACGAGCTTTTCGGAGGGCAAGTCCTGAGACCAGCTCTTCGGGCGTCAGGGCGAAATTCACCTGCTCGTCCACATCGGCGACCTTGATGTCAAATTCAATGCCCATGCGCGAAAGCAGCTCACGGCGGCGGGGAGAGGCGGAGGCGAGGATGATCTTCATGTGCCCACCTCATGAAACCTTCTTGCCGACGATGAGGGCAATCAGAACAAAGATGATTACCGCTACATTCAGGTCGATCACAAGGCCAAAGGTCAGAGTCAGCACGCCAAGATCGAGAACAACCGGCGTTTTGAGTCCGAATTCGGTGCCGAAAGCAAGCCAGGAAAGCCAGGGAATACCGGCGGTAAGCCGAGCAACCAGCGTGCCGAGCACCACACCGATGCAGATAAAAAGAAGGATAAGCAGCGAGTTTTTGACCTTCATATTCAGTTCCTTCCCGTGCTTCCGAAGCCGCCTTCGCCGCGGTCGGTTTCATCGAGATTGTAACATTTCTCGAAGACTGCGGTGAAATGAGGCATAAACATGAGCTGGGCGATGCGCTCGTCAGGCTCAACTGTTTGAGGAGTGTCCGAGACATTGCGAAGGACAACGCTGATCTCGCCTCTGTAGTCGCTGTCGATGACGCCGATGCCGTTGGAGAGGGTGAGTCCTCGCTTCAGCGCGATGCCGCTTCTGGCACAGACGATGGCGACTGTACCGCCTGGGATGGAGATGGCGATACCGGTGGGAATACGGATGCGCTCACCGGGATAGAGTGTGATGGGGGTCTTGATGCATGCCGACAGGTCGCAGGCAGCAGAGCCTTCGGTGGCATATGTGGGAAGCTTGGCGCCCTCGCGGACCAGCTTGATTTTGACATCGATGGGGTTCATTATGTTCCTCCGTGGCGTGAATATATAGATGCGTTTTTGATACAGAAACAGGCTGTTCTCTTTATTATATCTTATATGGAAGCGAAAATCAAGTACCGACGCAGAAAGAAAACCGCCGAAGGTGAAACTTCGACGGATTTTATTCAGTTGGACATGAAATAAGTACCGACGCTTCTTCCCTCAAAGAGATCATAGAGCGTACCGGGATTGTGTCCGTTCAAAATGAACATGGGGATGCCTGCACCGCAGACGATCTGAGCCGCCTTGAGCTTGGTGATCATACCGCCGGTGCCGCGCTCTGTACCTGCACCGCCTGCACATTCGAAGATTTTCTCGTTGATGACAGGCACTGTCTGGATGAGCTTTGCGCCGGGATTGGTGCGGGGATTGGAGTCGTACAGACCGTCGATATCGCTCAGATTGATGAGCACATCGGCTTCGCAGAGGAGGGCTACATAGGCGGATAGGGTGTCGTTTCCGCCGAATTTCAGCTCCTCGCAGGAGATCGAGTCATTCTCATTGATGATCGGTACGCATCCCATACTGAGCAGGGCGCGGAAGGTATTCTGAGCGTTGTGCTTGAGGGTTTCGCTGTCGACAACATCCTTGGTGAGCAGCATCTGTCCCACGGTATGGCCGTACATGCTGAAGAAGCGCTCGTACATACGCATCAGCTCACTCTGACCGACCGCTGCCGCTGCCTGCTTGCCTTCGATGGTATCGGGGCGCTGATCCAGCTTTAATCTTGCGATGCCTGCGCTGACTGCTCCCGAGCTGACAAGCACGATCTCCTTGCCGGCATTTTTAAAGTCAGAGAAGATGCGTACCAGTGTTTCCATGCGTTCCAGATTCAGTCTGCCTGTATCATGGGTGAGGGTAGAGGATCCGATTTTGAATACGATTCGTTTTGCGTCCTTGATGATGTTCATGGTAGATTCCTTATATTTTTGTTGATTCTGAGATGATTTCGTGGTATAATGATGTTAAAATGGATACGTATATTATTATATACGGTAAAGTGCTAAAATTCAACAGGTAAATTCAAAATTCCTATAAAAAACGGAGGAAGAATCATGAAAGAGAAGTATACGGTTGAGGTAGCGGGTCTGCAGATTTCGATCGTGACCGATGAGGAGGAGGCGTATGTTCGCACCATTGCGGACAAGCTTGACAGACAGGTGAACTCTGTAATTATGTCCAAGGGACGCTGCACCAAGACCGAGGCTGCCATTTTCTGTGCACTCGACTGCATGGATGCGCGTACCAAGGCGGAGGGCGAGCTGGAGATTATTCGCCGTCAGCTGGCAGCCTATATGAAGGATATCGACGATCTGAAAGCGGAGAACGATGAGCTCAAGAAACTTCTCGGCACGAAATAAGAGAGCAAAAAACGGTAGAGCTGCATCAAATCAGACAGCGAAGCCGCGGGATTGCCATCGCCCCAAGAGCACCGATCTCACCTCCCCTGTGATTGAGGTTGGCGATATCTCAACGCTGCCCCTGCCTGAGCTGCTTGCGCCTGCGGGAACACCGGAAGCATTGGAGGCTGCGCTTATCTCGGGTGCCGATGCGGTCTATCTCGGCGGCAGGCTCTTCAATGCACGCATGATGGCGAAAAATTTTGATGATGCCGACATGGCAGCAGCAGTAAAGGCATGTCATCTGCGGGGAGCGAAGCTCTATGTGACGCTGAATACTCTGGTGGGGGATCGGATGCTGCCCGATGCTGTGGAATATGCAGCAAAGCTTCGCACGCTGGGCGTTGATGCGCTGATCGTTGCCGATATGGGGCTTGCGGCGTATCTTGCGAAGTATTTGCCCGATCTGGAACTGCATGCAAGCACACAGGCATCCTGTCACAACGCCGACGGTGTGCGCTTTCTCGCCGAACATGGATTTTCCCGCGTGGTCTGCGCAAGGGAGCTTTCGGCTGAGAATATTCGTGCGCTGACCGCTACGGGCGTGGAGATTGAAGCCTTTGTTCACGGAGCTCACTGTGTCTGCCATTCGGGACAGTGCCTGATGAGTTCTGTTATCGGCGGCAGAAGCGGAAACCGGGGAGAGTGTGCTCAGCCCTGCCGTCTGCCTTATAACGGCGGATATCCGCTGAGTCTGAAGGATCTCTGCCTTGCCGGGCATGTGCCCGAGCTGATTTCGCTGGGGGCAGCCTCGCTGAAGATTGAGGGCAGGCTGAAGTCCCCCGATTACGTGCGCGAGGTTGTGTCGGTATGGCGCAGACTGCTGGACGAACGCAGAGCTGCCACTGCTGAAGAGCTGGCGCATCTCGATGCGGTTTTCTCCCGAGGCGGATTTACCGACGGCTATTTCAGAGCGAAGATCGATCAGAGTATGCTTGGCGTTCGCAGTGATGCAGACAAGGATGCGACCCGCAGGCTTCGCTCGATGGCACGTGATGACAGCCGGGAGCGTGCTCCCCTTGAAACGGCTGTGCGTGAGGAGATTCCCCTTCCCAAGCTTTCAAAGTCGCCGCGCGGTATCTCACGGGAGAAAAAGAGTGCGCGTTTCCTTACCCCCGAGCGGATATTCAAGGGAGCCGAGCTCATATTTGATGAGATTTATCTCCCTCTTGAAGCATGGAAACCGGGGACCGCGAACGGTGTGATTCTGCCCTCTGTGATTACCGACAGCGAGCGCAATGCTGTGCTTGACAGGCTGAAGGAAGCGAAGGCGGGCGGTGCTCTTCATGCCCTGGTGGGCAATGCGGGGCATATTGCACTGGCAAAGGAGGTCGGCTTGACGCTGCACGGCGATTTCAGACTGAATGTATGCAGTCAGGCGGCGCTGGACTTTTATATGAATCCGGGCTGCTTCGAGGATGTGATTCTCTCCCCCGAGCTGACACTGCCCCAGATCCGTGATCTCGGAGACGCAAAGTGTGTGATTGTCTATGGCAGACTGCCGCTGATGTTGTTGGAAAAGCCGGTTGGTACATCGCAGGTAAAAGACCGCCGCGGCGTGAGCTTTCCCATTGTGAAGGAAGGAAAGCGCGATCTGCTGCTCAACAGTGTACCTACAATCATGAGCGATAAGAAGGCGGAGCTTGCTGCTGTCGGTGCGGGAAATCAGCATTTTATCTTTACGCTGGAATCAGCGGAAGAGGCGAAGGTTATAGCGGAAATGTACAGGCGCGGTGATGCACCGAAGGCAGGCATGAAATTCATGCGGATTGCCGGCGGGGCAAAAAAATAGTCCCAATTCGGCTTTGTGTTCCCGGTTGTCAGCAGTGATATGACGGAATTTGGAAGGATATAATCATGTTCAAATCAATAAAAACACAAAAAGATATACAGGAATTTCTTGAGGCAACAAATCGAATGCATGACGGACATGTTATTGGCGTTCAATATGCAAACAAAGGGATAACAAGAACAGGAAACACTGTTTATTACCATCCCGAGCAAACCGTGCTGACACTTCAGATATTGGTCACAAGCATTTGGGATACTGTCGTGGAAATCGAATTTGAAGATCTGTATGAGTGGCAGATAAAAGAGTCAACGCCATTGCCTTACTCTATTCATGAGACTTCTGTTGCTATTCAAGGAGAAATTTTCTGGTCGAATGAGATTGATGCAAACACAATTGATACAGACGCAGAGGAATTAAAAAGGAATCTTTACGTTATCGCCCAATCCATGAAGTGGCGAGTCGTGAAATGATCCATACTCTGCGGAGGATTTTCCTTAATCGGTTAATCAAATTCCGGTTTATCGGTCACAGCAGGAACACAAAAGGTTATTGGGTTAAAAAATAACTCCCAATTACCTTTTGTGTTCCCACACGGAAGTGATCTCTGTTATGTAGGGCGGGGCCTTGGTCCCGCCGCCTGAAAGAGTCGAAATGATACGAAATGGCGGGAGCAAGCCCCCGCCCTACGGTGAAATTGCATGTTTCCGAACAGCGGGAACACTTTGTCGAATTGGGAAAAAAATAAAGAATATTTGGAGACAGTCATGAAGGAAATTCTTCTTTGTAAATACGGTGAGGTCGTACTGAAGGGCCTCAATAAAAGCTATTTTGAAAATCTGATGGTGCATGAGCTGACCGCACGTCTTGCGAAGGTGGGGGATTTCGCCATCCGCCACGCACAGAGCACCATTTATGTTGAGCCGCAGGACGAGTTTATTACCTCGGCTGACATGGATCTGGCGGTGGAAGAGGCGGCGCATGTTTTCGGTATTGTCATGATCCATCGCGCTTATGTGGTGGAGAAGGATATGGATGCCATTCGTGCGGCCCTGCGTGAGCTTGCACCTACACTTGTTGCAGGCGCCAAGACCTTCAAGGGCGATGCCAAGCGAAGCGACAAGCGCTTCCCGCTCAATTCCATGGATCTGATGGCGGAGGTGGGCGCCGCGGTGCTTGAAAGCTGTCCCTATATGAAGGTGGATGTGAAGCATCCCGACGTTACGGTTCGTGTGGAGATCCGCGACACCAATGCATACATTCATGCAGGCGGCGTCAAGGGTGCAGGCGGTCTTCCTACCGGAAGCAGTGGACATGCCATGCTTCTGCTGTCGGGCGGTATTGATTCGCCTGTTGCCGGATACATGATGGCAAAGCGCGGTGCCGGTATGGAGGCTGTGCATTTTGAGTCCTTCCCCTATACCAGTGAGCGTGCCCGTGAAAAGGTGCTTGAGCTGGCGCGGCTGGTCAGCGTATGGTGCGGCAAGATCAAGGTGCATGTGGCATCGCTGACCCATGTACAGGAGGAGTTGAAGCGCGCCTGCAACGAGGAGTATTTTACCCTGCTGCTCCGCCGCTGCATGATGCGCTCGGCATCCAGAATCGCTAAGGAACACGCCTGCCTTGCCCTTGTGACAGGCGAGAGTCTCGGTCAGGTTGCCAGCCAGACTATGCACGCACTCTCAGTAACCGACGCTGTTGTCGACCGTCCGGTCTTCCGTCCCTGCATTGGCATGGATAAGGAGGAGATTGTGGCACTGGCGCGTCATATCGGTACCTTTGAGACCTCGATTCTTCCTTATGAGGACTGCTGTACTGTCTTTACCCCCCGTCATCCCAAGACCAAGCCCGAGATGGAAAAGGTGGAGGCGGAGGAAGCCAAGCTGGATCTTGCGGCGCTGGAGGATGAGGTAGTGGCTTCGGTGCATACCTATGTATTCAAATACGGCGAGATGGTGCCTCAGCGCCCTATGAATGAGGAAGCATAATGGCACTGGAAGAAATGGCTGCCTTTTTTGAAGCGCGGTTGGACGGATATGATGAGCATATGCTCACGAATATTGAGTCTGCAGAGGAATTTTATCCCTATACAGCGGCGCAGCTTCCCGTAAAAGAGGGGGCGAAGCTGCTCGACCTGGGATGCGGCACGGGACTGGAGCTGGAATACTATTTTAAGCTGAACCCCGCGGCAGAGGTTGTGGGGATCGATCTTTCGGCGGGCATGCTGACGGCATTGAAGGAGAAATTTCCCGATAGAGTGCTGACGCTGATACAGGGCTCCTATTTTACCATTTCCCTCGGTGACCGATATGACGCGGTTGTATCGGTGGAGTCACTTCATCACTTCACGCGGGAGGAGAAGCTTCCGCTCTATAAGCGGGTGCGTGATGCTCTTGACGACGGCGGATATTTTGTGCTCACCGATTACATGGTGACCGATGAGACAATCGAGCGCGAACTTCGGAGCGAATATGAAAGGTTGAAGACCGAAGCAAAGCTTCCCGATGGGGCGTTTTATCATTTTGACACGCCGCTGACGGTGGAGCATGAGTGTGCGATCCTGCGGGATGCGGGATTTGCTCAGGTCGAGGTGCTGAAGCACTGGGGAAATACCTACTGTATGATGGCGCGAAAACAAAATTTACCCTTGAATGAGGAGATATCAATATGAAGGATATAACAACGATCGTAACCGATCTCTGCCGCGGAGCCAAGGCTGCATCGCGGGAACTGGCGGCGTTGGATACGGCTGCAAAGGATGCGATCATCGCGGATTTTGCGGCATTGCTGGTATCCGAAAAAGATGCGCTGCTGGCGGCGAACGAGCTTGATCTGGCGGCGGCAGATGAAAATGGCGTGCCCAAGGTGATGCTTGACCGCCTGAAGCTGACCGACGCGCGTATCGAGGGGATTGCAGATGCCTGCCTTGCGGTCTGCCATCTGCCCGATCCCTGCGGCGAGGGTGAGCGCTTCAAGCGTCCCAACGGACTTGAAATCTCTGCGGTACGGGTTCCCATGGGCGTGGTTGCCATGATTTATGAGGCTCGCCCCAATGTGACCGCAGACGCGGCGACCCTCTGCATTAAGTCGGGAAATGCCTGTGTGCTTCGCGGCGGCAAGGAAGCGCTTCATACCAACCGCGCGATTGTAACACTGCTGCACAGCGCACTTGAAAAGAACGGTGTATCGACCGGTGCTGTGGCTTTCATCGACGACCCGACACGCGAGGGAACAGCGGCGCTGATGAATATGCGCGGACTTGTGGATGTGCTGATTCCCCGCGGCGGCAAGGGACTGATTCGCTTTGTGGTGAAAAATGCACACATCCCTGTCATCGAAACAGGGGCGGGCAACTGCCATCTCTATGTGGATGAGGGCGCCGACCTTAACATGGCATTGGCTGTGACCGTGAATGCAAAAATGCAGCGTCCCTCGGTATGCAATGCCATTGAAACGTTGCTTGTACATGAAAAAGAAGCGGCTGCATTTCTGCCCTTGCTGAGAAACGCAACCGAAGGAAAGCTCATTCTGCGCGGATGTGCGCGATGCTGTGAAATCCTTCCCGAAATCGAAACAGCCTCGGAGACAGATTACGAAACCGAATACAACGACTATATTCTCGCTTGCCGTGTGGTCGATTCGATTGATGAAGCCATTGCGCACATTAACCGTTACAACACCGGTCACAGCGAAGCCATTATGACCCGATCGCTGAAATCGGCATCCCGCTTCAAGGCAGAGGTGGATGCGGCGGCTGTTTATGTGAATGCATCCACACGCTTTACCGACGGCGGCGAGTTCGGTTTCGGTGCCGAGATCGGTATTTCGACTCAGAAGCTTCACGCCAGAGGTCCTATGGGTCTGAAGGCACTGACAACCGTGAAATACCTCATCGAAGGTGACGGTCAGGTTCGCTCATGAGTGCGAAATCGAAGCGTCTGCCCGAGCTGATGTTGCCCAATCTGCTCTTCTGCTTACTGGTGGTTCTCATCCACTGCTTCAGTGCGGCGGTAACCTCGGTTGAGAGGAGCACGGGGCTTGCATCTGCGGTTGTCTATTTCCCCTGGAGGCTGTCTGCTTTTGTTGTGCAGGGCTTCTTCTTCCTGTCGGGGATGAAGCTGACTCTCGGCGGCAGAGAGTATAAATGGGGACACTATTATCTCTCCCGTGTCAAGGGGATTCTGCTGCCCTATATTTTCTGGGTTTGCATTTATTATCTCTACTTTTATTCCATCGGCTGGGCAGGGCACACGGGAAGCGCTCTCGGTGATCTTGCCGAGCTTGGAAATTACCTGCTTGTGGGCAATCTGTCCAGTCACTTCTATTTTGTGATCTGTGTGCTGCAGTTTTATCTCCTTGCCCCGATGATTCTGAAGGTGTGCAGATCGGTGAGCGCGTCTGTTCTTCTGATTGGTGCGGCGGCGGTGATGCTGCTCTGCCATTTTGCGCTGCCCGAGATTTTAAGCACGGTTGGCATACATTTTGCTTACAATGACCGTATTTTTACCACCTACCTATTCTACTTTATCGCAGGCTGCATTGCAGGTGACCGATATGAAGAATTCCGCGCGATGCTGGCGAAGAATCGTGCCGCTGTTTCGGTGCTTTTTGTGCTCTTCACACTTATTGGCGGAATTTTCGGCTACAGGCAGTTTCTTGGGCTTGGCGTGTACAGCTGGCTTGAGATAGCGCACATCTGCTATGTGATCTTTGCCATATTTTTCTGCATGATGATCTGCCAGTGGGCATCTCATTTCAAATTTGTCGAATCGAAGGCGGTGGCACTTCTTGACGGAGCGAGCTATGAGGTATATCTCATCCATTGTCTTGTTCTGAATATCGTGAACCGTATCCTCGAGCAGATGGGCATTGTTCGCATCGGAAGCTCACTTGCACTGAGACTGGTGCTGGTATATGTGATATCGTTCGCAGCTGCAGTCGGCATTTCGCAGGTGAACCGCATGCTGAAAGGGAAATTGGTGAAGCAATGAAGACACTCTACATGACCGACCTTGACGGCACGCTTCTTGATGGCAATGCGCTGATTTCAGACTATACGCGCCGTGTGCTCTGCGAGCTTTATGAAAAGGGCATTCCGGTGGCGGCGGCTACCGCGCGAACAGAGGCAACCGTGCTGAAGATGTTCGCTGGGATTCCTCTCGGTGCTCCGCTGATTCTGATGAACGGCGTGATCACCTACGATCCCACATTGGAGAGCTATCTTTCGGTGGAGGAGATTCCTGCCGTTGGAGCTGTGTGTCTGGCTGAGGTGATCGAGTCGCTGAATCTTGGCGGATTTCTCTATCTGATCGGGGATCATGGTCTTGAAACCTATTGGTCAAAGGACAGAGAGCCTCATGAAGAAGACTTCATTCGCGAACGGGAGGAACGGTACGGGAAGAAATTCACCCGTGTCCCCTCGGTTGCAGAGCTTCTGCGTGCTCCCGGCGGAAAAAGGATCGTCTATTTCTCGGTGTCAGGCGATGAAAAGTTGCTTGGAGCAGCGAAGGATATGCTGGAGGGAGCTTCCGGAATACGATGTGAATTCTATCGCGACATTTATGTGCCCGAGCATTGGTATTTAGAGATCTGCGCGTCAGGTGCATCGAAAAAGAGAGCGCTCATGCGAATCCGTGAGCAGCTTGGCTTTGAGCATGTGGTGGGATTTGGAGACAATCTGAATGATCTTCCCCTTTTTGAAGCCTGCGATTACAGGATTGCCGTGGCGAATGCCCGCGACGAAGTGAAGGCTGCTGCCGATGAGGTAATCGGAAGCAACCGCGAGGACGGCGTGGCGAAATATTTGGAAAAACTGATATAAAATGAGGACTGAGACGGCAGATGAGCCGTATCAGTCCTTAATTTTTGTCCAATTTCCTTATTTGTTCCTGTTATCTGCATCATAGCTGAACGAAAAATTGGAATTGTTAAATAAATTATATCATCGTTTCTTAAAATACAATATAAACTGTGCAATGGCATTTCCTGCGCAAAGTGCAAGCATAAAACAGGATATTGCGAGCTGAGCATTGTTCATACTATTCACAACTCCTATTAATGAACAAAATACAGATATGCTAAAACAAATTGCAGCAACCAGATGCAGATGCTTCTTTTTCAGAAATAAAGTCTCTGTTTCCTCTGCTGCAGTCTTAACAGCAGGAATATCGTTGTCACTTTCATAGTCATCATTTAGTAGATAATCAGCTGAAACACCAAACAGTATGCTAATTTGTAATATATTTTGTGCATCGGGCAACGCTGTTCCATTTTCCCATCGGCTAATTGCCTGCCGTGATACATTAAGTTTTTCTGCAAAATCTTCCTGCGACCATCCGTTTGATTTTCGGTGTTTGATAATTTTATCTGATAGCTTCATTATGAAATTCTCCTTGCGTTTGGTGGTTTTATTGTAACACAATCAGTTGTTTTACACCACCACATCAACTTTACATTTCCGCAACAGGAGTTTACAATTCGCCAAATTCTTGTTTATCGAAATGCGTTTTCATTGAGCGGAAACAGAAAATCGAATTGGGAGTTGATTTTGTGTCAGCTCAGACGGATGATGTCGCCCTCATGTGCCTCAAAGGGAATGGGCATGCGGAATTCCATATAGGGATGAGGGGTCGATTCAATGGCACTTCCGTCAGGGAGGAAGAGTGCTTCGGGCTTGAAGGCGCGTCCAACCTTGCCGGGGGTGATGATTTCAACCGTATCGCCGAGGGTGAGCTTGTTGCGCTGCTTGAGAGTGGCGATACCGGATGCGGGATCGTAGGCTTCCACGGTGGCGAGATAGGCTTTTTCACGGATATAGCCGGGCAGGGTACAAAGGTTGGCATCGGCGGTGGTTTCACCGAAATAGAAGCCGGTGCAGTATTCCCGGTGGCTGACGCTTTCAAGCTCTGTCATCCAGGCGGGATTATAGGTATATCCTGTGGGATCTGCCAGATAGGCGTCCATCGCCATACGGTAGGCATTGGCGGTAACGGCTGTATAGTATGCACTCTTCATTCTGCCCTCGATTTTGAAGGAGGCGATGCCTGATTTCATCAGCTCGGGGATATGCTCGATCATACACATGTCGCGGGAGCTCATGATGAAGGTGCCAAGATCGTTTTCTTCCACGGGGAAGCGGACGTTGGGGCGCTTATCCTCGGCGATTTCGTAGAGGTGGTAGTCCCAGCGGCAGGGCTGTGCACACATACCGCGGTTGGCATCCCGTCCGATAAAATGATTGCTGAGCAGACATCTGCCGCTCCAGGAGACACACATGGAGCCGTGCATGAAGCATTCGAGCTCGAGATTGGCGGGAATTTTTGCACGGATCGCGGTGATTTCCTCCATGGAAAGCTCACGGGCGAGGACAACACGGGAGGCACCCATCTCATACCAGAAGGAACAGTCGGCGTGGCTGACAGCACCTGCCTGGGTTGAGACATGCAGCTCTGTATGCGGGAGCATCTTATTTGCGAGGGTAAATACGCCCGGATCGGCGATGATGAGCGCGTCCAGGTTGGCATCCTTGATCTCGTCGAAGTAGCGCTCGAGGGCATCATATTCGAAAACGCGGGGCATGGTATTGACTGTGAGGTAGAGCTTTTTGCCGCGGGCATGGGTGTAGACTGAGGCTTCATGCAGTTCTTCTACGCTGAAGTTGTCGGCAGCGGCACGCATTCCGAAGGCAGAGCCTGCTAAATAGACCGCATCGGCACCGTAGAGGAGAGCGGCTCTCAACTTTTCAAAATTGCCTGCGGGGGCGAGAAGTTCGGGTGTTTTTGACATGATCATTCCTTAATTCAGTCCGAGGACGGTTCTTGCAGCATCGGGACGGTTTGTGATGAGTGCGTCACAGTCAAGATCGATGAGACGCTTCATGTTCGCTTCGTCATCGATGGTCCAGGGATTGACGCAGATGTCGCGCTTGTGGGCTTCGGTGACATATTCGGCAAGGGCATAAACCTGACCGAAGTGAGGATGAAGAGCGGCTGCACCGAAGGATTCGCCGTACATCCAGGGGAGCATCATATTGAAGCTGTAGAGGGGGGCTACCTTGGCGGTGTTATCAAGCGAGAGCAGCTCGCCCAGCAGGAAGTGGTCAAAGGAGGAGTAGATGATGCGATCTTTCATACCGGCTTTTTCCGCGCAGTCGAGAACTGCAGAGCAGAAGCCTGTACCGCCTGCCTTCAGCTCCACGTTGACGGTCAGTCCCGAGGGCTCCATGAGGGCGTATACCTCGCTGAGTGCGGGGATTTTGATGCCCGAAAATCCTTCTCTGCCGCAGTTATAATCGAATCTGCGAAGAACCTCAAAATCGGAGGTCAGAATGGCATCCTTGTAGGCACCGCAGGTGGTGCGCTCGGGGGTGGGATCGTGATGAACGGCGAGGGTGCCGTCGGCGGTGAGATAGACATCCAGCTCTATGCCGTCAGCCTTCATATCGATGGCGAGGGAAAAGGCTTCGAGGGTATTTTCAGGAGCATAAGCGGAGGCACCGCGGTGTGCCCAGACGAGAGTACGGGAATGATTGAGTGGCATAATGAAACTCCTTTCGGGATATATTATCTGCGTTTGCCCATTTTGAGCATAACAATGAAGAGGACAATAGCAGCGACTGCAACAATGGCGAAAATGGGTGTCATATTATTATCGCCTGTCATGGGAGCTGTTATGAGATATTGATACATGGTGTTATCCTTCCTTCTTTAAGTTTTGGCAGAATGCTTCGGTTTCGTCGGCAAGTCCCAGCATGTTGACGGCGGCAAGCAGAGCATTAGCACTCATATTGAGGGGAAGCGAGAAGGCTTTGCAGAGCTTGATGCGGGCATCTGCACTGCCGTCCGTACCGGAGAGACCGAGGGTATAGAAATCGGTTTTAGTCAGTTGTTTTGAGGATGCGCTGTGCTCCTTATCGGCGCGGTACGGTTCAAAGGCAGCACGGAGAATGTCAGCATCCATGCCTTCAACGCCGAGCAGACCTTCCTTGGAGGGAGTAGTTTTACGGCGCTCCTTACCCTTGAGTGCCGGCATATAGACATGATGGACAAGATGCTTGGGAAGCGCACCGCGGAAAAAATTGCGGATGACAAGCCCTGCACCGTCGCTGTCTGTAGCGATAATAATACCGCGGAGGGCACCATCACCGTCAATGTTTGCCAGACGGCGGATGAGGGCGAGCTTTTCTTTGTTGTTGAAGATCCCGAAGCCGTCGGTGGTAATGATATTGGCGTCAAGGATGGAGGAAAGCTTGATTTTATCGTACTTGCCCTCGACGATGATAGGGAGCGCGATTTTTATTCTTTCGCTCATGTTCGTCCTCCCTTTGCATGAGCGCGGAGAATGCAGAGCATGACACAGAGACGGTCGAGGAGCATATATTTTTCCAGCGGCGTGCTCTTCATTTTCAGATCGGTTTCAAAGCAGGCTTCAATGGCGCGCTTGAGATGGGGCGCGTCGATCTCTCGTGCTTTTGCAAGATAGAGTCCGGTTTTGTATTCGTGCATCTTCAGCGAAGATGCAATTTCGTTTTTAGCGGCGCCTCCGTCCGACAGCATCCGCACAAGGGCGAGATCACAGTAGACGCGGATCATACCGGCGAGGATCATCTCGGGGGCTTCGCGGCGCGCCTTCATATCGGCAAGCAGAGCAAGGGATTTTTCCGAATCGCCGTCGAGGAGCGCACCCGAAAATTCGAAGGGATCCTCCTCCTTGCCCACGCAGGTGACCAGCATGATGTCTTCGGCGGTGAGGGTATCGCGCTTAAGAAAGCCGAGATAGGCGCACAGCTTTTCGATTTCGTTCGCCAGGGCTCGCATGCTCCTGCCTGTACGGTCAACCAGCATGCGGCAAAGCTCGGGAGAAGAGATGATCTTCCGCGAGGTGAAATGTCGTCCCACCCATGAGGTGAGCTTCTGAGGCGACTCGAGAGGAAATTCCACGATGCTTGCGCAGGGAGAATAGAGCTTCTGATGCTTGCCCGGTCGCTTCACGCTGCCGAAATCGAAGGAATCGGGAGCAGTTGTGATGATCAGCAGGAGCGACTCGTCCTCTGCGATGCTCTCAAGGGCAGCCTTCAGCTCCTTTGCCTTAGCTTCGGTAAGCGAAGCGGCGTCGAAGGATGTGAGCTCGACCAGCTTTTTTTCGGCGAAAAAAGGAGGGGATGCGAGGTGTTCGGCAAGATGCTCGAGACCGTCCTCGGATGCGTCAAGTAGAATGTGATTGAAGGGATCATCCGCTTCACCGAAGAGCGATTTTCGGATGGAGGTGCGGTAGTAATCGATGAGATAGCCTTCCTCGCCGCACAGAATGTAGGCACCCGACATGGGGAGCTTTATTTTTGCGGTGAATTCGGTTCCGGTAAGAACAGGCATCAGAAATCCTCCGGCAGGGGAGCGAATTCCACAATCATAATGTTGCGCTCGGTTTTGACGCCGCGGACTTCGATGGTGTAGTCGAGGGAGATTTTGCCGCTCATGCCTTCTGTATAGGCGTAAACAGAATTGGTGACGATGCACAGCTCAATGGGGAAGAACTCGGTGTTGTACATGCACTGCTGGCGGCGGTTTTCCGCATCGAAAATGAAGGAGGTGGAGTTTTTGCCCGATCTGACCATGCTGACGAAGCGGGGATTGCTTTTATCGAGCAGCAGAGCGGTGCGAGAGTCCTCCATGCCCATGTCCTCATTTTCCTCATAGGCAATTTCGACCTGATCGTCGGTCTCTATGAGGATACCTTCGGTGGTCAGCTCGATGATATCGTCCATGGAAGGACGGTGGAGCGAATCCTCGTTGAAATGGAGCGTATCGCCGGTGAATGCCTGCTCCGGCTCATTCAGCTCGGGGGTACAGAGATCGTAGATCTGTGAGCGGAGCTTGATTCGTATATTGTTTTTCATATCGTTATCTGTCATGGTGTAGGTTCCTTTATTTCATTATATATCATAGCAGTAAAGACGATGGATTTTCATATTACAATATTAACATATTGTTGGAGAGATGTCAAGTGAATAGAACGGGGTGATTGAGGAAATGATGGGGATAGAACAACGATCGGAGTGATGGTGTGACTGTAAAAAAGCTGCTGCTGATGCTCTCTGCCTGTGTGGTTGTGATGGCAGTCCTGCTGGGAGGCTACAGCATGGTCTGGAATTTTGCACAGGATGTGGAAAATGAGGCGCTCTTTGACGATACAGATGTGCTCGGGGTGATTTCGGGGGATGTGGTCGAGGGGAGCGGTCCCCTTGCCATCGGCGATGAAGGTGAGCGGGTGTATGAGCTGCAGAGGGTACTTGCCGAGCTTGGTTATTATGAGGGCGAAGCTGACGGTGTATACGGTATGATGACCGGCGAAGCGGTGAGACGCTATCAGAGTGAGTTTGGGATTACGGAAAACGGGACTGCGGGTATTGCTACCCTTTTTGCGCTGGGACTTGCCGGCGGAGAAGCTGTCGAGAGCGATGAAGCGGCTGTGCTGGCGGCTGCTATCGAGCTGCACGCAGGAGATGAACCCTTCGGTGCACGGGTTGCGGTCGGCGCTGTGATTCTCGAGCGGGCACGGCTGCTCGGATCGCTGTCGCGGGGGATTGCCTATTACGGTACCGAGGAGCTCAGACGGAGAGCGGTGGACTCCAGATCCTATGCGGCGGCAAGGGCGGCGATGGAGGGAATCATGCCTGTGGGAGATGCGCTTTTCTTTTCGCGGGAGAAGCCGGAGGGAGATTTTTCGAAGCTGGGGAGACTTTATTTTTATCGTTAGATGAAGTTTTTCGTTAATTTTTACTTGACAACGGATGATTTCTACAGTATCATATAGGTGAAAAGCATCTTTATGATGGAGGTTATCATCATGGCAATATATGATTTGCGTGTCTGCGACGTAAAAAATCCCCTGCATGCGGGAGAAGAGCTGACCTTCAGCTATAAATCGGGCAAGATTGCACCCTCGGGGACGTTGGTAACGGTAGTGAACAGCGAGGGCGAAGTGATGTGGCGCTCGGGCTGGCTGGACGGAAAGACACTCTCGGGCAATACTGTCCATTGCAGCTGGAAGCCACAGCCGTTGACGCGATACGGTTTTTATGTGACGCTCAAGCGCATTGACGGAAGCAAGGAACAGTCGGACGTTTCCTATTTTGAGACTGGATTTTTTGATCATACCCTCGGCGGCGCCAAGTGGGTTTTGCCTGCCGACGAAAGAGATCAAAGCCTGATTTTCAAGACGGCAGAGCTTGGTCTGTGTGACCGTGTGCGTCTTTATGTGAGTGCCTGCGGTTTTGCGCTGCCCTGCATCAACGGCAAGCCTGTGGCACCCGAAGACAGACTCTCGCCTGTGTTCTCCGATTATCATGAGCGCGATATGGAAGCGGCGAAGCCTCTTTATCCTGTACGCGATAAATTTTCGGGCTATACCCATTACTACAATGCATACGATGTGAGCGAGCTGGTGAAGAGCGGTGAAAATGTAATCTCGATGCTGCTTGCCGGCGGCTGGTATGCACAGGATCAGCGTAACATTGAAGGACACTTCCGTTACGGCGCACCGAAGGTGAAGTTCTGTCTCATCGGCTTCGATTATGACGGAAACGAGTGTGTACGGATCATCTCGGACGAAGCCTGCCGCTTTAAGGAGAGTCCGATTGTATCCTCGAATATATTCTACGGCGAGGTTCGTGACGGTGCGCTCGGTGACGGTATGCTGCCCGGCAGCGAGGGAGAATTCTGTAAAATTGCTCCCGATTTTGATTCGGTGCTGCGTCCCCAGTTCTGTCCTCCTGACAGAGTGAGATATGAGATTGCACCGGTAAAGCTTTGGGAGCGTGACGGCATCGCGCTCTATGACAAGGGCGTCAACGGCTCGGGCTGTGCGAGAATTACCACCTCAGCCCCTGCCGGAACGAAAATTGTGATGAAGTTTGCCGAGATTCTCGGTGCGGACGGTATGCTTGATTTCTCCACCGCCGGCGGGAATGGTCAGATTCAGTCGGATACATATATCTGCGGCGGAGGTAAGGGTGAGGCCTTTGCTCCCACCTTCTGCGTACACGGATACCGTTATTTTACGGTGGAGGGGCCGATTGACAGCGTGGTCTGCGAGGAGATTCACACCGATCTGAAGGAATGCTTCTCCTTCTCCTGCTCGGATGAGGTTCTGACAGGCATTGTCGAGATGTACCGCCGTGCTCAGTATGCAAATATGCACACCGGAATTCCTTCCGACTGCCCCCACCGTGAGAGACTGGGCTACACCGGCGACGGTCAGCTTGCGGTTTCCTCTGCGGTTCTGCTGGGCGAGGAGCGTGCCTTCTGGCGCAAGTGGCTGAGGGATATCTGTGACGGACAGAATCCCGACAACGGCCATGTTCAGCATACAGCTCCCTTCTACGGCGGCGGCGGCGGTCCCGGTGCATGGGGCGGTGCGATTGTCTATGTGCCCTGGAAGCTTTATCTGCACTACGGCGATACCGGATTCTTGACCGACTATTATCCCAACATGTGCAAGTGGGCGGATTATATGCTTTCGCGCAGCACAAACTATATCGTGGATCATGAGGAAGAGGGCGGCTGGTGCCTGGGCGACTGGTGCTGTGATGGCGGCGTGAAGCTGAGCGAGGCCTATGTAAACAGTTGTCTCTTTGCCGAACAGTTAATCATTATGAATAAGATTGCAGGTAAGCTTTGTCTGCCGCGTGATGCGACAAAGTGGGCTGAGCTTGCCGAGCGTGTGAGAATGGCGGTTCGCGTGCGCTTCTTCGACCGCGGCTGCTGGGACTGCAATGCCCAGGGCTCGGATGCGCTGGCTGTGATTGCAGGCATTGATTCGGTCGGCGCGATTGCGGGAAGGCTGGCAGCATACGAAAAAGCTCCGCTGGATACCGGCATTGTGGGTACACCGGCACTGCTTGAGACCCTTTTTGATGCGGGAATGCCCGATATCGCGGTGGGACTGCTTTGCAGACGGGAATATCCCTCCTTCGGCTGGATGATGGATCAGGGAGCGACCACTCTCTGTGAGGACTTCCATATGAAGAGCTCACACAATCATCCCATGTTCGGTGCCTTTGTTCATGTGATTGCCCGTCGCATGATGGGTCTGGCACCTGTGGATGATGATCCCGGCTACGACACGCTGCTGGTGGCACCTCAATTCCCCACACAGCTTGATTATGCCGAGATGACCATTGATACTCCCCATGGCAAGGTCAGCTCCCACTGGTATCGCGACGGCGAAAAGGTGCATCTTGAGCTGACGACTCCCTCGGATATGAAGCTGAGACTGAGACTGCCGAGAGAATGTGTGTGCAAGGTAAATCGGACGTAAGAAGATAAATGGTAATAAAAGGGACTGTCGCATTTGCATGCGACAGTCCCTTGAATATTGATTTTGCCGGTCAAAGACCGCCATTTCAGGGCGTTTTACGCCCTGAAACCAATCAATATACGCCACAAAATCGAAAATTTTGTGGCGGGGCTGTTGTA
>JAFQEJ010000049.1 GCA_017399105.1 Clostridia bacterium
AGAAATAAATCTTGCCGGGCGTTCGATGCAGCACATCAAATGACAGAAGTGCTGACAGATGATGCCGCTGTGACCGCATCCGCTTGCTCCGATGCGAGGGGCATTTTTGAGCAGCTCGACGGCAGAAGCGAAGGCTTCGTCGTCGAAATAATCAAGCATTTCTTCGATGCATTCTTTTTCAATTAAGTAGGCATCCTTTGCCGCTTTTATAGATTCCGATTTCATACTTACCTCCATGGATTGATGCTATAATTCCATAAATGTTTGATTCCTTTCGTTTATTTAAATTAATAAACTCATTCAGCAAGTTCGATTACAGCTTCTGAAATGCAGAAGGGAGCATCTGCATGATAGGAAATACGTACGTCAGCATAGCCGCCGTAGAAAAGTTTATTAAAGCCGGCATCTTTGATTTTAAAGGTGACGGTCTTCCATGTACCGCTTCCTTTTGTGTTCACCGTCTTGTAGGCTGCAACATTACCATCCTTATCATTATATTCGATAACAATCATTCCTTTTACAGAATCAAAATAAGTAATTGTAAAGTTAATCTTATTGATATCGGGTGTTAATAGTTTATCAGCATCAAAGTGAATGTAGCAGAGAGGATCGGCAGAAGCGGCAAGGACACGGCTGTATCTTCCCTCATACATTTCAATTTTCGCATCTCCGACACCGTTGATTTTTACAAAGTTCAGTCCGTTCACAACCTCATTTCCCAGCTCATCAAAGCCGTAGGTCAGCGGGAAAGAAAGCTGATTGGCTGCTATACCTGCAAGATATGCCTCACTGTCTGTGCCGTTGATGAATTTATAGAGCACGTTCCATGCTTCGCTGTATTCGTTCTGATCCGAGATCAGCCAGTAAGTATAATCCGATTTGGGGTCGCCATACAGTTCCCACCAGTAGGCATGGGAGAAGCCTTTTTCTCTAGCAATACGCAGTACGCGCTCGGCAATATCCGCTCTCATCTGGGAGCCAAGCTCATGAGGCCAGCCGAACTCACCGATATAGCAGCGGGATGCGCCGTCTGAACGGTTCTCGGAGACAATCTTCAGCATGGCATCCAACGCTGCGGCGAAGGTTTCATCATTCTCCTGAGTATCGTAGCAGGAGTATGCATAGAAATCACAGTAGGTATAGGGAACAGCGTTATAGAGCACGCAGGGATTGCCGTTCATACCGTCGATGTTGCGATTGACTTCGATGGCATGATAGACATAGACATCGCTGCAGCCTGCTGCTTTTCTTGCGGCTGTGACAGCATCCTGACGGGTGTTTGTCCAGCGGATGAATCGGTCAAAGATTTCCTCGGTGGGATACTGCCTGTTATCCGAAGCGGGGACGCACGCCCAGTCACTCTCCCAGTTCTGAATGATGAAGGTCTTGCCAGTGCCCTCATACTTTTTGCATAGGTAGTAGGTCAGCTCATAAAGCTGCTCATATTCCAGCTTGCGTGCAGCCTCGGGGAACTGAGAGCTGAAGTAAACTGCCGGATGACCGAATTCGCTTGTGAATATGTATGTGCCCAGCACATAGGTATCGAGATCCATATCGAAAAGTTCGAGGTAATAGGGATGCGAAACCATATCCACAGGGGTATTCATCTCGGCATCTCCCCACTGATCGTAGGTATAATAGGAAGTCTGATTGAGATGAGTAACATAAGTTTTAATGGTAGAAGCGCCAAGCTCCAGCGTTGTCTTTGCACCGTCGGTGAAGGTATCCGATCCGCTTCTCGAATAGCGCGGCCAAATGTGGTTGGCGCCAACAAATTGCGGTTTCGTGTTGTCCTCGCCACGGTTGTGAGCGGGGAAGGTAACATCGGTGTTTCGCTTGGATGTCATGTCATCGTTTGCTTCGGGGATCGTGTAGGTCGGGATGGTAATACCTCCCGCCACATGGGATTCGATTGTGTAGGATTTTGTCATTTGGGAATCCTCCTGTGTATCCTTTCCTACCACCTGTGACTTCGGCGGAATATATTCATAGGTTTCCGCAGCATCCGTATCGGCTGCTGCCATTGTTTCGTCTGCAGTATTTGCGTCACCGCACGCAGCAAGGATAACAGCAAGCATCAACAGCAGAATGAGTTGTACCGTTTGTTTCATGAATATCCTCCTTAATATTGCATCAGATTTCCGATTCCTTATGCATGATATGCTTCGCAGTCTTTGCCGTTGACAAATTTGTACAGCTTGTTCCAAGCCTCGCTGTATTCATTCTGATCCGAGATCAGCCAATAGGTGTGCTCCGATTTTATGTATCCGTACAGTTCCCACCAGTAAGCATGGGAGAAGCCTTTTTCTCTCGCAATGCGCAGGACGCGTTCGGCGATATCGGTTCTCATCTGGGAACCAAGCTCATGAGGCCAGCCGAACTCACCGATATAGCAGCGGGATGCGCCGCCGGCACGGTTCTCAGATGCGATCTTTAGCATGGTATCAAGCGAAGCCGCAAAGGTTTCGTCATTTTCCTGGGTATCATAGCAGGAGTAGGCATAGAAATCGCAGTAGGTATAGGGTACCGCATCATAGAGCACACAGGGATGACCGTTCATACCGTCGATATTGCGGTTAACCTCAATGGCATGGTAGACATAGACATCGCTGCAGCCTGCAGCCTCTCTTGCCGCCATGACCGCATCCTGACGGGTGTTTGTCCAGCGGATGAAGCGGTCGAGGATATCCTTTGTGGGATACTCTCTGTTTTCCGAATAGGGCACACAAGCCCAGTCGCTCTCCCAGTTCTGAATGATGAAGGTCTTGCCTGTTCCTTCGTACTTCTTGCAGAGGTAGTAGGTCAGCTCATACAGCTGTTCATACTCCAGTTTTCTTGCCTCTTCGGGGAAATGGGAGCTGAAGTAAACAGCCGGATGACCGAATTCACTTGTAAATATGTATGTACCCAGTACATAGGTATCAAGTTCCATATCAAAGAGCGCGAGGTAATAGGGATGCGTAACCATATCCACAGGAGTGTTCATCTCGGCATCTCCCCACTGATCAGCGGTATAATAGGAGGTCTTATTGAGATGTGTGACATAGGTCTTTATGGTAGAAGCGCCCAGCTCCAGAGTTGTTTTGGCACCATCGGTCAGAGTATCCGAGCCGCTTCTGGAATAGCGGGGCCAGATGTGGTTGGCACCGACGAACTGAGAATTGGTATTATCCTCGCCGCGGTTATGTGCCGGGAAGGTAACATCGGTGTTTCGCTTGGATGTCATGTCATCGTTTGCTTCGGGGATCGTGTAGGTCGGGATGGTAATACCTCCCGCTTCATGGGCATCGATGGTGTAGGATTTTGTCATTTCATCATCTCCTTGAACTGCTTCATTTTGTGTTGTCGGATCGATTGTCTGCGTTTTTGGCGGAATATATTCATGGGTTTCGGCTGCGGTTGTCCCCGCGGTATTCTCTGCCCCTGTCGCAGCCGCCTCGCCGCACGAAAACAGCGAAAAGGCAAGCAGCAGGGCAGCGAGCATCAGAATTCTTTTTTTCATGATACCTCCTCTGTTTCTGCGTAATAATTTCCTGTGCTGATTCTATTATATACGATTTTCACAAGATTGCACGAACAATCTTCGCAATAAACGGCTATATTTACGAAACATATGGAAAATCACGAAAATTTATGATATACTATGCTCGCAAAGAAAAAGAAAAAATGCCAAGGAGGCACCATTATGTACGATCAATCTTCCTATATTAAAATAACCGAAAACTGGACACTGGCAGGCTACTATACCTTTGGCCCCTTTGTGGGTGCTGCCATGGAGAACGGCAGTCTTCCCTTCCCCTGTGTCACCTGCAAGGCTCATGTTCCGGGCAGTGTAACAGCAGATCTTGTCGCAGCGGGTGAACTGGAGAATCCTTATTATGAAAAAAACACTTTGAATCGGGAGTGGATTGGCAACAGGCACTGGGTTTATACCAATGAGAGCATCATCATTCCCGAATCGATGATGGGAAAGCGTCTGCGTCTGATCTTTCTGGGCGTTGACTACAAAGCGCATTTCTACTTCAACGGACAGCGCCTTGGTGAGCATACCGGCATGTTCGAGGAGATTGTCTTCGACATCACCGACACAGTGAAGTTCGGTGAGGCGAATACCCTGCGTATCTGCCTTGAGCACACGCCCTTCGAGCATAGCTATACCGGCTATATCACAGAAAAATCTACCGTTAAGACCCATTGCAGCTATCGCTGGGATTTCTGCCCTCGCATGGTTGACTGCGGTATTTATGACGAGGTACTGATTGCTGCTGACGGCGGAGTCGCACCCACCTATATCACCCCTCTCTGGGACGGTGAGCGGCTGGAGGTTCGCTATGCACTTGACGGCAGCGCGTCAAAGATGAAGGCTGAGCTGATCTATAATGGGGTTTGTGAAACTGAAGCTACAGCCAAAGCAGGCGATGCAGTGACGCTGAAGCCGCAGAATCCAAGGCTCTGGTTCCCTGCCGGTGCGGGTGAGCAGCCCATGTACTGTCTCAAGCTGACTCCTATGGGTGAGAATGGTGAGGTACTTGGTGAGTTCTGCGTTGAAACCGCGCTGAGATCGCTCTCCTACAAGCAATGCCCTGATGCACCTGCCGATGCAATCCCCTATAAGCTCCATGTGAACGGTAAGTATATCCGCATGAACGGCGTTAATCTCTGTCCTGTCGATCTCATGTTCGGTTCCGTTACCGATGAGCGTTATGAGCGTCTGGTCAATCAGATCCGCGACGGAGGCTTCAATGCAGTAAGAATGTGGGGCGGCGGTAATCTGGAGCGGGAGATTTTCTACACCCTTTGTGACCGTGCCGGTATTGTTATTCTCCATGATTTCCTCCAGTCGAATATCACAAACTGCTGCCTGCCCAACCATGAACCTGAATTTCTTTCCTTCTTCGGCGGTATCATGACCAATGTGGCACGAAAGCTGTCCTCTCACCCCTGCATCGTCATGTACTCGGGAGGCAACGAAATCCGCGATCCCGCCACAGGCTCCACCATCGGCTATGACGACCCCAACATCGCCATGCTGGGAAGAATTGTGGAGGAGTGCTCCCCCGGCACCCTCTTCCTGCCTACCTGCGGCTCGGGCCCCTATCCGCTGGTCGATCCCGATCACAGCGAGCGCTATTACCACGATGTCCATGGGCCTTGGGTGTATATGGGTGTTGAGGCAGCCTACTCTCTCTGGAACAATCAGCGCGCCATGTACAATTCTGAGTTTGGCTGCAACGGCATGACCAACCTCTCGACCCTTGAAAAAATCCTCGCTCCCGATGCCTTTGAGATTCCTCTTGCCGAGTGGATTACCAATCCCCGTATCCGACACCACCATGACGGTTGGGATACCTACTACAGAGACAGCAGCCTCTTCGGCGAACTGAATCTGAAGGAATACATTGCCATTAGCCAGTATCTTATGGGTGAAGGCATCCGCTATGCGCTGGAATCGGGCAGACGCAGAGATGGCGAAAACTGCGGCATGCTGGTCTGGCAGATGAATGAGCCCTGGCCCAACTCGGCATGCACCAATCTGGTCGATTACTACGGCACCCCCAAGCTTGCCTACTATATGGCAAGAGAAGCACTCGCTCCCCTCCATGCCTCCATCGAATATGACAGACTGACCGCTAAAAAAGGCGATTCTCTTCATGTCACGCCCTACATCCATGCACCGGAGGCAGGTCTGTCCTACAAGCTTACCATTTCCATCGACGGAGATATACATACCTTTGAAGGCATCACCTCGGATACCCCCCTGCAGTTGGATACGATTGGCTACACAGCTCCCGAAAAGGATGCCTACCGTGTTACCCTTACGCTCGAGATCGGAGATAAGCGAAACGATATCACCTATCTCTTCTTCACCGGCGAGACCCTCTCCCGCGAGGCGGTATTTGCATACATCAAGAAATACTACAGCGAAGCAGAAGCTGCTTCTCTCATCTAATACAAGGAGGACTTCCATATGAAACGCGATATCAACGATGTCCGCGAAATCCACATGATTCCCTACTGCCACACCGACTACGCCTGGTGTAATATCCGTTCCTGGCATATCTGCCGCTATATCGCTTCCTATGAGCAGATGCTCATGAAGATGCGCGAGAATTCCGAGTATACCGGAACACTGGACAACATTGTCCATTCGCTTGCCATCTTCCTGCGGTACCGTCCCGAGCTGGCTGATGAGCTGGTTCAGCGTGTGCGCGAAGGCAGAATCGCCGTTGTCAACGGCGGCTGGTCGCTTGCACGTCCTTCACAGGTGGGTGAGGAAACCTATCTTCGCAATATGATGGCATCGGATGAAAAATTCCGCGAACTCTTCGGCGAAGATCTGCAGATTGACTGTCTTTTCAATGCCGACACCTCCTGCGGTCACCCCCAGATGCCTCAGATTGTACGTTTGATGGGCTATGACTCCTACTGCTTCCAGCGCCCCGAGCAGTATTTGAACAAAATGGGAATTCCAAAGGAATTTGTCTGGGAGGGCATTGACGGAAGCAAGGTTACCGTATCCCGCGGAATCTACGGCGGTCTCTTCATGGGCGATTATCTGGAGCAGCCGCCCACAGACGATCGCTGGGATGAGGTTTATGCAGGCTACAACACCTATGAGCTGGATGAGCATTTGAATCTGCTCCCCTCGCCTGTGATGGTACAGTTTGTGGGCTGTGACGATACCCTGCCCGACTACAACATCCGTGACCGCTTTATCTATGTGGATCAGTTTATCGAACAGTGGAACAAAAAGGAAAAGCCGAAAATGTTCTACTCCACCCTCAACCGTGTCTTTGAGGCGCTGAAAAAAGAAAATCTCCCCGCTGTCAAGGGAGATATCGATCCTTATGATCTGACCTACAATGTTCCCAAGAAGGGCAACAACTCCTTCTGGTACGCACGCTATAAGGGAGAGCGTCTGCTCACCGAGATTGAAGCGACAGCCTCTATCGCCGCGGTCTACGGTATTCCCTATCCCGAAGAGAAGATCGATGCCCTCTGGAAATCGCTCTTTGAATTCACCGGTCACGCTATGGAATACATCCTGCGCGAGGACATCCCCGATCTCACCGATATTATCAAGACAACGCTCCATTCAGCTTCCAAGCTTCTGCGCGATCTGAAGCAGACGATTGCCGATGCAGTCTGCGGCATGGAGGAGAATGCTTATGCAGTCATCAATACTACAGCAACACCTCTCTGTCAGACAGTAAATTTTGCTCTTACAGCAACAGGTGGCATTTATGACTTCACCCTCGAAGATGAAGCAGGCAATCCCATTGATTTCTGTGTCATCGATTATGCGGGAGGCGACAAGCCTTATGAGGATGCCAAGTATTCCTCCTGCATTGCAGCAGCTGATCTGACGGTTGCTCCCTATTCAGTCAAGAAGCTGAGAGCAGTCCGCACCGGTAAGAAGCGCGATCATCTCACAGCCGAGGAGCGCACAAATATGCTCACAGCCTACAATTCGGAGCATCTTGATCCCACCGATTTCACCATCCATGCAGGCGGCATTGAGTACGTCTTTGAAGGACGCGAGCTCATGGAGATCAAACGCGGCGGAGAGATTATCCGCACCGGCAGACCGCTTGCCGAGCTCTGCTTCAATGCCACCGTTCCCACGGTTGACTGGCTCTATCACACCGGTGTTGTCACCCGCCATGTCTTTATGCCCGAGCATGCATACAGACTCACCGAAAGCAGCGTTTATACCTCCTACCGCATGGAAGGAAAGCTGAACGGACGGGATGTGACCCTCAAGCTGTCGGCTGGAAGCGACGGTATTCTCCACTTTGAGCCCAGCATCTTCGGTGATTATGAAGCCGGATATTATGCACTGGAGTTTGATACCGACGCAAGCAAAATTCTCACCTGTGATATCCACTTCGGTACACGAAAGCTCGACTTCAACGGCATCACCGCCGAGCATCCCATGTTTGATGACTGGGGCGAGGTTGAGACCCGCGGCGGCTTCCAGGCGAAATCCTATGTAAGCTTCAGCACGCCTGCGCCTATGGCTGCTTTCGGTATTGATACCGCATCCTACTGGAAGTACGATCTTACCGAGAACCGTGTATGCCTGATGCTGACCGCTCAGTTTGATATGGATCCCGAGCCTGATACACCTCGCACCGGACATCGCTGGGAGAGCTTCCTCGATCGCGAAGCCTTCGGCTGTGAAGGAAAGCACAGCTTCCACGCGGCAATTCTTCCCTTCGAGTGCGATCTTGCAAAGCTTGCAGTCACATCGCTGGCATTGAAGCATCCCATGGAAGCGAAGAAGGGCTTCAGTTCGAAGATGCAGGCTGTGGCTTCTCCTGCCATTGAAATCGCTGGTAATGGCATTGTTGTCACCGCATACCGCAGAGTAGGAGAAGAATGCGAGCTTCGCTTCTACGAGACTCGCGGAGAGCACACAGCAGCTGTCCTTCATACAGAGAAAAACAGCTCCGCATACAAGTGCGATCTGAGAGGCAGAATAATCGAAGCACTTGATGTAACCGATGGAAAAATCGATGTTGATGTCAAGCCTTATGAGATCATTACGATCCGAATGAAATAAACCGAGACAAAAATAAAGAAGAGGCAGATGAAAACCGGCTTTACAGTTTCATCTGCCTCTGTTGTATGATGCGTTATTACTTATTCTCGTCTTCCTTACGGATATCCACGCGTTTGATCTTGCCGCTGATGGTCTTGGGAAGCTCATCCACGAACTCGACGATGCGGGGGTACTTATAGGGGGCGGTATGGGTCTTGACGTAATTCTGAACGTCCTTTTTCAGTTCATCGTTAACAACAGTACCCTTGACCGGAACGATGGTCGCCTTGACTACCTGTCCGCGGATTTCATCGGGAGCGGCTGTGATAGCGCACTCGAGGACATAGGGAAGCTCCATGATAACAGACTCAATCTCGAAGGGGCCAATACGGTAGCCGGAAGATTTGATCAGGTCATCGATACGTCCCACGTACCAGAAATAACCGTCCTCATCGCGCCATGCCATATCACCGGTGTGATACATGTCGTCATGCCAAGCCTTTGCGGTCAGCTCCTTATCCACATGGTCCTCCTCATTATCATTATAGTAGCCAAGATAGAGGCCGCAAGGATTTCTTCTGTCGGTGCGGACAACAACCTCGCCTGTCTCACCGTTCTTCACGCTGCGGGCATTACCGTTCTCGTCCTCCACCACGATATCGATGTCATAGAGGGGGCTTGCCTTACCCATGGAGCCGGGACGGGGAGAATGACCGAAGAGATTTGCGATGGTGAGGGTTGTCTCGGTCTGACCGAAGCCTTCCATGATCTTGAGGCCGGTAGCCTTCTCAAACTGATAGTACACCTCGGGGTTGAGTGCTTCGCCGGCGGTGGTTGCATACTTCAGGGAGGTGAGATCATACTTGGAGAGATCCTCCTTGATAAAGAAGCGGTACATGGTAGGCGGTGCACAGAAGGTGGTGATGCCATACTGCTTGAACATGGGCAGGATATCATCAGCATTGAATTTATCGAAGTCATAGGTGAAGACCGCAGCTTCGCAGAGCCACTGACCGTAGAGCTTGCCCCAGAGAGCCTTGCCCCAACCGGTATCCGAGATGGTGAAGTGAATACCTTCGGGATCCACATGATGCCAGTATTTGGCGGTGATGAAGTGACCGAGGGCATATTTGTAGCTGTGCATGGCAATCTTGGGATAGCCTGTAGTACCCGAGGTGAAGAACATGAGCATATTATCCGAACCGCATGCAGCATCAACAGGACGCTCATAGATATCCGAGTATGCAGTGTATTCTTCATCGAAGCAGTTCCAGCCATCGCGCTTGCCGCCGACTGTGACCTTAACCTTGACGGTGGGCGATTCGGGGAAGGACAGCTCAGCTTCATGTGCAACATCGCCGTCTGTCGTCATGACGATTGCCTTGATGCCGCCTGCATTGAAGCGGTAGGTGAAGTCCTTCTTCATGAGCAGGTTGGTTGCGGGAACAACAACAGCGCCCAGCTTATGAAGTGCAAGAATAGCAAACCAGAACTGATAATGGCGCTTGAGCACCAGCATAACGCGATCCCCCTTGCCGATTCCGAGCGATGCGAAATAGTTGGCTGTACGGGCAGATTCGCGGCTCATATCACCGAAGGTGAAGACTCTGCCATTCTTATGCTTATCGACAAAATACATGGCAGGCCTATCGGGTGTCTTTGCAGCGATGGCATCTACTGTATCATATGCGAAGTTGTAGGTTTCCTCATTCTTGAAGTTGATCTCGGAGAGCACGCCGTCGGCATTCAGCTTGGTATCGATAAAATTATGCCATACAGCACCGGGCTGGCTGTCATCAACAGTGAGTGCGCCTGCCTCAGCCTCTCCCACAGCGCCGGCATAATCATATGCTCTGCCATGAGCATCGGTAACAACCGCAAGGAATTCACAGTCTTCTCCGTCCCATGCGATCATGCCGTGAGGCTCCGAGCTGTTGTAGTAGATGGCATCACCGGGACCGAGGATTTCCTCATGACCATTGACAACCACCTTCAGCTTGCCGCGGAGGATATAGTCGAACTCCTCACCCTCGTGAGTTGCGGTAGGAATGGGAAGGGTTACGGCTGCGGGATCATATTTTGCTACAACCATAAAGGGCTCGGACAGTCTGCCCTTAAAAAAGGATGCAAGATGGTTATACTTGAATCCCTTTCTTCTCTCGAGTGCCAGTCCCTCGCCGGCTCTGACGACAGAATGAGAAGAAAGCTTTGCCTCCTCACCGGTGATCAGTGCAGTAATATCTACGCCAAACTCCTTGGCACATTTATGCAGAAATGTGAATGAAAAATCGTTTTCTCCGTTCTCGCAGCGCTCATAATCTGCTGCAGAGATGCCTGTGACAGCTGCCATATCCTCGACGCTCTTGCCGAGAATCTTACGCAGACCTCTGATTCTCTCTGCGATCATTGTGACCTGTCTGTCCATGTTTGCTTCCTCCTTGATATATGGTGAACTTATTTTCTTTCGGGCAATAAAAAAACGCCCCTTATCATTGTAAGGGACGGATGAATTCTATCCGCGGTACCACCCAAATTGACGCTGCTTTGATGCTCTGCGCCCACTCAACGAAGGTCAATCAACCTTCTCCACCTTAACGCGGCGATTCGTAACGAACTAAGCTTCCTTCATCCGTTCCGCTTAGGAGTGATGCGTCTTGCCGGACTCTGCCTGCTTCCACCAACTACAGGCTCTCTGGAAGATTCCGTTTATGCTCGACCGTCTCCGTCATTGCGTTTATGATGGGTATATTTTATCACTTTACCTTGCTTTTGTCAAGAGCTTTTTTTCACTTTTTCTCACATATTTTAGATTTTATGGGAACTTTTTTTCCACTTCCGCGTCACATAAGCAGGAAACCGAAAGGAGAATTTATCATGAAGCATACTATTTCACGAATCGGCATACTCTTTTTCGTCTCTCTTCTTTTATTCACATCCTGTTCGGCGACAGCACGGGATGAGGCAAACTACTATACCTCCGATGCTAAGGGCAGTGAAAGTTTTGATTACTATGCTGATGGCGACATGATCGAGATGGAAGCTGCTGACATGGAGATGAGCTACACCGGCAGCAGCATGAATACCTCCAATCCGGCAGAAGCACCCGCGAAGGGATCGGCAGGCTCCTCCCAAACCAACAACTACGGCGAGCGAAAGATCATCCGCAATGCTACGCTGTCGCTGGAGACCAAGCGATATGACGACGCACTCGCTTCGGTCAATCAGCTGGTTTCCAAATACGGCGGCTATGTGGAATCCTCCCAGTCCTACGGCACCAGTCTCGAGTCGAGCGGCGGTGAGCGTTCGGCCAATTATACGCTTCGAATCCCTGCGGAAGCACTGGATTCCTTTATTGAAGGAATTGAAGGCAGGGGAGATATCTTCAATGTCACCGACAAGAATGAATACGCCAATGACATAACCGCCACCTACTATGATGTAGAAGCGCGGCTCAATTCTCTGCTGACCCAGGAGGAGCGGCTTCTCTCCATGCTGGAGGGTGCCACTGAGCTGCAGTATATGCTTCAGCTGGAACAGACTCTCGCCGATGTGCGCTATCAGATTGAATCCTATTATTCCCAGATCAAGCGTTATGACAGCCAGGTCGCCATGTCCACCGTCAATCTCTACCTGCGCGAAGTCATCGAGTATCAGCCTGTAGTAAGAGTTCAGCGCACCTATCTGGAGCGGCTGGGCGATGCCTTTGTCGATTCCTGGGAGGATTTTGTAGACGGTCTGCAGGACTTCTCGATCACCATCGTCTACATGCTGCCCGGACTTGTGATTTTCGCTGTGATTGTGCTTGTAATTGTGCTTGTCATTCGCCATGCGATTAAAAAGAGCATGAAGCAGCGCCAACAGACTATGATGCCTCCGAGCGAGAACAAGGATGAAGAAAACAAATAATCCCTAAAACGGTACTTCGGTACCGTTTTTTGCTTGCATTTTTCGGTAATATCTTTTATAATGATTGTAATAAATCATTCTGCGAGGTTATACTTATGAAGCATACATCTCTCGTCGATGTCTTCCACGGCAGCGGATGCATCGATCTGCCAAAACCAGAGGGAATTGCAGCCACATGGAATTTTATCAAGGCGCTCTGCGGCAATACACATCCCGGTGCCATGCTGCCCTTCGGAAAATATTCGGTCTGCCCTTACAGCGGCGGCTACTCGGCAGGCTACGGAACAAATAAAATCAACACCGGCGGTCCCATCGAACAGTTAATGCCCGAGCTGAGACTGAAGGGATTCTCTCATTTTCAGAACAGCGGCACAGGTGCGATTGGTGTATACTACAATTATGCGGTGGTAAAACCCTACTATAATTCACCTGCCTCTGATTATGGTGTGACCGGTGAGATTGCTTCCCCCGGTTATTATGCGGTGACGCTGACCGAAAGCGGCATTTTCTGTGAGCTTACGGCATGCAGATGTGCAGCGCTTCACCGCTACAGCTTCGACCGTGAAGGCGGTGCAATTTCAATCGACTTCACCAATGACGGGCTCTATGATCTGCCCGTTCTGCGCGGTAAGGCAATCGATCCTGTCATCACGCGGGTGAGTGATCGGGAGTTGCGTGCTTCGGTAACCCTGCAGGGGGTACGCTTCCACTTCATTGCCCGATTCATGGGCAGCGGTGCGCTGGATAAAGATGGCATCTACAGACTGAAGGATGCCGGTAGGGTTGAGCTTTCCCTCACCGCCAACGCCACTTCTATGGATGCCGCACTTGCCGAGGCGGATAATGCACTCACCTTTGATGATGCCCGCAAAGCTGCGGATGACGCTTGGGAGGATGCTCTCAGCCGCATCGAAATCGACTGCGAGGATGAAACCGAGGCGAAGCTCTTCTACTCCAATTTCTATCACTCGCTGGTCAAGCCCTGCGACTGGGGAGATGGCGGATTCTTGTGGGAAGGCGCGCCCTTTGTGGTGGATTTCATCACGCTGTGGGACATGTACAAGACGGCGACGCCGCTGATCTTTACCCTCTTCCCCGAGGTTTCGGAGCACATTGTCGCCGCATATGAGAAGCTGGGTGAGCACTACGGTACCCTTCCCCACTGCTTTATGCTGACAGGCGATACCAACATCGAGAACAAACAGGCAAGAGTGAATGCTGAGCACATGCTCTACGATGCATGGGTGCGCGGCGTGAAGGGCAACTGGGCAAATCTCTGCAGGCTGATGATCGATGACATCATGCGCCCCGAGTACAGCGACTTTACCGAGGGCGGTGTTTGCCCCAAAACTACCCACATGCTGGATATGGCTGAGGGCTGTGCCGCGGTAGCTGAGCTTGCCGACACATATGGCATGGCGGAAGAGGCTGAAAACCTCCGCGTTTTTGCTCAAAACTGGCATTCTGCCTTTGATCCCGAGACCGGCATGCTTTATGCAGACAGAGAGTATTATGAGGGCAATCACCACAACTATTCCTTCCGCCCCATGCGCGAGATGGAGGAGAGAATTGCACTCTGCGGCAGAGATCGCTTCGAGGCTGCCCTCGACCGATTCTTCGGCTTCACGCATGGAGAGGATAAATCGGCACGCTTTGAGGGCTTCAACAACGAGACCGATATGGAAGCGCCCTACGCATACAACTACATTGGCAGACAGGACAAGCTCTGCGAGATTCTTGACGGCGGTGACCGCTTCATGTTCCGCGCAGCTTCGGGAGGCACCGGCAGAGGAGGCATACCGGGCAACAATGATTCGGGCGGACTTTCCTCCTGTTGGCTGTGGAATGTACTGGGCATCTTCCCCATCAGCGGTCAGAATCTGATGCTGATTGCAAAGCCTAAATTCAAGCGCAGTGTTATGAAGCTTGCAAACGGCAGAACGCTCACCATTCTGCGCGACGGTGAGAGCGCATATTCCAAATCGGCATCGTTCAACGGCAGGGAGTGCGAGGGGCTGAAGCTGACTGCATCGGCAATGATGGAGGGCGGCGAGCTGGTAATCCGCACATAAAATCAACAATCTTTTCAAGATTTTTTGGCATTTAGGTTGATTTTTTTAGCAATATCGTTTACAATATTGGTAACGAAGCATTTCGATTTAATATTAAAAATTCCGGAGGATTATTATCATGGGAAAATTCGTAGTTAAGCAGACCGCTACAGGCTTTAAGTTTGATCTGAAGGCAGGAAACGGCGAGGTTATCGCTACATCTGAAATCTACACCACCGAGGCTGCATGCATGAATGGCGTTGAGAGCGTCAAGAAAAACTGTGTAGGTGAGGTTGATGATCTGACTGTTGAGAGTACAGCTGAAGTTAAGCACCCCAAGTTCGAGCTCTATGAGGACAAGGCAGGCGAATTCCGTTTCAGACTCAAGGCGAGAAACGGCGAAGTTATTGCTACATCCGAAGGCTACAAGGCTAAGGCAGGCGCACTCAACGGTATCGAGAGTGTTAAGAAGAATGCTCCCGAAGCTGAGGTTGAGAAGGTTGAAGGCTAAGCTGTAAAAGCAGCGAGAAGTTCCCCGAAATGGGGAGGTCATAAAGCAGCTAAACCGTCACAGCAGTTTGTTCTGCTGTGGCGGTTCTTGCATCATAAAATTTCGCGCGGCAATAACTTTAACGAAGGTGATAAACCATATGGATGGCAAAACAACGATCAAATATCTCCAGACTTATATTAAAGAAAAAGACTATCATCCCGAACTGCTGAAGGATTACTTCTTAAAATTATCGGAGGAAGTCGGAGAGCTTTCTCGTGCTATGAGAAAAGGACTGAAGGCACAAAACAGCACTGAAATATTGGGCACGGTTGACGAAGAATTATGGGATGTCATATATTATACGTTAGCCATTGCAAACATATATGACATTGACATCGAACAGGTAGCCAAAATAAAATCGGAATTAAACGAAAGCAGATATCCTTCCAAAGTAAAGTTTGAAGAAGGAAGATAATTTTTGTATCGAGCAGATATACTGCCTGCCATGTAACATAAAAACCAAGCTGCATATTTCAGCTTGGTTTATTTTTCTGACATGTTTCAGGTATTCTTATCCACAACCTTCATCTGCTTCAGGTTGCCGATCTTTTCCGCGCGCTTTTCAAGCTCAGCAACTACATCCTCGAGCGACACATTCTGCTGGTTCATGAGCACGATAAGATGATAAAGCAGGTCACAAATTTCATAGGTAAGCTCGCCCTTATCGTCATTCTTGGCAGCGATGATCGTTTCGGAGCACTCCTCGCCTACTTTTTTGAGGATTTTGTCGAGCCCCTTGTCAAAGAGATAGCAGGTGTAGGAGCCTTCCTCGGGGTTAATTTTACGGTTGGCGACCACATTGTAGAGGTCTTCGATGACATTTAAATTCATGGTATTCTCCTTATTTCAGTTTTCTGTAGAAGCAACTGTGTGAGCCGGTATGGCAGGCAGCGCCATCCTGATCGACCTTGACAAGCAGAGTATCCTCGTCGCAGTCGAAGAGAATTTCCTTCACATGCTGGATGTGTCCCGAGGTCTCTCCCTTATGCCAGAGCTTTCCTCTCGAGCGGCTGAAATACCAGCAGGTTCCGTCCTGCAGGGTCAGCTCGAGGGATTCGCGGTTCATATAGGCAAGCATGAGCACCTCACCGCTGCAAGCCTCCTGCACAATAGCAGGAATGAGATCAGACTTTTTAAAAAATTCAGCAAGGTCAATATTTGTTATTTCCATATCAATTCACCTCGTCAGACGAACCGAAACACCGTTTTCGGCAAGATATTCCTTTACTTCGCCGACAGTTAGCTCTCTGTAATGGAAGAGCGATGCGGCAAGGGCTGCGTCGGCATCGGCAAGCTCAAATACATCCTTGAAATGAGGAAGTGCTCCCCCACCGCCCGAAGCGATGACAGGAATGCTCACTGCTTCAGTGATTTTTTTGGTCAGCTCGATATCAAAGCCGGATTTGGTTCCATCCGTGTCCATAGAGGTGACAAGAAGCTCTCCCGCGCCCAGACGCTCAGCTTCGATTGCCCATTCGATGGCATCGATGTTCATATCCTTGCGTCCGCCATTGATATAGACTGTAAAGCTCCCGTCCTCTCTGCGCTTGGCATCCATGGCAACCACCACGCACTGACTGCCAAAGCGGTCGGCAGCTCGCGAGATGAGGGTAGGATCGAGAATTGCTGAGGAGTTGACCGAAACCTTATCGGCACCGGCAAGGAGAATTTCGCGGAAGTCCTCCACGGTGCGAATGCCGCCGCCCACAGTCAGGGGCATGAATACCTCCCGGGCGGTGCGCTCCACCACATCGACAATGGTTTTACGGCGATCGCTGGAAGCGGTGATATCGAGGAAAACCAGCTCGTCAGCTCCCTGGGTATTATAGAATTTTGCGATTTCAACAGGGTCGCCTGCGTCACGGAGATTGACAAAATTGACACCCTTGACTACGCGCCCATCTTTAACGTCGAGACAGGGAATGATACGTTTTGCAAGCATGTCAGCCCACCTCCCTGCAGAGTGCAATCGCTTCGTCCAGCGACAGGCTGCCCGAATAGAGGGATTTGCCGCAGATGGCACCGTAGAGTTTCATATCGCGCAGATTTCTGATGTCGTCGATATCCTTGATGCCGCCCGAAGCGGTGATATCAACGCTTATTGCATCCTTCAGCGCGGCAAGCTGGTCGAGATTGGGCCCGGTGAGCATACCGTCGCGGCTGATGTCGGTGAAGATGATATTACCCACGCCCAGCGACTCCATAAGCTTTGCAAATTCGATGTAGTCAACGTCCGAGGTATCAATCCACCCCTCCACGCTGACCTTACCACCCTTTGCGTCGATGCCTACGGCAATCTTCTCGCCATAAGTACCGGCGGCACGCTTTACAAGCTCGGGATCACGGAGTGCTGCTGAGCCGAGAATCACGCGGGAAATGCCGTGGGTGAGGTAATATTCCACCGCTTCCATGGTTCGGATGCCGCCGCCAAGCTCAATGGGGCAGGAAATCTCAGCTGCCACCTTAACAAAGAGATCGCGGTTGGTGCATTTTGCGTCCTTGGCGCCGTTGAGGTCAACCATATGGATGTAATCAGCACCGGCAGTCTCAAAGGCATGGGCGGTTTCGAGGGGATCAGCGGCAACCTTATGAGCGGTTTCATAAGCACCCTTCTGCAGTCTCACGCAGGCGCCGTCTAAAATATCGATTGCAGGCAGAATGATCATTCGATCATACCTCCGAAGTTTCTTAAAATTTGAAGTCCCACGCGCTCGCTCTTCTCAGGGTGGAACTGTGCGCCCCAGACATTTCCCGAGCCGATGATGGCGGGAATACGCTCGCCGTACTCGGTGTAGGCGGCAAGATCATCCTCGCAGGCAAGTTCGGCGCGGAAAGAGTGGACGAAATAGACGAAATCGCCCTCCGAAAGCCCGGCTGTCAGAGGTGTTTCACGGGGAAAGCGGAGATCGTTCCAGCCCATGTGAGGAATCTTCAGACCGGGCGCTGTGATACGGATGACTTCGCCGGAAATCAGACCGAGACCTTCACATTCGCGCACCTCGTAGCTTTTTTCAAGCAAAAGCTGCATACCGAGGCAGATCCCCAGCAGCTTTTTTGTTTTGGTCTGCTCGCGGATAAAATCCACCAGACCGTCACGATGCAGGCTCTCCATTGCGTCGGGAAAAGCTCCCACACCGGGAAGAATCAGCGCGTCGGATGCGGCAAGCTTTTCTTTATCTGAGGAGATGAAGTTGTCGATTTCGAGGAAATCCAGCGCATTTTTAACGCTGTGCAGGTTGCCCATGCCGTAGTCGATAATGCCGATAACAGCCATCAGAGCACCCCTTTCGCCGAAAGCACGCCGCCCTCGGTGGTTCTGCAGGCTGCCGAGATGGCTCTTGCCGCGGCTTTATAGAGAGCTTCGGTTGCGTGGTGTGCGTTGTCGCCATAGAGGAGATTAAGATGTAGAGTTGCACCCATGTTATTGGCAAGCGCGCGGAAAAATTCTCGGGTCATCTGGGTATCGTAGGCACCGATCATGGGAGCTGTAAAGGTGGCGTTCATCACGAGAAATTCTCTGCCCGAGATATCCACTGCCGCATGGGCGAGAGCTTCATCCATGGGCACATAGGCATCACCGAAGCGTGCAATTCCGCTGCGGCTTCCGAGAATCTCAGCATAGAGACTGCCCAGCACAATGCCGCAATCCTCGATGGTGTGGTGGCAGTCTACCTCAAGATCACCCTTCATTGCAAGCTTCATACGAAAGCCGCCGTGTACGCAGAAGGAGTTGAGCATGTGATCGAAAAAGCCAACGCCTGTACTTCCATCCAGTGAGCCACAGCCCTGACAATCCAGCTCCAGCGACATGGTGATCTGTGTCTCTTTTGTATTTCTTGTTTTTTCAGCAAATCTCATATGGTTCACCTTTTACATCAGTTTTTGGATAGCAGAAAGAAATAAATCGGTTTCTTCATCGGTTCCCGCCGAGATACGCAAACGATTGCCCATACAGCGGATGATGATGCCCTGCGCCTTCAGTGCATCAAAGATTCGACGCGGCTTTTCTGCATCGGCAAATTTCAGCAGGACAAAGTTTGTATTGCACTCGCGCATGGAGTAGCCCCATTCGTCGGCATGAGAAGAGAAAAATCCATGCATACGCTTGGTATTGGCACACATCCGCATTGTATTTGCAGCGATTTCATCGGCAAAGGAAAGGCAGGCTTTGGCTGCAGCCTGAGAGAAGGAGTTTACGTTATAGGGGGACTTCATCTTACGGATGGCACCCGAGATCTCATCCACCGCGATAGCAAAGCCCACGCGCAGAGCCGCAAGACCGACTGCTTTGGAGAGAGTCTTGAGAATGATAAGATTCTCGTGATTCTGATAACGGCTGAGCAGTGATGCATTCTTGGTGCAAAACTCCATATAAGCTTCATCGATCACCACAAGGCAGGGAGCACGGCTGACAAAATCCTCGATCACATCGGCGGGATAAGCGATGCCTGTGGGGTTACAGGGATTGGAGAGGAAGACCAGCTTGACCTGTTTCTCATTTATGATGCTGATCAGTTCGTCAAAGTCGATATCATATCCGTCCTGCTTCTGATAGGTGATGATATTGGCTCCGATGATGTCGGCGTAGAAGCCGTACATGGAAAAATCGGGAGCGGTCACCAGCATATTGTCACCGCGGTCAAGAAAAGAGCTGCAAATTACACTGATCAGCTCATCCGAACCGTTTCCGGCAACTACATGGGCAGCATTCACGCCGATATGGGAAGCAAATGCCTTCACCAGTTCTGCGGCAGCGGGGTCGGGATAGCGGTCAACTTTGACCGCGCTGACCGCCTCTGTGATGGCTTTCTGCATGGCGGGCGAGGGGAGATAGGGGGATTCGTTCGCGTCAAGCTTGATGGGATAGATATCCTCGGCAGGCTTATATTCCTCACAGCGGAGGATTTTTTCGGTAAGATAGGGATTCATCGGTACGCCTCCTTACTTGCCGAAACGAACCTTGATGGAGTTAGCATGTGCGGAAAGTCCTTCAGCCTCGGCAAAGCGGATAACATCGTCCGCCACTGCTTCAAGAGCGTTTTCGCTGTAGCAGAGGAAGCTGGAACGCTTCACAAAGCTGTCCACCGAAAGTGCCGAGGAGAAACGGGCGGTGCCGTTTGTGGGAAGCACATGGTTGGGACCTGCGAAATAGTCGCCAAGCGGCTCGGGGCTGTGTTCACCGAGGAAGACAGAGCCTGCATTGCGGCAGAGACCGAGGAGGGACATGGGATCTTTCACGGTCAGCTCAAGATGCTCGGGTGCGATGGCATCCGACAGGGCGGCGGCTTCCTCAAGGGTATCGACCACTACGCAGGAGCCATATGAGGCAAGCGATTTTTCGATGATCTCGGCGCGCTCGAGTGTTGCACACTGGCGCTTCAGCTCGGCAATGACCGCATCGGGAAGAGATTTTGAGGTCGTAATCAGGATTGCCGCGGCAAGGGGATCGTGCTCAGCCTGCGACATAAGATCGGCGGCAACATATGCGGGGTTGGCGCTTTCGTCAGCGATAATGAGTACCTCGCTGGGGCCTGCAATCATATCGATATCCACTGTGCCGAAGACCAGTTTTTTCGCCATGGCAACGAAAATATTGCCCGGTCCGACGATCTTGTCCACACGCTCCACCGACTCGGTACCGTATGCGAGAGCGGCTACTGCCTGTGCACCGCCGGCTTTGAGAATTTTACTCACACCTGCGGCTTTGGCAGCGTAGATCACAGCGGGATTGAGTCCTTCAGCCTTGGGAGGTGTGGTCATGATGATCTCATCAACCCCCGCAACTTTGGCGGGGATGGCATTCATGAGCACCGAGGAGGGATAGGCTGCCGTTCCGCCGGGAACATAGAGTCCCACGCGGCGAAGAGGGAGAATACGCTGTCCCATCATTCTGCCGGCATCCTGGAAAAACCAGGACTGCTGTTTCTGCTTTTCGTGGAAGGAACCGATATTCTCAGCGGCTCTGTCGATGGTAGCCTTGAGGGCATTGTCCACGCGGGAGGCGGCTTCTTCAATCTCAACTTCGCTGTAATAGAGGTCATCCACCTTCACGCGATCGAATATTTCGGAGTATTCGCGCAGTGCCGCATCTCCCTTTGCCTTCACATTGGCAAGGATGGAGGACACGCTCTGCATGATATCATCGGGGATATTTTCCGCTCTGTCGCGAAGCAGCTTCAGAAGCACACCCGATTCGGATTTACTGTATACTTTGATCATAAACTTACTCCTTTTCGTTGACATCTGCCGCAAGCGTTACCGAAATTTTTCCGATAAAGCTGTCAAGCTCGGGTTTCTTCAGCTTAATACTTGCCACATTGACGATCAGACGGGCAGAGATATCGGCGATATCCTCGTACACCTCAAGTCCGTTTGCAACCAGCGTCGAGCCGGTTTCCACAATATCCACTATGGCATCGGCAAGTCCCAGCAAGGGGGCAAGCTCTACAGAGCCTTCGATCTTGACGATTTCCACGTCGACACCGCGGCTGGTGAAGTAATTCTTTGCCACATTGGGATACTTGGATGCGATGATCTTATGGGAATATCCGTCATAGAAGTTGCCGCCCGCAGGTCCTGCCAGCGCAAATCGGCACTTTCCGAAGCCAAGGTCGAGCAGCTCATAGAAATTGCTGCCGTGCTCCATAATGGTATCGGCACCGACAATTCCCACATCACATACACCGTGCTCCACATAGGTGATGACATCGGCTGCCTTGGCAAGCACGATTTCGATGTCGGCATTTGCGATTTTGAAGAGTAGCTTTCTGCCCTTTTTATCTTCATCCAGCTCGGTGCAGTCATAGCCTGCCTTTCCGAGGATTTCAATGGCTTTCTTTTCGATTCTGCCTTTGGTCAATGCAATGCGGATCATACTGTCACCTCCGTGATCTTAACGCCGTCAGCATCTACCTCCGCCACATAGGGGATTCCCGCTTCCTTTGCAAATGCGACGGTGCCTTCAATCTCTTCAAAGCAGGAGTATTCGGCGGGGATTCCGCGCGCCTCCAGCGATTTACGGAAGCTTTCGGCTTTGGGAAAGAGTGCGGGGGTAAAATGAATGAGATAATCGGCGGGCTTTGCCTTCTGCTGTGTTCCTCTGAGGGCATCAGCGGCAAGGCTCACATTGATGGCAAATCCGGTTGCGGGCATATCGAAGTCGAAGTTTTTGAGCAGATTATCATAACGTCCGCCGCCGAGGACAGGCTCACCTGCGCCCTCCATGTAGCCGCGGAAGACCACACCTGTGTAGTATTCCATCTCGCCTACGATACCAAGGTCGATCATGATACTGTCGCCGTAGCCCGACTCGGTGAGAATATCGTAGAGGGTACGCACATAGGCAAGTGCTTCTGCCGCTTTATCGTTGCCTGCGGCAAGCTGTCCCGCCTCCTCCAACACCTCACTGCCTCCGAAAAGAAGAGGAATGCGGCGGATGATCTCCAGCTCGGGGGTGCTCTTCATCAGCTTCAGCGAAACCGAGTTTTTGGAGTTTACAAAGGAGCGGATCATCTCTTCCTCCTCTGCCGACAGGTTCATGGCGCCGATGATGCCGTTAAAGAAGCCTACATGACCGATCTCGATTTTGAAATTGACGCCCATGCTCTTCAGCGCTTCCAGGGCAGTGGTGATGCAGACCAGGTCGCACTTGAGCCCTCCGCCGATGATCTCCACGCCGCTCTGCAGAGTCTCGTTACGTCTGCCGGTATAATTGGAATTGGCACGGTAGACATTCTGAGAGTAGAAAATTTTCTGGGGAAAGCTTGCGGAGCGGAGCTTGGTTGCCACCATTCGGGCAATCGGCATGGTATTGTCGGCGCGGAGCACCAGCAGTCTGCCGCTCATATCTGACATTTTATACATATCCGCCTGTTCGATATAGCGGGATTCGCCATCGAACACGTCATAATATTCGATGGCAGGGGTCATAACCTGCATAAATCCGTTCTTACGGTATATTTCGGCAAGCGAGCGCTCGATACTCTCATGGAGCTGAGCCTCATCAAAGATGATATCCCGCGTTCCTTCGGGGATGTTTTTATTCCAGCGTTGCATAATGATAGCCTCGTTATTCGTTTTAATGCTTTACTATTTTACCACGTTAAAGTGCTTATGTCAATATATAATTGAAAGAATTCGCGAAATACAGAAAGATGCACAACCCCTTACAGTGGATGCAAGGGCTTTTGTTCAGATTGACCGATGCATCAGAAGAAGCTGATCTGGTTGGTTTCCGATAGATCATCGAGCACGCCGTTGGTTTGGAGAATATCCATGACCGATTTGGACAGCTGCGCTTTATCTTGCAGCTCCTGTCTGGAGAGAAGTTCTCCCTCATCGCGGGCAGCGACAATCTTCTGCGCTGCCGTATCGCCAAGTCCCGACAGCGAGTTAAAGGGCATGCGGATTCTGCCGTTTTCGGGAAGGAATGCGCTTGCCGAGGATTTATAGAGATCGGGCTTCATGAACTTGATGCCGCGAGCCATTGCTTCGTGTGCCAGCTGCAGGGTTGCCTGCATTTCGGCTTCCTTCTGGGTTGCACCGGTGCCCTTCTTTTCGAGCTCCTCCAGCTTGGCACGAACACCTGCACGTCCGGTGAGAACGATACCTGCATCAAATCCGCCGGGCGCAACGGTGAGGAATCCGGCGTAAAACTCCAATGGCTTGTATATTTTATACCAGCCAAGACGGATTGCCGACATGACGTATGCAGCCGCATGGGCTTTGGGGAACATGTATTTGATCTTCTTGCAGGAGGCGAGGTACCACTCGGGCACACCGTGGGCGATCATGGCTTCCTCGTACTCGGGCTTGAGTCCTTTACCTTTACGTACATCCTCCATGATCTTGAACGCCATGCCGCTCTCCATGTGATACTGCTGGATGAGAACCAGCATGATACCGTCTCGCGTTCCGATAACCTGCGAAATATCGCATATGCCTTCTTTGATCAGATCCTGTGCATTGCCCAGCCACACATCGGTACCATGAGTCAAGCCGGAAATCTGCATCAAGTCGGCAAAGTTTTTAGGCTTTGCATCGCAGAGAACCTGCTGAATGAAGCGAGTGCCAAACTCTGGGAGTCCGAGGGTTCCCAGCGGCACACCCAGATCCTTGTCGGTAACACCGAGGGGAGCAGTAGAGGCAAAGAGCTCGTAGACCTTCTTATCGTTCATGGCGACATCCATGACGCTGGTGTCTGTATAACGCTCGAGCATCTTATATTTGGTCGGCATATCGTGTCCAAGCTCATCCAGCTTGAGGATGGTATCATGGAGATAGGAGAACTGGAAGTGAGTGGTGATGATATCCGAATTGGGGTCATCGGCGGGATGCTGAACCGGGGTGAAGTCATAGATTTCGTACTCACGGGGGACAACGATAATGCCGCCGGGATGCTGTCCCGTAGTGCGTTTGATACAGATACAGCCGTTGACGAGACGCTGAACCTCTGCCTTGCTGACCGAGACCTGCTTCTCCTCCAGATATTTCATGGCATAACCGTATGCGGTTTTGGATGCAAGCGTACCGATGGTTCCCGCTCTGAAGACGTTTTCCGAGCCGAAGAGTTCTTCTGTATACTTATGGACTCTGCCCTGTACATCGCCCGAGAAGTTCAGGTCGATATCGGGAGATTTATCGCCGTAGAATCCAAGGAAGGTTTCAAAGGGGATATCATGACCGTCACCGATCATTTTAGTGCCGCAGAGGGGGCAGTTTTTATCGGGAAGATCGAAGCCGGAGCCCACGCTGCCATCGGTGATAAATTCCGAATGCTTGCATTCGGGGCAGCGATAGTGAGGCGGAAGGGGGTTAACCTCTGAGATACCCGAAAAGCTTGCGACAACAGAGGAGCCGACCGAGCCGCGGGAGCCAACCAGATAGCCCTGGCTTTCGCTGTAAGCAACCAGCTTTTGCGCGATCATATAGAGCACTGCAAAGCCATGCTTGATGATCGAGGTCAGCTCACGGTCGAGACGGGTGGAGACAATTTCGGGGATGTTGCCCTCATAGCCATACCATTCGCGCGCCTTGTTCCAGCAGCGATCCTGAAGCTCTTGCTCGGCGCCCTCCATGGACGGCGTGTAGGTGCCCTTGGGAATGGGGCGGACGCGCTCGCACATATCATTGATGAGGTTGGTATTGGTGACAACCACCTCATACGCCTTTTCGCTGCCGAGATATTCGAATTCTGCAAGCATTTCTTCTGTGGTACGGAAATAGAGTCCCGATTCGCGGTCACCGTCATTCATCTTCTTAACGGCGAGAATAACCTTGCGGAAAAGATCGTCATGGCGCTCGACAAAATGCGCGTCGCAGGTGGCACAGACCGGGATGCCCAGCTCTTCACCGAGTGAACAGATGGTGCGGTTATAGCTGCGCAGTTCCTCCTCGTCCTTAGCCATCTCCTTTTCGAGCATGAAGTAGTTGTTGCAGAGCGGCTGAATTTCGAGGTAATCGTAATATTTGGCAATCTCCAGCAGCTCGGATCGGGGCTTTCCCTGTACCACAGCCGAGAAAAGCTCACCGGCTTCACATGCCGAGCCAAAAATCAATCCCTCGCGGTGATCGTTCAGCACCGATTTGGGTATACGGGGCACGCGGTAATAATATTCGAGGTAGCTCTTGGAGATGAGCTTATAGAGATTTTTCATGCCCATCTGGTTCTTCACCAGGATGATCATATGGTAGGAGCGAAGCTTCAGCGGGTCGGCTTTATCGCTCATGGTCTGCATCATGGTGGGGATGTCGTGAATGCCTTCTTCCTTCAGACGCCCTGCCATGCGAAAAAAGATTGCTGCCAGCATTTCTGCGTCATCCGAAGCGCGGTGGTGGTTGAATTCACCCAGATTATAATGCTTTGCGATCACATCCAACTTATGGGAGCGCAGATCGGCATTGACATAGCGGGAAAGTGCCACTGTATCAAGATAGGGATTGGAGAAGGGGATGCCGTTGTCATCGCAGGCTTTTCGAATAAATCCCACATCAAAGCCGGCGTTATGGGCGATGAGCAGGCAATCTCCTGCGAAATCGAGGAAGGATCGCACCGCTTCGGCGGTTTTAGGAGCATCAGCTACCATCTCGTCGGTGATGCCGGTGAGGGTAGTGATGTTCGCAGGGATGGGCATTTCGGGATTGACGAAGGTATTGAAAACCTCGGTGACTTCACCGCCTCTGATGCGCACCGCACCGATTTCGGTAATGCCGCAGGTGAGGGTGGAAAGTCCGGTGGTCTCGATATCGAATACAATAAATTCGTCATCCAGCGCAGCGGCACACTCGCCATAGACTGCGCGGGCGGTATCATCGACAAAGTATGCCTCCATACCATACAACACCTTCATGCCGTTCTTGTCAGAGGCAAGCATGGCATCGGGGAAGGACTGCACGTTGCCGTGGTCGGTGATGGCAATGGCAGGCATCCCCCACTCGGAGGCAAGATTGACGATATTATCGGGGGGGATGGTAGCATCCATGCTCGACATGTTGGTATGCAGATGCAGTTCCACTCGTTTAACGGGAGCATTGTCACGTCGGGGAATCTGCTTGATCTGCATGATCGCCTGCGGGGTGAGGGTTAGCTCGTTATCAAAGGTATCGAACTTGACGTTGCCTTTGACAGCGAGGACTGCTGTGTATGTAATAATGTCGAGGGTACCTTTTTTCTTCTTGATCTTGGTTTTATTGATTGCCTTCTCAATCGGCTCAGCTTCCTCCACAGGAAGCACACACTTGACCGTGATGCTGGCATAGTTATCGGTAATACCGAAGTTGAGAATGGTTTTATCGCCGTTCCGGTTGAGCTTGCTCTCCATGGCAACCACCTGTCCCAGCATGACAACGCCGCGCTGTGCAGACGTAACCGAAGAAATGGCAACCGGATTGATATTGAATTCTTCTTCGCCGTAGATCAACTCAGCACCCTCGATGTCGAAGGTCATATGGCCGATTTTATAGGTAGTATCGCTGAGCACCTCGAAGGTACATTCCTTATTAAAGAGTGAAGGAACGGTAGGAAGAGGCGGCTTCTCAATCTCTTCGGGAGCCTTCTCGGGCTGTGGCATGGGAGGCCTTGATGCGGCTTCTTCCTTCATGGCTTCGACCAGCGTTTCGCGTCGGCTGCGCTCGAAGGCTGCATAATCGAAAACATAGCCGCTGTCCCGTCTGATCTCCACCTCATAGGCAAGTCCGAACTCGCTCTTGATGATCCCGGCGAGGATTTCGGGTGTTTTGGCATCATAAAGCAGCTCGATACCGCCGTTGGTGAAGGAGATATCCACCGTGATCACACCGTCGGTGATATCAAGCTTATATTCATTGAAAAAGCCGCGGGAAACAATGCCCACTCTGCCAAGCTCCATGAAAATCTGAGGCATATACTCCTTTGAAAAGAGCGAGGGAGGATAAACCGGGAAGATACGCACCGAGTTCAGCATGTAGCATTCCTTGATGCTCTCCTCTATGGCATAAAGCGTCGCCTTATCGATTAAATGATCAAAATGAACGCTGGCTTCCACCATGCGGCGCTCTTTGTCAATACGGGCAGAAGCATCTCGTGAAGCTTCAAAAACCGGCCTTTCAGCCGGTTTCGGATTGTACTTTTTGAATAGATCAAAGAGTGTTTTTGACATCTCACTTAATCTCCTGCATTTTTTTGATCTCGTTTAACAATACGTCGATGATATCGCCTTCGCCGATCTTGCGGATGATTTCTCCGCGGCGGATAAGTACAGCCTCACCTCTGCCGCCTGCAATACCGATATCGGCTTCACGCGCTTCACCGGGGCCATTGACTGCACAGCCCATAACGGCTACCTTCATGGAGCGCTTCAACCGGAGCTCTCCTGCGCGGCGTTCCAGCTCTGCTGCCAGGGAAATCAAGTCGATCTTGGTTCTGCCGCAGGTAGGGCAGGAGACAATATTGAGGTTTGCGCCTGCTTCACAGCTTGAAGCCCGCAGAATAGCTTTTGCCGCGCCGATTTCATCGGTGGGATCTGCGGTCAGCGAGACGCGGATTGTATCGCCGATGCCATCGCAAAGGAGTGCTCCGATGCCCACCGCCGACTTGATCCTGCCCATATCGGCACCGCCCGCTTCGGTTACGCCAAGATGAAGAGGATAATCACAGCGCTCGGCGAGAATACGGTTGGCGCGCACCATTTCACGGGGAGTCGAAGCCTTGATGGATATGATGATATCGTTGAAATCGAATTTTTCCAGCAGCGAAGCGTGATACATTGCGCTCTCAGCCAATGCTTCAGCAGTGGGTGCGCCATATTTTTCGAGGACACTCTTCTCAAGCGATCCGCTGTTTACTCCAATGCGGATAGGGATATTTCTTGCCGCACAGGCAGTTGCCACTGCCTTAACACGCGAATCCTCACCGATGTTACCGGGATTGATGCGGATTTTATCCACACCGAGAGAAGCGCACTCGAGAGCAATTCTGTAATCGTAGTGGATATCGGCAACGACGGGGATGGTAACGCCGGATTCCTTCATTGCGGGAATGGCGCGGGCGGCTTCGACTGTGGGAACGGCGATGCGAACAATCTCACAGCCTGCCTTTTGAAGTGCGAGACACTGAGAGACAACCGCGCCGATATCCTCTGCGGGGGCATTTGCCATGGACTGAATGGCAATAGGAGCATCACCGCCGAGGTAAATATCGCCGACCTTGATTTTTCTTGTGTTTCTTCTATATTGATTATAATCGTAAATACTCATTTGATAAAGATTTTTGTAATGTCCTTATAGGTAATGAAAATCATAAGGAGCATCAGCAGGACGATGCCGACAAAGTGGACAAAGCCCTCGTATTCGGGATTGATGGGCTTGCGGCGGAAGAGTTCGATCACCTGAAATACCAGTCTTCCTCCGTCAAGTGCGGGCAGGGGGAGCAGATTGAAAATACCCAGATTCAGCGAAATCAGTGCACAGAGGAAGATGAGATTTGTGCTTCCCTGCTCTGCCGCCTCGCCGATGGCTGTGGTAACGCCCACGGGACCCGACATCTGCTCGACTCCATACTTGCCTGTGATCAAATCGATGAAAGAATGCCAGATCATCTTCACTGAAGCAATCGACTGATAAAAGGCATGTCTGATGACGGTAAGCGGCGTTTTATCCACCGCTTCCACCTTAAAATCAGCATAACCGAAAAGGGTTCCCTCGGTCACATCGGTGGGAAATACCACATCCTCAATGATAACCTTATTTCCCGCACGCTCAACCTCCACATCCACGGGAGTTGTGACCCGCATGAGGGTGTAGACCAGCTCGGTGGAAATATGCATGCGCTCACCATCGATTTTTTTAATAGTATCGCCGATGCGAAGTCCGGACTCCTCGGATAGTGCATTGGCGCTGTTGAAGCGAAGAATTGTAGTAGAACCGAGAGTATCGTTCGCTGCTACCAGTGCCGACATGAGGATAACGCCCAGCAGCAGATTCATGAAGGCACCTGCCGCCGTAATGATCATGCGCTTCCAGACCGCTTTTCTGCAAAATGCGCGTTCATCGTCTGAATCCTCATCCTCGCCTACCATACTGACAAAGCCTCCGATGGGAAGCAGGCGCAGGGAATAGACAATGCCGGTCTTTTTCGATCGGTGAGAGATCAGTCTGGGACCCATACCGAGAGCAAATTCTCGAACAGCCACATCAAAACTGCGAGCGGCAATAAAATGCCCCAGCTCGTGAATAAAAATAAGCACACCGAAGACAAGCAGAGCGATCAGAATGGTAATCATCAAATTCCTCCGTCAGAGAAAAGGTTAATGTTTGGCGAAATAGTTGTCAACCGCAGCTCTTGCGGCAGCGTCGGTTTCCATGATGACCTCAAGGCTGTCGGCAGCATGGTGGTCACAGCTTTCAGCGACCTCCGAAACCACGTCAAAGATGTCGGTAAAGGAAATTTTATTCTGCAGAAAGAGCTCCACGGCACGTTCATTGGCACCGTTCATGGCAGCGGGTACGGTTCCTCCGCGCTTGATGGCGGATATTGCTGCAGGCAGGAGAATAAAGGTATCGGTATCGGGCTTCATAAAGCTGAGCGTACCAAGTGCCGTAAGATCCAGCCGTTTGCTGTCATTATGTTCACGTTCAGGATAGCAGACTGCGTAGCCGATACAGGTGCGCATATCGGGCAATCCCATCTGCGCGATGACTGCACCGTCACAGAATTGTACCATCGAGTGAATAATACTCTCACGGTGCACCACCACATCGATTTTATCGGGAGAGATGCCGAAGAGATGTACCGCTTCGATGACCTCGAGACCTTTGTTCATCAGCGAGGCACTGTCCACCGTAATTTTTGCTCCCATCGACCATGTCGGATGGGCAAGAGCGTCAGCTTTGGTCATGCCTGCGAGCTGATCGCGCTTCATACCGAAGAAAGGGCCGCCCGAGCAGGTAATCAGAATACGCTCAAGCTCGCTCTGATTGCCGCTGCGAAGGCATTGATCAATGGCGCTGTGCTCACTGTCCACAGGGATAACCTTGACACCGCGGGCTTTTGCTTCGCTCATGACTAGATCACCGGCACAGACGAGGGTTTCCTTATTGGCAAGGGCGATGTTCTTCCCTTCACCGATGGCGGCGAGGGTCGGCTCGAGTCCGGCAATGCCCATGGTAGCATTAAGAACGGTTGAGGCCTTTGTCATTGCCGCCGCTTCGATGACCGCATTTCTGCCGCCGAGGACGATTGTATTGGTATCGGCTACCTTTACCTGCAGGGCAAGGGCGGAGCGCTCATCCTCCACGGCACAGATGCGGGGAGAAAAGGCGCGGATCTGATCCTCGAGCAGAGCGATATTTGATCTTGCGGTGATGACATCGACGGTAATATTCTGCCGTCTTGCCACGTCGAGTGTCTGCGTTCCGATGGATCCGGTGGATCCAAGCACAGCCACAGATTTGAGTTGCATGGATATGTCCTCTGTTTATTGTAATATTATATGCGCGTCCTCAGGAAAAAAGATTGAAGAAGGACGAAATGGTACTGAGAATCACAAAGAAGGGGGCTACAGAGATGATGCTGTCAAAACGGTCAACCACACCTCCGTGACCGGGGAAAAGCTTTCCGTAATCCTTAATGCCGTACTGACGCTTGATGATTGACGCAACAAGATCGCCGAACATGGAGATAATCGACACGACAAGTGCGGTGACAATCATGGCGAGATAATTTGGAGTCGCATCAAAGAAGTGATCGATCACAAAACCGTAAATGCAGAAGGAGAGCACATTGACAGCAATGCCGCCAACCGCACCTTCCACCGTTTTCTTGGGGCTGACCTCGGGAATGAGCTTATGCTTTCCGAAAAGAACGCCGATAAAATAGGCGCCGATATCGGTCATCCATGCGCCGACGAAGATCAGCAGATAGGTAAACAGACCGTTTGGCATATCACGCACCAGTATAATGGAGGTAATGCCAAAAATCACATAAAAATTCGCAGCAAAGGCGGTAATCAGACGGTTGATATCCTGCTTACCCTTGTACACCACCGCCAGCGACATCATATAAAACATCAGCAGGAAGAGAATGCAGAAGGCAAAGCCGAAAAAGCTCTCCAGACTCGATGTATATCTTGCAAGAAAGGGCAGACCGAGTGCACAGAGATAGACCGGCAGAGAAACGGCGACATTTTTATGATAACCGAGACAGCGAAGCATTTCAAAGCTGCCGACTGTCGAAAAAAGCACCATTAGAACAACAAGAAGAACTGTATCGGTAAAGAAGTGACAGGGGATCAGCGTCACTGCCATAACGATTCCGGTCAGAATGCGTTGTTTCATGATCAAACACCTCCGAAGCGGCGTTTTCTGCCGTTAAATTCGAGGATTGCGCGATCGACATCGGCAGAGGAAAAATCGGGCCAGAGCGTATCGCAGAAGTACAGCTCAGCATAGGCAGCCTGCCAGAGAAGGAAGTTGGAGAGTCTCATCTTGCCGCCTGTACGGACAATCAGATCGGGCGGAGGCGAATTTTTGGTGTACAGATGCGCACCGATGGTTTCCTCTGTTACGGGTTCACCTGCCGCAATCGCTTCGTTCACCGCGTGGACAAGCTCATTCCTGCCGCCGTAATTGATAGCGATATTAAGGGTGCGGGCGTTATTCTTCGACTTTTCCTCGATCTCTTCCATGTCGCGCTGCACCTTTTCGGAGAAAGGCGCTTTACTGCCCAGAAAGATGATACGGATGTTGCGCTTCATCATGGTATCGGCGGCCTTTTTGATATAGTCCCCGAAGAGCTTCATGATAGCATCCACCTCGCGCTTGGGACGCTTCCAGTTTTCAGTGGAGAAAGCATAGACGGTGACCGTATCGATGCCGATATCGCCGCAGTATTCGGTGATATCGCTGAAAACGCGCGCTCCCACGGTATGACCGTATTCACGGGGCATTCCCTTTGTCTTCGCCCAGCGGCCATTGCCGTCCATGATAAAGGCGATATGCTTCAGCGCGCTTGTATCCGGCTTTGTATTCGGTTGACTTGAAAATTCGGGCATAGCAAAGCCTCCAAGAAAAATGGGACAGTCCCGTGGGAACCCGTGGGATTCTGTCCCGTTTGATCGTTATTTTTATGATAAAATGGGAGAGTGGATCTCAGGCACTCAGATTGCCATGATCTCCTTTTCCTTGGCAGCGGTGATCTCGTCAAGCTCCTTGATATACTTATCGGTGAGATCCTGAATAGACTTTTCGGAAGCTTTCTGCTCATCCTCGGTCATCTCGGACTTCTTCTTCATATCCTTGCACTTGTCATTGGCATCGCGGCGGATATTGCGGATGGAAACCTTTGCTTCCTCACCCATCTTGGAAACCTGCTTGGAGAGCTCCTTACGTCTTTCCTCGGTGAGCTGGGGGAACTGGAGACGGATAACCTTACCGTCGTTCTGGGGCTGAAGACCGATATCGGCAACGATGATTGCCTTTTCGATGTTCTTCAAAGTGGTAGCATCCCAAGGCTGGATCGCGATGGTACGGGGATCGGTAACCTTAACCTCTGCCATCTGTGTGATCTGAGTGGGAGCGCCGTAATATTCAACGGTGACCTTATCGAGAATGGAGATGTTTGCACGACCTGCACGTACACCTGCCAGCTCTTCCTTGTACACCGAGATGGATTTCTTCATTTTCTCTTCGTATTCTTTAACATTCAGCTTCATTATATGTTCCTCCGTTATAGGTATTATTTTCAATCTGTTCGGTAAATTTTATTCTTCTTTGCCGTTGACGATGGTACCGATGGTCTCACCCATGATGGCACGGATGATATTATTAGGATCATCGAGACCGAAGAGCAGGATAGGCAGATTGTTATCCATACTCAGCGAGGTAGCGGTGCTGTCAAGAGCATTCAAGCCATGGGAGAGGATATCGCGGTAATTGATCTGAGCCAGCTTCTTTGCATCGGGATGAAGCTTGGGGTCTGCGGTGTAAACGCCGTCCACATTCTTGGCTAGGAGAACGATGTCGGCATTGATCTCAACAGCTCGCAGCACTGCCGCTGTATCGGTAGAGAAGAAGGGACTGCCGATGCCGCAGCCGAAGATGCAGACGCGGCCTTTTTCGAGATGAGAGACTGCTTTATTACGGATATAGGGTTCTGCACACTCCTTCATTTCGATGGCTGTGAGTACGCGGGTATCGACACCGATCTGTTCAAGAGCATCCTGCAGTGCCAGTGAGTTGATAACGGTAGCCAGCATACCCATATGGTCGGCTCTTGTTCTGTCCATCTTGGTACCCATTCTGCCGCGCCAGATATTACCGGCACCGACAACAATACCGACCTGCACGCCCATTTCGGTACACTTTTTGATGGTCATACAGATTTCATTGACAAAGTCGTAGTTGAGTATACCCTTTCCGCCGGCTGCAAGAGCCTCACCGGAAAGTTTAAGAAGAACGCGTTTATACTTCGGATTCATTGCTTCGGACATAACAATCCCCACTTTCGATATAACATTTCATAGGCTTACACTATTTTACCGCAAAATCTTCTTTTTGTAAATATGTTCTCCACTTTTTTTACGCCTATTTCACATTTTATTATCGCTCATGAAAATAACCTGCCAGCTTGCAAATGTAAGATGACAGGTTATTGTTTAAAAGTTCAGGATTTTTCAGCTCTGATCAATTATTTCTTGAGCATGCTTGCGATTTCTTCGCCGAAGTTATCCTCTCTCTTCTGGATGCCTTCGCCCTTCTCGAAACGGAAGAAGTTGTTGATGGTGATGGCACCGCCAAGCTCCTTAGCAGTCTGCTCGGTGTACTTAGCAACAGTGAGAGCATCGTCCTTGACATAGCCCTGCTCGGTCAGGCAGTTTGCCTCATAGAACTTGCCGATACGGCCGGCAACCATCTTCTCGACGATCGCTTCGGGCTTCTTTGCGTTTGCGGGATCGTTCTTGATCTGCGCGATGAGGATCTGCTTCTCGGACTCGATAACATCAGCGGGAACAGCTTCCTTGTTTACATACTGTGTGGGGTATGCAGCAACCTGGAGCGCGATGTTCTTAGCGTACTCTGCGAAGCCTTCCTTAGCAGCGGTAGCATCGTCGGTATCAAACTTAACGATAACGCCTGTGGTACCCTTGCCGTGGATATAGGAGCTCATAACGCCCTCTACGATAACGAAGCGGCGGATCTTGATCTTTTCACCGATGGTGAAGACCTTCTCCTTAAGAGCGTCCTCAACGGTTGTATCTGTGCCGTCAAATGCCAGTGCCATAAGAGCATCAACATCAGCGGGCTTGTTAGCGAGAATGGTGCGGAGCAGACCTGCAACGAATTCCTTGAACACGTCGTTCTTTGCAACGAAGTCTGTCTCAGCGTTTACTTCGATCATAGCAGCAGTCTTCTTGTCATCGGAGTACATAATCTCAACAATACCCTCTGCTGCGATTCTTGCTTCCTTCTTAGCTGCAACAGCCAGACCCTTTTCACGAAGAAGCTTTACTGCCTCTTCGAAGTCGCCATTTGCATCCTTGAGTGCGTTCTTGCAGTCCATCATACCGCAGCCGGTCTTAGCTCTGAGCTCGGCTACGAGTTTTGCTGTAATCTCTGCCATTTTTATCTTCCTCCTGTTTTGGGTAATATTCTGTAATTTTAATTATTCAGCTGCATCTTCAGCTGCTTCAGCCTCGGTAGCTTCAGCGTCTGTGATCTGTTCGCCCTGCTTGCCCTCGAGAACTGCGTCTGCGAGAACAGAGGAGATCAGCTTGATAGCGCGGATAGCGTCGTCGTTGCCGGGGATGATGTAGTCTGCGTCATCGGGATCGCAGTTGGTATCAACAATTGCAACAACCGGAATGCCCAGCTTCTTAGCTTCGAGAACGGCGTTCTTTTCCTTGCGGGGATCAACGATGAAGATAGCGGAAGGAAGGGTCTGCATGGTCTTGATACCGCCGAGGTTCTTCTCGAGGTTGTTCATTTCCTTAAGGAGAGCTGCAACTTCCTTCTTGGGGAGCAGGTCGAAGGTGCCGTCTTCCTGCATCTTGGTGAGGCTGTTGAGACGAGCGATGCTCTTCTTGATGGTCTTGAAGTTGGTGAGCATACCGCCGAGCCAACGAACGTTTACATAATACTGACCGCAGCGCAGAGCCTCGTCGCGGATAGCGTCTGCAGCCTGCTTCTTGGTGCCGACGAAGAGAACGGTGCCCTTATCCATAGCAACGTCACGAACGAAGTTATAAGCCTCGTCGAACTTCTTGACCGTCTTCTGAAGGTCGATGATATAGATACCGTTTCTCTCTGTGAAGATGTACTCTGCCATCTTCGGGTTCCATCTTCTTGTGTGATGTCCGAAATGAACGCCTGCTTCAAGAAGCTGCTTGATTGTGATAACTGACATTGTTTTGTCCTCCTTCGGTTTTTACCACCACAGCGACCTTCTAACCGATCGGCTCCGAATAAGCTTCATGCGGTCACCGAATGGATGCGCTGTGTGTGAAATTTTTAGACATATTATTGTATCATAATACTTTCCATATTGCAAGGGGTTGTCTGCGTATTCACAATTATTTTACAATCCAAAGAAGTGTTTTCGCTTTTTTTCCTTTGGGCAGTCCTCCCTCTCGCCGCAGTGATCGCAGGAAGGACTTTTGATATTGACAATGATGATATCATCGCCGATACGTTCGATATTCTCCCAGGGGATCCGGCAGTCACTTCCCCTTCCGAGACCGAAAAAGCGGTTATCGCCGGGGACAATGATGGCGCAGATTTTCCCGCAGTCAAGATCAATTTCCAGATCACAGACATAGCCCAGCCGCCTGCCGTCGCAGACATTGACCACCTCTTTATCGCGCAGATCGTTCAGCGAACAGCTCATAAGATGATGCAGATCAGGCCGTTTGAGCCTTCGTTGATGATGCGGCAGAGCGTTTCGGAGAGCTTGGCACGGGCATCCTCCGGCATATGACCGAGCTTGCTGTGGAGTCCTTCGGTGACCAGCTCATGGAGGGTCTTGCCGAAGAGGTTGGAGCTCCAGATACTCCTGGGATCTTCTTCAAACTCGCGGAGCAGGAATTTTACCAGCTCCTCCGACTGCTGTTCGGTGCCGACAACAGGATTGATTTCTGTCTCGATTTCGGCACGGATCATGTGGATGGAGGGAGCGCTGGCTCTGAGCTTGACACCGTAGCCGCCGGGCTGCTTGACAATCTCGGGCTCCTCAAGGCGCAGATCATCGATATCGGGCGTGACGATGCCGTATCCGCTCTCATTGACAGCCTCCAGTGCTTCGGCTACACGGTCATACTTTGCCTTCACCTCGGTCAGTTCACGAAGGAGTGAAATCAGCCGCTCGTCCGAGTCGATATCCATATTGGTCATCTCGCTGAGCACTCTGTAGTAGAGTGAATCCTCCAGCTTGATGCCGATGACAGCTCTTCCGCTTCCGAGATCGAGCTTTTCGACACCCGCGTGGGTGATATACTCATTTTCGCTGAGCGGTGCAAAGGCTTCGGCGATATCTCCCGCGCGCTTCACCTTACCGGCGCAGGCAAGCACCGATTCACGCACCGAGGCTGACAGCCAGTGATTCGGCTCAAGAGCACTTACCCAGGAGGGCAAACTGCATCCGATTTCGGTGATCGGAAATTCCAGCAGCACCAGCTCGAGAATGCGACGGATATCCTCTGCATTGAGCTCAAGGCAGTTGACAAGGGCGACAGGTGCCGCGTATTTCGCTTCCAGCTCATAGGCAAGCTTGTGGGCTTCCTCAGCGTCGGGATTGGCGGAATTGAGGATGATGGCGAAGGGTTTGCCCATCTGCTTCAGTTCGGCAATAACAGCCTCCTCGGCGGGAACATATGCCTGGCGCGGAATATCGGCGATACTGCCGTCACAGGTGACCATGATGCCGATGGTGGAGTGATCGCGAATAACCTTGCGAGTGCCGATCTCTGCCGCTTCGCCGAAGGGCATGGGATCGGGCGACCAGGGAGTCATCACCATGCGCGGCGTACCGTTTTCGATGTGTCCCAGCGCTTCGGGAACAATAAAGCCCACACAGTCGATCATCTTCACACGGAAGCCTGCGTTTTCGCCGACGGTGATCTGCACTGCCTCGTCGGGGATAAATTTCGGCTCGGTGGTCATGACGGTTTTGCCTGCCGCGCTCTGAGGCATCTCGTCTCTGGCGCGGTCGCGGTCATAGGGATTTTCGATATTGGGCAGCACAAGGGTTTCGAGGAAGCGCTTGATAAAGGTGGATTTTCCCGTGCGGCAGGGACCTGTGATGCCGATGTAGATGTCACCGCCTGTTCGCTCTGCAATATCACGATAGATAGCTGTGGGGTCGTTTTTCTGTGTAATCATATCCTGCATAAAAATACCGCTCTCTTTCATTTGGAATTTCAGATTATCGTTTCATGAAATTCATATGAGAAAGAGAGCGGTTTTATGCCAAGGTCGGTACTACACACCGTATTTGATTTTCACCCGCGACAGCTTTTCGCCGATGGGACCTGCGAGAATGAACAGAAAAATCACATTTGAGAGTACATAAATGATCGTATGGGGAAGTGCTGTCACCATCGCCGCGGCGTAGAGCGACAGATCCATCGAGCCGTTGTACCACATTATTGTCCAGATATCCATGATCATGGAATACAGACCTCCTGCAAGCGCGCCGGCGATCAGAAGAAAGATGCGGCTTTTGCGAAGCGGCACCGAGAGATATCCCGAGAACAGTCCGATCATGCCCCATGCGAACATCTGAAAGGGCGTCCATGGGCCGTGACCGAAGTAAATATTGGAGACCAGCGCCGACATGGAGCCGACGAGAAAGCCTGCTTCGCCTCCCAGCCACATCCCTGCGATCATGGTGATAGCGGTGACAGGCTTGAAGATGGGAATGAATCTTCCCGCTACCGACAGTGCCGAGAGAACAGCTGACAGAATCAACCTGCGCGAGCCGGTCTTTCCGGAATCAAAGCCGGCAAGGAAGAGCAAAACGGTACAGACCGCAACGCCGAGGGCAACCATCGCCCAGCGCTTTTCCTCAAAAACGAAGATACCAACGGCAACGATCAGCGGAATTGCAATATAGGGAACCACGCGGGAAATTATCCTGCGAAGGGAGGCGTTTTTGATGACGATCATGCCTTCGCCTCCCCATTCAGCCTGCAGATCTCCACCGCTTCGGGAAGAGTGACGATGCCGTCATAGTGTCCTCTTGTCATGCGGTTGGCAGCAGTTGTATAGAAGCTGTTGGCGGCAAAAAATTCACGGGGAGTGCCGGTACTGACAATCTCACCCCGGAAGAAGAGAGCACAGCGGTCAGCGGCATCGGCGGCAAATTCGGCATCATGGGTGACCGCAAGGATGGTCATACCACCGTCCCGAAGTCGGCGCAGAATGTCTGTAATACGCTCTCTGGAAGCGGCATCCAGTCCCTTGGTAGGCTCGTCCAGCAGAAGCAGCTTTGGCTTTGTGGAAAGCACGCGGGCAAGGGCGGCAAGCTGCTGTTCACCGCCGCTCAGATCATAGGGATGCGTGTCGGCATATTTCACAAGATCGAGCCCCAGCATGGCGGCTTCTGCCTCGGCACCCTTCAGTTCTTCGCGGAGGGTATTGCGAAGAAAGAGCGTCTGGGGATCCTGAGGCAGCCAGGCAAGACAGCTTTGGTAGAGTGTACCGTTTTTATAGTCCTTCAACTGTTTTCCGAAGATTTTGATTTTCCCCGAAAAAATCCGGTTGATGGCGGCGACGGCACCGAGAGCTGTGGTCTTTCCCGAGCCATTGGCACCGAGGATGCAGAAAAATTCGCCCTGCTTCACATGGAAGCTCGTACCGCGCAGAATGTCCTCACCCTTCTGGGAATAGCGGAACCAAACATCGCGGAATTCGAGGGCATTTACCTCGGGCGCGACAGGCGTTTTTGCGGGAAGACTGCGGACTTTATTGGTATAATGCTCCTCAATCATCCGTTTTCCTTCACGGACGGTGAGGGGAACTTCCCCTTTTGTCTCAAGTCCCAGCGCCATGCTCAGTCTGGAGGCTGCCGGCATCATGCGAAGCAGTGCGGGGCGGGATGCCAGCAGAGGAAGTGCTTCACGGGGCGGTGCATCGGCGACAATCTCTCCGCAATCAAGAGCAATCAGGCGATCACAGACCGGGATCAGCTCCTCGAGGCGATGCTCGGCGATGATGACGGTCAGCGAAAGCTCGCGGTTGATTTTGAGCAGTGTTCCGATAAAGTCGGATGCGGCGATCGGATCAAGCTGCGCGGTTGGCTCGTCGAGAATGAGCACGCGGGGATTCATCGCCATGACCGCGGCAAGGTTGAGAAGCTGCTTCTGTCCCCCCGAGAGTTTGGAGGTCTCACGGTCAAACCAAGGTGCGATGCCAAAATAGCCTGCCATCTCGGCACAGCGGCGGCGGATCACATCCTGCGATTCGCCCAGATTTTCAAGTCCCAAAGCCAGCTCATGCCAGACCTTATCAGCCGCAATCTGCTGTTCGGGACGCTGCATGACAAATCCGATCTCGGAGGCGGCTGTTCGTGCATCGAGCTGCTCAAGGCTGCGTCCGCCATAACAGACAGAGCCGCTCTTTTCGCCGAGGGGGGCAAGCTCCCGCTTCAGTAGACGCAAAAGGGTAGATTTGCCGCTTCCCGTAGCGCCGCAGAGCACAACAAATTCGCCCTCGTTGACAGAGAAAGACAGCTCTTTCAGCGTGGGAGCCTTTCCTGTGGGATATTTGAAGCTTAGATTTTCGACACGAAGTATTTCCATTTTGCCCTCTCGATGCATTCGATTGCAGACGGAGTCAGAACCAGCGCTCCGTAGGATATGTATGCCAGAATTGCTGCCGGTGAGGTCGGCAGGCTTCGGATGTTCGGATAGAAGGTGAAGGTCAGCGCACCCGATAGAAGTGCCGGCAGCTGCAGTCCCACCAGAAGCAGAATCAGCAGAAGAAAGATCACATCGCGCCGCCGCATACGCCAGAGTGCGAAGGAGGTTCGCTTCCCTGTTCCGTAGCCCCGAGCTTCCATACTGTCAGCGGTGACAATGCCGTTTTCCAGTGCCCAGGTGATCATCACTGAAAAGACACGCAAATCGCTTTTCACTGTGTCGGCGATACTGCCATCCTTATATTGACCGGTGGTACGCTGTGCTGCTCTGACCCGCTCCATCTGGGTAATAAAAAGAGGAATGTAACGCAGGGTCATGGAGAGTGTCAGCGCAAACTTTCCCGAGAGCTTGCCGAAAACATACATCAGGCGGTCGGAAGTCATGATTTTTGAGAAGCTGCGAAAATGGTAGAGCACAGCGATAATCATGGCGCCGGCGGTGATACCGTAGAGGGTAGCTTCCAGTGTGATGGGATTATTATTAATCACCAACAGAACAGTGGCGCCGTTGTGGTAGAAGAGAGGATTGATCAGCGCGGTGACGGCAAAAAGAAGGAGCGTAAAAAGATGCCCCGTCGGCTTTTCATCCTCGGCGCGCAGGATGTAGAGGAGGAGCGCACCGACAAGCGAGATGACAATCATGACAGGATTCATGCCCAGCATGGAGCAGAGCGCGGCGGACAGGAAATAGAGTGTCTGCACGATGGGATTGAAATCGGCAATGGTTTTCACGGGGCGCCTCCTTTGAGATTTAATCATTAAATTATAGCATGTTCGGCGGCGCAAGTCAACTGTACAGATCAATGAGGTTAAAATTGTTTTAAAAAAGCAGAAAAATCACATATCCACAGGTGACAATTCCTTTGACAAACGGCGGATGCCATGTTATAATAAGAAAATCAATATCCATTCGGAGGTTATCATGACTAAAACATATATTCACGTCCTGTCCAACACCCACTGGGACAGAGAATGGTACATGTCTCACGAACAATATCTGGTGCGGCTGGTCTCGCTGATGGATCGGCTGCTCGATATTATGGAGAAAAAGTCCGACTACATTTTCATCTGCGACGGTCAGTTCTCGATGGTGGATGACTATCTGAAGGCACGTCCGGAAAATACAGATCGGGTTAAAGTACTTGTTTCTGAAGGACGGCTTGAGGTAGGGCCTTGGTTCACTCAACCTCTTGAAACGCTGGTCAGCGGAGAGGCGATGGTTCGCAATCTGCACTACGGCATTGAGGGAAGCAAAAAGCTGGGCGGTGCCATGCGATTCAGCTATGAGGTGGACGAGTTCGGTCACGCATCCCAGACTCCTCAGGTGCTCCGCGGCTTCGGCATTGAGGGTGCGATTGCATGGAGAGGTGTTCCCGCAGGATCGAAGAGCGCCTTTGAATGGATGTCTCCCGACGGAACTTCTGTGATTATGCTGCGAACCAACTGCGGCTACGGTGAGGCAACGGCACTTCCTCAGTCGGAGGAAAATTACACCGAGATCATTGACGAAAGCAAAATCGAACGTAAGGGACTTGCCGAGCGAGTACCGGACATGCTCAATATGAGAAAGCAGTGTGCAGAGATAGACACGCTCATGTGGCTCAACGGAATCGATCACTCGTTCGCGCAGCCGGATGTGCTTGAGGTAATCGAGAAGATCAACAGCCTCTTCCCCGAGCTTGAAGTGCGCCAGACCACCTGTGAAGCATATTTTGAGGCGGTAAAGCGCGAATATGAAGCAAAGTCGCTCCCGATGGCTAAGGTTGAGGGGGAGCTGATGTATACAGCCGAACAGATTCTTGAATCGACCCACGCCTGCCATCCGAGACAGAAGCAGCGTCACTATAAAACCGAGCGCTATCTGGAGAGACAGCTTGAGCCGACTGCAGCACTGGCATGGCTGGCAGACTTTGACCCCCGCACATGGGCACAGGACAGAGCATGGAAGTATGTGCTCGAAAATCATGCACATGACACGCTGGGATGCACCTCGGTCAACGAGGTTTATGAAGAGGCAATGGCGCGCTATTCCTGTGCACTCTCGCTTGCATCTCAGGTCAGCGAGGACTGCCGCCGCGATGTGATGTCACGCTTCGAAGGAAGCCGCCCGTCGCTCACTGTTTTCAACACTTCATCCTTTGAGGTGAAGGGGGTTCATACCTTCGAATTTGACATTCCCGAAGGATACGGACGCGAGAACTTTGCGCTGGAGGATGAGTGCGGCAACCGAATTCCGCTGGCACTGCTCTCGAAAGTGCCTACCCTTGATCTGCGCTTCAATCCCAAGCAGGGGCATCCGACACGCACACCTGCCATCCATATCCGTGCTATGGCTGAGATCCCTGCGGTGGCGCCTTTTGGATGGAGACGCTTCAATTTCATTCCAAACGGAACCCGCACCTACTTCCCCAACCGCCGCAGTTTCCACTTCTCCCCCGAAGCAGGTGTAATGGAGAACGAGCATCTGCGCTGTGTGATCAATCCGAACGGCACCGTGGTCCTCACCGACAAGGCAACCGGCAGAAGCTATCCCAATCAGTTTACCTTTGAGGACAACGGCGATGTGGAAAATGTCTACATTCATTTGACTCCTCTTGAGAATAAAACGTTTTATTCCACAGGATGCGCCGCCGAAATCGCCATGCTTTATGACAACAGCCTTGGCTGCTGCTACGAGGTAAAGCTTAACATGCGAATTCCCGAGGGTGCAATTGGTAAGGATTCCCGCGATCCCCATACTGTTGAACTGCCCATCACACTCCTTCTGACACTGGGTAAAGGAGACCGTCATCTCGGAGCTGAGCTTACAATCGACAACCGCGCCAAGGAGCACCGTCTGCGCGTACTTTTCCCCACTCATCTCACCGAGGCTGCAAAATCCCGCGGAGGTCAACCCTTTGATGTGGTAGAGCGCTGCATTCACGAAGAAGAGAATATCGACGGACTCTTTGAACAGCCTTATCCTACCCATCCCATGCAGGATATCTGCGATGTCACAGGCAATAACTGCGGTCTGACGGTAGCAGCTGAAGGCATTTACGAATATGAATGCATCGACAATGCAAGCCGCGCTCTTGCCCTCACCCTGCTGCGCTGCAACAATACCATCGATAAGAGCATGCACTTTGATCTGACCGAAGCAGAGAATATCGGCAGCATCACCTATAAGCTTGCGCTCTTCCCTCACGGCGGCGACTGGCGAGAGGTCTACGGCAATGCGATTACCTATCTCACAAACCCTGTCTTCACCCTTGACCGGGCTCCCGAGGAATCGGTGATGGTTGACTACAAGCAGCCCGAGAAGAATCTCCCCGACACCGGTGCGGCGGTAAAGCTGGAGGGTGAGCATCTGATGATCACCGCCGTCAAGAAGGCATATGGCAGAGATTCGCTGATCGTGCGTATCCTCAACTATGGTAATGCTGCTGCAGATGGAAAGCTTTCGCTTGCCTTCCCCGGTATCGTGATGAAAGAAGCTTACGAAACTACGCTGGATGAGGAGCGGATGGACAAGCTCGAAATTTGCGGAAACGAGACTGCATTCACGCTCAGAAAAGCGGGAGTTATGACGGTTGAGCTGGTGATGTAGGATGAAAATAGGATTTTTCATCCTGCTGGCACTGTTTACCCTCTTATTAATTGGATGTGAAAACGTCAAATCCGACACAGCCGAAACCACATATGCTTCCGAAACTATAGCTGACACAGAAACGATTGATCTCGCTGTCCTCGGTAAGACCGATCCCGAAATTGCGGCGCAGTATGAAAAGTTTAAGTTTGCTGATGCCAACATCACAACTACTGTGCAAAAGGCGCCGCGTATGCAGTACACAGAACCAATCACCTTTCGGCTCAATGAAAAGACAGTAACAGTCAATCTGCCTGTTTTCACGGGGATTCCCTCATGGACAGTTTCGTTTTGGCATGCCCGCAATAATTTTCGCAACGGCAGGGTGGGAGTACAGGTTGTTTTGGAGAACAATACCTTCCCCTATTTTCTCATTGACAAAACGGGGAAGCTGCTTGATGAGGATTACGAATATCCCACAACCAATGAGATTGACCGTGATATTCCCATCACCTATACCGGGGATACATTACAACATGGCAGTGAGGACATATATTGCAAAGGCTTGATGACGCGGGACGGAGAAATCATCACTGATGATATATTCAAGGATATCGGCAACTTTGTCGAAGGTCATGCGGGCGCGATTCTAGATGGCGAAGAACGGATTGATGTAATCGTCGATACTTCCGGCAACATTGTTTGTACACTTCCACAGGAATTTGGGAATCTGACATATCACACCGGTGCTGTGATCGGTAAAGGTGTAGTCAGAAGAAGCTGCCTTGATTCAAATGGCAGTCAGATCTGCTATCTTTACAGCTTCAAGGGTGAGCGAATCAGCGACGGCTATCTCTACATCAGCGGCTACACCGACGGCATTGCCTTTATTGTTACCAAAGACCAAAAGCTTGGCTTCATCGACGAGCTTGGCAATATACTGCTGGAGCCCTGCATCGAGTATGACGACATCATGTATCCCTTCGATGCCGAATATTATCCCGATTCCTTTATGGAGGGCACGATCATCCTTCCCATTAGCGGAGAAATGGCGATTATCGTGGTGGAGCAGAATTAACGAAAGGAAACCTTCAATGAGCATCATCCATACATTTGACAACAACAGCGAAGAAATTATCCATCCAAGCGCAATCATCGAGAAAATCGAAAACTTTCCCGAAACGGTAATTGCCTCTTTTTCATGCAGATTCACCGAACTGTTTCACGCTGTTTTTGAAATGAAGCAGATCAGCCATATGGTGGCAGGCGGAGGACGTATTCCGATTTATCAATTCGAATACAAGGGGCAGTCACTGGGATATTATCAGACCATTCTGGGCGGTCCCGCATCGGCTGCACTTTTGGAAGAGATTCTTGCAAAAGGCGGAAAGAATGTGCTTTATTTCGGCTCCTGCGGGTCGCTTGACAAGACGATTACCGGCGGTCATCTCATTGTTCCGACCTCAGCTTACCGCGATGAGGGAACCAGTTATCATTATGCACCGCCCGACGATTACATTGAGATTGAAACTGCCGGCAGGCTTGCGGAGATTTTCGACGAGCTGGGAGTCAGGTACCACAAGACCAAAACCTGGACAACCGATGCCTTCTACCGTGAAACAAGAAACGGCATGGAAGCGCGGAAAAAGGAAGGCTGTTCGGTGGTTGAGATGGAGTGCGCTTCGGTCATGGCGGCAGGCAGCTTCAGAGGGGCAAGCATCTATCAATTCCTGTATACTGCCGACTGCCTTGACAGCAGCGAGTGGAATACGGGAATCCTCGGCAGGATGCCCGATGATCTGCGAGAGAGCATCATGAAGATCGCCCTCGAAACAGCGATACGGATATAATTTTTCAGGCGACAGATTTGTTCTGCCGCCTGTTTTGTTTAATCACTGATCATTTTTTTAAAATCTTCCCTCTCCCGCAGAGGATCGTACACCTTGGATTCCCGCAGTTCCTCCTTCATGTAGTACACCATATCATGCTCCCAAAGACAGTCGGACCAGTCATGCTCACAGAGGCTGAGCAGCGGACAGGTGAAGCTTGACTTTCCACAGCGGCAGACTGCATCATAGCGCGCGGCGTGTATCATGGCTTTGGCGAGATAGTCCATTGCGCGTTCGGCATCCCCCTGCTTTATGGCATGCTGGGCGCGTTTTGTATCGATGTGATAGAGATTCCACTCAAAGCCGAGATAGTTGCCGTCGGGGATGAACAGCTTGATGACCGCCTCTTCAGCATCCAATGCGGCAAGGACGGAAGGATCGCTCGTATCGCCAAAATGCCAGATGTTTCCAAAGCGTCGGCAGAGCTCATTCATGCTGTCATAGAGCATTCGCTGCCGATGAGCATGACGCTCCTCTCCCTCAAGACAGAGCTCCAGCGCGTCATCCCGTCTCTGCCCCTTTTTCTCGGGGAAAAGCTCGGCGTATTTTTTCGCTTCATCGGGGCGATTCAGATACTTCAGATCGAGAACGATGCCCCAGAGCGCGTTTTCACGGAGTCCTTCATCACAGCTTTCCTCTAAGACAGTGAGATAGTGCTTCAGCGAGGACTCAAGCATCTCGTAAAAATAATCGAGCGAGCCGCCGTTTCGGTAATTTTCGTCGAAGGCAATATAGTATTCATTTGCGGCAAGCCACTCTACATATCTGAGCTCGCCCGGATATTCAGTGACCGCCTGTTTGGAGATGCGATAGTTTGCTTCTTTATCATCCGCCTTCCAGTATTCGTGATAAGCGGCATCAAATTCGGCTTTTCTTGCATCCGAAACCGCCTCATTCAATCCCAGCAGCTCGTCTGCACTCACATGGAGCAGCTTGGTCAGCGGGCCAATGAGCGCAAGATCGGGACTGGATACGCCGCACTCCCACTTTGAGATCGCCTGATAGGAGACATTGAGATAATTTGCCAGCTTTTCCTGGGTGAGATCGTTTTTCTTTCGCAGATCTTTGATTCGTTCGCCTATGGTCATATGATCAACTCCTGTTCATAAGATTGCGTATGCTTGCCGGCAGCTTGCATTATTCTTTGTTTTGTGCTACCATTATAACAAATTCCAAAGGCATTGACAATAACCCGTTTTTTTCATGGGACTCAACCGGGAGTAGAGAAGGATTTATCCGAAGCCTCTTGACTTTCACCCCGCGTCAAATGCTACACTACCCCCGAAAGGAGCTGATTCTATGCGGATGAAAGAGGTTTGCGAGAGAACCGGGCTGACCGATCGTGCGGTGCGGCTTTACATCGACAGCGGGCTGCTGACGCCCGAGCGGGTGCGCATGTATTCAGGCCGAAGCTCTATCCACTTCAGCGAAGAAGATGTTGCAGTGCTCGACTCGGTAGCGGTGCTCAGAAAGGCAGGCTTTTCCATCGCCGACATCAAGCGGATGATGGACATTCCCTGTGATATTCCCGCCGTAATTGCCGCCCATCGCCGTGCGCTCGAAGCTGATATCGCCGACAAAAAGGCGATCCTTGCGACTCTTTCGGGGGTAAGCACGGCTGCGGTAAGCTATACCGAGGTCGCGGAGATTCTGCGTGCATCGGCTCCTCCGACTACAATTCCCAAGGAGGATCACAGCATGAGTATCAAGGAAATCACACGCATCATCAAAGGAAGAATTCCATCGCTTCTCGCCCTTGCGGCAATGCTCTTCGGCATAGAAAATCTTCTGTCGCTGGGTATCCGCGCAGCCTTTGCCGAGCTGACCCTTTCATCAGGCGGAGGCTACACCATCGGCTACGCAAGCATTTATGAGCCGCCCTTCGTCATTTTCGCCTTAACCCCCTTTGTGCTTTTAACGGCGGCGGCAGTGCTGCTTCTCATTCACATCATCGGAGGCAGGCAAAAATGGCTGATCGGCGCACTGATCTGTGGTATTCTATCGGCGGCATCGTTCTTTATTCTGCCTGCCGATGTAGCCGAGCGGCTGTATTTATTTGAATTTCTCGATTATCGTTATTCCTTCATGCACGGCATTCTGTACAGTACGAGCGACGGGTTCGATCTTTTCATCAAAACGCTGAAGTTTATCCCGCATCTGATCGCTGCTGCGCTGGCTGTAGTTGGACTGGTGTGCGAGAAGGAAATAACCGAATAAATCAAAATGCGCTCTGATTCTTGGTCAGAGCGCATTTTTCTATTCAAACATCGCTGTGGACAGATACCGCTCACCGGTATCGGGGAGGAGCGCCACAATGATCTTACCTTTGTTTTCGGGACGTTTCGCCAGTTCTGCAGCAGCCCACACGGCGGCACCGGCTGAGATGCCGACGAGAATGCCTTCCTTCTGTGCAAGCTCTCTGCCTGTCACATAGGCGGCCTCGTTTTCCACAGTCATCACCTCGTCGCAGACCGAAAGATCGAGATTTTCGGGGATAAAGTTGGCGCCGATGCCCTGTATACCGTGGGGGCCTGCAACGCCTTTGGTGATCAGCGGAGAGGATGACGGCTCGACTGCAACCACCTTGACGGCTGGATTCTGCGCCTTGAGATAGCGTCCGATGCCGCTGACCGTACCGCCTGTGCCTGCACCTGCCACAAAGATATCCACCTCACCGTCGGTATCCTGCCAGATTTCGGGACCTGTTGAAGCCTCATGCGCTGCGGGATTGGCAGGATTATCGAACTGACCGGGGATAAAACTGTTCGGGATGTTATTTGCCATCTCCTCGGCTTTAGCGACAGCTCCCTGCATGCCGAGTGCACCTTCGGTGAGGACAATTTCAGCTCCGTAGGCAGCAAGCAGCTTGCGGCGCTCAATACTCATGGTATCGGGCATGGTGAGAATGACCTTATAGCCTTTGGAGGCAGCCACAGCCGCTAGACCGATGCCGGTGTTTCCGCTGGTCGGCTCAATGATGACGGCACCTTCATGGATCAGTCCCTTTTCCTCGGCATCTGCAATCATTGAAGCGGCGACGCGATCCTTCACGCTTCCGGCGGGATTGAAATATTCCAGCTTGGCGAGGACGGTGGCTTCAAGGCTGTGATTATTCATATAGTTGGTGAGCTTCATCAGCGGTGTTTTTCCGATGAGCTCGGTGACATTGTTGTATATCTTCATGTGTGCACCTCACTTTTTTGGTTCTGATAGAATTATGATAACAGAATCAGCTGCGGCTGTCAAGAGGGTGAAGCATTCCGCCTTTCACTCTATACCTTGATTTATTGATAAGTTTATTGTATAATGGATTAACTGAAATATCGGATAGCTTCACATGTCCGAATATATGCGGTTAAATGAAATCGAACTGAATGAGGTGAAGCCTGTGAGTAAAAGAATCGAAATAGTGAAGTCATTTTACGATGAGAGAAATGAAGATACAAGATTGAATCGCTCAAGACACGGGCAGCTGGAATATATCACCACAATGGAGTATATCCATCGCTATGTGACTGATGGTGCAAAAATTCTTGAAATCGGTGCTGGAACCGGAAGATATTCAATTGCGCTTGCCAAAGAAGGCTATCATGTAACTGCAGTGGAATTGGTTGACAGCAATCTTGATGTGCTGAAAGCCAACAGCAGAGAGCTCAACAATCTGCAAGCCTATCAGGGAGACGCATTGGACCTTTCAAAATTTTCGGACGGTGAATTTGATATCATATTATCATTTGGACCGATGTATCATCTTTTTGATAAAAACGATGTTGATAAGGCAATTAATGAAGCGATTCGGGTAACAAAAGAAAACGGAATCATTATGGTCGCATTTCTTTCGGTGTGTGCAGTGCTCTTTAACAGCTATTTTAACGGCAGACTGATTGAAGGGCTCAAAGAAAACTTTACGGATGAATATGAAGTGAAGCATTTCGAAAAGCAGCTCTTTACCGGATATGATATAGCAGAATTTGAAAGGCTTTTTGTCGACAAAAAAGTGGATTATTTGTCTACTGCAGCTTCAGACAGTCTGCTGGACCTTGTGGAAGACCGACGTGATTTTGCAATGTCAGAGGAAGACTTCAATGCGTTTGTTCAGTACCATTTGGCAACCTGTGAAAAAAGAGAATTGCTTGGTTGTTCAAGTCACTTGCTATATATTTGCAGAAAAAGACAAATATAAGATTCCGAATGCACCACTATAAATCTGACGGAGGTATAACATGAAACGATTCTTCATCCTACTTCTTCCGCTTATACTCTTTTCATCCTGCAATGCACATATCGGCGCACAACAGTATGATGTCCCGTGGTGGATGATCTTTATTCCGACGGTTGTTTTTCTGGCAGCGATCTGGTATTTCTACGGAAAACATCTGGCAAAGAAGGAATTTGTCTGTCCCATATGCGGCGGACGATTCACTCCGTCATGGTATAAAGCAGCCTTTGCCATCCACTTCAATGACGATCGGGTGTTCACCTGCCCGCACTGCCATCATCGCGGCTTCTGCACCCCTGAGAAAAAAGGAAAATAAGATAGCCACCAGTACCCATATCGGGTCAAAAACAGAGACTGTCGCAGAACAACAGCACCGCGGCAGTCTCTTATTACTTTATACTCAGATTTCAAGCTCCCAAATGCGAAACGATTCGCAGCATGTGCGGCTGTTCTCGGAAATCAGACCGACAGAAACTGATTTTGGTGACAGTGCTGTTGTCGAGGTAGTACAAACCTGTCCGTTCACATAAATCTCGATCAAACGGCGATCCATGAAAACCCGCAGTTCAATAGGTTCTCCCGGGACGGAATGAGCGGAAGAGCTTCCGGGATTCTGAACAGCACCGCTGACTTCATACCGACCTTCTCCGGCATGATAGAGAATCCGGATTTCATCTGCCCCCACGCTCAAAAGCAGACCGAAATCCCCCTGCAACTGCGGGGAGAATACCGCCGACATTTCAAGGAAAGGCGGCAAATGATTTTCGATCATTATGATTTCGTCCGCATTGAGGGTAATCTTTTCTGCTCCATGGCAGACACCGCGAAGCGCTTCCGATTCGGGAACAGGATCCAATCGAATGTGATCATCCTCAAGGGTCAGCACACGCGGCATGGTATGAACACAGCTCCAGGGCATCAAACTCTCACCGGTCGACCCGACATTTGGATAGAGCCCCATCACAATTCGTCTCTCACTGCCACCCTCTCCCTTATGATCAACGCACATGGGATTGAAGCAGTAGAAGGGATCGGTACTGTCGATGCGAACGCCCTCGGGATTGTCTGGAATAAAGCACTTTGTCTCCCAATCGAAGCGTCCGATATAATAGCGGATATCGCCTCCTACCATCAGAAGTGCACGCTCCCCAAAAAAGAGCAGATAGGGGAATTCCAAAAATCCCGAGGGATTCTGAGGTGTTTTCGGCTGAGCGAAAATCTCGCCCTCCTCCACCCAGTTTTCGAGATTATCTGAGGAGAAGAGCATCACAGCGTCGCCTTTTCCGTCTGGGCGCTGTCCCTTGCACATCCGGGAGGTGATGGTATACCATCGGTCGCCATGACGGAAAACATGACCGTCATGGTGATATAAAGGGAGAACCGTTTTCTTGTTGGTATAGCTGATCATGCCATCGTTGCTGTCGGCGAGAATACCGCACTTTCCGCCATGTCCCTGTCCGGTGTAGAGAACACGCACATTTCCCTTTTCATCGATGAAGTGATTTAGCAGATAAATACAGAAGACATCCTCCGGCGAATCGGTAAAGGGACCGATTGGCCACTCTGTCCAATGGATCAGATCCTCGCTGACATAATGATCGAGAGAGGAGTACTCCAGCAGATAATTCACATTGCGGTAGGAAAAAATGTGGTATTTCCCCTCGTACCAGAAGGCTCCCACCGGATCAAAAATGGCTCCGAAGGGTTGGGTAAGATGATAAAGAGGACGGCTTTCATCCTTGACCGCATAGCTGCGCAGAATATCAAACTGCTCGCGGCAGGCATCGAGATTTTTATCTGCGGACGCATCAAAAAATGCGTTATAAGCAGCACATGCCACAGCTTCTACGCTCTCGGGACCGGCTGATGTAAGCTCATCGCATCCCGAAAGACAGGCAATCTCCTCATCGCTCAGCGCCCCCTGCCAAAGTGCTACTGCATCGATCAGGCCTTTGACTCTGGCATGGGGGATAGTGGTGCCGCAGGTATCCGGCTTGCAGCAGCGTCTGCCGCCAATAACAAAATCATCCCAGAAGCCCGGTTTGACTCTCCATTTTATCGGAAGGCTGCACTTCAGCTCGCCATTCAGATAGAATCGCAGTATGCCTTTTTTAATAACCAGAACCAGATCACACCAGCCACGAAGGGTCACGCGGGCAAGCGGAAGCTCACGGTAGGTATTGCCGGTAGGAATTTCCTGTGCAAGAAAGGCGAAAAGATATCCCGAAGGATGCAGGGTCAGCCCGAGAAAATCCGAGCTTAAAAGAGTACAACAGTTGATTTCATCCAGCTTCAGGCGCATATAAAAGCTGAAGCTGTCACCCTTCGGACGGAGTGCGGCAGCTCGATAGCTGTTCAGGCTCAGGCAGGAATCGTTCAGGCGGCAGACAAAGCCATTCAGCCCTCTCGCTTCGGACGCGTCAAGCTCATCACCCTCCAATTTTTCATAAAGCACCTCCCCGATTGGCTCAAGCTCATAAGGGAAGCGCCAGCTTCCCACATGATGCTGCATATCCCAGAAAGCATCGGCTCTTTCAAGTGGTGAAATTTGACCATTCATCATCATATTCATCCTCCGTTTCGGATCATAGTATCGTTACCAATTATTACATGCGTAAGGAGACTGACCATTAATCCGACAGTCTCTTCATATGAATAGTATTTATTTCTGTCCGTAGTATGCGTTTTTTCCATGCTTGCGGCTGTAGTGCTTCTCCACGAGTGCATCGGACGCGGGCTCTGCGGTGGGATTGATCAGCTCGGTTTTGAATGCCATCTCGGAAACTGCTTCGATGACAACTGCATTATGTACTGCTTGATCGGCATCCTTCCCCCAGGAGAACACGCCGTGGGATTTCACAAGTGCGCCGGGCAGGGTGAGAGGAGCGATATCACCGATGCGCTCGGCAATAACAAGACCGGTATTCTTCTCGTATTCACCGGCGATTTCCTCATCGGTCAGCGCTCTGGTGCAGGGAATTGAACCATGGAAATAGTCGGCGTGAGTGGTTCCGTAGAGAGGAATATCCTGTCCTGCCTGTGCCCATGCGGTAGCATTGATGCTGTGAGTATGCACAACACCGCCCACATCAGGGAAGGCTTTATAAAGTTCAAGATGGGTGGGAAGATCGGTAGAGGGTCTCATCTCGCCATCGACGACATTGCCATCCAGATCGACAACCACCATATGCTCGGGTTTCATCACGCCGTAATCGACACCACTGGGTTTGATAACCACAAGCCCGCTCTCACGGTCTATGGCACTCACATTGCCCCATGTGAAGATGACAACCTTATGAGCGACAAGAGCCAGATTGGCTCTGCATACCTCTTCTTTCAACTGTTCCAACATGATATAAGCCTCTCAGTTCTTTCTGAAGTCCTTCATTGCCTTCCATACGGGGCGAAGGGTTTCTTCTGTTTTGCGATAGATTTCGTATTTTTTCCGATAAATCGGGGTAAGTGCTGTATTGGGCTCTACAGGATTGCCCGGTTTAACGCAGGCGCTGACCGCTTCTTTGGCATCGCTGTAGATGCCTGCAGCAATACCTGCCGACATGGCAGCCCCCTTACAGCCAAGCTCGGTTTTTTCGGCAGTTTCCACCGGGATGCCTGCCACATCAGCAAACATCTGCGTCCAGAAGGGAGAGTTAACCACACCGCCAGCCAGCTTCAGTCTGCTCGGAGGGGTCTCCATGCTGTTCAGCAGACGCTCCAGATGGGTATATCCTGAGAAAACCACGCCCTCATAAATCGCGAGGATGACCTCGCCCTCGCCATAGCCGCTCTCCAGACCCACAAGCGATGCCTTTGCCAGCGGATCAAGATTGGATGCATAAAGGAAGGGGAGAAACACTGCAGCACTCTTCTCAGGTGAAACCGCTTCAGCAAGAGCATCCAGCTCTTTATAGCTTCGATCCTTCAGAATATCACGCATCCACTCCAGATTGCCTGCAGATGCGGCGCTGCTTTCCTCAGCGAGATAATAGCCGTCCACGCACCAGAAGGAATTCATGGCGGCAGCTCTTACCGGTGTTCCCGTAATATACTCATTGATGCTCCATGTACCCGCGATGATACAGAGATCGCCTTCGGCAAAGGTTCCGGCTCCAAGCGCACAGGCATCGATATCAAACATACCGCCCGATACGGGAATGCCTGCGGGAAGTCCGGTTGCACGGGATGCTTCCTCTGTCACATAACCGCGCAGTGCAAAGGAGCTGATCAATTCGGGAAGCGCGCTGTTAATTTCCGAAATACCAAAGAGCTCGGTCAGCTTGGGGTCATAACCGCCGCTTGCCAGCGAGAGCAGATTGGTACCCGACATATCGGTCAGCTCTGCTGCAATCACATCGGTGAGCGCATACCCCACCAAATCCTTGACAGAGAGGATGGCTCCGATCCTGTCATAGGTATCTCTGTCATGCTCCTTCAGCCAGCGCAGCAGGCACACCGGCTGACATGCGAGAATTTTCTGATAAGTATAGGGATAGACCTCATCGGAAAGTCCGTTCTCCGCAGCTTCAAGCTCATAGGAAAGTGCTCTTGAGTCGGTGGAGCCGATACCATTTCCCAGCGGTTTTCCTTCTTTATCTAGGAGATAGAGTCCTTTTCCGTGACCTGAAAGTCCGACTGCGGCGATTTCTCCGTCAAGTTCGGCTGTGATCTCGCGGATCAAGGTGAAGTTTTTTTCGATGATTTCATGGGGGTCACGTTCAGTGCGTCCGTTCTCATTGACAGTAAGCGGGATGCGAATTTCTTTTTTTATGATCTGGCGTCCATCCGTATCGAAGACTGCAGCTTTGCAGAGAGTGCCTCCGTTGTCGATTCCCAATAGATAGCGTTTTTTATTCACAGCGATGCTCCTTTCGCTTTCTGAAAGCATTTTTCGATATATACACGGTTGCGGGTAATATACTCGGCAGGATCGGTCTTGCCGTCATACCAGAATTCACAGTTGTAGATGCCCACATTCTGCGCCATCAGCTCGGCGATGCAGCCAATAAAATCGACACGCCCCTCACCATATTCCATATTGCGGTATACCCCCTCCACCGTTTCCTTCAGGTGAGCGGCAGCGATATGTCCTTTTGCGCTCTTCAGGTCTTCGATGGGCGTATCGGTGCCGTTTCGGATGTTTCCGAGATCGGGATAAATCTGCAGATAAGGAGATGCAATATCACTTACATAGCGCATTGCCTTTTTTGCTGTATTCATGAAGTCATTCTCCATGGTTTCAAATGCCACAATAACGCCGCTTGCCGCTGCATAAGGGATGATTTGGCTGATTCCCTCGACAAAGTAGGTTTCGGTATCCTCCCCGCGATCCTCATACCAGACATCATAACCGGGGATCTGAATGATGCGGATACCGGCTTCATATGAAAAATCAATGGCAGCGCAGAGAAGGCTGATACTTTTTTTACGGATATCCCGGTCTCTGCTGCCGAAGGGAAAGCGTCTCTGCCCCGACAGACACATGGTGCGAATCGGGATGTGATGGGCACGCATCATATCCAGCGTTTCCTTTTTGACTGCAGGATCAAGCACGCGTGCAAGACGACCGTCGCTCTCATCTACGCTGATTTCGATGCCATCATAGCCGCAGGACAGCGCAAGCGTGCTCTTTTCGGCGAGACTCATGCTGTCGGGCAGAGCTTTCTCATAGAGACTAAGATAATAGTTTCTGGCTTCATTCATAATAATCACCATGACTTTCGCGTCAGCGAAAGTTTCCTTATTCGGGAATTTGTGGGTGGTTTTGCGCAGCAAAATCGATGCTGTAAAGCAGCGAAAGCCGCAAAAACCGTGCGTGAAAAAGTATTTTTCACGCTGTTAACCTCCGATTTGAGATTACTTATATAAATATTACTCCGAATAGTCCTTCAGCGCACTGCCCCGTATAAATGCCACATCATCAAACCGATAGATCTGGGCGCTGCCGCTGCCGTTTTGACCGTTCATCAGGCGTATACGGATAACCTGATCCATTTGAGTTCCGGTTTCAGCAAGCACTGTACAGGGAATTTCGAATTCCTGCATATTCAGGGGCATGACGATGGGATTCCAGCCTTTGTGCAGCCGACCTTCGGCGACCGCAGCCTCCAGATCCAGCATATACTGCGACATTTCTTCGCCTGCATTCAGTCTGAACGAAGAATACTCTACGATCAGCGTATCCACATTGGATATATCCTCTATGTACAGCCAGAATGCAAGTGAATCGGTATCGGAACTCAGGCTTACAGCATCAAAGGAAAGATCAGCGAGAACAAACAGATCTTCAGTTGTGTTTGCAGCGGTAAAGGACAGACAACTGCCCCTTTCGGAATCGCTGACAAACTCCGGGGAAGCACCGCCAACAGCAATTCCCTTTGCAGAGGCGTCAAGCGGCATGTACAGCAGATAGTCCTCCCCCTTGGAAGGCTGTGCCGCTTTGCTGTCCTTCAGCGCGGTACTGCCATCCTCATAACGATAATCAAGCAGTGCATCACCGCGGACAAAGGCGATATGATCCAGCTTGTAGTTGACCGCCCTGCCGGTTCCGCTTTGTGTGTTCATCAAACGGATACGGAAAATATTATCCAAATTGGGGGAATTATCTGCATTGATCTGAACATGGAAATCCATGTCTGCAAGATCAAGCGGAACTACAATCGGATTCCAGCCGGCTTTCAGAGAACCGTTGGCAGCATAAGCAGGCAGATCGATGACGCCCTGGAACATCTCCTCACCGGCATGCATGGCAGCCGAGGCATATTCGATGATCAGCGGTGTAGTTTCCATGGGATCATCCACATAAAGCCAGAGAGCCATCGCATCGGTGGATGCATCGAGTATGGCAGGCTCGAAATACATATCAACCAGGATGCCATGTTCCGCAGAAGTGGCGTTGGGTTGGGTATAAGAAAGGCACCTGCCTCGCTCTTCATCGACAACATACGCATTTGCCGCACCCTGTGCCAGCACATCGGGAGAATAGTCATCAAGCGGCACAAGCGCCAGATAACCGCGTTCCTTCATTTCATCGGTCAACATACCTGCGTTTTGCTCACTCAGATCCAGTCCTTCAATTTCCAGCGGCCAATTTGCATAAAGCGGATAGACACCCTTGATGGGAGTTACAGCGACCACCTGCTCACCGTATTGATAGATGGTATACTCACATTCCTGGGGTGTGCCTTTGTAGAAGGTCTCGGTATAGTTTCTGCTCTCAATATCAAAATCCACACTGACAGCATCACCCGACTTTATATTCGTCAGCAGGATGTATCCGTCCTTGACCGTAAACGCAGCTTCCTTGCCATTGACATTCACATGAATACCATTTTCAGAAACATTGTCCCATGCACGGATGTAAACGCTGCAGTCCTGCCTGGGCGTAATCTGAACCTGTCCCTGCAGCGGCAGACTGCTTTCAATCGCAGCCACCTCATTCTCCCAGTCAAAGAGCAGATTAACCCAAAGGATGTCATCTTCGAGATAGGCAATATGATTGGTAAAATAAGAGATTGCCTGTACCGCGCCCTGGGTAATATCGATGGTATTGATAGGCGAAGAACGTGCCTGCAGGTGAGCTGTGGGCATGGGGAAGCCAAAGCCGCCAATGGCACGCTCTGCAATGTTTGCATAGGCATCCCCGGCGCTCGGGTCGTCCTTTGTTGTGAAGAAGCTATTATCCAGCACCTGCGAGGGCAGTAATGCAGAGCGCATGAAGCTTTCCGCTTCGCCGTACCAGTTTGCACGCTCGCTCACTTCATTCTTTGCGAAGAGCAGTTGAATCTCAATCACATCACCGATTTGGTTGACCTCGCCCTGTACCTCATTTGCCACATTGATTTGTTCCTTGATCCAGCCGGTGCTGCTCATGACCTGCTGCAGCCCCTTCTCTCCCTCATATACGGCACGGACCAGATTGACCAGCTCATGATCGTCTGTCATGTAACCGTACTCCAGAAGGCCGGAAAGCGTGGATGTAATGGAGTGTATATGAGTACCGGCATTGGCCATGGAGCCGGTTTTGGGATTAAACCAGTTATCTGCATTTTGGGCAATATCACCGGCAAGCGTAAATGCACGCTCATCTCCCGATGCATCATAAAGATTGAGCAGCGCCCCAACCAGTCTGCCTGTATCCCCGGGTGCATTGCGGTCACCGCTGAACCAGTCTGAGAGTCCCGCATCCGCAACCGCGCGCGACTTGATATAGCCGCAGTGATCGGGCATAATCGTCTCAAGTACCGTCAGAAAACGATCTGCCAGCGCACTTGCTCTGTCATCGCCACGGGAACGGATAAGCCAAGCCAGCGCCTCGCAGCTTTCGCGAAGATTATGCGACTCCATGCCCTGTCGGTTGGTGCTCTCGTCATACCAGACGGGAAGACCGATCTCTTCCATACAGGAATAATAATATTTTGTGTAGGTCTCCTCTGCGAAGCTGTCAATCTTCCGTCCGGTGGCACGTTCTACATTAAAAAGGCAGTCGATAGCGCGTCCGGTTACATGCGGAATACCGATCTCCAATGCATGCAGCGCATAAGCAGGGCTTCCGTACCCGCCTGCTGATATGAAAAAATAGGGCTCGTAATCCTTATCCGCGTCCAGCATACCTTCCACATATTCGGCTGCCAGATGCATGGTTTCTTTTAAATCTGCGCTATACCAGGTGATGGGTCCCGCCACGCTGTGAGTTGCATCCCCCGGAGTGACACTCAGATAACGATCTTCTCCGGTGGCTGTAGATTCATCCTGATCGGGCGTAATCTCGGGTGATACCGGTGAACAGGCACCGAGCAGAAGCATGCTTGCTAACAAAAAGGCGATTTTTCTGATGTGTTTCATTTTTCACTCTCCCTATTTCATTATTTTACCATCATTTTTGGTAACGTTACCAATTTTGTGGTAATATTATTGTACCATATTTTTACGGTTCGGTCAATATATAATTGTCAGAAAAGCAAAAAAATAACGTAAACAAAAAAATCAGTGAGATACCGAAAAATTGCAGCATCTCACCGATTCCGGGATTTATTCGATTCCGACTACCTTGTAATCCTCATCTTCTACCGTTTTTTTCAGAAGCTCATCCGAAATTTCTGTTTTCAGCGTCAGAATGGCTGTTCCCTTCTCGTGGCTGACCTCTGCAGATTCTACAGCATCGAGAGCTTCAAGCACCTTCTTCACTCTGCCCGAGCAGTGTCCGCACATCATGCCTGTGATTTTCATTGTCTTTGTCATGGTTTTGTTCTCCTTTTTCATCTTGGATTTATGATGAAGTTTATGATCATGCTTTGTGCTGTGCACATCAAAGAGGTTCAGCCGCAGGGCATTGGTCACCACGCAGAAGCTGGACAGACTCATGGCAGCAGCACCGAACATGGGATTCAGCTGCCAGTCAAGAATGGGAATGAAGAGACCTGCTGCCAGCGGGATGCCGATGATGTTATAGCAGAATGCCCAGAAGAGATTCTGATGAATATTCCGCAGGGTCGCGCGGCTGATACGGATGGCTGCGGCAAGATCGGTGAGGCGGCTTTTCATGAGCACCACATCTGCGGCATCGATGGCGATATCCACTCCGGCACCGATGGCAATACCGATATTGGCTGCTGTCAGTGCAGGCGCATCGTTGATTCCGTCGCCCACCATGACCACCGTTCCCTCTGCCTGCAGGGAACGAATGACGCTCTCCTTTCCGTCGGGAAGCACCTCTGCGATCACCTCGTCCACACCGGCAAGCTTTCCGATAGCATCTGCGGTGCGCTTATTATCGCCGGTGAGCATAACGGTACGGATACCCATATTTTTGAGCTGACGAATTGCCTTGGCGCTGTCTTCTTTAATGGTGTCAGCGACAGCGATCATGCCGATGAGACTGCCGTTATAGGCAAAATAGAGGGGCGTTTTACCTTCCTCAGCCAATGTGTCGGCTTTAGCGTGAAGCTCATCGGGAATCGCAACAGCGGCACCCACAAAGGATGCATTTCCACCAAGAATTGGAACACCGCCGAGAGTTGCTTCAAGCCCGTTGCCCGGACGCACAGAGAAGTTTTCAATTGGTTCCGCTGTCAGCGAGTGTGCCTCAGCTTCTTCGATCACGGCACGGGATAGGGGGTGCTCACTCTTTAATTCAAGCGAATAGGCAAGCTTCAGCAGTGTCGTCCCATCACAGCCCGATGCAGGGATGATATCGGTTACTCTCGGCTCGCCGGAGGTTATTGTACCGGTTTTATCAAGTGCGGCTGTTGTGACTTTGCCGGTTTCTTCCAGTGATACTGCGGTTTTAAAGAGGATACCCTGCTTAGCGCCCACGCCGCTGCCTACCATTATGGCAACAGGAGTAGCAAGTCCGAGGGCGCAGGGACAGCTGATAACCAGTACCGAGATACCCCTTGCCAGTGCATAACCGACACTCTCGCCTGCAATCAGCCATACGGCGATGGTAACAGCAGCGATGGTGATGACTGCGGGAACGAAAATTCCCGATACGCGGTCAGCAACCTTCGCAATGGGAGCCTTTGTCGCCGCAGCATCGCTGACCATGCGGATGATTTTGGATAAGGTAGTATCCTCTCCCACACTCGTAGCTTCACAAAGGATAAATCCCGACTGATTGATGGTGGCAGCATAGACTGGATCGCCGGCGCTCTTATCCACAGGAATACTTTCGCCGGTGAGAGAAGCTTCATTGACTGCGCTCTCGCCTTCGGTGACGATACCGTCCACGGGAATACTCTCACCCGGTTTTACGGCAAAAAGGTCGCCTCGTCTTACCTGCTCTGCGGGAACAACTGTTTCGATTCCATCGCGGATGACAGTGGCAGTCTTGGGAGAGAGCTTCATCAAGCCCTTCAGCGCATCGGTAGTTCTGCCTTTAGAGCGTGCCTCGAGCATTTTGCCAACGGTGATAAGAGCAAGTATCATCGCCGCCGATTCAAAATAAAATTCATGCATATATGCCATCACAGCCGCAAAATCCCCGTGCATCTGGGCATCGGTCATGGCAAAGAGGGCGAAGGTACTGTATCCGAAGGCTGCACCCGATCCGAGAGCCACCAGTGTATCCATATTGGGAGCACCGTGCAGCAGGCTTGTGACGCCGCTTATGAAGAATTTCTGGTTAATCACCATGACGCAGACGGTGAGAAGTAACTGTGTCAGTCCCATAGCAACATGATTTTCTGCAAGAAATGAAGGCAGCGGCCATCCCCACATCATGTGTCCCATGGAGATATACATTAAGAGTGCCAGAAAGCCGAGAGATGCAATCAATCGGCGTTTGAGAATGGGTGTTTCGCGGTCGGAAAGAGAATCGTCCTTTCCCTTTTCACTTGAGTTCACGCCCTTCAGCGAAGCGCCGTAGCCTGCTTTTTTCACGGCTGAGATGATCGCTTCAGAGGAGGCACTTCCTTCCACACCCATGCTTCCGGTGAGGAGGTTGACCGAGCAGGAGGTGACACCCTCCACGCCCGACACCGCCTTTTCCACGCGGCTGCTGCATGCGGCGCAGGTCATTCCGGTTACGTTGTACTGTTCCATATTGTATCCTTATTTTCTGTTTCTTCTTTTTTATCCTATTTCATCAGTTTCTGCAATGTTTCGACAAGCTCGTCGATCACATCGTCCTTGCCGGCTCGGATATCTCTTACTACGCAGCCCTTGATATGATTGGAGATGAGCGCTTTATTGAAGGCATTGACCGCAGCATTAACTGCTGCCGACTGCATGAGAATATCGGTGCAGTATGCGTCCCGCTCGATCATACCGCGGATGCCGCGAATCTGCCCTTCTATGCGGTTGAGGCGATGAATCAGCTTTTTTCGCTCAGCTTCATCGCGGAGTGTAGATTTTGCACAGCAGGGACAGTTTTTTTTTGATTTTTGCATGTCGGTGTCCTCGTTTGTTCTGATATACCCCGATGGGGTATTTATATTGTATACCCTCACAGGGTATTTGTCAAGTGTGATTTCACAAACAGAGCTCTTGAAGTTTCGTATTTTGTTTTGAAGATTTATATTGACAATCGCACATTCCAATGCTATACTGTACGTGAAAAATCAACCAAGGAGGATATCCATATGATTAAACTGTTCAAGCTGCATGAAGAAATCGAAGACGCACGCGCCTATTTTCTTGAAGCACTGACCCCTATGGTTTTTACCGCTAAGGATGGAACCGAGCTTCCCTACCGGCTGTATGTCCCCGCACAGTATAATCCCGATCATACATATCCCCTGCAGATTCATCTCCATGGTGGCGGAATCCGCGGAAATGATAACAAATTCCAACTCTATCATGACACCGAGCAGACCCAGATGCTCTTCGCGCATCAGTTCTTTGAACCCTTTATCTTTGCAATTCCTCAGTGTCCGATAGAATATTTCTGGAGTGAATTCCAGTTCCAAACCTGGCCTGAAGGAGAGAAAACGTACCGTCCCATGGCTGAGGTTGAAGAAAACTGTATCTGCCGCGCGGTTTACGAACTGACCGAATATTTAAGCGAAGCGTACAGTATCGACAAAGACCGCCGCTATCTCAGCGGATGCTCCCTGGGCTCCACCGGCTCTTATGAGCTGATTTTCCGTCACCCCGACACCTATGCGGCAGCTCTTGTAGGCTGCGGTGTCAGCGATCCCCAAACAGCTTCTGCGGTTGCCCATGTCCCCTTTTATATCATCCATGGCGAAAAGGATCCGATCATTTCGGTCAGATATTCCCGTGATATGGCGACAGCTCTTGAAGCAGCGGGGGCAGATTATGTCTACATCGAAATTCCCAACGCAGAGCACAACTTCTTTGCTTATATCACCAACGGACCGGAGCTGATGGAAGATGGCATGCGATGGATACATTCCAAACGCCGCGTTCAGAAAAAGTAAATGCATATCAAAATATTGACGGGACTGCTGCATCTGATACAACAGTCCCGTGATTTTTTGCATTTTATTTACGGCAGGCTTCCAACACATCGTAACCGTAGCTCAGGTAGAGCAGAAGATTGTTGATATAGTGCTGTGTGGGGTAAACATATTCCTCAAAACCTGCCGAAGGGCAGAGGATGAAGCGTCCGCTATCCTTACCGAGGGCGACACATTCATCAATGAGATGGCGGATGCGTTCGGGGGAGGAAAGGAGGAGCTCCTGAATCTCGATATTGCCCTCCCAGCCAATGCGATTGCTGTAGCGTGAAACCATCTTCCCAAGGAGAATATCTCCGCTTGGCGGCGGCTCGAGGGGATTGAGCACGTCGACACCCATCTCGATGAAGCGTTCGACGAAGTTCGCTACCTTGTTGTGGCAGTGAACCCAGACATGACAGCCGTGCTCGTGAATCATGTCACAGATCGGCTTTTCGATGTCAAAGACGAAGGTTTCAAAATCCTTTGGTGAGAGAAGCGGAGGAATGAAAACCTCGGGCCCCACCCAGCTGAAGGGAGCTTTGATGCCGGTATCGAGTACAGCCTTTATGTAGTCATAGAGACGGGAGGCATAAACCTTTGCTAAATGCACCAGCTCATCCCTGTAATCGACGCTGAAATAAGCCAGTCCTTCAGATCCCAGCATATCGTGGAGCACAAGTCCCACATTGGGTGTGCCGAACATGGTAACACCGCGATCTCCCAGCACAGCTTCCACATCATAGAAGCTCTTTACATCGATGGGATAGGGCTCATAGGGGATGGAGAGCAGCTTTTCGATATCTTCGGGCTCTTTCACCATATGCTCAAGCACATAACCGGGCTCGCCGATGGTGGAATAGCGGTGACGCATATGAAGATCGCCCTTCGGAGTATGATAGATGACATGCCCGTCCTTCCAGGTGGGATCGGCGGTGTCCTCCGAGTAAGATTCGGTAATTTCGGGTAGGCGCATGCCGCCCTGGAAGCAGAATGCCGAGCCGGCTCCGAGGAAGAGGTCGCTTTTCTCGGCGGCAAGCTTTCCGACAGGTGCATAAGCGGGATTCAGATAACGTCTGTCTTCCGAGTGCAGCCCCGCTCCCCAGAGCTTCAGCGCAGGACGGTCAATCTCTTTCCCCTCAAAGATACGCTGAAGACGCTCGCGTGATGTTAATTTCATGATATCACCAGTCCTTTGGATTTTGTTTTTTCCATTATAACGCCTTGACAGCAGGTTTTCAAGCATGCTATACTATCTGTGAGAAAAGCAAACAGTATATGGTGATTTTTGAACATTCAGAGGTACATATGATCTACGAAAACGAAGCACGGGGCGAAGCGCGGATCAAGAATTATCTGCCGACACTGCCCGCACTGCGCTATCTCAACTGCTGTACCATGGCAGGATGGCACCGCTGCAATCGGCTCTATCACCAAAGCTACAGCGCCGGCGGACGGGATGTGCTTGTCATCCTCACCCTCGAGGGAAGCGGATTTTTGAAAGCGGACGGAAGAAGTTTTATTCTGAATAAAAACAGCATTGTTCTTGTTCCGCCCGACACACCGATGAAATATGCCACCGAACACAGCACGGGACATTGGGAATTCTACTGGCTTGATCTTGCAGGCGCACATGTCATCGATACAGCCAATAAGCTGTGGCAGGATGAAAAAGCTTATTTTCAGGGGATGGCATCATCGGCTTCCATCTTCCGCAGGCTGCTTGAGGAATCGCCCACCGAGCTTGAATGTTCCGAGCTTGTGGGCAGGCTGCTTGATATGCTTATTGCAGCGGGCATCTTTGGCGGCAGCGGCGGTTCGGAAAGTAAAAAAAGTACAGCCGACCGCATTCTCACCTATATCGCCGCACATTACAGGGAACCGATCTCACTCTGTGAGCTGAGCTCTCAATTCTACCTCTCGCAGAATCAGATCATCCGCATCATCCGTACACGAACCGGCTACGCGCCTCATGAATATCTCATGCGTTATCGGCTGACCAAGGCATGCGAGCTGCTGCAGGGTACATCCGATCCAATCGGTGAGATCGGGCGCAGCGTGGGATATGACAACAGCAGTCACTTCTCGGCGCGCTTTCGTGCTCTCTACGGCATTTCGCCGGGGGAATACCGCGCTTATTTTTCAAGATAAAAGACCAAGGCTTGCCGCATCACAGTGACAAGCCTTGTTTGATTTACTTTTCAATAACGAACAGCGTTGCAGGGTGCGGGCGTTTGATGTCCTTCAAAAGCAATCCCTTCTCCTCCGCCTTCAGAAGAACTGCCATAACAAGACTGCCCGAGCAGAACATATATCTCTGCCACGTGGGAACGCTCTTCAGATGCGAAGGAAGCTTCACCTCCCCCGATTCATAAAGAGGGAGCAGAATCGGTCTGAGGGTTGGAACCAACGTCTTGCCGAAATCGGAAGCAAGCCGCTTGAGCGTGTGATATTCCTCATGGGTCACAACCGGAACGGCGGAGCGCAGGTGCTCACCTTCTCGCTTCAGAATTCCTGATTCGATCAGCGCGGGGATTTGCTCGAGAATATGAGACGGAGCCGAAGATTTATCAGCCGGAAGCTCATTCAGCAGTTCGCAGAACCACTGAACGGTGGCTTGATTGATGCACTGACTGGGATAATGCCCGAAATCACTGCCGTAGCTGCGGAATCCCATGTGTTTATAATCGAGGTAATTGCTTACATCCACACCGAATTCGCCGTTAATAGCATAACGCCAGAAGCCGGCATCCTGCTTGCTGTCATAATCGGGGGCATACCGCTCTCCCATGGCGAACCATCTGCCGCCGTCTCTGCGGTAGGGATATTCCGAATAGGGCATGACTCCGGTGATCTCATCGCGCACGGCATTATTGACGGTCGTCAGCATATCGATGAGCCAGAAAAGCTCCAAATTGGGTTTAACATCCTCATTCAGATTTCGATAACAGGACTGTTCGCGAAGAAGAGCGAGTGAATCCTCACATCCCTTCCAGAATAAATCGAAGTTTGCGTCCACGCTGTCAAGCTGCAGCTTATGATTGCTCTTTCGGTCGCGCTCGGTGTAAATGATGAAGTCGGTGTAAACCTTCTCATTTTCGCACCGCACCATCAGCTCACCCTGTACCAGCTTCTCCACCACAGGTTCGATAAAGATCACAGGAACCCCAAGCATTCCGGCAATCTCCACCTCGCTCACCGGCTTATCATAGGCGGTGAGCAGCACACTCTGGGTAAGACGATCATCCCACCTAACCAGTGAGAAAGGCTCATCGTGAATGCCGGTACCGCCCGAACAGCTGATGCCGAGAGTATCGGGATCATAGCTCTGTTTTGTGTATTTTCTTGTGTTTTCCATATCTGTCACTCCTTCTCTCAGATACCGACGTCCCGTGCTCAGTCGGCTCTTCACCGTGCCCTCGGGGATTTGCAGGTCGGCAGCAATACGAGTTATGCTCTGTCCGCGCATGTAATGCCGCAGAATCACTTCGCGGTGAAGCTTACCGAGATAGGCAAGCTCGCGCCGCATAGACTCCAGCTGTTCCCGCTTTTCTTCATCAGCAAAGATTTCCTCAATCTCATTTTCGCCGGCAATTTCCATCTCGGTGATATCGCAGGTCATATAGCTGCAGCGATACTTCTCCCGCAGACTGTTGTTGAATTTATTCGCGAGGATACGCAGAAGCCATGCACGAAGATTGTCCGGCTCGGTGCCTCCCGAAAGCGAAATCCAGGCGGCTGTCAATGTTTCCTGAGCAAGCTCCCCGGCGCTGTCCGAATTGCGGGTTTTAGCAAGGGCAGCACGGTAAATACAGTCGATATAATCGGTTAATAATTCGTTCTTCATGATTATTTCCTTGAAAGTACTTTCATCCTTATAGTCGCCGTTTTTAATAAAGGTTCAGTCAAATGAGGAATTTTTATGCATTTCATCTGCATATGCTGTTAAAAAGCTTCGGAGGTATATAATGAGAAAACAGATGACACGGCTTGAAAACGGACTTGAAGCTGAACTTGATGCGCTTCGGTCACTCCATGATGAGGGCAATATCGACCGCAGGCTATATGAACGCATGCTGTACGAGATCAAAAGTGCCAAGTGCAATCGAAAACTGCATTTTTTTCGCAAAAGTACACATAAATTTATTGCAATAACTAAAAATATATGATATAATATTTCAGTTGGATTATACTAATCCAAATAATGTTTTTATTGAGAGGTGAAAATCGATGGACGCAGGAAGTAGTAGTCACAACGCGAAGCCCGGTGGGTGTTGTCGGCGGTTGTTGAATACCCGAAGTCTGCTTGCTGCGCTTCGGTTTTTCGTGCCGCCTGTATCGCTCTGATATAAGGCGGATTTTTTATCGCTTCATTCATCGGTTTCGCGTCACGCTTCCTTCAAGGCAATTCCCCATTCTATTTCAGGAGGTCGAACAATGACAGAAACCGTAAAATCCTTTTTAACCGAAAAAAATTACACCGCAATCAAAAATCTTCTTTCTCCCATGAATTCGGCAGACATCGAGCACATTCTGGAGGAGCTTCCCTTTGAGATGCTGCCTGTAGTCTTCCGTCTGCTGCCAAAAGAACTGGCGGCAGAGACCTTTGCAGAGATGCAGAGCGACATGCAGCAGTATCTGATCAAAAAATTCAGCGATCATGAGCTGAAAGAGGTGCTCTCCGAGATGTATGTCGATGATACTGTCGATCTGATCGAGGAGATGCCCGCCAATGTGGTCAGCCGTATTCTCAAATACAGTGACCCCGAAACCCGCTCTGCAATCAATGCTATTCTGCAGTATCCCAGCGATTCTGCGGGCAGCATCATGACCATTGAGTATGTGGAGCTGAAGGCACACATGACCATCGACGATGCCTTCTCGATCATCCGACGCACCGGCGTGGATAAGGAGACGGTCTACACCTGTTATGTGACCGACGGTAACCGCAAGCTCATCGGCGTGGTGACGGTAGCGGAGATGTTCCTTTCCGATCCGTCGACTAAAATCGGCGAGATCATGGAAACAAATGTCATTTTCGTCAACACCCGCGATGACAAAGAGGCGGCTGCCATCACCTTCAACAAATACGGATTTCTCGCGCTCCCTGTAGTAGACAACGAACAGCGGCTTGTGGGAATTATCACATTCGATGATGCGATTTATGTCATTCAGGAAGAGAACACAGAGGATATGGAAATCATGGCGGCGATGAGCCCTTCGGACAAGCCCTACATGAAAACCGGTGTCCTCGAAATAGTAAAAAACCGTATTCCCTGGCTGCTTTTGCTTATGATCTCGGCAGCCTTTACCGGCGGCATCATCTCAGGCTTTGAATCTGCGCTGGCGGCACAGGTGGTGCTGACCTCCTTCATCCCGATGCTGATGGATACGGGAGGAAACGCAGGAGGTCAGGCTTCGGTAACCATCATCCGCGGTCTTTCGCTGGGAGAAATTGAGTTTAAAAACATCTTCCGCATCATCTGGAAGGAGCTGCGCGTAGCACTGATCTGCGGCGTGACCATGGCGGCGGCAAACTTCATCAAGATCATGCTGGTCGATCAGGTGTCTGCGCTGATTGCGGCGGTGGTTTGCTTCACCCTGCTTGCTACAGTGCTTATCGCCAATGTGGTAGGCTGCATTCTGCCTGTTCTGGCAAAAAAGGTGGGATTTGATCCTGCTGTCATGGCATCGCCTTTTATCACTACCATCGTCGATGCCCTCTCGCTGCTCATTTACTTCGGCATCGCACGGTTACTGCTGGGAATATAAGTTTCAAGGAGAATCCTCATGCAATCAAACAAAGAAATCATCAAGCTGCTGGACAAGCACAAGCCTGCGTGGTACAGCCTGGGTTTCCGTTATGAAAATCCTCCGAGTGCGGTTCGTTATTTCTGTACGCCGATGCGTGCGCTGATCTTTGCATCGTTGGGAGTGGACGGCATACACTACTGCATCATTCCGTCGCTGGGAGACTTTGTGTTTGTTGTCAATCCCATGCCTGCCGATGATCGCCATGTCATCCCGGTCGCCGCAAATCTGGCTGAATTTTTGAGCCTTGTGCACACCCTTGAGGGTACACAGCTGCTTGATCAGATGATCCTGTGGGATGAAGCGCAATTCAACGAACAGTGGAGCGCACACCGCGAAGCGAAGGATGATGCACGTACCGCAGAGCTTGATGAGCTTGCATCACTCTTTGAGGTAACGCAGCTTGCAGATCCATACAATTATGTGCGAAGCATTGCCGACAGCTTTGACGGCAGCAGAATTGAGTATTCGCACGAATATTATGACACGCTGGGACTGGTGCCGGTGAAGCATCGGGCGAATGATTTCGTCAGTGTTATCGTCAAGCATATACCAAAAAAATAATAGCATTAGGGATGTTGCAAATTTCCATTTGCAACATCTTTTTTCTTGACAGAACCTCCGTGCTGTGTTATAGTGTAGATAATGATCAATACAGTTGCTCTAATAGCTTTATTGTATCACAAATCTGATTTCTGTCAGGCTGACGCACGAGGTAGAACATGATCATAGATCGTTGTAGGCAGCAGATAGGAGGGTATTCATGATTCACTTTTACGAAGAAGATTACGCAAAACTCCGCGAGACCTATCGCAAATGGTGGAGGGGAGAGCTTCACCGTCCCATCGTACCGCTGATTACAACAGGCTATGATATTGAGGGAGAGCTCGGCAGTTACTCTCCCTTTGAATTCGGCACGGCATGGGACTTTTCCCTCTCGCCGAAGGATTTTATCAAATTCTGGGATCTGCATTTCTCCACCCTTCGATGGCACGGAGATGCCTTTCCCTTCTTCCCTACCACTTGCTTCGGTCCTGGTACTATGGCGGCATTTCTCGGATGCAGACCGATCTCCGCACAGCACACGGTTTGGTTTGAGCCACCGGAAAAGGACATTCCCATCGAAGAGCTCCACTTTGAGGCAGATGATAACAATCCCTACCTTCGCCGAGTTCTCGATGTATATGAAGCTGCCATGGAAAAATGGCACGGTCAGGTTGTTGTAGGCATGATCGACATCGGTGGTGTGATGGATGTGCTCCAGAGCTTCCGTGGCGCTGAGAATCTGCTGACCGATCTGTACGACGATCCGGATGAGGTTCTTCGCTGTGTGAAGGAGCTGCAGGGATTATGGCGTTATTATTACGAAAAGATCATTGGTATGATGGGAAGTGACGCGCCCGGCTATTCCCAGTGGCTCAATCTCTACTGCGAAAATCCATCCTATATCCTGCAGAGTGACTTCTCCTATATGATCGGTCCCGATATGTTCGATCGGTTTGTCGCCCCTGAGCTGGCGGAGACTGCATCGTGGCTCGACCGTGTGGTTTATCACATGGACGGCATCGGGCAGATTCCCCATCTTGACAGTCTGCTGAAGATCGATGGAATCAAGGGCATCCAGTGGGTTCCGGGTTCCGGTGCCCCCGAGGAGCAAAACTGGGATGATCTGCTCACCCGTATCCTCGATGCGGGGCTCAAGCTGCTCTCCTGCAATCAGAATCCAGACGGAACGCCCATCGCTATCGCAAAGGATCCGGGGCAGCTCTATTTCTGGGAGCGATATTATCACAAGGATGATCCCGGAGCACAAGCATATGCGGAAATTTGCAACATTTCACTATAAGCAAACAACGGACTGCATGTCAATTGTTGATAATGCAGTCCGTTTCATTTTATTTTTTCTTCTTTTTTTTGCATTTTTTGTCTTTCTTATCCTTTGGGTCTTTTTTATCCTTCTTTTTGTCTTTCTTCTTGTCTTTTTTATCTTTTTTATCTTTTTTCTTTTTATCCTTCTTGCTCTTCTCAGCCTTTTTCGCTTCTTCGTTCATTTCATCTTCAAGGGCATCAAGCCTCTCGAGGAAGTCATTAGCGTTTCCGCAGACAACAAACTCACCGTCAATGAAACCACAGGCTTTTCCTTCAAGCTCGGGATATTTTTTCAGGCATTTTCCGTTACAGCCAATAGAACACTTATCTATCCCTACCCTGTCCACAAGCAGCTTCACATCAAAGCCACAGCATTTTTTACACACCCGAATCTTTTTTCCCATTGTTAATCTCCTTATAATGACTTTCTTCTAATTATAGCGTATTCCGCAAAAAAATACAAGAGTGATTCTCATTCATAATAGCGGTCGAGCACATCGCTGACAACCTCTGACCAAAAAATCAGATTGTGTGGCTTATAGGAAACGGTGCTGATATCCTTGAGCACAAACTCACAGGGACAGCCATGTCGCAGGCAGGCTTTAACGGTGTCTTCAATCTCACGCCTTACGGTTTCTGGATCGGTATCGAGAGCGACAAAAGCGGGATTGGGTTTGCGGGCATACACAAAATCTCCGCCGATCTGTTCGGCACAGACCTCCACATTCGACCATGGACTGACACCGATCTTACGCAGATTGGAAATTTCGCGGATCACTTCCATTTTGTTGTCCAGCGGCTCACAGCAGCCATAATAGGAATATGCACAACGTTCTGCCAGCGGTTTGATGTAGTCGATTTCAAACTCCTTGTGCATGGCAGGCGAAACGGTGGAAAACATCTGCGCCATGCCGCGATACCAGCCCTGCTTCCATCCTTTCTCTCCGAGATCGCTGATATAAGCGGGGGTACAGTGCACAGTGGGAACCTCCGCATCGTTCAGTCCCAGCGATTCCACCTGATCCATCTCGGCGGCAATGGCAGCGGTCATCTTCTCCATCAGTAAATGAAGATATTCGGGGCGCTCGTACATATCCATGAGGATAGGCTCTACCCCGCGCAGAGAGGACAGCGTATCCCAGGGGGCAGAATAGATCGATCCCGAACCACGCAGAATCACGGGCATACTGTCACCAAAGAGTTCGCTGAAATAGGCAACATGCTCTGCGTCCCAGTCTGGATGAGGAGTAATGATCGGCAGCCTGATCATCTCAGCGGCAGCTTCATCCTCCAATACATCGCGGTAACAATGGGAGACGATGTGGTTTTTATTGTCGGTAGAGATGATATCTTCGTCGACCGATATACCGATGCCGCTGGAGGTAAAGGCTTTATACACCGGAAAGAAAGGTTCAATGATGGCATCCGCCTTAAAGTGACGGCAGCGATAGAGCCCCATTCGCAGATGCCATTCAGCCGAACGGGCGAGATTCTCCTCGCAGCGCAGGATAAGCTCATCATCTATGTTCATCTCAAACCAGGGAATCTCGTCGATGAGCACAGGGGGACGGACGATTTGCAGGTCGTTGGTTGCTTTCATTCGGGAGACGGCGGCCTTCTGCTTTTCGGAGCAGGCATATTCCATATACTGTTTTGCCAGTTCGCGGATAATCTGTTGATCCTGTTTGTTCATCGCGATTCTCCTTTATTTGGTCAGTTTTTTCAGTGCACGCTCAAACGCTTCTGCAATCGCTTCGGCGGCACGGGGAGAGGTAGAGTTGGTCTCCTCGTAGTGATCGCCCTCGGCTTCGGCAATATAGGGGAGATTCTCATCGAGTACAAAATCGCTCGGCGGGATGACATAGCCAAGCTCATCGTTGGCAAGTCCAACAATAACAAGATTTTCGATTCCGTAAGCTTCTGCAATTTCTTCGAGCGGTGCGGGATCGGTATCATTGCCCGTGCCGAAAACAAGCTCGGGAAAGATTTCGCAGGGAAGCAATGCCAATGTCAGATCACCAAGCTGTATCAGGGTCAGCTCACTTCTGATGGAGTAGCCTCCGAAGAGTCCGCGCTTTACATCATTCTGCAGTATACCGAGAAATTTATAATAGATGAAGAGCGTATTCTCCATGGGCAGCTCAAACTCCACCCGAACGGTTTTAATTGACTGATCAATGGGACGTTCATCGGCGGTGTAGATATAGCAATTGACCAGCTGTTCGCCTGTCAGATCACGGTTTACTACAGCGTCTCCTTCAAAAAGTTCGGGCGTCATGATCAGACCGCCGATTGCACCGGGAAGAAAGAGCATTTCCTCGCCTACTTCGGCAATCAGATCGCTCATGACACCGGGGAAATCCCGCGAAAGCAGGAGATTGTCCCCTCTCAGCGACTCGGCATGGGCCGCATATGAGATGACACGGATGCCGCGCTTCCCTGCCGAATCCCGATCAATATGAATCTGATAGAGGTTGGAATCCCACACCTGCGGGTCACGGGAATCCTCTTGAAATCCCTTGGTTGGCGTGGATGCATAGGAAAGAACAGCGTGAGAGCGGTCTTCATAGGCGGCTTTTGCAGACTTCACCGCCGCGCTGATCAGACATTTCATGAATTCGGAATTTTTTCCCTCCATGGCAACAGGTCCCCAAAGTCCCAGCGTATCGATTCCCGCATGGGTATGGGTTGCTATCACATTGACCGAATCACAGCCCGTTTCGCGGCAAAAGGGGTCAAGTCGGCTGCGGATTTCTTCAACCGTATCGCTCGCAAGAGCAACACAGTCAATCGAGATGAGCAAAATTGAGGTCTCGCCATCCTCCAGCCAAAGCGCACTTGCTCTCTGATAATCAAGCACCCCCTCAATTTCTCTTCCGTTGCGGTAGCCTGCGATATAGAGCGGCGCATCGGTCTCGGGCGGAACAATCTCGACGGCGGCAAAACCTGCACTGTATTCGTGTGGGACAGCTTCCTTCCCTGTACAACCGGTCAGAAAGAGTGCGAGCATAATGAAAATTAAAAGAATCCATCTTTTCACAGCAGCTCACATCCCTTCAAAACCACCTTTGCCAATCACATCTGCAAGCGAGAGCAGCACATCTCCGAAGAGAATGCCATTCACCGAGGATGCGTATAGAGCAAAGGTAAGCATAATCAAAAAAACAGGCAGTCCGATCAGAATCGCAGACCACCGCTTCAGTTTAGCTGCGGGAAAGCAGTATGCAAGCGAAAGCGCATAGAGCAGCAGGATCGGCATGCGAATATCGGCAGTACGGAGTTGAGAGAAGATCGCAGCAAACTGTTCCTCGGCGGCAAGATAAAGAAAAAGTGCAAGGTTGCGCAGGATCAGCCGTGCTGTCATCGAAAGAGCAAGGGTGAGGACAGCGGCGGCGGAAAGGATGCGGGGGAGCGGAGTTTTTGTCGGCATGGGCAAAGCTCCTTTCAAACAAAGAATAAGGCTGTTTATGCTTTATTGTAACATGAAGCACCAGAATATGCAATAAAAAAGAGCAGCAAATTTGGCTCTTTTTTATTTTATTACAGATATATAACCGAATTCTTCAACTCAAAATCCGGATTGAAAATATACTCATATTCGTCTCTGCTCTGAGTATGGGGAGAAATTCAAGCAATTGGCAATTGGATCAAGGACATCCTCGGCAAAGACCAGCTCATCATCAAGCTGTATTTTATCGCAGAATTCTGCTGTATTTCTCACTTTGTCTGTCCATAGAGTGTATTCCGCTATTCTGTTGAATCCATATTCTTCCTTCAACGATTCTTTTATCTCCTCATCAATAGCAGTGTCAGTCCATGCATTATGCCATTTATGGCATCGATCAGATTTATATATAGATAATCACTGTCAAAGCAGGCCCCCCAACACATCTGTCTGTAACACACGTGAAATCGGTGCTGCAATTGCTTCGTAATCCTCTGGCATTTCGAAATGAAGCTTTTCCGAACAGATTGTCACCCAATCAGACTCTTCAGCCGAAAAAACTGCGATTTCACCGAAGGTTTCTTATAATTCTTTGAGCACATACTCACACACCGTATTCACATCGACCGATGCATTTTTTCGAATACTGATATTGGAAAAGAAGTTTTCCATAAACAATTATCACCTAAAAAACATTTTATCACGGGAATATCACATATCACCGAACATAAAAAAATCCGACCCCTTCGCCTATTGGCCTTAGGTTCGGATTTCTACCGTTCTGGTGCGGGTAACGAACCTGTTATTATTATCAATAAATCCTTATAATACAAACACTTTTATAATATATGGTGCATTTCATGATGCATTTAAACGGCAGCACATAGGTGGAGTCACAAATGCCCTGCTGGATTGCCTGAATACCGCCTGTGATGTTGTTGAGCGCGAATCCCTCATTGATGTCGGCACGTGTAGCCATGCCCTGGAATCCGGCACCGCCGCCGAAGCCGCCGCCAAAGCCATAGCCGCCGCCCCACAGACCGAAGAGCAGGAAGAGGATGATCCAGTCACCCCACATGCCGCCGCCCCAGCCGCCGTTGTTATCGTTGCCGCATGTGCATGCACGGATATCAGCGGGAGTCATTTCACTTACTGTCATTTTTTCATACACCTCTTTCTTTTTTGTTATTGTTGTTTTGTTAATCTATATCAGCCCCTCGCGCGCGGAGCTCGATATCAAAAGCCATATCTGGATTTGATCCTGCCGAACATGCCGCCCATCTGCTGTGCTCGCTGCTGTACCGCATTGAGCTGCTCCTGTGAGATTCTGCCCGACTGTACCATCTGATTGATGATCGCCCTGGGATTCTGCCCTCGCATCTGCTGCATGAAGCTGTCGAAGCTTCCCAACATATCCCCCTGCGGCTGTCCCTGCATCTCGCTGTAAAGCTTGTTAGCCATTCTCCTCAACCTCCGTTACCTTGTTGTTTTTCTTTGGAGCTGCTGCCGTTGCCTGCGCCGCAACAGCCGCACGGAATGCGTCGAACTCCTCCCTCGTGATGTATCCCGACAGATCAATCTGTGGTGTCGCCGGCTGCGCTGCAGGCTGTGCCGCCGCCGCATATGCATCATTTGTCCGCTCGGTATAATCGAAATATCTCAGAGGCATCGGAATGCCGCTTGCATCGGCTGTCTTGATGTAGAATACATCCGCTTCGGTGTCCATCAGAAATGCTCTCACGCCCGGTGCCACAAGGAAGCTCTTCGCACCTGCTTCACCTTGCACCCATGCGAACGTGTTCTGCCAGCCTCCGGACGGAAGCTGCGGCATCTGCGGTGCCTGCTGCTGTGCTGCATTTCTCCACTGGGCGAGCTGATCCGGCATAGCCCCATTATTCGGTGCTGCGTATCCCTGCGGATACTGTTGCTGCTGTCCATACTGTGGATAATACTGATTGCCAAACATGCGCTATTCCTCCTTGTACCAATAATAAACCGGCACCTCGTCGCCGCTGTCCCATGTATCAAAGTAGTGACCGTCCACAACTGCCACCACATGCCCGTCAAGAGCTAACAGATAGCGTCCTTTCGGATGCTCCTCCGCGAACCTCCGCACCGAACAGCACTCCTCGCAGTCATCACGCACAAGCGCACGCCGCATGCCCTTGCTTCTGAGGTATGCACCCCATACACGATTCGCCGACGGCATGTCCTTTATAATGAAGCCCTGCAGACAAAGTTCGATGTAGGTCTGATCCCAATCCTGCCCCAGCACGGTTGACATCGCCCGTACCGTACAGTCACCCACACGATTATCATCCGGGTTTTCGTTGAATCTGTAGAAGCTGCTGTCCCTCATCGCTATCGCCTCCCTGTGATTGCAGTATATCATTAATCCCACAAAACCAACATTGCCGAAATGTAGGAATTTTGTAGGAATTTTGTGGTGAGCTGCAGCTAAAAATGGGCATAAAAAAAGAAAACCTGTGGAGCAGCTCATTACTGCTCCACAGGTTTTCTCGTTATTTATTCATCATAATCCACCAGCACCGGCAGCACCTCGCAGTGCTCCCATGCCCGCATGATCTTCGCAAGCCCCGACGCCTTGTGCTTGGCTACAAAGTCGCGGCTCACTTCCATGATCTCCGCCGCCGCTTCCTCCGTATTTCCCTCCACAATCACGCAGAATACGCAGTCATGCTCTTTCTTCGATAAAGATACATAAGTCATGGCAAAATCCAAAACACGCTTGTAGGGCGTTCTGAGCGCCTTTATAACGGTGGGTTTATCTGCTGTAATATTTTCCGGCATTAAAATACGCCTCTTTTCCTTGTACGCTCACGCAGGAGCAGATTTGTTGTGGGCGCGGTGCAAGGCGCAGCCATGCTGTCAACCATTTCGCCGCTGTCAGTACCACATTCGGGACAAAGCTCATCCTGTGCGAAGAGAGTGCCGATGCATACCATCACGAGGATCACCATCAGCGCAAGGATCGCCGCACGGTAAAATACCTCTCGACGCTTGTATTTTCGTATGCGGTTTGTAGCCGCTATCAGCGTTCGCTCATATCGCTTTTCCATGATTCCTCCTAAAACATTTCGCTTATTCTCATAACTTCCGCTTCAATCATCGCATCCAGCGCCGCCGAATCCACTGCAAAGCCCCTCTCCTCGAGGAAGTTCAGCACATACCGCTTCTTCTCCTCGCCAGCCTTTTCATGCCCCTTCCAGAGCTGTTCTGCCGCCGCTACCGCAATACCTACCCATGCTTCAATCTGCTCTCGCTGAGTCTTGGTTGTCCTGCTCTTGATCCACGGAATCACAAATGCCGTGATCAGAGCCGCAAGAAGTGTTATCGCCGCCTGAAGAATTGTTGTCAGATCGATCATTTTTGTTATTCTCCTTTTCAAAAATCTTAATCATTGCCAGAAAGCCGCCCTCGGCCCCGGCGAAAGCAAACACACACCCGATCAGCGTGCTTGGCTCATACTGTACCGCAAAGGCACATACGATCATTGCCACTGTAAATACTACGAGAAAGATCAGCAGTGATGCGATTACTATCTTACTGAACCGCATTTCATAAATTCACCTCCGAATGTATATAATACTATTGACACAAACATCAATATATGGTACAATATATTGTACAAGAAAGGAGCTGTTTATATGTTAGCTGTGAATTATTCCACCATTCGAAACAATCTCAAAGATTATTGCGACAAAGCAACCGATGACGGCGAAACCGTCATTGTAACCCGCAAGGACGAAAAGAATGTCGTCATACTCAGTCTTGAGCAGTACAACGCCCTAACCAAAGCCGCACGTAATTCTGAGTACCTGAACAAACTTGACCGCAGCATCGATCAGCTTGCAGCCGGACGCACTGTTACCAAAACCCTTGAAGAGCTCGAGGCAATGGCAGATGAGTAACATCACATTTTCAGATACCGCCTGGGATGAATATCTCTATTGGCAGTCCACCGATAAAGCCACTTTAAAAAAGATTAACGAGCTTCTCCGCGACACCTGCCGTAACGGTCCCGCTAATGGTATTGGCAAGCCGGAACCACTCAAGCACCGTAAAGCCTGGAGCCGTCGCATCGACCGTGCAAACCGTTTCGTTTATACCGTCGATGATAAAGGAAACATTCTCGTCATATCTCTTCGCGGTCACTATGAATAATCCATCAAAGAGTTGTCACGCATAAGACAGCTCTTTTTTATTTGTACCGACATCCTCCCAGCGCCTTCAGCAGCTCCTCCAGATTGCCGATATCCCCCTTGTGCTGCTGCCAGTATCTATAATCAAGACCGAACGCATTCTGCACGCTCAGCTGAGCTGCACCAAGATATCTGTATGCATCCATTGTGTTTACATATACTACGATTTTCGTAGCATCTTTACGCATTGTCTTGAATTTGTTCTTCACCGAACCGATCGCCAGTGCAATACCCATCTGAAAATCACTTGCTGTGTTTTTCAGTTCTCCGGTAAGCGCAAATGCATAAAAACCACTGAGGATTTTTCCGATCAGCTCGTTAGTAAATTCCTCATCGTTTTTTTCAATGGCGATTTCGGGACCGTATTTATCCACATCTTCAAGCGAAATGCCCTTTCCGTATTTCAGCACCTTCAGATCTGCATGTGCAACCTCTTCTACATGTGCCTTGCTCAGAGGAATTTCTGCACCTTCGTCTACGTTTCCGTCCTCCAGTGTAAGGGATGCACGATAAGATCTGAGAACTGTGCCCGGTTCTTTGCGAATCGGACGGGTTACACCCATGATTTCACGCAGCGCGTTCCATTTCTGCGCAAATACTGTTACAAAGTCGTTTTTTCTTGCTTCTACATCAAAATCGGTAGTAACTGTTAAACCTGCCATAAATTATTCTCCTTTTTCACTTTGATAAAGTTTTACGAGTTCGGCTTGACGCTCGGAAGCACTCAGCACATACCTGCCGTTTTCTCTTTTATAGATTTCTTCCTTGGTCTTTACTTCTCCGTTCCCGCCGTTTACCGGAGGCTTCGCCGTATCCGCACCCTTTTCCTCGGTTGTCGTGATAAACTCGGCATAATCCTCCTTGATTCCTTTGGTGCGCTCCTCGGCATCCTTGATCTTGCCCTCTTTGGTAAGCTCGATGCCGTCGATGTCGGTGATCTTCACAATCGCATCGATCCGCTTTTCGGAGATGCCGACTTCCTTCAGCAGGGCTCTGTATGCCTCTGCCTTTGCCGCCTTTGTCTCCTTCGCCGTGATGTCGCTTTTGTAGGCTTCAAAGTCTGCGTGTTCCTTCTCATACTTTGACTGCCAATCGCCGCCATCCTTCTTCAGTTCGTCCAATTCCTTCCGGACGCCGACCAGCTTCTCAGCGTCGGCCTTGTAGCCTTTGGCTTCTTCCTTCAAGCCCTCCACCGTCTCGGTGTGCGCATCGATAATCTGATCGATTTTTTCTTCTTCGATACCCATTGCTTTGAGCATCTTTCTTGTAAGTGCCATGGCACTATCCTCCGTTTCTTCGGCGCGGTTCTTCGCGCAGATAGTGTAATTCGGGCAAAGCCCGTATATCAAAAGCGGTCACCCGCATTTGAGCAAAAAAACAACAGAGGGCGCGTTTACGCTCTCTGCTGTCGTGATTTAATTGTCCCCGCCGCCCATCTCATCCTTGATAATGCTGCGATAGGTTTGTGTATGATCTGCAACCGCAGGCTTGATAAATGGCTGCGGCTCCTGTCCGCTTGTGCGGTGCCATTTGCCGTCCGCATCCTGATAACTCCATGGTGTAGGACGTCCGCCCGGATAATATATACCGGTGCCCAGCTCCACATAGGGTGCATATTCCACATTGGTACCTACCCATGCTTCCTGCTTTCCCGTATCAACCCTGTGTGTGATGCTTCCGCGCAAATTGCCCGTATCAACCGGACACAGCTCGACGGCGAAGCTCTCCGCCGCCATGCCGCACCGCTCCAGCGCACGTGCCACAGCCATGCGAAGCTCAGCACCCACAAGATCGCTGTTGTCTGTGATTTTGAGGTCTTTGAGAATCATTTGTCCCCCTCCGAAAACAAATGCTTATATTCATCCTTCAGATTGTTTAGCTTATTATCATATTCGCGAATAATTTCGTCGCCCTCTCCATCATGTCCGTGTGATGGCCGAGAATCTTCCAAGGCTTTGCCAAGCTGTTTTTGAAGATCTTTCGCCTTTTTTATATATTCTTGATAATCCTTATGTTTGCGATCAATCATCGGCTGCTAACCTTTCGTAATTTATTTTATATTTCTCGCATAATTTGCGTACTACCATGTCATACCCGTCCTCATCTATATCGATTTCGTTATTGATTGATAACTCATAGATATCTGTAGTGTATATGCTGTTAAATTCATTATACACGTTTTCGTAACTTGATGCAAGACTGTTTTCGGTTCTTTCAAGCGTATATCTGTACTTGTAATCGGATGCTTCCGCATATCTTTGCTCATTCGCAATGAAAAACGCCATATCATCCGCACTGAAAGAATGTTTTGTGGTTTTTCTCGGATGGTTGTGATAGCTGTATGATCCTTTCAGCATCTCCGGTATGCTGCCTGTTGCCACCGATCCATCACCTCCCACAACACGCCATATTTTCCCGCTTGCTGTAATTGTGTAGCTTGACTCTATTTTTTTGTTTCGTGCATCTTTTTCAACATCGTGCAGTTTGGCTTTAATCTGACTTTCATTCTTGTATTCCGTATGCCCTATAACAGACACATTCTTAGGCAGATTTTTGTTTTCTTCTTCAAGCGCTTCTTTCGCCTTAACCCATTCATCATAGGTCATATCGCTCACAAGCTCATTGCGCCCGGTCACAGGGTTCCTCATCCGCCGCATCACCGGCTCTGCGATAATCCCCTCTTTTTCAACGGTGACTACCCTGCATCGGCAGTTATACACCATCCAGGGCGGTGCCGTCATATCACCCGGAAACATCATCGTCACCGGACCATAATGAAACGGCTTGTCATAGTCCACAACCTGCCCGTCCATCATGCCGTGCTCATGCCGCGTCCTGCCGTCCAGCGTCGCAATCCATTTCTTTCGCACCTTAATGCCAAGCGCGGCTGCCTTCTCATAGTTGTGCTGCCGCCCCGAATTCTGTGCACTGGTCATCGCTGTCCTGGCGTTCCGCTTGGAAGCCCTCTCATCCATGTCGGTCACATTCCGCAGCCGCTCGGCAACCTTGCCAATATCCTCGCCCTGCAGAATGGCGGTTGTGATCTCCGCCGCAATGTGCTTCCGATTCCAGAGCATATCTCTTGTCAGCTTCGGCGACGGGTCTGGCAATATGTCCGGATTGTTTGCCATAAGATTTTCCACCGTCGCCCGATCATAGAGCGAAAAATCCACATCCGCCCCCGCCTGCTCGATGGTGTAAGCCGTGTAGTTGTAATTCAGCGCGAATATATCGGGAAGCTCCCCCTTCACAATCGCCATCGCTTCCACATCAGCCTGCGCCGCATCCATTGCCAGCCTGTCAGCAAGCGCATCAAACCGCTTGCCCCGCGCAATCTGCGTTATCCGCCATTTTTTGTACTGTTCTTCGGTGATTCTGCCCTTTTTGAGATTTCCCCGCATCTCGCGATCCCTCTCACGGAATTTCTCAAAATACGCCTTTCCCTTTTCGATCAGCTCATCTGCAGCCCGCCTGTAATGCTCTCTTAACTCCAGCTCCAGATTTGCAATCGCTGCGTCGGTTCGCTCATGCGCCAGATCCTTCATCCTCGATCACTTCCTCATCGGGCGGCGGCAGCATGCGTCTGACATCCTCCGCATCCCTCTCGGCAAGAATTTTATCAACCTCCTCCGGCGTCAGCCAGGGAAGCTTACGAAGGAGTGTTTCATCGTCCAGATAGGAAGCCGCAAGCAACACCTTTTCGGTTTCCTCCATCTGATTCACAATGGGTGATCGTGTAAAGGTAACATTGTCCTCAATACCCGCTACCGCTAAAATGCCCTGAATAAAATCAATCAGGCAGTATTCAAATTCGTCCGCCTTGTTGTTCAGCGGCTCGTATGCCGCCATGATCTGCGTTGCCGTCACATTTCCTGCCGCCAGCTTGATCACATTCAGCGCCATGAAATCGTTATACAGATCGTTTTCCAGCCGCGTCAGATAGGCTTCGCGCCCCTCGTGCGGCACATCTATCGTGTGCGCTGTCGCCTTAACACCGTCTATTGCCGCCGCCTTCAGCGTTTTCATGCGCTCCACAAACTGTGCGAGATCGATGTCACCCATACCGCCTGCGTTTTCCAGTGTCCAGTAGATCAGCGATGCATCGTCCAGATCATTTGCAAATCCGCTCTTGATCAGATCGTAGCAGTCAATGTTCTCTCGCATGCCCACAAGCTCGCTCTGATGCTGCTTGTTGCCCCACAGCGGCACCACAGGGAAAGCCGGATAGTTATCACCGTCAAGAATCACAGCCCCATCCGCCTCGCTGGTTCTCACCTTCAGCTTGTAAGTGCGCTTCGGCTTCAGGATTTCCATATCCTTGCCCTCTCTGCGGATGTAATCGGTGTATCCGTCAAGCTCGAACAGCGTGTACCGCATAGGCTTGTCGTTTGCCAGCTGCCAGAAGCGAATCCCCGCCTTTATGGCACCGTCCTCTTCATCATACAGCGGCATGAATTCAAGCAGCTCATATACCTCAATGTGATCGAGATTGTAAAATCCGTATGCTGCCCCCTGCACCAGCGCCGATTTCCCCGCATCATAAAGACGCATATCAAAATCCACGCCCAACCGCTTTTTTGTGTCTTCCCGCTCAAAATTCGCACCGTTTTCCAGCAGATAGGATGCCTCCTGCGTAACAAAACGCGCAAAGAAATTGGATGCACATTTGTGATTGGCGGTGAACCTGTCTTCCACCGCATTACCGCGCAGATCATACAGCAGCTTTCGATAACGGTTGATGGTTACATTGCGCTGCTTCTCATATTCCACAGCATCCCGGGCGATCCTGTAAGCCTCGCTTGCTTTGTGCTCCCTTACCGCCGCCTCGATAAATGCCATTCTGTCAGCTTCGTTTGCTCCGATCTCCAAAAGATCGTTGTATGTCTTTATCTTACTCACCTCACATCATCCAGATCGGATGATAATCACCCTCGCGCACCTTTCGGCGCAGAATGGTGTTTGCAAAATACCGTATATCGTCCATCGCGTGATCGTTTTCCTTGATCACCCTGTCCTCGGTCGCTTTTTCGTCCCAGCGGTACAGCCCGAATTCGGTAATCGCATCCCCGCAGGAGCGATGAATCTTGATATTGCCCTCTCTAAGATAAACCGCGACGCGGCGTATCCCGTCCAGCACATCATTGTCAGCCTGCACCACGGTAAAGCCTTTTTTCCGCAGTGCTGCAATAAAAGAAGCCGCCGAAGGCTGAAGTGAGCCCAAAAGTTTAGACAAAAATTAAATATTAAATTGTTTGTGAATGAGCTCGGTATTGAACTGGGCTCATTCCATTTAGTTTGAGAGAGATTCTTTCGTTGTTGTAGTAATGTATGTACTCTTCCAACTTTTCAATGAATCCCCGAGGGGATTCAAATTTTTCGCCGTAATACATCTCAACTTTCAACCTACCAAAGAAGTTTTCCATTATACCGTTGTCCATACAGTTTCCTTTTCTGGACATGCTTTGGGTAATATTGTGTTCGGCATGTAATCGCTGGTACTCGGCGTGTTGGTATTGCCAACCCTGATCAGAGTGAAACAAAGGTCGTGCATGACAAGAGCCCCAAAGACAGTGCGTAACGGTTACGGATTGATCTCTTCAGCTTTACATTTTGTGTGTCCGGAAAACACTTTGATGTCCTGCTGCCACAAAAAGTTAAGCCACAAATTATCATCCCCACCGAGAACGAAATGCAAACACTTCTTGCTAACATCAAAGATACAGACCTCGAAATTCCCGTTCTCCTGTGTGCCGTCTGTGGTATGCGCTGATCGGAGATCGCAGCACTCAAAGGTCTGATATTGATTTAGATAACGGCTTGCTTTCTATCCGTTCAGCCGTTGTGCTCGATGAAAATAAAACTTCGTTGAAAAAGGCACAAAAACCACGTCAGGAACACGCACCATAAAAATATTTACTCCCGTTCTTAATGTCCTAAAGCGTTCAAACAAAGATGCTGAATATGTCTAACTTTTAAATCCTTCCAAAATTACCGATCATTTTTTCTGCATTAAAACGAGCAGGAATCAGACACTTCCGCTTTCATGACCCTAGACATTATGCAGTATCAGTTATGTTATCCCTTAACATGCCAAAAAATATATCGCAGATTATGTCGGACACAAATCTGAAAAAATGATTGATACCGTGTATGGTCACATAATGATCAATGCTCATAACCGATTTATGGCCGCTGTCGATAACTACTATACTGCCCTGCTGCAGTATAATTAATTTCCCATTTCATGGTGCATATCATGTTGCATTTGCGTTTTATTTTTTCCTTTTTCGTTTCATTTTATATTTATTATTTTCATATATGAAACACTCACACCCCGTTATTTTACAACAAAAAACGGCAATTCCGCATAAAATCAGGAATCGCCGTTCTGGTGCGGGTAACAGGGGTCGAACCTGCACGGATGTCCACCAGATCCTAAATCTGGCGCGTCTGCCAATTCCGCCATACCCGCAAATATGATTTTTAAATATCATACCACAACCGAACGCATTTGTCAAGTTCATTGCACACTGCTTCGTCAATTCTTACAAATATGAATGCCGCTTTTTATGGGATGTGTAAAAATTTCAAATTCCACTTTCATTTTCTAACTTCTTGTGTTATACTGAGGTCGGAAATTTTTTGTGCGGAACATCCCGTCAACTCCATCCATCCTTTAATTGATGAAAGGAAGCTTAATTATGGAAAAATTGATTACAGCCAAAGACGGCAAAAAGATGTGCCTGATTCCCGCAGGCAGCTACAACATGGGAAGCGAGTGCGGTTATCCCGAAGAAAAGCCGGTACATGCGGTATCGGTTGCCTCCTTCTACATGGATGAAAAGCCGGTCACCAATGCAGAATTCAAGGCTTACTGCGATGCGGTCGGACGCGGCTATCCCGGCTCTCCCAGATGGGCAGATATGCCCAATCATTTCCTCGATTATCCCGATCATCCCGTCATTAATATCTCCTGGGGTGAGGCTGCAGCTTATGCGGCATGGGCAGGCAAGCGTCTCCCCACCGAGGAAGAGTGGGAATGGGCTGCCCGCGGCGGACTTGAGGATCCCACCTATCCCTGGGGAAATGAGGCCCCCCTCGGAACTGCGGTGAACTTCGCCGACAAAAACAGCGAGCACAGCTGGCGTGATTCTGCACAGAATGATGGCTACAAATACACCTCTCCGGTAGGAAGCTACGCCCCCAACGGATACGGGCTCTACGATATGTCTGGTAATGTTTTTGAATGGGTGGAGGACTGGTTCTTCCTCTACAGCGACACGGTTCATAACACCGAAGTCTTTAAGGACGGCTGGGGTGGATCGAGAGTCTGCCGCGGCGGATGTTATCACTCGGTAGCACGCGATCTACGTATTGCTCGCAGACGTCAGGTGCTTGGCGGCGGTGCCAATGCTTCGGTAGGCTTCCGCTGTGTACAGGATCTTGAAGGTGTCACCCACGAGATCAAGGACAAGGTCGAGCACAAGACTTCTCCCAAGGGCTGGGATGCAAAACTGATGCAGATGTCAGTGAAGATTCCCGAGGGCAACGAGCTCTGTATCGGTATCGGCGGCGCTGATCCCAATATGCTGGCAAAGCTCCGCTGCATGGGTGTCACATCGGTTGAGCAATATGTCACCTGGGAATCCTGCGAAAACAAGGGCGAGGGCGAATGGGATTTCTCCCACTGGGACAGAGAGCTTGAGATGATCCGCGCAGCAGGACTCAAGTGGCTGCCCTTCATCATCGCCGGTCCTGCATATTCTCTGCCCGACTGGTACCGCGCATCCCGCGACTTCGAGGGTATGACCTGTCTCGAGCACAACATTGAAAGCAAAATTCAGTCCTACTGGGACAAGAATTTCTACAAGTACATCGAGCGCTTCCTTGCCAAGTTCGCCGAGCATTTCAGCGATCATGAGGCATTTGAGGGACTGCTCTTCGGTATCACCGGAGACTTCGGTGAAGCAATTGTTTCGGTATGGCACGGCAACTGGCCGACGGCTATCCCCGGTCTTTATCACGCACATGCCGGCTACTGGTGCGGTGACCGCTTTGCAAAAGCCAACTTCAAGGAATATTTCACAAAGAAGTTCAACTCTGACATTGCGGCGCTGAATGCATCCTGGGGCACCGATTTCAAGACCTTCGGTGCCATCGACTACCCGCCGATTCAGTCGGGACCTGACAACTTCCGTATCGACGAATCGACAAGTCCCGGTATCTTCATCCCTACCAATGCTGCCGAGCGCAGACGCTGGGTTGATTTCATCGACTGGTACCGAAACACCATGACCGAATATGCATCCTTCTGGATGAAGACGGCGCGCAAGTACTTCCCCGACACCGAGCTTTACCTCTGCACCGGCGGTGACGCTGTACCGTGGCATGCCTCCGAATTCGCCGAGCAGTGCAAGATCAGCGCTGAGGTCAACGGCGGCGTGAGAATCACAAACGAAGCCTCCAGTTACACCTCCAACTTCTCTGTTACCAACTGGGTTGCATCGGCATCCAACTTCTATGGCGGCTACTTCAGCTTTGAGCCTGCCGGTCAGGTCACCGAGCGTGGCGTGGTCTGCCGTGTCTACAATGCGGCGGCAACCGGTGCGAAGTCGCTCCACTACTACAGCAACAACATCATCGCAAACGAGGAGCGCGCGATGAACTTCGCAAACAACGTACATTATCTGCGTGAAGGCGGCATCCGTCGTCCCATCGCGGTTTACTATCCCAACACACCTCTGACCCTCAACACTGCGCGCTACGGTGAAATGTATGCGGCATTCTCAATCATGCGCGACTACACAGACTACGCCTATGCGTGCGATCTCACCATCGCGGATGGCATGCTCGATCAGCTGAAGGCACTGGTTATCGTTGTAGACGGCTACTACAAGACCGCTTCGCTTGAGAAGGTGAAAAAGTTCGTCGAGGACGGAGGCATGCTCGTCGGTATCAACCTGAATATGCTTCGCGACCTTGACCGCGACGAGGATTATCTTGACATTCTCTTCGGCGAAGGCGGCAAGCAGTTGGGCAAGGGACGTACCCTTCTCATTGGCGGCAGCATCAGCGGCGAAATTGAGGATACAACCACATCCTCCAACTTCGTGATGAAGCCCGGTGATGCAGCTGCGCTTGAGGCAATGCAGAAGAATGTACTTGATGTGATGACCGCATTCTTTGCTGAGGGCGGACTCTATGTTTCGGACGGCAAGCTGGACAACATATTTACCGCTGACCGAGGAGACGGTTTGTTAGTGATGAACTATTCGGGCGCGGATGTCAAGCGTGAACTGACGCTTCCCGACGGTACCAGAATTGATGCCGATCTGCCCGATCTCTGCATCAACGAATACAAGTTTTAAATAGGCTCAGCAAAACTGCCATTCGATGAGAATCGGGTGGCAGTTTTTTTGTAAACAAAAGGGACTGTCGCATTTGCATGCGACAGTCCCTTGAATATTGATTTTGCCGGTCAAAGACCGCCATTTCAGGGCGTTTTACGCCCTGAAACCAATCAATATACGCCACAAAATCGAAAATTTTGTGGCTGGGCTGTTGCAAATGAAAAATTTGCAACAG
>JAFQEJ010000050.1 GCA_017399105.1 Clostridia bacterium
CGGCGGGAGCAAGCCCCCGCCCTACGGTGAAATTGCATATGATCGGACAGAGGCAACATGATATCGTTGCGTTGAGGGAGCGCTACGCCGGGGCCTTGGTCCCGCCGCCTGAAAGAGCCGAAATAATACGAACCGGCGGGAGCAAGCCCCCGCCCTACGGTGAAATTGCATATGTTCGGACAGAGGCAACATGATATCGTTGTGTTGAGGAAGCGCTACGCCGGGGGCGGCGTCCCCTATGGGGGAATCCGATGGTATGGAATGCGTCACAATCCACAAAATAATCCTCGAAATTTTGTTGATTTCGGATATGTAATTTCCACAGGATTTATGTTTTAATATAGGTGTACCAAATATCCGCCATGGCGGAGGAATATACGAGGTCATACAATATGGAAAAGAAAATCATGCGGATCGGCGTTCTGGGCACTCTGCGCGGCGGATCCTATATCGACATTTTCAAGAAGCTGGACGGTGCGGTGGTCACCTGCGTCTGCGAGAACAATCCCAGATCGCTTAAAAATGTGGAGCATCTGCTGGACGATTCCATCAAGGTGTTCGAAGATTTCGACGAATTCATCGACAGCGGGCTCATGGATGCGGTGATGCTCTGCAACTACTTCACCGAGCATGTCCCCTTCGCGGTCAAGGCGATGGAGAGAGGAATTCATGTGCTCTCCGAATGTACCCCTGCGCTGACCATGGCGGAGTGCGTTCTCCTCTGCCGCACGGTGGAAAAGACAGGCTGCAAGTACATGCTGGCTGAAAACTACCCCTATTTCGCCTGCAACATGGAGATGAAGCGCATCTATGACAGCGGCAGAATGGGTAAGGCACTCTGGTGCGAGGGCGAGTACAACCATCCCGTCACGCCTCACGACAAGAATATGCTTGCTCCCGGCAGACTCCATTGGAGAAACTGGCTGCCCCGCTCCTATTATCTCACCCATGCGCTGGCTCCCGTCCTTTATATCACCGGACAGAATCTCAAGGCGGTCAACTGCAAGGCGGTCTTTGCGCCCGACACCCTGAAGGGAACAGCCGCTATGGTAGGCGATCTGGCAGCCATGATGATCTGCGAGCTGGAGGACGGAACCCTCGCCCGTGTGACAGGCTGTGCGGCTTGGGGCGGTCACGGAAACTGGTACCGCATCTGCTCCGAAAAGGGTCAGATGGAAAATGTCCGCGGCTCCCTTGATCAGATCCGTGTGCAGTACAACAGCTGGCACATCCCCGAGGGGGAAGAGGAGGTCAGCATCCGTCCCGCTCACTGGCATGAGGATGAAGAGATGAACAGCCTTGCCAACAATGCCGGACACGGCGGCGGCGACTTTTGGGTTGCCTACTACTTCGCGAAGTATGTGAATGAGGGTGTTGAGCCTCCTTTTGATGTTTACCGTTCGGTAGCCATGTCGGCGACCGCCATTCTCGCACTCCGCTCCTCTATGAACGGCGGCGCAGAGTATCAGATTCCCGACTTCCGTAAGGAAGAGGAGCGCAAGCTTTGGGAGAACGACCACGATTCGCCCTTCCCGGATGCAAGCGGAAATGTCACCATGCCCTGCTGCAGCAAGCCCGATTATACCCCCACCGAGGAGGATTTCGCCAACGCCGAGCGCGAGTGGAAGGAAGCGGGATTCGTCAGTCATGAGACCTTTTTGATTTAAGGTTATATTGAAAAAAGGGACTGTCGCACTTACATGCGACAGTCCCTTGAATATTGATTTTGCCGGTCAAAGACCGCCATTTCAGGGCATTTTATGCCCTGAAACCAATCAATATACGCCACAAAATCGAAAATTTTGTGGCTGGGCTGTTGCAAATATTCCATTTGCAACAGCCCCTTTCTGTTTTTAGGGGGAGAAGGGGCTTATTCCTTCACAATCTTATCCGCCACATAGAGTCCGTTTGCCGCAGCCTGGGAGAGTGAGCGGGTGAAGCCGGCGCCGTCACCGACAGCATAGATATTCTTGCATCCGACGAGGGCAAAATCCTCGGCTTCGGGGCGGGCGGAGTAGTATTTACATTCGATGCCGTAGAGGAGGGTATCGTAGTTGGCGGTACCGGGGGCGATGTGATCGAGGGCTTCGATGGTCTCGATGATGTTATCAAGCTGTCGCTTGGGCATACAGAGCGAGAGATCACCGGGGACAGCCTTCAGCGTGGGGCGGGTGGTGGAGGCGGCAAGGCGCGAATCGTCGGTACGTCTGCCCAGCTTCAGGTCGCCGAAGCGCTGGATGAGGATGCTTCCTCCGCTGATGAGGTTGGAGAGGCTTGCCACATGGCGTGCATACTCGATGGGATTGTTGAAGGGCTGGGTGAAGCGCTTGGTGGTCAGCAGGGCGAAGTTGGAGTTTTCGGTCTTGCGATCGGCGCCGCGGTAGGAGTGACCGTTGACCGTGATGACACCGTCGGTATTTTCGGTGACAACCGATCCCCGCTCATTGAAGCAGAACATACGGGTCAGATCGCCGTAGTGCTTGGAGCGGTAGATGATCTTCGGCTCGTAGATGACCTTCGAGAAATCCTCCCAGATCATGGCGGGGAGCTCGACGCGCACGCCCACATCCACCTGATTGTTCTGGAGGGGGATGCCCACACGATTGCACCATGCCGAGAAGAATTTGCTTCCCACGCGGCCGACGGCAAAGACGATATGCGATGCGCTGAAGCTGTGGGTGCCCTCCGAATCGGTGCAGGTGATTTCGTGGGAGCTTTTATCGATGTCGGTGACATCGGTGCCTGTGTGGATATCGATATGATGCTCCAGATATTCGATCATGGCATCCATGGTGCTGAAGTTGGAATCGGTGCCCAGATGCTTCACCTGTGCCTGTGCCATATGGAGGTCATGCTTGAGGCAGAGCTTTTTCAGCTCGTTGGAGGGCTGGTAGCGCTCGGTGGTGGCACCGAAGGAGACGAGGATTTTGTCTGCCTGCTCGATATAGTCGATGACAGCTGCGCCCTCCATATAATCGGTGAGCCATCCGCCGTATTCGGTGGAGATGATATATTTGCCGTCCGAGAAGGCTCCCGCGCCTGCCATGCCCTCCATGATCGCGCAGTTTTTGCACTTGACGCAGACCTCCGACCGATGGGAGACCACGGGGCAGAGGCGCTTTTTCAGGGGATTGCCTTTTTCGAGAAGGATGATCTTCAATTCGGGATTTTTCTCATGCAGACGATAGGCGCACATGAGACCGCCAATGCCGCCGCCGATGATGGCAACATCGTAGCTTGTGTTGAATGCTTTTGCCATGGTATCACGTCCTTATTGTTGCTTGTGATTTTTGCGTTCGAGAGCCGCCCTTGCGGTGAAGCGTTCGAGCAGCTCGGATGCCTTTTTCTGTTCTGCGCCGCCGAGGAAGCGGTTCTGATCCAGATCGTGGATATAGGGGATCAGCCTTGCGGGGGGCAGAATCTTTTCATTATTATAATGCAGCAGGACACGCTCGTTCTGCAGCAGGGCGACCACATTGATTGCGGCGTTGTAGATTCCCCCTGTTGCAAGCAGCTTACGGAGAGCCTCCGCATGGGCAGCGCCCGCTTCAAAGGGGTTGGGGAAGTTTTGCACGCCCTCTGCGGTTTTGATGCCCCATTCGCCCACATAGGGGTTATCCAGTGCGCCCTTGACGGGGATGATGTCGATGATGGTGATGCCGCCGCGGGAGATAATCATACAGTCGATGACAAGGGCGGCAGCAGGATCTGAATAGAATTTTCGCGGGAGTCTGACGCTGTATTTTACCGCGCGGGAAGGAAAGGCGGCACTGAGCAGCCCCCGTATATAATGCCTGTCACGGGGAGCACCCAGCGCACTTTTGATAAGAAGCTGCTTCCGGATTCTGAGAAAAATGAAGAGCAGAAGCAGAAGTGCGGCGACGGTGAGGACAGGCGGAAGGATCGATTTTATAAATTCCATTGATTGTTGGTACTCCTATACCCACAGAATAAGGCAGACGCAATGACGCCTGCCCGATGCTGTATGGCTTTTCCTTATTCGCCGAGCTTTTCCGACAGGAAGCTAACGATATCGCCGACCGTGATGAAGGTACGGATCTCGGAATCGTCGATGACGATGCCCAGCTTTTCCTCGCAGAGCATAACCAGATCGGCAAGCTCGAGAGAATTGATGCCCAGGTCATTGACCAGCTCAGCGTCCATGGTGATGTCGGCGGGGTTGATCTGAAGATCGGTTACAAGAATGTCTTTTACTTTATCAAACATTGTTCTATATCCTTTCAGTACAATAGAATTATTTAACAAGGAAGCGCTTGATCTTGCGGGTGGTGGTTTTCTCGAATTCGGTGGTACGGATATCGATTTCACGCACCTGCTTATATGCGGGGAGGCTGCGGTTGATGGTATTGATCTCAGCCTTGATCATGTCGCGGAGCTCTTCGACCGTCTTTTCGGCTGTCAGCTCCTCGCCGGGATAGATAACCGCTGTGATGACCACATCACCGTTTGCATTGGCACGTCCCACAACCACGCACTCTTTGATGAGGCTGCACTTTGCCAGATGCTCCTCGATTTCCTCGGGGAAGATGTTCTTGCCGTTGGAGAGGATGATGACATTCTTCTTTCTGCCGGTGATGTAGATATTGCCTTTTTTATCCATATAGCCGATATCGCCGGTGCGGAACCAGCCGTCCTCTGTGAAGACCTCGGCGGTGGCTTCTTCATTCTTGTAGTAGCCGAGCATGACGTTATCGCCCCTGGCGCAGATCTCGCCGGTTTCCTCGCCCTCGGTTTTATCGATCATGACCTCACAGCCGAGAACTGCCTTACCCACCGATTTGCGGACGGGCTTACCGGGGAGATTGACCGCCAGCAGGGGAGAACATTCGGTGATGCCGTAGCCCTCGATCACATTGATGCCGAAGGCATAGAAATCGTCGATGATATGGGGAGAGATGGGAGCACCGCCGCAGACGATGGTGCGGAGATTGCCGCCGAAGGCGTTTGTAATCTGGCTGAAGAAGGTATCGCGCTTATCGATGCCCAGCTTGAGCAGACCGTTTGAAATTTTGATGGCGGCGCGAACCTTGCCTGTGAGATTCTTCTTTTCGATCTCGTCCCAGACCTTTTTATGCATGGTCTCAAGGAAGAGGGGAACCATGACAAGGGCAGTCGGCTTGAAGGCTGCGATATTGCGCAGGACATACTTGAGGCTGTCGTTTAAGAACACCGATGCGCCGATGAGATAAACCGACAAATGACCGCAGGTGACCTCGTAGGTGTGATTCATGGGGAGAACCGATACCAGTCTGTCGCGGTCATCATATTCCATTGCATGGATGCAGGCATTGACTGCGGTGGCGAGATTGCGGTGAGAGAGCATAACGCCCTTGCTTGTGCCGGTGGTGCCCGAGGTGAAGATGAGTCCGCACATTGCATCGGGGTCGATGACGTGATCCACAAATTCGCGCTTTCCCTGTGCCAGAGCGGAATTGCCGCGCTCGATCATTTTTGCCATGGAGATGATATTGTCGCCGCACTCGGTTTCACTCGGGGCAATCGGGATGAAATATTTCAGTGTGGTGAGCTCGTCTGCATGCTTTGTGAGTCTGCCGTTGAAGCTGCCGGTATAGACGATGGCGGAAGCCTCGCTCAGGTTGAGGAAATTGACAATCTGCTCCTCGGAGATTTCCTTATCCAGCGGGATGATGACGCCGCCGCCGTTGATGGCTGCATAGTATGCGGTCATGTAGTAGGGATTTGCCTCGCCGATGACAGCGATCTTATCCTTACCGATACCAATCTCTGCAAATGCTGTTCCGAGAGCAGCTACATCATTGTACATATTGCGGCGGGTGTAGTGCTTTTCCTCGCCGTTTTCCTTGTATATATAAAGGTCCTTATCCGCGAAGTCGGTGAACGCCAGATTCAGCATATCCTTCATATCGGTTACGAGTCTGGGTTTACGGTATGCCTTGATTGTTTTTATCATATTTTCGCACTTTCCTCCAAAATACATGTGCCGCAAATACGCACGGCACGCCAATTATCATTATATAATATCAAAGGATTTTTGTCAAGAATTATTTTGCCGAAATACTTGATATGTCGAAAGAAATGCGTTATAATAAATATACCACAAAAAATGTCATGCAAATTTTGTTTTTAATGAAACTTTTTTCGACCGAATACGTCATAACATACAGATGAGATGCAACCAACCTGCTGCCAAGAGAGATAGAGATGCCGAAATATAACCTTACTGTTTTTCTCAAGCGACGGATGTCCGCTGCCGCCGCTCTTATTTTATGCATTCTGATGCTTGCTTCATGCGAGTTTTCGGGCATTGGAAATGAAACGCAGCCCCCTCCCGGGACCGACGCTGAGATTACCTCCGAGCGTGAAGCCGAACCCGAGCTTACCACAGCCGGCGTGCTCAATTCGGTGGAAAGCGATGAGAGCGAGGAGGAAACCACACCTCCCGAAACCGAGACCGAGCCTGTGACCGAAACAGAGACTGAAACCGAGACCGAAACAGAAACAGAGCCGGTGACCGAGACCGAAACAGAGCCGGTAACAGAACCTGCAGCCGAGCCCGAGACAGAGCCTGAGCCTGACAATTACATAGGACGAATTGCCATCACCTTTGACGACGGTCCTACCGTTTCGATTATGGATCAGATCCTCGACAAGTGCGAGCAGTCCGGCGCTGAGGTTACCTTCTTCGTCTGCGGCTATAAGATCAGCCAAAACAGCTATGCGGTGATGCAGCGTGCGCTGGAGTTGGGCTGCGAGATCGGCAATCACTCCAACACCCATCCCAACTTCAACAAGCTGACGGTGGAGGGCATTCAATCGGAAATTGATATCACCAACAAGCTGATCAAGGATGCCACCGGCATCGATGCGACTCTCATGAGACCGCCCTACGGCAATCTGAAGCGGGACATCGGCAGGGGGCTTGATAAGCAGTTTATCCTCTGGTCGGTGGATCCCGAGGACTGGAAATACCGCGACGCGCAGACGGTTTACGACAGTGTCATTGGTCAGGTGGGAGACGGCGATATTGTGCTTCTCCACGATCTCTACAAGACCTCTTATGAGGCATTCTGCATGCTGGTCGATACCCTTCAGGAGCAGGGATATAAGCTGGTCACGGTCAGCGAACTGATGGAACATTCGGGCATGCCGCTGGTGAACGGATACTTCTATTACAGCTCCACCTACGCAAAGTGATAAAAAACTTGACAACCGAGGAAAAATCGGGTATAATTAACGCAGTGATTCTTATGGAGTTGCTGCGTTTTGTTTTTCAGCCGCATGACTGACGGAAGTGGGGGAAACCACAGGGAGTGCGGTGGTGATGATGCCGACCGTCTGGGCGATCCTGCTCGGAGTGTCGGATTTTTTTATTTCTCTCATTTTTTTAGGTTTACAATCGGCTGACTCCGTGGTATAATAAGCATGGAAATCTACCCACAAACGGAGGTAAATTATTATGAAAACATGTGTCAGCTCCTATAGTTTCGGAGATTATATCGGTGAGGACAAGCTGGGATATCTCGGTATTATTGATAAGGCTGCCGAGCTTGGCTTTGATGCCATCGAGTACACAGAGGGAGCATGGAGCTCCGATCTTTCTGTGGCAGAAAAAATCAGACAGAGAGCTGCCGATGCGGGCATTGCGGTTGCCGCTTACTGTGTAGGTGCCGATTTCATCAACGGCTGCGGCGGCGATACAAAGGCTGAGGTCGAGCGTCTTAAAGCTCATGTGCATGCGGCAAAGGCACTGGGGGCTCCCATGATGCGTCATGATGTTGCCTGGGGCTTTCACGGACGCAAATATTCCATCGGCTATGACGATGCGCTGGCGATTGTTGTCGATGCAATTCGCGAGCTGACTGAATATGCGGCATCGGTTGGTGTCAAGACTATGACAGAGAACCACGGCTACTTCTCTCAGGATGCAAACCGCGTTGAGAAGCTGATCAACTCTGTGGCGCATCCCAACTTCGGTGCGCTTGTCGATCTCGGCAACTTCATGTGTGCAGACGAGAACCCCAACATTTCGGTGGGCATTATGGCTCCCTATGCATTCCATGTTCATGCGAAGGATTTCTTCTTCAAGAGCGGTGATGGCATCCATCCCGGCGAGGGCTGGTTTACCACAAGAGCGGGCAATTTCATCCGCGGTGCCATCATCGGTCAGGGCGAGGCAAGGGTTATGCAGAGTCTCGGCATCCTCAAGCGTGCAGGCTATGACGGCTATGTTTCGGTTGAATTTGAGGGCATGGAGGACAAGCTCACCGGTATTCGCGTCGGTCACGACAATCTCTGCCGCTTCCTTGGTATGATCTGATGAAGAAGGCAGGTGCAAACTCCCGCGGCATCTTCGGCAGCATCCTGATTCTCTTTGTCTGTGCGCTCCTTGTGGCGGGCGTGAACTATCTGTCGGGTATGAAGGAGGACTCCAACTTCTACGAGGATATTCAGACAGAGACCGAAAAGCAGACCCAGCGTATTGATTTTGAGGAGCCCGATTATGAAGCCGATATTTTCAAGGATCCGGCTTACCTCGATCTCAACCGCTACATTGAATATTCCTCCCCCGACGGGGTCAGTGTGACGGTGGTGGACGGTGCTTACGGAAGATATCATGAGGCGCTCCACATCTTTGCCTCCTACTTTGATGCGCTCATGAACGGCGACACCGAGGCTCTGGCGGCACTCTACAGCGAGGAATGTCTTGCTGAACATCCCATCCCCGAGCAATTTACCATGCAGCGCGTCTACGACATCAATGTGTCGCTGAAAAGTGCGGTGATCAGCGAGGAAGAGGATACATACGGCGACAAAATCTATGTGTTCCGTGTCACATATAAGATAATGAAAAATGACGGCACCTTCCGTGCGGATATGGGAAGCGGAGAAGCACTCCCGCAGCTCTTTGAGGTGACCGTGCGCGGCGACTCCACACTGATTACAGACATCGGCAGCGCGAAGGGAATATCGTAACATAACGCATTGCGCGAAAGGAAAAAACTCTTGCTTGCAGTCGATGCCATGCCCCTTGTGTGGGCGCTGATTATCATTCTCTCGGTGATTCACGAGGCGCTGACCTCGGCGCTGGTTGCCATTTGGTTTGTGCCGTCTGCGCTGATCTCGCTGGTGCTTGCCATATGCGGCATCGATGTGTGGATTGGCTGTGCGGTATTTGCGTCGGCGTCGGCACTGATGCTCATTCTGTCGCGGACGGTCTTCAGGAAAAATCTGAATATGACCGTTTTTCCTCTCGGCTGCGAAGGAATTGTGATTCGCGAGATCGGTGATGCATCGGTCGGAATCGTTCTGGCGGCAGGAAGAGAATGGCAGGCGTCAGCAAAAGGGAAGGGGGCAATCCCCTGCGGCAGCATTGTGAAAATCAAGGGCATCATCGGACAGACACTCATCTGCAAGGTCAAATAAACATCATAAACCATCAATATAAAGGAGACGACTATGTTAAAAGCAGCGGTCATTATGGGCAGCGACAGCGATTTTCCCACTGTCAAGGCCTGCATCACATCTTTGAAGAAATTCGGCATTCCCTATGAGGTGCGCGTGATTTCAGCTCACAGAACTCCCTATGAGGCTGAGAAGTTTGCTTCTTCTGCCATTGACGAGGGCTTTGGCGTTATCATCGCGGCGGCAGGCAAGGCTGCACATTTAGGCGGTGTGCTGGCGGCATTTACCACACTGCCTGTCATCGGTATTCCGATCAAGTCCTCCACCATGGACGGTCTCGATTCGCTTCTTTCGATGGTGCAGATGCCAAGCGGCATTCCGGTAGCAACCGTTGCCATCGACGGCGCGGCAAATGCGGGTATTCTCGCAGCTCAGATTATTGCACTCGGTGAGCCCGAGGTTGCGGCAAAGCTGGTCGCCTACAAGAAGGAAATGGCTGAGGGCGTTGCGGCAAAGGATGCAAAAATCCGCGAAGAAGCCGCGGCACTCTAAGGGGGCTTTGAAAGGTGAAGAAGGTAGCAGTTCTTGTTTCGGGCGGCGGAACCAATCTGCAGGCACTCATCGACGCGCAGAAGTCGGGCATTCTGAAGAGCGGCGAGATCACCCTCGTTCTCTCCAGCAAGAGTGATGCCTATGCCCTCGAGCGTGCTGAAAACAACGGCATCAAAACCTGTGTCATCGAGCGCAGTGAGCATCCCGACAGAGAGGAATTCTCCCGTCTCATTGCCGAGGCGCTGGCGAAGGAGGACATTGATTATATTGTTTTTGCCGGCTTTATGTACATCCTCAGCGGTGAATTTCTCGAGATCTACCGCAACCGCATGCTCAATGTGCATCCTGCGCTGATCCCCAGCTTCTGCGGGGAGGGCTTTTACGGGCTGCGCGTTCATAAGGCTGTCCTTGAGCGGGGCGTGAAGCTGACAGGTGCGACGGTGCATTTTGTCAATGAGGTCTGCGACGGCGGTCCCATCATCATGCAGAAGGCGGTGGCGATCGAAGAGGGAGATACTCCCGAAATCCTCCAGAAGCGTGTCATGGAGCAGGCTGAGTGGCAGATTCTTCCTGAGGCGCTGGAGCTTGTTTGCGCGGGACGTGTTACCTGCGACGGCAATGTAACCCATATCAATTAAATGAACTTACATAAAGGAGAAAATGAAAAATGAAAAAGAGAGCACTGATCAGTCTTTCGGATAAGACCGGTATCCTCGATTTTGCAAAGGGACTTGAGGAGCTTGGTTATGAGATTCTCTCCACAGGCGGAACGGCAAAGCTGCTTCGCGACAACGGCGTGGCTGTCACCAATGTTTCGGATGTAACCGGCTTCCCCGAATGCCTTGACGGAAGAGTCAAGACCCTGCATCCCATGATTCACGCCGGCATTCTCGCCATCCGTGACAATGAGGAGCACATGAAGCAGATCGAAGAGCTGGGCGTTACTCCCATCGATATCGTTGCCATCAATCTCTATCCTTTTAAGGCGACTGTCCTGAAGGAAGGCGTAGAGCGCGAAGAGGTTATCGAGAATATCGACATCGGCGGCCCCACCATGATCCGCGCGGCGGCAAAGAACTGGCAGGATGTTGCTGTTATTGTTGATCCCGCAGATTATGAAGAGGTTCTTACAGCCCTCAGGGAGAATGGCGAGGTTTCCCGCGAGAAGAAGCTGGAACTGGCTTACAAGGTATTCAACCACACAGCGGCTTATGATTCGATGATCTCGGCTTATCTCAGAAAAGAGACCGGCTCGGATATCTTCCCGAACGAATTCACCATGACCTATGAAAAGGTTCAGTCGATGCGCTACGGCGAGAATCCCCACCAGAAGGCAGCCTTCTACAAGGAGATCGGCAAGAACTACAACGGCACCCTTGCGGCAGCAGAACAGCTTCACGGCAAGGAGCTCTCCTACAACAACATCAACGATACCAACGGCGCGCTCGACTGCCTGAAAGAATTCGGCGATACTCCCTGCGTTGTCGGTGTCAAGCATGCCAACCCCTGCGGCGTTTCGATCGCTGATAATCTCTATGATGCATATATGGGTGCATACAACGCTGACCCTGTATCGATCTTCGGCGGCATTATTGCTACCAATCAGAAGGTAGATGCCAAGACTGCGGCTGAGATGGCGAAGATCTTCCTTGAGATCATCATCGCTCCCGATTTCGATGCCGACGCGCTTGAGATTCTCACCCAGAAGAAGAATCTCCGTCTCCTCCGTCTCCCCGATATCGCAATGCCCAACAGAAGCGATATGCTCGACATGAAGAAGGTTGCCGGCGGTCTGCTGGTTCAGGAGCTCAATGTGGAGATGTTCGACGAGGCTGACGTGAAGGTTGTTACCGAGCGTGCTCCCACCGAAAAAGAAATGGAAGACATGCGCTTCGCCATGAAGGTGGTCAAGCACACCAAGAGCAATGGCATCGTTCTCGCAAAGGACAATGCGACCACCGGCGTAGGCCCCGGTCAGACCAACCGCATCACAGCACTCCAGCTTGCCATCAACTATGCAGGAGACAAGGCGGCAGGCTCGATTATGGCATCCGATGCCTTCTTCCCCTTCGATGACTGTGTGGAAGCTGCTGCAAAGGCAGGCATCACCGCCATCATTCAGCCGGGCGGATCGATCCGTGATGAGGATTCCATCAAGGCATGCAACAAGTATGGCATCGCCATGATCTTCACCGGAAAGCGTCACTTTAAGCATTAAAATAAGTTCTCTCATGAGAGATTTCGGTTCATTCCGGAATCTCTCTTTTTGTTATGATGGAATTATACACAAAAAAATAAAATATAACCTTACCAAAATAGGTAAAATGTGATATAATAAATAAAAATATTTAGAAGGGAACTTTATGCGATGAAAAAGAAAACCAATGCTGTTATATCGCTGCTGCTTACGGTTGCTGCCGTGCTGAGTATGCTTTCACTGCCTGCTGCAGCATCAGAAACAACGAGAAATTACAAGCTGCAGGGAAGGCTTGCAGACGGCAGTTATGTGGTCAGCGCTTATAATGTAAAGGATTTTGGTGCGGTGGGCGACGGTAAAACCGATGATACAAATGCCATTGAAGCTGCTATAGAGGCAATGCTCTTTGGTTCCAAGGGAGGGATTATCTATTTCCCTGCTGGGAATTACCGTATTACAAGACCGGGCTTTAAAATTACAAATGGAATGACCATCCTCGGTGAGACCGATGTGCTGACCGGCAATGCGGACAAGGGCGAGGGAAGTGTGATACTCTGCGATTTTGACGCTTCTTATACCGAGTCGGTCTTTATGCTTTCCGGCGGCAGTACCGTTTCGGGAATGAGCTTCTATTATCCGAAGCAGAATATCGAGAGTCCGATCGCCTATCCCGCTGCAATCGCTCCTGTTGGCGGTGCTGCCTTTATCACACTTCGTGATATTATGCTCTATAATTCGTACTATGGCATTGATGCGTCGGGCGGCGCTCAGCATGTGGCAAATATTGCGGGTACAATTCTGCACACAGGCATCAATATCGGTGCCAATGCCGAGGTATCCGAGTTCATGAATATCGATTTTAATGCTTCCTATTGGAATGCATATGACGGTACCGATAAAACAAAGATCAGTGCATATACCAAGCAGAATGCCACCGGTCTTAATGTCGGTTATGTGGATGAAATGTTGGCTTTCAATGTCAACTGTCCCGCAGATGAATTTGACCGCGGTATATACTTTTATGTGGAGCAGAAAATGCGCGACATGGGCAATTCGGGTGTTGCTTACGGTAATTTTTATAAGCTTGGAGATACTGAGGTCGTCTACGAGGACGATTATGAATCCTATTATCCCAAGGGGTGGCCGCGGGTGAATATCCTCGACGATGTTCCCGGAAGCGATTTGTATGACTTCAGTGAGCCGGATAACCGTTATTCCACCAAGGCCGATTTATTCAATGTTTGTACATACGGCGCCAAGGGTGACGGCACAACCGATGATACACTTGCCTTCCGCGATGCGCTGGAGGCTGCCCGTGTGAACGGAGGCGGCATTGTTTTTGTTCCCGCCGGAAGGTATCTGATCTCGGGCAGATTGGAGATTCCGCAGAATACGGAGCTTCTCGGTGAATATGTAGGCTATCGCCATTATTCACCCAGTGAGATCTATGTCAACTACAGCGGTTCGGGCGAAGAGGATTACCTGATCGGTCTTGATGACGGCAGCGGTGTGCAGGGAATTCGGTTCTATCTTCCTTTCCACAATCCACAGAGCTATAAGCTTCCCGAAGGCAAAGATTATGGATATAAAAACAGAAAAACTTACGATGTATACAACGATCAGTTCCCAATCGAGCATATGAATATTCCCTCCTTCCCCTATCTGATTCGCGGCAGGGGAGAGAGCATCTGGATTGAGAACGTGGGCATTATCAATGGCTGGAACGGTGTAGACTTAGCTTCCGAGAAATGCAATAACTTTACGATCCGAAGCCTCTGGGGCACCTGCATGAATCAGGGACTCAAAATCGGCGGAGGTAGTGACGGCGGTCAGATTTCCTGCGCATGGTTCACCTACGGTACCTGGTGGGAGACTATCAGCCGCTCGATTGACCTTTCCCGGTATGCATATTATGGCGTGAAAGCCATATCCTTCGGTGACTGCAGCAACATCCGTGCACTCTCGGCAGGCTGCTTCGGTCTCAGCCGTGGTCTTGAATTTATTCCGTCACAAAGTGGAGCACCTTCGAATATCAGTGTACTGCGCGCCGTTGTCGATATGCCTTTCGGTTCAGTTGGTATTCATTTGTCGGGGGGAGATAATATCAGTATTCTCGGTGCAGCAACCGGCCTGAACTCGCTTCCCAATATCAATAAGACTGCATATCAGATTTATACCGCATCGGATATGAATGGAAAGGTGAGAATATATGGACAGAATCTGTGGTCCAGTGCAAAAAACAGCCTGCAGAATGATACAATTCTTTATACAGAAGATTCGGAATCTGCTGATGTGATTGATCATCAATTCAATTTCGGCAGCTATCTGACCTCTTTTAGCGGATCGCCTGAGCCCGAATATGATCCTCCCGAGCATCCCGAGGGAATCGAACTGAATGAAAGCGTATATTTTGACTATACCAAGGGCAAAGAATACAGCTATGATGAAGAGAATGGCATCATTACTGCAAAGCCCGGTGCGGCGCTTGCATCTTTCTTAAAATCGGCAAATGCCGAGACGGGGGCGGCGGAAATCGAATATTCTCACGACTATATCAAGTACAGTTACCGCTTCCTGAAGCAGTATGAAGAGGTTGGCGGCGGCTCTGACTGGCTGACCTATTTCACATTCCGTTCAACATCCGGTTATCTTCCCATGTGGGCGACCGATTATGCGGCTTATGTTGTAGTGTCGCGCAGCCGTATGGAGCTGGCTGTCTACTATGACGGGGAGAAGGTTGTTTCCGAATCGATCTATCTCGATCCGATTGTCGAAGAAAAGGACGGAACATTCGAGCTTGTCGATACCGAGTGGCATACGGTTGAAATTCTGATCAATGACGAAGAGAGAAGCATTACCGTCATCAAGGATCGTGGTACCGAGCTCGAGGATGAGATGACTGTTTCCACCGAGATTGATGGCAAGAATATACTCTGTTCTGAGGGTGGGTATTCCCACTGCTTCTACCGTGCTGACATGGAGATTGGGGATATGACCTTTAGCAGTACCATTCCCGTGATCGAAAAGAATCCTGTTCCCGAAACAACAGCTCCCGAAACAGCAGCTTCCGAAAATCAGGAGGCTGACACAGCAGAGCAGGCAGGGGAGTCTGTAACCGAGGCTCTTCCGGTGGCTAAAGAAGGGGGATCGGCACTTCCTGCGGTGATCATCGCTGCTGTTGTAATTGCCGCGGCTGCGGTTGTATTCGCTGTATTGAAAGGAAAGAAAAAAGCATCATGACCAACCGAGACATTCTGCAGACTGCGGTGAGGCAATCTGCCATTGACTGCTCCTGTAAGCCGGAGGATTTTCTTGACGGCGAAAACCATATTGTGATATCCGAAAGCAGCGATTCTGCGCGGCGTTATCTTACGCTGCCTCATTTTTGCAATCTTGTATCCTATGGAAGCGGTATTGTTGCCTGCTGTGACGAGCGGTTTGCGGAGGCTGCTGCTTCATATCTGGCGAAATATCCGGCGGAGCACTGCTTTGAAACGCCCAATCTTCATGTGCTTTCTGCATTGCTTGAGCCTTATGGGATGAAAGCATGCTTTATGGCGGAATACTTCCTTCCCGATGTGAATGTGCTGAAGCCGCTTGACTGCGGGTATGAGCTGCGTATGATGACACAGCCCGATTTTGCCGAGCTTTACAGACCGGAATGGAGCAATGCACTCTGTGAAAAGCGAAAGCATCTTGATGTGCTCGGTATCGGCGCCTATGATCAGGGGGCACTTGTGGGATTTGCCGCCTGTTCTGCAGATTGCGATGACATGTGGCAGATTGGCATTGATGTGCTCCCCGCTTATCGCAGGAGGGGGATTGCGGCTTGTCTCACATCGCGTCTGGCTCTGGCAATTCTCGAGCGGGGAAAGGTGCCCTTCTACTGCGCTGCATGGTCGAATATCGCTTCGGTTCGCAATGCGATCAAAGCAGGCTTACGTCCCGCATGGGCAGAGCTGACCGCAAAGCCGGCTGCATTCGTGGATGAAATGAATGCATAGCTCTTGCCAAGCGCTCCTGTTTGTGGTAAAATGAAAAAAAACGACCCGAGAGGCTAAGAATCATGAAGCAATATGTAATCGGAATCGACTATGGCACGCTTTCGGCGCGTGCGCTCCTTGTCAATCTTGCTGATGGCAGTGAGGCTGCCGAATCGGAGTTTATCTATCCCCATGGAGTGATGACCGACGCGGATTTCAATGGCAGAAGCCTTGATGTTACAGATGCATTCCAGCATCCGCAGGATTATCTCGACGCACTGCGGTTTACGGTTGGTGATTTGCTTTCCAAAGCGGAGGTCTCTTCCTCAGAGGTGGCAGGGATTGGTATCGACTTCACTGCTTCTACCATTCTGCCTGTCGGGGATAACAAGATGCCGCTCTGCTTTGATGAAGCTTACCGAAATGAGCCGCAGGCTTATGTAAAGCTCTGGAAGCATCACAGTGCACAGCGTGAGGCAGATGAAATCAATGCCCTTGCGGCAGAGCGGGGGGAGAGCTGGCTTGATATCTATGGAGGAAAAATTTCTTCCGAGTGGCTCTTTCCCAAGCTGATCGAAACGCTGCGCAAAGCTCCCGAGGTCTATCACAGGGCAGACCGTTTCGTGGAAGCCGTCGACTGGCTCACCTGTCTGCTGACCGGTGAAGAGGTGATCAGCGCATGCACTGCGGGATATAAAGGTCTATGGAGCAAGGATGCGGGATACCCTTCAAATGAATTCTGGGGAGCTATCGATCCGCGGCTTGAAGATGTGATCGGGAGCAAGATTCGCGGCGAAATCCTTCCGACAGGGACAAGAGCAGGTGTCCTGAATGAACAGGGAGCGGCTCTGATCGGACTTGAGGTTGGATGTGCGGTGGCAGTACCTATCATTGATGCTCATGCAGCGCTCCCTGCTTCGGGAATTGTCAGCGATAAAAAACTGATGATGATTATTGGTACCTCCACCTGCCACATCGTGATGAGCAGGGAGAATCATCCCGTTCCGGGAATCTGCGGAAGTGTGGCTGACGGTGTGATAGCCGGATATACGGCTTATGAAGCGGGGCAGTCCTGCGTCGGAGACAGCTTTGACTGGTATATGAAAAATTGCCTTCCCGCATCTTATGAAGAAGCGGCAAAGGCTGAAGGAAAGAGCATCTTTGCTTATATGGACGAAAAGGCGGCAAAGAGCAAGGTCGGAGAGAGCGGAATTCTCATTCTCGACTGGTGGAACGGAAGCCGTACGCCTTATGTGGATGCGGAGCTTACCGGAACGATTCTCGGTCTGACGCTGAAGACAACGCCCGAGGAAATTTATCGCGGTATGATCGAATCTACCGCATACGGTACAAAGGTGATTGTCGATCTGTTTACCGAGCACGGCGTGGAGATTGACGAAATTTATGCGGCAGGCGGAATTTCTCAGAAGAATCAGCTTCTCATGCAGATTTATGCCGATGTGCTGGGACTTCCGATCAAAGCGGTGAATTGCAGACAGGCAGGGGCGAAGGGAAGCGCGGTTATGGCAGCTGCGGCATGCGGATATTTTGATTCGGTAGAGGCTGCGGCTGAGCGGATTGCCGACAGGGAGGGATATGTGTATGTTCCCGATCCCGCAAATACGAAGGCTTATGAGAAAATCTATTGCCAATACAGAGAACTGGCTGAGTATTTTGCAAAGAAAAATGATGTGATGAAAAAGCTGAAATAAACGAAAAAGGTCTGATGCAGGGGTTGAATTGCGTCAGACCTTCATTATGTTCATTATTGTGTTATACTCTTTTCAGTTTCGCATAGGTCGCCATTAGCTTCTTTGTGCCGACCGATTCAAAGGCGATTTCGTACAGCAGATCGGCGCCCATCTCCTTGACCGAGAGGATTTCGCCGCGGCCAAAGCTCATATGCTCGACGGCATCGCCTGCATTGAAGCGCTCAAAGCCCTTGGTACGGCCTACATTGGCGGTCAGATCCGACTGCTTGAGGAATTCCCTGGAGATGACATTTCTCTTGGGACGCTCACCCGGCTTTCTCTCTTCGGCAGGCTTTTTGGGCATGTCGCGCTCAAGGTGTTCCTCGGGGATTTCCTCAAGGAACTTGGAGGGATGATTATAGCTGGTATGACCGTATATCAGACGCTCACGCACATGGGTGATGAAGAGTTTTTCCCTGGCACGGGTGACTGCAACATAGGCGAGTCTGCGCTCCTCCTCCATTTCATCGGGCTGCATCTGTGACTGGATGCCCGGGAAGAGTCCGTTCTCAAAGCCGGGGAGGAATACTACGGGGAACTCCAGTCCCTTCGCGCTGTGGATGGTCATGAGCACAACCGCATCGGCATTTTCATCGTAATTATCGATGTCATTGACCAGCGCCACCTCTTCGAGGAAGTTTGAAAGGGTAGGCTCTTCATGGGAATTTTCATATTCCACGGCGTTGGAGACAAGCTCCTGCACGTTCTCAAGGCGTTCGAGTTCGGTGTCGCCCATGAGCAGGATCATTTTGCGGTAGCCGGTCAGCTCGATGGTGCTTTCAATGAGCTTTGAAACCTTATCGGCGGCAGCGATGCGCTGAAGCTCACGGATGAGGTAGGTGAACTCCTTCAGCTTGGAAGCCGATTTGGATATTGCCAGGTATTTATCGGCATTTTCCATGACATCAAACATGGAGCAACCTTCAGCCTCTGCAATCTGTGCCACGGCATTGACAGTAGCTTCGCCGATTTTGCGCTTAGGCTCATTGATGATGCGGCGGAGACGCAGGTTATCGCCGGTGTTGCTGACTACGCAGAGATAGGCGATGATATCTTTAATTTCCTTGCGCTCGAAGAAGCGGAGACCGCCCAGCATGCGGTAGGCAACGCCGCTCTTGGCAAAGACCTGCTCAAGGCTGTTGGACTGGGCATTGACGCGGTAGAGCACCGCAAAGTCGCTGAGCTTCCGCTTTTCGCGGATGACCGAATCCATGATTTTATTGATGATGTAGCGAGCTTCCTCGTTCTGATTATCCAGCTTTTTTACAACAATGCGGTCACCGTCGGGATTATCGCACCACAGCTCCTTGCCGCGTCTTCCGATGTTATTGCGGATGATGGCATTGGCGGCACCGAGGATGCACTTGGTGGAGCGGTAATTCTGCTCCAGCTTGATGACCTTTGCGTCGGGAAGCTCCTTATCAAAGCCGAGAATATTCTCGATGGTGGCTCCGCGGAATTTATAGATGCTCTGGTCATCGTCGCCAACAACCATCAGATTGCGGTATTTGCCCGAAAGAAGAAGGGTCAGTCTGAACTGTGCTTTGTTTGTATCCTGATACTCGTCGACGCAGATGTAGCGGAAGCGGGTCTGGCAATAATCGCGCACCTCGGGATGGTTCTCGAGCATCTGAACGGTACGCATGATAATATCGTCAAAGTCGACTGCGTTTGATTCTGTCAGGCGGCGCTGATAAAGCTCATAGACCTTGGCGATCTGCTTGAGTCTGAGATCGGATGCTTCGGCGGCAAAGTCGGAGGGGGTCTGGAGCTGATCCTTGGCACGGCTGATCTGATTCATGACTGCACGGGGCGCGAGCACCTTTTCGTCGATGTTCAGCTCCTTTAAGCAGTTTGTGATCAGCTTCTTGGCATCGTCGGTGTCATAAATGGTAAATCCCGGGGCAAGTCCCGCTTCTGCGGTATATTTTCTGAGCAGTCTCATACAGACAGAATGGAAGGTACCTGCCCAGATATCGCTTGCCTGCTCGCCGATGACACGGGAGAGACGCTCCTTCATCTCATTGGCGGCTTTGTTGGTGAAGGTAATGCTGAGCACTGCCCAGGGGGGACAGGGATTTGAGGCAAAGTCAAAGGCGATGCTTTCAAGATCTTCCTTGGGGAGTATCAGCGCATGCTCCAGCTTTTCGACCTCGTCGAGATCCACATCCTCGGGGACATATTCATTCATGTAGGCGTTGCCGTATTTGATGATGAAGGCGATACGGTTGACAAGAACGGTGGTCTTGCCGCTTCCCGCGCCTGCCAGCACCAGCAGGGGAGAATTGACCGTAAAGACAGCCTCTCGCTGACGGTCGTTTAAATGATCGTAGATTTTATCGAAGATTGCACGTTTGGCTTTGATATAGCGATTTCGTATGTCAACATCCTGAGTTATCATGTTATAAATCCGTTTCTCCGGTCGGGCGATGTATTTTACGGCAGATGACCGGCAGCCTGCCGTTTGTTGGTTACTATTATTATATATTATACTATATTTTTTCACAAAATTCAACACCCGAAGATGATATAAAATCCCTTCGGGTGCCATCAATTTTTGTAAATTTTATTAGCACGACCGCGTTCTTCTCGAGCAGTGCGTTGCAGTCCTCATAGGCTTTGATTGCGGCGGCTGAGATCTCTTCATATCCTGTTGCCGGAATGATTTCGCCGGTTTTCTTATCATAGGCAACTGCATTGACCATGATTCCGTTCTGGGGATAGACGAAGATCACATCATCCGAGATGAAGGAGCCTCTTGCCATATGGGTCTGCTCATAAGTGATGCCGGAGGTGGCGGTGATGAGATTCTGCCCGAACATGACGCCTTTGGTATTCTCATAACCGAACAGATAGAGGATGGTGGGGAGATAATCGATATGACCGCCGGTGGTGCTGATTGTTTTTGCTTCGCCAAGTCCGGGAATATGCACGATCAGTGGCACATTGTACATATCAGCCTCGTAATATTCGTGGCCAATCCACTCGGTCATATAGTATTTGCTGTACCAGTCGTAGTTGGGCAATCCGAAGTGGTCGCCATAGATGGTTACTGCTGTGTTGTCGTAGAGTCCCTTTTCTTTCAGTCCGTCGAAGAAGAGCCGCAGTGCCTCGTCCACATAACGCATGGTTTGGAGATAATCGCCGTAGAGGGTGTTCTGATGCACGGGCTCCAGCTCAAGCTGCCACAGACTCTCGGGCAGATCGTAGGGGTGGTGTGAGGAGAGGGTTACCATGAAGGTATAGAAGGGTTCTTCATAGGTCTCCATAATATTCAGTGCCTGTGTGAAGAAGGACTTGTCCGAAATGCCCAGCCCCAGGATATCTTCCTGCGCCAGATCCTCTTTGGCGTAGTAATAATCGAAGCCCTGATAGACATAGGCTTCCTTGCGGTTCCAGAAGTCGCCGTTATAGCCATGGAAGGCATAGGCTCCGCTGTAGCCGTTATCCTTGAGAATGAAGGGAAGTCCGTAGTAATCGTTGGTGGTGTACTTCACATAGGCTGCTTCACTTTCGGGGGTGAAGAGCGAATTGTTCACGGCGAATTCCGCGTCCGAGGTATTGCCGCCGCCGATCTGGTAGTAGTAATTATCGAAAAAGATGGTATCGCTTGCCAGCAGGGAATTGAGGAAGGGCGTGATCTCCTGCCCGTTATAGGTTCGGTTCAGGACGAATGCCTGCATGGCCTCCACCTGGATATTTACCAGATTCATGCCCTGCGCGATGCCGTTAAGAGGATCTTTAGGAGCACTTTCTTCTCCTTCGGTGTCGGTGGGGGCGATGACCTGGATATAATCGGCGGGATCGAGATTGTTCTGAGCCATTTGTTTGCTGATGACGGTGATCACATCGGTGATGTGGTATGTAAAGAGCTCATTTTTCAAATAAGAGAAATGGAAATTCTCATTGAGCGCATGGCATCCGATGAAGAGCAGACAGCCGGCAAGCAGACCCGAGGCGGCACCCAGAGAAAATTTTGCAGGATTACGCTTGGTATTTCTGAATTTGGTTGTTCGGAGGGCGAAGGCTGCTTTTTTTCTCCAGAAGAGCATGTAGAGTGCCAGAATGGGCAGATCGATGATGTACATGGCGTGCCCGAGGTTGAAGATATCTATGACAGAGGAGGAGACGGCTCCCAGATATTCCACCATCTGCAGTGCCAGAATACCGGGCAGCTTATTGAAATAGGCGAAATACATCCGGTCGATCATCATGAAAAGCGAAGCGATGATGTAAAGGGGGAAGAGCAGGTTAGCGGGCGACTTTTTTGAGATGAGCTTTTTCAGAAGAAAGATGAGTGTGAAAATCGCCGCGGTTGCTGCGGTCATGACGGGGGCAAAATCACCGAGCTTGATATATTGATTAAAGAAAAAGGACTTCAGGGTCAGCAGGATCAGAATCAGCACGCATTCGGGCAGATAGAGATAACTTTTCCCGGGGGAAGTAAGTGTTGTTTTCTTCATAGATATCCTTTCTTCGACAAAATGAAAACATTATTGACATTATATCACAGGTGATATGAAAATGCAATGGCATATTCTTACGAAATTTGCAGCATCCGAGCGGATTTGCGGAATATAATTGTTTTGTTTTTTCTAAGACATCATCTTCGTCTTGCTTTTTGTGGACGGTTGTGATATACTATACAAAATCATTATACTATCAGTATTTATTTTTGAGGAGTTATTATGAAAATCGTTATAGTCGGTGATGGCAAGCTGGGTTTTACACTGGCTAAGCTGCTCTCCGGTGAAAAGCATGATATCACGCTGATCGATAACAATTCCGACGTTTTAGAAAAGTCTCAGGAGGCACTCGATGTGATGACCGTTTCGGGAAACGGTGCCTCTCTTGAAATTCAGGAGGAAGCTGATGTAAAGTCCGCAGAGCTGCTTATTGCGGTAACAGCTTCGGATGAGGTCAATCTGCTCTGCTGTGCGCTTGCAAAAAAGCTGGGCTGTCATCACACCATTGCCAGGGTAAGAAATGCGGAATATACAAAGCAGCTTCAATTTATGAGGGAGGACTTCGGTCTTTCCATGATCGTCAATCCCGAGCTTGCCGCATCTCGAACCATTTTTCGCATCATTCAATTCCCGTCTTTTCTGAAAATCGATTCCTTTTCAAAGGGGCGCGTTGAGCTTGTGGAATTGAAGGTGGATGATGACAGTCCGCTGATCGGCAAGCGTTTAGATAAGCTTTTCCATGAACTGAAGCTGAAAATTCTGGTGTGTGCTGTCGAGCGTGGTGAAGAAATTTTTATTCCGAACGGTGACTTTGAGCTTAAAGCAGGGGACAAGATCAATGTTACGGCTCCCAGAAGCAACCTCGCGCGCATGATCAAACAGCTTGGCATCAGCAAGCAGAAGATTCGAAATGTTATGACCATCGGCGGAGGAAAGATTGCGGAGTATCTTGCGGAGGAGCTGATTTCTTCAGGTGTAAACGTGAAGATCGTCGAAAATAATCACGAACGTTGCGTAGAGCTTGCATCCCGTCTGCCTGAGGCACTGATTATCAATGACGACGGCTCCAGCCGTGATGTGCTGCTTGCAGAAGGCATTGAGGAAACCGATGCGGTGATCACGCTGACCAATTTGGATGAGCAGAATCTTGTGATCTCCATGTATGCAAACCATGTAGGGGTTCCCAAAACCATCACGAAGCTGAATCGCACCGAATACAATATACTTTTCTCTGATATAGGGATTGGCAGTACAATCTGTCCTAAGGATATCGTTGCCAATGATGTTATCCGTTATGTGCGCTCCATGGAGCATGGCAGCGGCGGCTCGATTCTGACGCTGCACAAAATCGTTGATGATAAGGCAGAGGCAATTGAGTTTTATGCAGATGAAGGAACTCGTTATTTGAGTGTACCGCTGAAGGATATTCCGTTAAAGAAAAATCTGCTGATCGCTTCGATCAATCATAACGGCAATATCATCATTCCAAGCGGCGCCGACTATATTTCAAGAGGAGATACGGTAATCCTTGTCACAACGGGAAGAGAACCGATCAAGGAACTGAATGACATCTTTGCAGATGAATAATGGAATGCGGTTATGAATAAACGTTTGATATTAAAATATATCGGCTATATGCTGGTTATTGAGGGCATATTTATGCTGCCTTCGGTAGGCATTGCGCTCTATCGGAAGGAATCGGCAAGTTTTTTTGCCTTCCTTCTTACTATTGCTGTCCTGGAAGGTGTTGGATTTCTTTTTGTTTCTCTGAACAGGAAGAAGGATGGGAATTTTTACGCGAAGGAAGGCTTTTGCACGGTGGCGCTCTCCTGGATTATTATGTCGCTATTTGGTGCACTTCCATTATATATAAGCGGTGCGATTCCGTCTTATGTGGATTGCTTTTTTGAGATTGTATCCGGCTTCACAACTACCGGAGCGACAATCCTTTCGGATATTGAGGCGCTGCCAAGGTCTTTGCTCTACTGGCGAAGCTTTACACATTGGCTGGGCGGTATGGGGGTTCTGGTGTTTATCCTTGCCATCGTTCCGCTGTCATCCGAAAACGGAAATTCACTGCATATTCTTCGTGCTGAAAGTCCCGGTCCTGTGGTTGGTAAGCTTGTGTCACGTATGAAAACAACAGCGCGGATTTTATACGCGATCTATATTATGCTGACCGTGATTGAGATTGTTCTGCTGCTTCTCGGCGGGATCCCTCTTTTTGATGCTGTGACGATTTCTTACGGAACGGTCGGAACAGGAGGTTTTGCCATCACAAATAACGGTATCGCATCCTATGACAGTTATTATTTGCAGGGGGTAATCACCGTGTTTATGATCCTCTGCGGTGTTAATTTTAACATTTTTTATCTCCTTCTTATGCGGGAATTCAAGCTTGCCTTCAAAAATCTGGAGCTTCGCGTATATCTCGGCGTGATTCTGGCATCAACGCTTCTGATTACTTGGAACACGTTCGGTATGTATGATTCACTGCGTTCGGCATTCCATCACAGTATTTTTCAGGTCGTGTCGATTATTACAACTACAGGATTTGCTACAGTAGATTTTAATTTGTGGCCGGAGTTTTCCAAGATGATTCTCTTTATCCTGATGTTTATCGGTGCTTCAGCAGGCTCCACCGGCGGCGGAATCAAGGTTTCACGCTGTATCATCATGTATAAATCCATTAAAAATGAGATCAAGAAGCTGATCCATCCACGCAGTGTAAAGCTCATCAGAATGGACGGCAAGATACTGAGTGATGATACCATGCACAGCGTCAGTATATACTTTGGTACTTATTTTGCCATTTTTGCGCTGTCAATCCTCGTCGTTTCACTGGACGGCTTTTCCTTTATGACCACCGTGTCCTCGGTTGCTGCCTGTCTGAACAATATTGGTCCCGGATTTGATGTGGTAGGACCGCTCGGAAATTTCGGCTCTCTGTCGGTTTTAAGCAAGCTTGTGCTGAGTGCCGACATGCTGATCGGACGCCTGGAGATTTTCCCGATGCTGCTGCTCTTTTCTCCTTCGCTTTGGATACGGTCGAAATAGGATATTTATATGCAAGCTGAATTTTTCAGCTTGTCCAATACCATCTGAAAACGGTGCTGTCGCATTTGCAATGCTGCAGCATCTTTTTGGTACTGTATTTTGCAATAAATTATAAATCCAAACAATCAAAGCAATCGACATGATTTAACGCGTAAATGATTGACAAGGGGCGCGAAATCATGTATAATAAAATATAAACCGAACGGTGCGTCCGCGTAGTATCATGCCGAAAGGTCGTATTATGAGGAAAGTCCGGGCTTCACAGGGCAGGATAACGGATAACGTCCGCCGAAGGCAACTTCAGGGAAAGTGCAACAGAAATATACCGCCTCTTTTGAGGTAAGGATGGAAAGGCGAGGTAAGAGCTCACCGGCACACTGGCGACTTTGTGCTAATGTAAACCCTATCCGAAGCAACACCGTCCGCGGGAGGAGAGTAATCTCATGTCTGCCCGACAGCATCCCGCAGGTGGCACGCGGTACCCAATCCGCGGAGCGTCATGGCAACATGCCGTCACAGATAGATGGACGCAGCTTTTGCGGATTTTGTTCCGCAAATTCACAAAACCCGGCTTACAAGTTCGGTTTTCTTTGAATATCAGTGAGGTTTCACATCACATACATGCCGAAATTAACGATTGGAACTTATATCCTTCCATACGGATTGATGCTCGCTCCCATGGCGGGCGTAACCGATCATGCCTTCCGCCGCATTTGCAAAGAATGCGGCGCTGAATTTACCGTCTCGGAGATGTTATCCTGCGACGCGATTCATTATAAAGATCTAAAAACTGCCAAGCTTGCTAAAATCACAAAGGTGCAGGAGCCGATGGCGCTCCAGATTTTCGGCAGTGATCCCGAGATTATGGCTGAGGCGACGGCACAGCTTTGCAGCAACTCCTACCGTGGATGCGAGAGCGAGATTCGTCCTGCTGCCATCGATATCAATATGGGATGCCCGGTTCCCAAGGTTGCGGGAAACGGAAAGGGAAGCGCTCTTATGAAGAATCCCGCGCTGGTGGGAGAAATTGTACGGGCGGTCAGTGCGGCTTCCGATCTGCCTGTTACTGTGAAAATTCGTGCAGGCTGGGATGATGCACACCGAAATGCAGTCGAAATTGCGGAAATTGCCGAAAAAAACGGTGCTGCCATGATCTGCGTCCATGGAAGAACAAGAGAGCAGATGTATCATCCTCCGGTTGACCGCGCGATTATTGCCCAGGTCAAGCAAGCCGTTTCCATCCCGGTCATTGGCAACGGCGGCATTATGAGTGGAGAGGATGCTCTTCGGATGCTTGATGAAACGAAGTGCGACGGTCTGATGATCGCACGCGGAGCTGAGGGGAATCCCTGGATTTTCGGTGAGATCATTGCCGCGATCGATGGGAAGAAATGGTCACCTCCGACACCTGCCGAGCGGATGCGTGCTGCGATTCGCCAGCTTGATTTTCTGGTTGAGGATAAGGGTGACAAGATCGGCACCATGGAGGCTCGCAAGCATTTAGCCTGGTACATCAAGGGATTTGACGGAGCACCGGCGCTGCGGGATCGCATTAACCGAACCGAAACCTATCCCGAGATGCGTGCGATTGCCGAGGAATTATTGGAAAAAGCAGTCGATCAACTGTAAGAATGATATAAAATATCAATTGATATAAAATATCAATAGAAAGGAGCGTGCGCCGATGCTGTGGTTTTTCGCAGTGCACACAGAAGAAAAAGACGAGCCGAAGGCTCCCGTCAAAAGTACCCTGCTGAAATCGGAAGATCTTGTGATCAAGCGGGCAGTATCGGGCGATAAGGAAGCCTTCGGCGAGCTGGTCAGGGCTTATGAAAGCATGGTGTACAATACCGCCATGCAGGCGCTCCGCAATGCTGAGGATGCCTATGACGTATCACAGGAGGTTTTTATCAAAGCCTGGCGATCGCTCGGCTCCTTCCGCGGCGAGAGTAAATTTTCCACCTGGATTTACCGCATCACCTGCAATCAGATCAAGGATTATATCCGTGCAAAATCTCGTCATGCTGCAATTTCGCTTTCTGAATATGACAGCGAGGAGGATACCGAAAAGGAAACCGATATCCCCGACACCGACCGCTCGGTGATGCCAGAGGAGGTTTATCTGCGGGATGAGCTGCGCGATACCGTCCGTGAGGCGATTGCAAGCATGTCGGAGGATCACAGGCAGATTATTGTTCTGCGCGATATTGAGGGGTATTCTTATGAGGAAATTGCCGAAATGCTGGGGCTCGGGATTGGTACTGTGAAGAGCCGAATCAACCGCGCGAGAAATGCTGTAAAAGAATTTTTAATAAAGCGGAACATTTTTGGATATTGATCGTCAAAAGAAACAACAGGAAGATTTAAGAAATATGTAAGAGATCCAAGGAGGTGAATATATGGCAGACAAAGTGACAGGCGATTTATGTCAAAAAGCCCGTGAGCTCATGTTCGATTATGCCGATGGGACGCTGAGCGAAAAGGATGCCGCGTGGCTGGAAGCACACATAACCTCCTGCCCCGATTGTGCAGCCGAGCTTGCCGGGTGCCGTGAAACGCTGAAGCTGATCAAAGCCAGCCGATATGAAGCACCCTTCAGCATTACAGACGCTGTGATGAATAAAATAGAAAAGGAAGAGGTTAAGAGTCCTCTCGCCTCTGCCTTTACAGGATTCTTTAAAAAGAAGAATTTTGCCCGTTACGGTACGATTGCCGCGGCGCTGGTTTTGGTGGCTGTGGTTGTTCTCAATCATGATGCCATTTTCAGAATGACAAGAGGGCTGACCTCATCAAACGAAGCGGCAGATGCTGCCGAGGCAAATTACCGTGCTGCGCAGGATATGGCTGCCTATTCTTATACCGCAGTCGGAGAGACCGGGGTGGATGAAACCGTTCAGCATGTGGAGACGGTAGCCGGTATGATGATGGCTTCGCCGACTGCATCGGGTACGGGCAGTGCCACAACTGAGGCTGAAACAGAAGCTGTACAAGAGGAAGTGAAGAGCACTTCAAAGCGCTACGGTGATTCGGGCAGTGATACTGAAGCATCTGCGGCACCGGTGCAGCCTTCAAACAACAGTGCCGATACATTTCCCGAAACAGGTGCAGTTCCCGAGATCAAGGAAGGTGAAGATTCACCTGCTCCCAAGGAGAGCGTTGAAGAGGGACATGACGCAGACAGCGCGCCTGTAGTCGATTCGCAGGATGACGAGCTGTACCGCGAGATAGAAACCAGCGTGAATTTACCGGAAGAGGATATTATTCTGTATTATGACACACCGGCAGAGTACTATGGCAATATCATTGCGTACCTGAATGTGAGCGATGTGAATTCGGTTATGTCGGTGCTGGGACTGACCGAGTACAAAACACTGGAAAACGAGGATGGCAGTGAGAGTATCCTCTGTGTATACACGCTGAGTGAGCGCGATGATATTATCGATTTTCTGCGGCTGACCAATATCAATTATGCTGTGCATTACAACGAAAACGAGCTTTCGGTAACCGAGACGAACTATATTGTATTAAACGAAATCAAATAAAAAAACTGCACCTCAGTGATCAAATACCGGGGTGCGATTTTTATGTGCTTAAAACTTAAATACCGTTTTATCGCCTTCAAGCTGCAGATATGCATCAAAGGTGCGTCCGGTTTTCGGTGAAACGAATCCGCGCAGAAGCTCGGTTTTGCCGGCAATCAGAAGCAGGGCGGCTTCTTCCTTGGTAATCACTCTGCTGCAGATGGGAGAGCCGATCTTAAGCTTGCATCCCTCTTTGTAACCGCTGCACTGATAGCCGTAGCGTCCGCGGACAACATCCTTACCGCAGAGGGGGCATTTACCGATTTTATCGCCGATGAAGCCATCGCTTACCACGGTAGCCTCACGCTCAAAAATAGCATCGATTTCGGTCTGTGCAATGGCGAGACTGCGGTTGATCGAAATTTCACCTCGGAAGACCTGCTTCAGCGAGCGTCCGACCTCGGCGGTTTTGTATTTATTCATGCCGATTCCCAGGCGTGACAGCGATTCGATCAGATAACAGCCGTCGGGGAGGATGGTATAGACATCCTTTTTCAGTTGGATATAGCCGCTCTTACGGGCATTGTCGATGATGCCTGTGCGGGTTGCTTCGGTGCCCAGCTCCAGACCCTCGAACATGGCTCTGTATTCGGCAGCATCGTTTTCTTCGGTATCGTCATCCGACGTTTTATTCGCATCGGCAGCCTTATTTGCATCGGCAGCCTTATTTACATCGGCAGCCTTATTTACATCGGCAAGTTCTTCTCGGAAGGGATTCTTGAGGTAATTATTCAGCGTTTCAATGGTATAATGCTTTGGCGGAGAGGTTTCCTTTTCGGTTGGCTTAAAATTGATCTCCACCTTGTCGCCCTTTTTCAGCTTGGGGAGAACCTTATCGTGGCCGCTGTATGTGTCATACTTTGTCCATCCCGGCTCGAGGATTACATTGCCTTTCAGCGAGAAGGATTCAAGGACACCGGTCGTTTCATTGCCGACATCGATGACGAGTTCGCTTTTTTGTATTGTGCAGGGCTCGGCACAGAAAACGGCAACAAAGCGACGCAGGATCGCGCCGTAAACTTTAGCTTCATTTTCGCTGAGTCTGCTCTTGTCGGGGATTTTTGCGGTCGGTGTCAGCGCGGAATGGGATTCGATTTTGGAATCGTCAAAAATAGTTTTGGCATCCTTGAATTCGACCGGATAGCCCATGCCGGCTACCTTTGACAGAATGCCGCGTACCTTGTCCTTTTCGGCGGTGGCGAGATATTCCGAGTTGGTACGGGGATAGGTTACATAGCCTTCTTCATAAAGCTTCTGAACGGTGGCAAGGCTGTCTGCCATCGACATCTTATAGGTTTTGCCCAGCATATTCTGAAGCTTGCTCAGCGAATAGAGCTTGCCCGGCTTGAGGGTATCTTTTTTATTTTTGACCGATGTGACATGAGCACCGGCTTGGTTGTAGCTCTGGCAGAGGGTTTCCGCAGCTGCTTTTTGATTGGCGTCAAATTTTTTCTTGGAGGTCAGTTCGACCTCTTCGCCGTTGGTTTTCTCCTTGCTGACCGGGGCATAGTAAATCTCCGGCTTGAAGTTTTTGATCGCCATGTCGCGGTCATATATCGCCTTTACGATGGGCACAATCACCCGTCCTACCCGGAGCAGCGTGCCGCACTTCAGCGTTGCATATCTGGTCAGATTCACGCCGTAGAGCCAGTCGATGAAGGTTCGGGCATACCCCTCGTAGGCAAGCAGATCGTACTCCTTTTCATCGGGGGGAGAGACCAGCGCTGCACGGATAGTTTCGGCGGTCTGATCGGGCATCCAGAGACGTTTGAGCTGCTTCTGCTGTTTTTCCTCGGGGGTTAGTGCATGGTCAATGATGATGCGTACGATGATTTCGCCTTCGCGGTCAGAGTCTCCCGCGTTGATGATGGTGTCCACATCGGGACGGCGGCAGAGTGCTTTGATGATCTCGAACTGACGGTTGATTCCCGCGTCCGGCTTGCCGTTGTCTCCCATACGCAGCTCGAATTGATACTTGCGGGGAAAGCAGGGCAGATTCGCCATTGTCCAGCCTTTTGCTCCCTCGGGTGCGGGATTATAGGTTTCAATGCTGCATAATGAGAAGAGATGGCCGAATCCCCAGGTGACGATATATCCGCCGCCCTCAAAATAGCCCTGTCCCTTCTTCATGGTGTCGGAGATCGCCGCTGAAATGTTGCGGGCGAGACTTGGCTTTTCTGCTATGATCAGCTTCATGATTCCTTTGTTCCATAGAAGGAGGCATAAAGGGCGTCAATCTCCTCACGTTTTGCCATGGCGGGAGCTGCACCGGCTCTGGTTACCGAGATGGCGGCTGTACAGTTGGCAAATTCCAGCGCGGTTTTGATATCCTTTCCCTCGGAGAGTGCGACACAGAGACCACCGTTGAAGGAATCACCCGCACCGGTTGTATCAACTGCTTTCATCACGGGAGGGGGAACGAGCAGTTCATGTTCGCTGTCCTTGTAATACACACCCTTTTTGCCCAGCGTGATGATGACATGCTTTACGCCGAGGTTTTCCATCAATTTATTGGCGGCTTTGGAAGCACTGACTTCATCGGTTACCTTAATGCCGCTGAAATATTCGGCTTCGGTTTCATTGGGGGTGAAATAATCGACGCCGTCAAAAAGCCCGTCGGGAACGCTTTGGAAGGGGGCGGGATTGAGTACCACGGGGACATGATGCTTATTTGCTGCTTCGATCAGCGCGCGCACCGATTCAAAGCTGGATTCAAGCTGAGTCAGTACGATATCCGAGCCTGCGATTTCATCCTCAGCGGCAAGCACTTCGGCAGCGGTAATCCTTTCGTTGGCACCCTTGAGGATGATGATTTTATTTTCACCGCTGACCGAGCTGACCTCGATGATGGCTGAGCCTGTTCCCACATCATCGGCGATGGCAAGATACTTTTCGCTCATTCCCTCTGCTCTGAAGTGATCGAGCGCAACAGAACTCAAAAAATCTCTGCCGATTTTGGCTACCATGATGACCTCACCGCCTGCTCTTGATGCGGCGGTCGCCTGATTGAGACCTTTGCCGCCGGGACCGAACTGCAGTCTGTCACCGACAACCGTTTCACCGTCTACGGGAAAGTGCGGAGTAAATGCGGTCATATCTACGTTGATGCTGCCAACCACTGTGATTTTTGCTCTGTTATTTTTCATTGCTGTATTCCTCCATGATTTTTGCTCCTGCAGAAGTGCCAAGACGGTCTGCGCCTGCTTCGATCAGGGTGAGGGCGGTTTTCAGATCGCGGATGCCGGCTGAGGCTTTGATTTTGACATTGGAAGATGCATTCGCGCGCATGATTTTCACATCCTCGACCTTGGCGATGCCTTCGTTGAAGCCGGTGCAGGTCTTAACAAAATGTGCACCCGCCGCGCAGGAAAGCTTTGTGGCTGCGGCAATCTCCTCGGGGGTCAGATAAAAGGTTTCGATGATAACCTTCACGCACTTTCCTTTTGCTGCTTTGACCACTGCTGCAATGTCATCGCGAACAAAATCAACATTGCCTGCCTTCAGCGCGCCGATGTTGATGACCATGTCAAATTCATCGCATCCGTCGGTGTAAGCCTGCTCAACCTCGGCTGCCTTGATGGCTGTGGTGTTGGCACCGAGGGGGAATCCGATGACGGTGCAGACCTTGACATCGCATCCTTCAAGCAGTTTTGCGGCGAGTGCAACATGGCAGGGATTGATGCACACACTGGCGAAATTATATGCTTTCGCTTCTGCACAGAGCTTTTCGATATCAGCCGCGGAAGCGAAGGGCTTGAGCTGGGTGTGATCGATATATTTATTGAGCTTGGCAATCATTTCAAACCTCCATATAACAGGATCTTTTTTATAGTATACCATATTCGATCGCTTATTTCAAGAAAAAAACGAACCTATGTTGTGCAGATTCGATCATAATGAGTGGAGAGAAACAGAAAGAAGCAGAGTGCATTGCTCTGCTTCTCAGATAATTAATGGAATTCCGGCAGGGGATAAGCTGTATACTCTCCGCTTTGGGGGTCAAATATGATCTTGCCGTATTCGGTGGGATAGTCATACCATCCGTCGTTGTCGGGATCAAGGGGATTGTTGTAGTCAACATTCCTGTAATCGATGACAATCCGCCCGTTGATGCATTCAATGCCGACACGGTCCAGCGTATACCCGGGCAGCTCGAGGAAGATGCGTTCCTCGCAGGATTCGGGGTCGAACTCCCAAATGATGCCGCCGCTGGCATTGTAGCGCTCTTTGCTGTTGTCGTTCAGGTCGATACCGAGAAGCGGAGGATTTTCAACGATCTTCGCGTAATAAAGCTTTCCTTCATACTGCGCGAAATAGCTGTCCGAAAAGTTCTCGTTGATGGTTTTGTCCTCATCTTTCTTCAAATCGTAGCGGTGCAGGATAACATGATCGGTATTGAGCACTTCTTTGCCGTTTGATTCTTTTTTGCCATATTCGCCCCAGATGAAGTAACGTCCGTCAAAGATGTCGGTATAAACAATGGCGATGCAGTCGGCGGTAAAATGCACCTGCTTGTCGCTGCCGTCTTCTTTGGTGCTGTAGTAGGCGGTAGGATATCCCTTTGTGTTGCTGTCGTCGTAATAGTAATAACGATTGTCGTAAATGAAGGAGGGAGCTTCGGTATTGTTGGGGAGTTTGGTAACCTTTCCCGAGACAAGATCGACCGAGACGGTATGCTCAGTATCCTCCTGATCACGCGTTGTTACAAAGAACAGATTCTCGCCGAAACGGTAACCACCGCCTGTTAACTCATATTCATATAAAACTGCGGTTTTGGTATTTATCGGATCATACGAGCAGACTCTTGCCCGATAAGCGCTTGGGATTGTGCTTGTATCATGATAGCGGCTGAGAAAATATACCATGCCGTTATAAACATGAATCCTCTCCACATCGGCGAAAGGACAGTCATCCTCTTTTACATGGCGGCAGAGTGGATCGGCGCAGAGGGGCGTGACACTGCCGGTCAGTGTGTTGAAGCGGGAAAGGATGGGGGGTGAGCCATAATTGATTGTGCCGCCCGATTCGGTGGTAACGGTTACGCTGTCACCGATGACACGGATATACTGATAGATGCTGTCATTGATAGCAGCATTTTCACTGCTGCAGGAGAACAGGGTACAGGCAAGGAGAATAATAATTATCATGCTTCGTTTCATGATACACCTCCATGTTGTATAGAATGTAATGTTGTAGAGCTGATATTATAATATCACAATATTGTACACATGTCAAGGTGTGGTGCGAAATTTATTAAATTTTTAATCATGTAATTAGTAAATCGCCCGGCTGCGATCTGTTCGGAGCTGATACAAGTGGTGGAAATATGGGTTGTTTCAGTAGTTTTATTATAAAATCATAAAAATGAGTCTGTCAATTTCTGACAGACTCATAAATTTTTTCGATCTTTTCGCCGAAGGTCTTTTTATCAAAGCCCATGGCGATTTCTTCGCTGCGAATTCCTGCGGCAGCTCTCCAATCGGGGGTCAGGCGAATCTTATCAAGCGCTTTAAGGAATTCATCCTCGTTTGTGTATGTATAACCGTTTTCTCCGGGGAGGATGACATCACACAGGCAAAGATCCTCTCGGCAGAGAAGGGGGAGACCGTTTGCAGCGGCTTCGATATAGGTCAGTCCCTGGGTCTCGCTGGTGGAAGCACTCACGAAAACATCGCCCAGCTGATAATAATTCTGCACCTCCGAGGGCTTGACCATGCCGGTGAAAATGACGTGATCCGTGATTCCCAGAGATGCGGTAAGACTCTCGAGCTCTGCTCTTGCGGGCCCGTCACCTACAATCAAAAACTTCAGCGAAGCTCGCTCTCTGAGTGCATCTGCAAAGTAGCGGAGAAGCTCGTCCAGGCTTTTTTCCATACCGAGCCTGCCCAGGTAAACCATCACACAATCGCTGTTGACGATGCCGAGTGAATGACGTTTTTCGGTGCGCTCTTCTGCTGTAATGCGTCTGCGGTGCTGCTCGAGGCTGATGCCGCTGGGAACAACGCTGATCGGATTTTTCATGCCGTAGCCGAGGAGCGTGGCTTCGATTTTATGCGACGGAACGATGATCCGCACTGCTTTCAGGAGCAGCAGCTTGGAAAGAATTCGGGTGACCTGCAGACCGAGCCATTTGCTGCGGATGACATAGCCTGCGTACTGCTCATAGAGTGTATGATAGGTGTGAATAATGGGAGCGTCTGTCTTCTTTGAAATTTGCTTTGCTAAGCGGAAGGTAAAAAACTCGCTCTGTGTGTGAATGACATCCGGCTTCCAATTTATGATTTCTTTTATAAGCGGGTGATGGTAAGTGATCGGCTTTCGCACATTGGGATAGATTTTTTCAAGCGAAACCGAACCGATATAGGTGACATCGCCCTCTCTTCGGCTTTCTTTTGTGTCGGACACCGTAAGTATCTTAACCTCATGTCCTCTGCTGCGCAGCTCTTCTGCGAGATTTCGGACAGAAGTTACCACTCCGTTTGTGGCGGTTGTATATAAATCGGTGGTGATTAATACTTTCATTATTAACAACTTTCATAATTAATATTTTGATTCATAAACAGTATAACCGAATTGTGTTTTATGTTTGTTTATAAAATGTTACGAAAGTGTTAACTGTAGCGGAATGAATGTTGAAGAACAAAACATTTTGTAGATTGCTTGTCATTTTTATCCGACTGTGGTATAATGTGCTTATTAGAAATTTGTATATTAGTTTGGATTACTGGTTTTTATGAATTGACGAAGAACGGTGAAAAGTGAGGTGATTCTATGGATGGTATCAATAATGTTGTGGACTTTGGCGCTGTTGGCGACGGTATTCACGATGATTATGCTGCCTTTCAAGCTGCACTCGATGGAGATTCCAATGATGTTATCATACCTCAAGGGGTTTATTGTATTTCACACACTCTCAGGGTGAAATCAGATACAAGGATCATTGCTGATAAAACCGCCAGAATTGTTATGAAAAGCAATCACAGAAGAAAAAGAAATGAATTTCTTCTTAGTAACTCCGATACGGAGAAGGGAAACCGTAACATTACGATCGTCGGTGGAATATGGGATGGTAATAACACAGCTCCGGAGAATGCCAAGCCGGACATATTTGATAAAACCGGATATTCGGGTGTATTGCTTAACTTTGTTCATTTGGATGGCTTGGTGCTTAAGGATATGGTACTTGCAAATTCGGTCACATATTATGTCAGGATGTGCAGGGTGCATCATTTCGATATCGAAGATATTAGCTTGTTTTCCGATCAATTCGGTGCCAATCAGGATGGGTTACACATTGGCGGAGATGTAAAGCATGGTGTCATAAGGAATATCAGAGCACTTTCATATGGACAGACGAATGATGATATGATTGCTTTGAATGCGGATGACAGCATCGAACGGGTGGAGAATCTTGATCTGTGCCGCGCCAGCATTGAAGATATTACAATAGAAAATATCTATACCGAGAACTGCCATACTATTATCAGAATGTTGAGTGTCACGGCAGAAATAAAAGACATCAGGTTTAAAAATGTATATGGTGGATTCAGATGCTATGCAATCAACATTGATGCGGCCAGATATTGCAGAACACCTTTGTTTTCCGAATCAGAATATACGAATGGCGTCGGATTAATCAGCAATGTCAGTTTTGAAAACTTTGTGTGTTATCCTGTGCTGGATTTACCACAGGATTTTCAGGGGACAAGAGGAGTACCCGAGACCGCATTGAAATTGGAATCTCACATGGATAGATTTAGAATCGTTGGATTTCGGTATGTAACCGAAGCTGCGAAGCGCTGCCCTGCAGTGAAGTGTGCTCATATTCAGAAAGAAAAAATAACTGCAGACGGCAGGGAGTATCATCTCCGCAGTACTGAAGAATGCCTGACTATTGAGGACTTTTCAGAACTGTCCATTGATTATGATGCGGACTGACTGTTGAATTACTATATTATTATAAGAAAAAATAATACCGAAAATAAAGGAATAACAGCATGAAAGTTGTATTGCAGAATCTAACAAAAAAATTTCCCAACCGAAACAAAAAGGAAGCGGGAGAGGTCATTGCCGTAAACGATTTTACCTTTGAGATTCCCGACGGAAAGCTGATCGGACTGCTCGGTCCCTCGGGATGCGGAAAGAGTACCACACTTAACCTCATCAGCGGACTTCAGAAGCCGACAAGCGGAAAAATCTTTTTCGGTGAGGATGATGTGACCGGACTTCCGCCTGAGCACAGAGGCATCGGACTGGTGTTCCAGAATTATGCACTTTATCCGCATCTTACGGTCAGACAGAATATCATCTTTCCTCTGCAGAATCTCAAGGGTAAGAACAAGCTCACAAAGGAACAGATGGATGAAAAGGCACTTGAAATTGCCAAGCTGGTACAGATTGATGGGCTTATGGATCGCAAGCCCAGTGAGCTCTCGGGCGGTCAGCAGCAGCGTGTTGCCATTGCCAGAGCTCTTGTGAAGATGCCGCGTGTGCTTCTTCTTGATGAGCCGCTCTCCAATCTGGATGCCAGACTCCGTCTCCAGACCCGTGAGGAGATCCGCCGTATTCAGCGTGAAACAGGCATTACCACCGTCTTTGTCACCCATGATCAGGAGGAGGCCATGAGTATCTCGGATATGATCGTGGTGATGAAGGACGGCATCATTCAGCAGATTGGCGCACCACAGGAGGTCTATGACAATCCGGTAAATCTTTTCGTTGCGAAATTCCTCGGAACTCCGCCCATCAGTGTGTTTGAGGGCTGTGTCAGAGCAGGAAAGCTCTATATCGGCGACGACTGTATCATGGATGTTGCAGGGATTGATGACCAGGACGTATATATCGGCATCCGTCCCGAAGGTTTCATTCTCGACGGGGACGGGCCCCTCTGCTGTGATCTGAAGGGAGTGGAGGTTATGGGACGCGATATCACCATTGTTTCGACTCATGACGGTTGTATGAGCGATGAAATCCGCTCGATTATCAGCTCGGATTACAAGGTCAGTGTCAATACCGATCAGGTTCGCTTCTCACTCAAGCCTCATAAGGTGCATATTTTCAGCAAAACCACCGAAATGCGTCTCAGCGGCAATTAAGGAGTACATATGGATAACAGAAATTCAAAAGCATGGCTTTATCTGCTGCCTGCGATTCTCTTTCTCGGTGTGTTTATGGTCTATCCGCTGGTGGATGTGTTTATCTATTCCTTTGAGGAGGGCTATAATTCGGCTTCCCAGACCTTCTTCGGCTACGGAATCTACAACTATTCTTATGTTCTGCATGATCCCTACTTTCTGCAGGCGGTGAAGAATACGCTCATTCTCGTTGCCATCACAGTGCCGCTTTCTACGGGAATCGCACTGCTGATCTCGGTGGGACTTTCTTCCATTAAGAAGCTGAGGGAGCTTTTTCAGACGGTATATTTCCTGCCTTATGTGACCAATACGCTGGCGGTTGGTCTGGTCTTTATGATTCTTTTCAAAAAGACAGCCTATTCCGACGGACTTGTGAATCTTCTTCTCAATCTCTTCGGCGGCTCTTCTGTGGACTTTATTGACGGTCCTTATTGGGCTAAGATGTTTGTCCTCTGCTTCTACACCATCTGGGTGGTCATGCCCTTTAAGATTCTCATTCTTACATCGGCTCTTGCTTCGGTGAAGCAGGATTACTACAATGCTGCCAAGGTGGACGGAACCTCACGCCTGCGCATTTTCACAAGGATTACGCTGCCTATGATCTCGCCGTCTCTCTTCTATCTGGTGATCACAGGCTTCATCGGTGCTTTCAAGGCATACAGCGACGCTGTAGCACTCTTCGGTGTCAATCTCAACGCTGCCGGAATGAACACTATTGTCGGCTATGTCTACGATATGCTTTACGGTGACAGCGGCGGATTCCCCTCCTATGCGTCTGCTGCCGCCATTATACTCTTTGCCATCGTGCTGACTATCACCTGCATTAACCTGCTGATCAGCAAGAAGCATGTCCATTATTAAGAAGGTGAACGATCATGACAAATCAAAAGGATTTTGAAAAAATTGAACGCGCGGCGGCAAGGCGGAAAACTGTCATCAATGCAGTAATTTACATCCTGCTGGGCTTCTGGGCGCTGATGGTGCTCTTTCCCTTCTACTGGATGGTTCTCACCTCGGTCAAGAGCTATGCATCCTATAACTCGGAGTATATTCCCAAATTTTTTACCCTGTCCCCCACCATGCAGAACTATGTCGATGCCTTTACTGCCGTGCCGCTGGGACAGTATTTCCTCAACACGCTGGTCTTTACAGTCGCAACCACTGCGATTATGCTGATTGTTATTATCCCTGCTGCCTTCGCTTTTGCACGGCTGCAGTTCAGAGGGAAGAATGTGCTCTTCACCCTCTTCCTCTCGCTGATGATGATACCCAATGAGCTTGTGGTGATCACAAATTTTGTGACCATCACCAATCTCGATCTTCGTAATAGCTTTACGGGACTGATTTTGCCGTCAATTACTTCGGTGTTCTATATTTATCTGCTGAAGGAGAATTTTGCGCAGATCCCCGATGAGTTATATTATGCCGCCAAGGTGGACGGAACTTCGGATTTTAAGTATATGCTGAAGGTGATGATTCCCATCTGTCGTCCAACCATCATCACCGTCACCATTCTCAAGGTGATTGAGTGCTGGAATTCCTATGTATGGCCGCGGTTGATTACAGACAATGAAGCTTATTATCTCGTTTCAAACGGTATTCAGGAGATCCGCGAGAACGGCTTCGGGCGTGAGAATATTCCGGCGATGATGGCTGCTGTTGTGGTCATTTCGGTACCGCTGATTGTTCTCTTTCTGATCTTTCGCAAGAAGATCATGGAAGGCGTTGCGAGAGGAGGCACAAAGGGATGAGAAAGCTGATTTCTGTTCTTCTTCTCCTTGCTGTGATGGCATCGATGTTTACCGGCTGTCATGGCACCAAGGGGCTGCCGGCATTTGAGATTCCGGCGGAGTTTGATACTGCGCGCAATTATGAGATTACATTCTGGGCGAAAAACGACACCAATAAGACCCAGACCGAAATCTATGCAAAGGCAATCGCAGACTTTGAAGCGCTCTATCCCAATATCAAGGTCAATCTGCGTCTTTATACCGATTACGGAAAAATCTATAATGATGTGATCACTAATATTGCGACGCAGACTACGCCGAATGTTTGTATCACCTATCCCGACCATATCGCAACATATCTCACGGGAACCAACGTGGTTGTTCCTTTAGATGAGCTGTTTGTCGATGAAAAATACGGTCTTGGCGGCAGCGAGGTGAAATTCGACGCTCCGACGGCAGAGGAAATCATCCCGAAATTCCTCGAGGAGTGTGCCTTTTCCGGCAGTCATTATGCGCTGCCCTACATGCGTTCCACCGAGGCTTGCTATGTGAACAAAACTTATGTGGAAAAGCTGGGCTTTACGCTTCCCGAAACACTTACCTGGGATTTTATATGGGAGGTTTCTGAGGCTGCGACGGAAAAGGATGCTGAGGAAAACTATCTTGTCAACGGTCAGAAGGTAATGCTGCCCTTTATCTATAAGTCGACCGACAATATGATGATCTCGGCGCTGAAGCAGTTGGATGCAGGTTATTCCACCGATGCTGGTGAGATTCTGATCTTCAATGACACCACCAAGAAATTTCTGATGGATGTTGCCGAGAGCACGTCAAAGGGCGCTTTTACAACATTCAAAATCACAGGTTATCCTGCGAACTTCCTCAATGCGGGACAGTGTATTTTCGCCATCGATTCGACCGCAGGTGCTACCTGGATGGGCAGTGATGCACCGCTTGTAGACATCGCCGAGGAAGATATTGTTGAATTTGAAACGGTTGTCATGGGGATTCCTCAGTATGACACCGAAAATCCCAAAATGATTTCGCAGGGCCCCTCGGTCTGTGTCTTCAACAAGGCGGATTCCCAGGAGGTGCTGGCATCCTGGCTCTTTACGCAGTTCCTTCTGACCAACGAGGTGCAGATTGCATATTCACAGACCGAAGGCTATGTTCCGGTTACCTCTAAGGCTCAGGAAAGTGCGGAGTACATCGATTACATGTCCCGTGGCGGTGAAGATAACGATCTCTATTACGATGTCAAAATCAAGGCGGCACAGCTGCTCATTGATAATACCGCAAACACCTTTGTTACCCCTGTATTCAACGGATCTGCGTCCCTTCGCTCGGCAGCGGGGCAGATGATAGAGGAGGTTACAAAATCCATCCGCCGCAGTCAGACGGTTGATGATGCTTATATTGAAGAGCTTTATGCCGATATGACCTCGCTGTACCGCCTCGACGGAAGCAGACAGACCGGTTCGGGAGAGAAGGCTGAGCTCGGAGCGCTGCCGCCAATGGCAGTGGGACTGATTACAGGACTGGTTGTTGTATGGGGGCTGATTATCACATATGCGGCAACCGAAGCGTACAAAAGAAATAAGAAAAAGACAAAAAATTAGTCGAATGTGAACAAAACGTGTCGAAAGGTATTGACTTATTTCTGATTTGGAGTATAATTAACATAGAAACATTTTGAAAAAAATGTAAAATTATTAAGGAGAATAACAAAAATGAAAAAGTTACTGATTCTGTTGTTAACCCTCTGCCTTACACTTGGCATGTTCGCATGCGGTGAAGCCGATGTTGATCCCAATGCAAAGTCTGAAGGCACCATGACCTACGCTGAGTTTGCTGCAGCTGCACTTGACACCGAAGTGACCATCGAGGCATTCGTTCAGGCTAAGCAGGGCTGGTGGACCGACGATCAGGGCATCAGCAAGGCTACCTTCTACACCCAGGATGGCGAAGGCGCATACTTCATTTATGATATGCCCTGCTCCGAAGAGGACTACAACAAGATGTCTGTAGGCACCAAGATTCGCGTTAAGGGCTTCAAGGCTGCATGGGAAGGCGAAGTTGAAATTATCGACGCAACCTATGAGATTCTTGAGGAGACCTGGGTTGCTGAGCCTACCGATGTAACCGCACTTCTCGGCACCGATACTCTGATCAACCATCAGAACAAGTTCGTTTCCTTCAAGGGCATGACCGTTGAGGCTGCAAACGAGTCGGGTGCGGCTTTCCTCTACAAGTGGGATGGTTCCGGTCAGGAGGGCGATGACCTCTACTTCAACGTATCTCTTAACGGCACAACCTATTCCTTCACCGTTGAGTCTTACCTCTGCGGCAGCGATACTGAGGTTTATTCCGCAGTTAAGAACCTCAAGGTTGGCGACAAGATTGATATGGAGGGCTTCCTCTACTGGTACAACGGTGTGAACCCCCACATCACCTCTGTTACTGCTGCTAAGTAATTGATCATAAAGAAAAATCACCCCAATTGGGGTGATTTTTCTTTATGCTGCTTAATGCTGAGAATCAAGCAGCTGTGCCAGAGTGATTTCTGCCCAGCTGTAGTTGCTCAGGTAACTTCCGTTAAAGAGCGAGGCAAATTGTGCGTCGCGGGAGAGATAATCGTACAGATCACAGCGGATCCGTTCGGGGATGATTCTGCGCTTGCCGTCAACAGCCTCGATGACATCAGCGATGCCGTATTCCTCCAGCAGATTGCGCAATCTCAGCGCCACCTTGCGGTAACGGGCGAGGGTAACCGGGGTGACAGGCTCATCTTCCCATAAAAATCCGATGGCATCGGAGGAGGAAACAAAACCGCCGCGTCTGTCCACAAGCAGGGCGAACAGCTCTTTGGATTTTTCGTGGCGGAAGGCAATGGGCTTGCCATCGATAAAAACATCAAAGTAACCGAAGGTGCGGATGTAAATGCCGTTGCGGGTCGGATCGCTGCAGTCATCCCTTTCGGATGATTTCAACTGTGACAGACGGAGTTCGCTTCGATATTTTTCGGTGATATCATAGAGCATGATGTGGTGTGTTTCCACATCATCGTTTTTTATTGTGTTGCTGATGGCACGGATACGCATTTCGTTGCCGCTTGACACATCGATATAGTTGAATTCCGCCGAACCGTCTGCAAGAAGCTTCAGATATGCTTCGTAGGTCAGATTGCTCTGCGAGAGAAAATCTCGGATGGGTATACCCTGCTTCATGATGTTCATCCAGGTGTCTCTGGAAATGCTGAAGAAATCGCAGATGTTATCGCTGATGTAGAGCGGCATGACCAGATCATTGGTTACCTCAAAGGCAAGCATGCCGTCGGTGAGACCTTCAACAATGGCTTTCATATGCTGATTGAGCCCCTTCAAGGCTTGATTCTCGCGCTGTAGTGCTTCGGCTTCGCGCTGTTTTGAGATATCACAGCAGCAGAGAATACAGGCCGCAGGATCCACCTTGACGAAAAGTCCCAGATAATAACGAATTTTTTGAGAGGAAGAGCGGATGCGGAATTCTACCTGAGATGGTTTACCTACCGCGGGAATTTCGCCGGCGATCAGACGATCAAAGGCTTCTCTTACCGTGGCTCTGTCCTCGGGAAGAATCAGATGCTCCAGCCAGTAATTCACCGAATCGTCCATCACGAGGCGGATACTGCGCATCGTCTGTGCCATGCCCATGAAATGACCGTGCAGACAGCGCACAGTACGCGCTTCCAGATCAAATTCAAATATTTCATTGTAGACCTGCGCCAGTGCCTGGATATATGCGTTTGTTGCCGCATCGATCATGACCGAACCTCCTGTGGAATTGATATCCAATACATTATATGCGATATTGTGCTGTGATTCAATGTACCAAATGAAAATTTTTTGGTAAGAATCGGGAGGGCGGTAACAGATTTTCCTGTTTATCGTATTTGTTTATAATATCTAAATTATACTGTTCTTACTGTTTTTTATTGACATCGAAAAGCATCTGTGTTATGATGACATCAGGTAAATTCAATTAAGGAAAGGATAAAATTATGGCTAAGCTTACAATAAATAAAATACTCGGATCTGCGGTTGCGGACAGTGTCTGCAAGATCTCAACCCCTGCACTTGCAAAGCTTGCAGCATCGGCATCTGATGTGAGCGCGATGCTCGATTATACTGCTGAGGACGGTATTATCGCTGTCTATGATGAAGCTTCCCATACCGTTTCCGTAGCCGCCGGAGATGAAAAGACCGAAATTAAGCTGGAATTTATTCCTTGTGCTCACCCCCATCCGATTGCAGAGAAGAGAATGGTTGAGCTCGACCCTGTTGCAATTTCCGCGGAGAACGGAAAGATCGCGCTGATAGGAGACTCGCTTTTCAATAACTGGCAGACACCCGATGTGGATATGGGCATGCCGGGTGAGGTTTATAATTACGGCGTGGGCGGATACTGCATCCCTAATCTGGATGAGCTGGTTGTGCCGCGCTATATCCTGCCGACCTCTCCTTCGGTGATTATTGTCCATGTGGGTATCAACGATATGTTCCAGGGTGGTGTGCCGCTGGAGACCTATCTTGCCGATGTGAAGGCTTTCTTTGAGAAGCTGCATACACAGCTTCCCGAGGCGAAAATCTGCTTTCTTTCTATTGTACGTCCTACCGACATCGCACCTACTGTCAGCGGAATCGTAGGTCCCGAGGCGGATGCCAGACGGGATGCTATCGACAACGCAAATAAAACCATGGCTGCATACTGCGCTGAGCGTGAATGGGCGGCTTATCTGGATGCTGAGGCTGCCTACTGTGACGACAAGGGGCGCAGCAAAGTCGAGAATTTCGCCGGGGACGGCATTCACCTGCTTCCTCACGCTTATCCCGCATGGGGCAGAGCGATTGCAGAAGCACTTTTAAAGATCTGACGGGAGGGGATAATATGCTTCATTTTAAGACGGAATTTGAGAAAGAACTCTTCGCGCTGGAGGTGCGCGCACTTGATGAAAAATATGATCCTGCGGTGCGTATGACGACCTCTTATCGTGGAAAGAACGGATACCACAGCAGACTTTCAGACTGTATGGTTCATGATATTCGCGGATCCTTCGATTATGCCTATCAGCTCCTCAACCGCGACGGGGAAGGTGACCGCGAACGCGCACATGACATACTCTACCGTGTGATCGCCCTGCAGGATATGAACCCCGCTCGCAATACTTATGGCATTTGGCAGTATTATCTCGAGGAAGATCTTGAGGAGATGAATCCTCCCGACTGGAACTGGGCGGATTTCAACGGCAAAGTGCTTCTCCAGATGCTGAATGAGCATGACAGCAAGCTTACCGAGGACATCAAAGCTCGCATGCGCGATTCGGTATGCCATGCCTGCCGTGCGATTATCAAGCGCAATGTGCAGCCGCACTATACCAATATCTCGGTAATGGGCGCTTATGTAACCCTTTATGCCGGTGAATTCATGGACAATGAGGAATTCTTCACCTACGGTAAGAACCGCCTCAAGGCACTCCATGCTTATAACATGTCCCACGGAAGCTTCAGTGAGTTCAACAGCCCCACCTATACCTTTGTTTGTCTGGAAGATCTGTCGGCACTCAATCATGATATCAAGGATGAAGAGTGTAAGCAGCTTTCAACAGAGCTGATCGATCTTGCCTGGGAGACGGTCGCCCTTCACTATCATATCGCTTCGGGACAGATGGCAGGCCCTCATGATCGCGCGTATGCCTTCCTGCTGGCTGATTCTACCAAGCTTTCCATTGAGCGTGCTCTCGACTATCGCATCAGGCTGATTGGGGACTACAGTATATTCAATACCAAAAATATCGGAAATCTTCACTTTACGAGCGAGCTGACCTGCCCCGATAAATATATACCCTATTTTACCGAAGCTTCGGGGGAGCGTATTCTAGATCAGACCTTTGCATCGGGACGCATGGCTTATACCTACATCAACGATGTTTATACCATCGGCAGTCTCCACCGTGAGTGCGCATGGAATCAGCACCGCAATGTTCTGGGCTATTTCGGCAGTGTGGATGCACCTGTCGCATTCAATCTCAAGTGTCTCCATGATGACTGGGATTACTGCTCAGCACTGATGGCAACGGTACAGGAGAAGGGAAGAACGCTCACTGCCACCGCATTTACTACTGACGGCGGCGATACCCATGTTTGTCTCGATATGGTGAAAAACGCCGCAATCAAAGCAAAGGATTTTCGCATTCGTGCTCTCTTTGAAGGAGCAGTGGAGTATCTTACCGCCGAGCAGGTTGGAGATGTATCCTTCCGCGTGACCGATACCAGAAATGGGCTTACTGTTTACATCGATTTCCCCTACGCTGTATTCGGCGATGCGCCTGTTAAGTTTGCTATCATCCGTGACAGTAACAAGCTTGGTATTGATGCAATCCTCTACTGCGGGGAGGAGACTGTAATTGACTTCGCGGCAATGAAGGAAGCGATGATTTTCACCGCCGTCGAATACAGCCTTGACGGAGTCCGCATGGCAGATGCAGCGATGAATATTGATGCCGAGGGAGAAAAAATTACAGGCAGCTTTGGCAATCTCACCGTAAAGATGAATCGGAAGCCGGATAAGGGCGGCATTGTCAGCAGAAGTGTTGAGCTTTTCCGCGGCGGCGAAGCTTATACTCCCGCATTTTGATTGAACAGGAAGGATATTCATGTATTATTACGAAACGCATCTTCATACCAAGCCGGTCAGCAAATGTGCAAGAACCACCGTTCGTGAGACGCTCGAATTTTATAAAAGAATCGGCTATGATGGCGTATTTATCACCAATCATTTTCTTGACGGCAATATCGATGTAGATCACAGCCTTCCTTATGAAGATAAGATCAGCCACTATTTTTCCGATTATGAAGCGGGCGCTGCAATGGCAGAAGAGATTGGTATCCGCGTTTTTGCGGGAGTGGAAACCTCCTATAAAGGTACCGATTTTCTTGTATACGGTCTTGATAAGGCATGGTATCTTGCCAATCCGCAGATTATGGAAATGAAAAAGAAGGATCAACTTGCATTATTCATGGAGTGCGGTGCTCTTGTTATTCAGGCGCATCCCTACCGTGAGGCAGGTTATATCGATCACATCCGTCTTTTTCCCCGCAGTGTTCACGGCGTTGAGATAATCAATGCCTGCCGCACAGAACTTGAGAACGCTATGGCAAAGCATTATGCTGAGAGCTATGGTTTGATCCCCTTTGCAGGCTCGGACAATCATGGAGGAATCGCACAACAAAATCTGGCGGGCATGTGCTCACAGACTCCGATTTCAGATGAGGCGGACTTTGTGAAGCGGATTCTTGCAGGGGAGATGAAGCTGTTTACCATGACACAGCAGGACGGAACTGTCTTATCAACTCTCTGTTTGGAATAAAAGGAGCGTATATGAAAACAACGATGATCAAAAAGCAGGAGATTTCACTGTATTATCTGCATGACAGTAGAATTACTTCTATGAAAGCTGACGGTCATAAGCTGACACTCGAATTCGCTGATGGATATTCCTGTGTGGAAGCGCCGTATCACATCAAGGGCGGCATCGAGATCACCGGCGTTAATTGGCGGTTTTGCCGCATATATATGCTCGACTACAAGGATAAGGACCGCGGCAGATACGGCAGCTTCAGCGGAGAAAAGCTTTCGCTTCAGGAGTTTATCGAAAGGGAAGAGTTGTTCTATCTTGAAATTATGGATGAGACTTATGCCATGAACCGGTGCTTTATGAATGGCTTTTACAGTGCAAAGGATCGATTCTGTGAGTTCTTCATGGAAATCCATTATGACGGTGATTTCAAATATATTATCGAACAATAATAAACAAGAGCTCGACACATGTGAATGCGTCGGGCTCTGTTCATGTTAAGTATAAAAATCGTGACAGCCGATTTTGAAAGCATGCGTCCGATTTTCCACGATCCAGAAGCTGGTTGCCAGCGACTTGTCGAGGAAGTAGAGAATATCCTCCGATATACTGTAGCCGTCAAGTACAATCTTGGCTGCAATCATGCTGCTTTCTGTTGGCTCCATGTAGATGCTCTGATTGGCTACAGGTGTGAACTGCACGCCGTATTTACGGTCGAAGATAACCGAATAGATGGTATTCGGAAATTCCTCGCTTCTCACACGGTTGAGTACCACATTACCTACGGCAATCTGACCGATCAGTGGCTCTCCCCGGCTCTCAGCCGAAATGATGCGGGACAGCCAATAGAGCTCATCAGCGTCATAATAGCTGCTGCCCGGCTCGATTATACTGCCGGTGGAGCGGTAGACTGCCTGTTCAGTATCACCGTTCCATGAGACTTCGCCGCCGAGCGCTTTCGCAAGCGGTCTGAGCGGTACATAAAGCTTGCCGTCAGAGATAAGCGGTGTTCGTTCCGAGTAGAGGTAGCGGCCGTTTGCGATCATGTAGCTGCCTCCTTCCACTGCGGTCAGAGACAGTGAATTGCCGCTCAGAAATGCGCTTTTCGATGCGGCATCCCATGTGGCTGTCGTCCCTGCAGCAAGCTCACCGAAGGAGCGGAGCGCCACATAGGTGGTATCCTCCACAAGCAGGCAGTCCTCGAAGAGTTGACCGTCCAGATCGACACTGACTGCCGATACGGGGAGCATGGCGGCAAGGAACAGTCCCAGCGTGAGGAGAATGGCTTTTAAGTGTTTCAATTGCAAAATCCTTTCTTTGTTTCTTTTTCTCAGTTTCACCTCCGTTTCCATTGTACCACAGTGACCGAAAGGATTCAATGCAAAAAATTTGGTAAGTGTGCGACGGATTTTGTTATAATTGAGACGGAATTTGTCGTTGTATCCCAATCGAATTGACTTTTTTCGATATGCGTGTTAAAATCAAAATATCATATTGTTTTGAAAGGCGGTACACTTATGGAAAAATATAAAAATCCTTCCTTAACCCCGGAAGAGCGTGCACTCGATCTGCTCTCCAAGATGACGCTGGAGGAGAAGATCGCACAGATTAACATTATCCGTGGTGCTGAGTATGCTTATGAGAGTATGAAGCAGTTCACATGCACGGTAGAGGAGAACGATAACATTAATTTGGATAAGGTTCGTGAGACCGTAGGCAAGCGAGGAATCGGTTATGTGCATGATATTTATTCGGTTCCTCGAATTAAGAATCAGCTGCAGAAATTCCTTGTGGAAGAAACCCGTCTCGGCATTCCCTGCATTTTCACAGCCGAAGCTCTTCACGGCGTCAGCTTTGCCGGATGTTCGATTTTCCCGGTGCCGCTGACTCTGTCTCAGACCTTCAATCCCGAGCTTGTGCGTCAGATTGGCGACGGAATTGCAACCGAAACAAGAGCAATCGGCCATCATGAGATTTTAGCACCCAATCTGGATGTTGCCCGTGACCCCAGATGGGGCAGAACCGAGGAAACCTTCGGTGAGGATACTTATCTCTCATCCGAAATGGCGGCTGCGATTATCTCGGGTGAACAGAAAGGTGATATTTCGAGAAACGACTCGGTTATCTGCGAACCCAAGCACTACTGTGTTCACGGCATGCCCGAGGGAGGACTCAACTGCGCACCGGCAAGAGTTGGTCAGCGAGAGGTTGAAACCTGTTATCTCCCTGTTTTTGAGGCAGGCATCAAGCGCGGCGGTGCATACAATGTGATGGCTTGCTATAACAGCATTGACGGTGAGCTGGTTATGACAAGTGAGCATTATCTGAAGGAGGTGCTCAAGGAGCGTTTCGGACTGCGCGGTATTTCGAGAGCGGACTGGGGCGGTGTCATGCGCATTCTAAACACGCATCATATGACCCGCAGCAAGAGCGAAACAGTTCGCATGGCACTGTCGGGCGGTCTTGACATGCAGGGGTGTTGTGATATTCCTGCACGCGAATGGGAAGAAATAATATATTCACTGGTTGAAGAAGGAAAACTTGAAGCTGCGAAGATCGATGATTCGGTACTCCGCATACTCAAAATGAAGTTTGAACTGGGACTCTTTGAGAATCCCTATGCAGACGATGCGCTTCCCGAAAAGGTGATCCGCTGTGACAAGCATAAGGCGGTCTCGCTCAAAGCTGCAGAGCAGGCAATGGTACTTCTCAAAAATGACGGCACACTTCCTATGGGCGATAAATACAAAAAGATCGCGCTGATTGGTCCTTCCTCTGCGTCACAGAAGGTTGGCGGATATTCTTCTACTGTGCGCGGCTACAAGATCAACTCGGTTTATGATGAGCTTAGGCTCCGTTATCCCGAGGCTGAGATTCACCAGTGTGACGGATGCGCAATCACTCACAATCACGGTGAGAGCGTGCATTATGTGGACGGACAGCCCCATCTCACCAAGATTGTCGATGCCGATATCGACGATATGATTGATGATGCAGTCAAGCTGGCAGCAGATGCTGACATTGCAGTTCTTGTCTGCGGCGACAATAATGTTACCAGCGGAGAGGGAGCTGACCGCTGCCATCTGATCCTTAACGGCCGTCAGCGTGAGTTGATTCTCAAGGTTGCGGCTACCGGTACTCCTGTTGTTCTCGTTCTGGAGAACGGCAAGGCGGTCGATCTCTCCGAGGAAACCAAGGTCTGTGCATCCATTCTGGTGGCAGGCTTCGGCGGTGAATTCGGCGCTAAGGCGATTGTGGAGGTACTTTCGGGCGATATCAATCCTGCAGGACGCCTCTCGGTATCCTATCCCCGCGATGAAGGCATGCTCCCCTGTTATTATTCCAAGCTTCCCGGCGGAAGTAATGGCTATCTGGAGGGCGATACCTCTCCCTTGTATGCATTCGGTCACGGTTTGTCCTACACGAAGTTTGATTACTCCAACCTTTGCGTAACTCCTCTCGGCGGATACCGTCATGAGATACGATTTACCGTTACAAATGCAGGCGATATGGACGGAGATGAGGTGGCACAGCTCTATGTGAATGATATCGACAGCAGTATTGTTACACCTATGAAGCTGCTTCGCAAGTTTGAGCGTATCTCGCTCAAGGCAGGTGAGAGCAGAGAGATCTCCTTCGTTCTCGATTTTGATGATTTCAAGCTTCTTGGTCTCAACTGGAAGTGGAAGGTTGAGCCGGGCGATTTCGATATCATGGTCGGTGCATCCTCTTCGGATATCAGATTGAATCAGATTATAAATATCAGATAAAATACGAAAACAGAAGCTGCGGCAATGGCTGCGGCTTCTGTTTTACTTGTTTATTGAAAAAAGCATTTTAACAATTCTCAAACAAAACTTCATCATTTCAAAAATATCGCGGGAGTATAATATGCTCACAACAGACGAAAACAAGAGTAAAGGAGCATATTACTATGAATAACGAGAACAACATCAAGGAACTGAATGAACAGTTAGAGGCTTTTCTCAAGACAAAAGGAATCAGCGCGAAGTTTAAGCTTGCCATCGAGAATATGACTGCTTCCGCAGAAGCACAGCATGCTGCTGACAAGGCAAGCTTTGAGGCAGTGAAGGCAAGATCTGCAGAGGAAAACAAGGATTTTGTGGAGTTTCTGCATACCAAAGGAATCAAAGCCAAGATCAGCCTTGTCGTAGAAAATATGAAAAAGGGCGCTGCGGAAGCCTCTGAGAAAACTGCCGCGCAGATTGAAAAGTCCAAAGCATATATTGCACAGCCCTATTCCGCAGAACTGCTTGCAGGTGAATTCAACGCATATCTTAAAGCGAAAGGACTGGAAGGCAGATACAGCATTGTGATAACAGAAGATAAATAAGTGTCTGAATAATTAACAAATTATAAAAAATAAATACGGAAAAATATAAATATCCTACCGATATAATAAGAGAGGTAAATAATTATGAACCGCAACGATCAGAATTTTATCGCACAGAACATTCGTGCACAGTATATGGCAAAGCAGACCACCGAGCTTGATGAGCTTCGCTCGCTTGATAACAAGGTGAAGCGCCCGGCAAATGCATTTGCATATACCTTTGGTGCCATCAGCTCGATTGTTATGGGATGCGGTATGAGCCTTGTGATGACCGATATCGGCACAGCACTCGGGCTGGCGAACGGAATGGTTCCCGGAATCATCATTGGCGTGGTCGGCCTTGCTATGGCGCTGATCAACTATCCGATTTATAAAAATATTCTTGCTTCACGCAAGAGCAAATATGCTGACCGCATCCTCGCTCTCACCGAAAAAATCATGAACAAGTAAAGCGAATGCAGGTGGATATTGACATCAGACGTAATGCGCGGGACGGCAAGGATAATCAAATTCACAGATACATAAAAATACCACTTACATTGATATGAGCTGAATGGACATGACCGACTGGAAAAAGACTGCCAAACGAATATTGTCACCACCGCCTTGGCTGACACTGCTGCTGGTGGTCTTCAGTACCGCCGCGCTGATTGCTGTCTTTGTGAAGGAATGGCAGGAAGCACCCATTGCATATGCGGTGTATGTGACGGCATTCTATACTTTATGTGTTCTCTGCATGCTTGGTGCTAAGAGAATCCCCGGTTGGTATCGGAGCGGAAAAAATTTGGTTTACAGCAACAAGTTCGGCAATCGCTATATGACCGATGCGGCATTTAAAACACGCGTATCGCTCTATCGCTCGCTGGCAATCAATCTGCTGTATGTGTTAATCAATCTGGTTTCGGGGCGCATCAATCGCTCTGCATGGTTTTATATTCTTGCAGGATATTACGGCATTCTTGCTGTTATGCGCTTTCTCCTGCTTCGCTATCAGCAGCGCAAGGGCATCGGCAGTGATCTTGTGGGCGAGTATAGACGGTCGCGGCTCTGCGGCATGATTCTCATGATGATCAACTTTACACTGACAGGTGCGGTGCTGATGATGCTTTATCAGAATCGCGGGTATGATTATCCGGGAATTCTCATTTATGTGATGGCGATGTATACTTTCTACATCACAGCACAATCGATTGCAGGTCTGCTTCGGAGCCGAAAATATCACAGTCCGATCATGTCAAGTGCGAAAATCATCAGCCTCTCGGCGGCGCTGGTCTCCATGCTTTCACTTGAAACAGCGATGCTGACCCAGTTCGGAGCGGAGAATTCACCCGAATTTCGACAAATTATGATTGCGGCTACCGGTGCCGGTGTCAGCATTGTTGTGGTGACCATGTCGGTATATATGATTCTTCGCGCCGGTAAAGAAATCAAAAAACTGCAGAATAAATGAAGAGCGACTCAGTGAGTGATCCGAGAGTCGCTCTTTATGCTGTATTCCGGTTATTCGGCGAGCTTGTCGAACTTCTCAAGAAGCTTTTCAAACTGCTTATTAACTGACTTAGCCTGTTTTTCGATGGTGGAGACGAAAGTATCCTTTCTTGTGTCAAGCAGTGATCTCCAGTGGTGTGTGATATTGCCGCAGGAGCTGGACATGACGAAACCGAAGTTGTACTTTCTTCCTTCAATGATCAGATCGTACATTGCCGAATCTTCATCACCGCGGGCGTATTTTGTCTTCAGCGCTACCTCAAAGTATGCAGGAGTTACATATTTGTAGGAGGTTTCGGACATTTTTTCCATTGCTGCAGCGGAAGCTTCGGGATTCTGGCTTGAAGATACAACCGCAACAAAAGACGAAACGTCATCTGATGTAGTGCAGTATTCCTTCTGATTCTCATCCAGCTTGAAGAGTGGCAGAACTCCGTAGTCATCCTCCATATCACGGAGCTGTGTGGTCGTGCAGAAGAGGTCAATCAAGAATACCGATGTACCGTTCACGAACTTGTTGATGGCAAGGTTGATGCTGTCCATATCATACTTGCCGGGATAAATATCCTTGTTGTTTGTAAACATTTCATAGAGCTTGCTGTAGCCGGTTGCCGAGCGCTCACCGCCGTAGACATACTGGGGGATGCCGTCACTGCCGGTCTCGGTTACGGGAATGTCAAAGCCGACCTGAATACCGTCGATCGGGATGGAGGCTGCGGGAGCAATCCAACCGTAGAAGTCATCCTCATCCGCGTCGGAGTTTCCGTTGAGATCCTGATAGGTATCCTTGATCAGAGAGGTGAACATATCGGCTGTCCACTTGCCTTCATTGACAACATCGTAAAGATTGGTTTCGGGGAAGTATTCAGCAGCAAGCACCTTGTTGAAGAAGAGTGCATATACGCGGTCGATGGTGGAGAGTGCCATATCACCGACAGCAAAATAAAGCTGGTCATTCAACGTAAGCTCGTTTGCAAAGTCGGAGTTCCACCAGGGTTTGTCAAAGTCGAGGTATTCCAGATCAAGAAGGTTATAATAATATCCTTCAAGTGCCCATGAAACACCGAAATAAGAGTAGAAGGCAGCCATATCATAAGCACCGTCATTCGCACTGATGCTGCGCTTGAGCAGATTCTGGAATTCACCCTCGGAGGTTGCCTGGAAGTTCAGCTTCACACCGATGCTTTCCTCGGTCTCACGGTTGCGGAGATAAACATTGTCGTTGATCAGATCGGCATTTTCTTCTTCCGCGATAAACTCATAGGTGAAGTCAAGGGTGCCGTGCATGTCACGGAGTAGAAGCGTCAGTTCTGTGTCTTCAAAGTCAGTCCCTTCGGGGATCGAGGATTCCACGATGTCACGGCCATATTCGTCCTTAGTGGGATCGGCAGTTTCAACTGTGGGAGGAGCCGTGGTGGCAGCCTGAGTGTCATTATCAGTATTGTCACCGTTACTGCAGGCGGAAAATGCGGTCAGCAGCATAGAAAGAAGGAGTATAAGCGAAACAGTTTTTTTCATAAGATGCCCTCATTTCTGTATAATATTGCTGAAAATATTATATCATGAGCCAAGACTTTTGTGCTGTAACGATATTTACATAATTCATCACAATATTGACAAAATTAAAAGACTGCCTCGTTTTCACGAGACAGCCTTTGTGTTCATGTTAAGCTTCGGCAGCGAGCTTTTCAAATTTTTCTACCAGCTTTTCAATCTGCTTGGTGATACTCTTGGTCTGACGTTCCACAGAGGAAACAAAATTGTTCTGCTGTCCGTCGAGCATAGTTCGCCAAAGCTGTGCGATATTTCCGCAGGAGGAGGACATTACCATGCCGAAATTGTAGGTTCTTCCTTCAATGATGATGTCATACATTTCGGAATCCTCATCACCGCGGGCATATTTTGTTTTCAGTGCCACTTCAAAGTAGGTCGGTGTCACATATTTATAGGAGGTTTCCGAGAGCTTTTCGAGGGCTGCTGCTGCAATTTCGGGAGCTTCGCAGGTGGACACAATGGAGATCAGAGAGAACGCATCGTGTGAGGTGGTATAATAACCGTTCTGGCTTTCATCCAGCATGAAGATGGGGAGCACGCCGTAGTCATCCTCCATGTCGCGAAGAAGATCTGTTTCCTTGAAAATCTGAACAAGGAAGAGGGTACTGCCGTTCATCATTTTTCTGGAGCAAAGCTCTACATATTCACCGCCGTAAGGATTGCCCTGAACACCGGGATTGTGGAAATAGAGATCATAGATTTTTTCGTATGCGGTAGCTGAGCGCTCATTGCCATATACAAAGGTCGGCATACCGTCACTGTCTGACTCTGTGATATTCAGACCGAGGGCAACCTGCAGTCCGTCGACCGGAATGGCGCTTGCGGAGGTTGCCCAACCGTAGAAATCGTCGTCATCACGTTCGGAATTGCCGTTGATATCATTATAAAGCCCTTTGTTCAGCTCTGCGAAGGTATCAATTGTCCATTTTCCCTCACGAACGAGATCATAGAAATTGACATCGGGGCAGTATTCTGCTGCCAGAACCTTGTTGAAGAACATGGCATATACACGGTTGATACTGGTCAGGGAAACATCGCCCACGGCAGCATAGAGGGTGTCCGAAATGGTCATTTCATCAACAAAGCTTCGGTTCCACCAGGGCTTTTCAAAATCCAGGTAATCAAGATCGAGCAGATTGTAGAAGAATCCGTTGATTGCCCATGCGCTTCCGAAATAGGCATAATATGCGGCAATGTCATAAGCACCGTCGCGGGCACGGATACTTTTATTGAGAACATTTTGATATTCACCGGGATTGCCGAAGCCTGAGATATGCTCAAAGGTGATACCAAGATCTTCTTCGGTTTCACGGTTTCTCTTGAAGATAGCGTCATTGATCAGATCACCGTTTTCGGCTTCAGCTATAAATTCATACTCGTATTCGATACCGTCAAGGCGATCACGGAGAAGAATTGTCAGCTCTGCACCGCCGAAATCTGTATCATCGGGGATGGAAGACTTCACAATGTCACGGCCATATTCATCCTTTGTGGGATCAGCGGTTTCAACTGCCTCTGTTATAGGTGCTGCTGTGGTTTCGTCTGTTACATCTGTGTCAGCCGACTGTCCGCAGGCAGTAAGTGTTGAAAGTATAAGAGAACATAACAGCAGGCAGGATATACATTTTTTCATTTGATTGAGTGTCCTTTCTGTGTGATATAATAATATGATTTATGTTAACAACTAACATTATATATCATAATCTATAGAATGTCAATGCTGTATACAATATATCTATAATAAACAAGCGAGGGAATGTTCACAAAAAATTCAAAGAGCGTTTATTTCCGCGCCTTGCACATAGAGTATGATTATATCATAACAGTTAAGGAGTAAAAACTCATGCTTGCATACGGTGTGCCTGCCATCGGCTTTTTTGAGAATAAGAATATTTATACAGGAAGTTCGGGAGATTTTCGTTTCCGGATTGCTCCCGATGAAGAAGGACTTACCGTCTCGGTATGGCTTGGTAAATTCTGCTATGAAAAGAGCGAGATGCTGGACGAAGCAAAATTTGACAAGACCGAGGAAGGACTGGAAACTACCGTAGAATGGGTGTTATCCAAACAGCAGAGCATGGAGAGTGAAGATACTCCCGACGAGCAGAAAGGGATGATTTGACATGAATTACATCACTGAAGGATATCAGCCTGCGGCGGCTCTGCGCTATTTTGAGGACATCTGCGCGATTCCCCACGGCTCGGGAAATGAAAAGGGTGTAGCAGATTATATCGAGCAGTTTGCTATTGATCATAAGCTGGAGTATAGGCGCGACGCGCTTCACAACATGTTTATCCGCAAGCCTGCAACTGCCGGTTATGAAGATTGCCCCGCAGTTATGCTGCAGGGGCATACTGATATGGTCTGCGAAAAGAACAAGGACACGGTTCACGATTTTGAGCATGACCCGCTGAAGCTTTATATTGAAGATGGCTGGCTCAAGGCAAAGGGAACCACGCTGGGGGGGGATGACGGCATTGCGGTGGCGTTGATGCTTGCAATCCTTGCCGATGATACCATCGAGCATCCTGTGCTGGAGTGCCTCTTTACCGTACAGGAGGAGACAGGACTTGACGGCGCCGAAAATTTCGATTACGGCTGCGTGACTGCTGCTCGTCTGATCAATCTGGATTCCGAAGAAGAGGGTGAGGCAATCGTCGGCTGTGCCGGTGGAATGAGACTTGCCTTTGACCTGGAATACGAAACGGTTCCGCTGGGTAATAAGCCGATCAAACTGGAGATCACCGGTCTTGCAGGCGGTCATTCGGGAGCAGATATTCACCTTGGACGCGCCAACGCGATCAAGCTGATGGGACGCGTGCTGACAACGCTTTATCATGATCAGCCCTTCAATCTAATCCACATTGAAGGCGGCAGCAAAACCAATGCCATCCCCCGCGAATGTGAAGCGGTGATCTCGCCGCTCGATATCAATGCGGTGAAGGAAAAGGCTGCTTCGCTTGAGAAGATCATCCGTCATGAGCTTTCATCCGCAGATAAGGGTTTTAAGCTGCGCGTTTCTAAGGCTTCGGGATATGAAAAGATGCTTACCTATAAGGACAGCGGTCGTGTGATCAGTCTGCTTTCGATTGTGCCTTACGGAATTCGCACCATGTCGCCCACAATGGCAGGGCTTGTGGAGTCCTCTGTTAATCCGGGTGTGATTACCATGACTGAAGAGAAGATACGTCTCAACTGCTCGGCGCGCTCTTCGGTTGAGAGTGTGATGGATGCTATGCGATTCGATTTTGACGAGCTTGCGAAGGTAGTAGGAGCAACTCTTGATGCGGGTTCACGATATCCCGGATGGGAATATGATAAGAATTCCAGGCTGCAGCGCGATTTTATCAAAACCTACAAGGCTGTTTTCGGCGCTGATGCCGATCCTAAGGTTCGCGCTCTTCATGCCGGTCTTGAGTGCGGCATTATCAAAAGCAAGATCGCAGCACTCGGTGGATCCCTCGATGCCATTTCCATCGGTCCGAATGCATACGATATCCATACGCCCGATGAGAAGCTGGGGCTTGCCTCGGTGGAGAAAATCTGGCATCTTGTGCTTGCCTTGATCAAGCTGAAATAATTGTATAATATTTGACATAAATAATATTTATCTGTACGGTCTTATTTTCCCAAACGAAAATAAGACCGTTTTTGTTGCCTGTAACGGGTAAGTACCGTATACTGCACTATGAAAAAAAGATTCCGGTAATCGTTTCCGGAACCTTTTTTCTATATTTTTTACTTGCTGCATAAGAATTATAACTGCGGACCGAAGCATTGTATAAATGAGATCGGATCGTCCTCAGCTGCATCAACTATGACTTCTTTGCAGGATGCGGGAATAAAGAAGTGGTCACAGGCTGTTATCGGCTCACCGTTGATTCTTCCTTTTCCCGACATTACATAAATACCGAAAAAAGACTTATTTATAAATACTGCTGAAGAATTTACGGTAACCATATCCAGTGAAAACATGTCGGTAATTTCCCGATATATAATATGTTTTACGGTATATCCGTCCATTTTTTCACATATCGGCTCGACGCGATAACGGGACAGGGTGTCCTCGAAATTTGCACCGTCATATGCGAAACAATCAAACATTCGGTCAAAGCCAAGTCCCTGGTGACACATAAAATCGGCAACTGCAAGACCGGATGGTGTTACACGCTCGGTTCTGACAGTATAGTCGGTCGGTTCCTGTATTTCAATCAGGAAACAGCCCGCGCCTATGCCGTGCGGCACACCGCCTCGGATAATGAAAGTATCTCCCTTTTTAACCTCTACTCTGTGCAGACATGACAGCATTGCGGGTATATCCTGCTCATCAAAACAGCGCTTCCATTTTTCACGGGTGATTCCCTCGCGAAATCCAATATAGATGCAGGGGGCTTCGCCGTTAATTTTTCGCTCGCCGATGATGTGCCAGCACTCGGTTTTGCCGAATTCAGAGTTGAAAAGCTTTTTTGCGCACGCTCTTGTGGGGTGCACCTGAAGCGTAAGCCGCTCTGCAGCATCAAGCAGTTTTACAAGTACGCCAAGGCTATTCCCGTATTTTGCAGCATGCTGCTCACCGAGAAGCATGGAGGGGGCTGCATTGACAAGCTCGTCAAGGGTCAGGTCGGTACCTGCCACTCGGCTGATGCCTTCCACAATATGCTCTCTTCCGCTGTTTCTTGCAGCAACGGTGGACATCAGCCATTCTTCGGGAAAATGACTATCTTTTCCTGCTTCGCCGTGTAATGTGGATATCATGCTTCCGCCAAGATAGGTACGCCATGCACGGGAGGTTATAAGCCTGATCGGTTGTGTCAGATTTATGGTTTTCATCTTATTGATCGTTATTGCGGAATTTATCTTCTTTTTCAAGATCTCTGACCGTTCCGGTAGGCTTATGGCGCTCATCAAGACGTTTGAGACCTGCTTCATTATCGGGAAGGAAATCAATCCACATATAGTGCAGATGGTCGGTGCCTGTTACCTCAACACCATGCTCAGCACCCAGAGGAATATGCACCATCACGTTTCCGTCCATGGGGATGTGTTCTTCGTTGATGATCAGGCTCATATTGTTTTCGGGGAAGGAGAAGAAATATTGGTCAAGCATCGGATGAGAATGGGGCTTAACATAATCATAGCCGTATGATTCCACCGAGCCGATTGCAAATCGGGGAATGATCTTATGAGGAATCATCATTCTGCTGATGGTCTTAGGGCTTTTGTTGGGATCCACGTACTGAATTGCTGTGGCATACGGCTGAATGAGAGGGAACTGTGTTCCATACTCGGCGCGGAGCTTGATATCTTCCTCGGTGATATCCCACGCAATCTGTACAAGCTGAACATTTGTGGAGGCAGTGAGTGTCATAATCTTTTCGGGAGCGGGAACGAATGTAACTCTTTCCGCAAATTCGGCAGTTATTCCGTCAGAGCGCATGGTGCATTCACCTTCGACGAGGATGAAAATGTTGTAATGTGCTTCGTCAACGGGAAGCGTAAAGGTTTCATTTGCAGGAATTGTTATGTGATAGGTTTGCGTTCCGGGAATTTCGCCTACACACATGGGTAAGGCTCTCATCTCGTTTACTGCAGTGTCGATTTTTTCCATTGACAAATATTGTCCGCCTTTGGTAATCATATTTATTTCTCCTTTTCTATATCAAAATTCTTTTGATTCAGCTGTCTTGGATTTACCGATGTGACCCGATCAACTACAAGCTGTCTGAAATCGGGGGAGAGCATGGCGAAATAGGCTGTGAAGCCGGTGACTCTCACGACAAGATCGGGATATTTAAGTGGATCCCTGTGTGCTTCTAAGATTTTATCGGTATCAATGATATTGATATTGAGAAGCGTGTTGCCGGTGTTCATGATCGTTTTGATCATTGCAGCCATTTTGCGGATTCCTTCTTCATCGTTTGCAATGCCCGGATCAATCTCAAGCTGTACCGGCGCGGTGTTTCCGTAACCGGGCTGTACTCTCGCTATGCTGTTGCACATGGAGGTAACTGCACCATCGGGACGGAAGCCGCTGCAGGGATTCGCGCCGTGGTTGATCGGCTGCCCCCTCTTTCTGCCGTTCGGCGTTGCACCAACGCTCTTTCCGAGCAAAATGGTGTTTGACCAGGAGAAAAATCCAGGTATGAAATTGATGCCCGGATATTCACGGCAGAGATCGCGGACATATTCGGTATATACATCCTTGATTTTTTCCGCCCATTCATCACCAAGGCTGTTTCCGCCTCCGTAGCGTTGGCTGTGAAGCATGAGCTGGCGTATATATTCGCCGTCGTAATCTTCATAATTTGCCCTGATGTGTGCATCAAGCTCAGCATAGGTCAGCTTACCCTCTCTCTCAATTCGCTGTTCAAGCGCTGCAAAGCTGTCAGCTGCCACAGCAAGACCGCTGCCGTCCATGCACATATTGTAGTAATTGGCGCCGCCGTCGGTGATGTTGACTCCCTTTTTAATCAGTCCGTGCTGGAACAGATTGAGAATCAGCTCAGGTTGGCTCTTGGTTTGATACCTGAGATGGTGCATAATGCCTCTTCCTGTAGCGTCCACGGCAATTTTCAAATGTTTTTTATATATTTCGAACAGACGTGTGACCGAGGGCTCACTGCCGCTCATCATCTCCTCGTATGCAACCTCAAATGTGCGGAGCAGATTAATTTTTACAGTATCATTCATGGTGTATTCCATACCCGGAATACACATCCAATGGCACCCTGCCGCCACTCTGCGTCGTGCCAGCTCCATGGAATATCCGCACTTCATGAAGCCCTCAACAAGAGCATTATCTGATGAATAACGAGGCCAGCCCTGCTTGTTTTTGAACAGATATTCCACCGATTTGATGAAGAAATTCTCATCCATTGCATCATGAACACGAATGGTGAGATTACAGGCAATATTTATCTTATCAGCGGCTTCAAGGGCGAGATAAGATACCCTTGATGTCATATCCTTCCCCTTTTCATCGGGACCGCCAAGCTGGAAATATCGGCTGTCCTGCAGGAAGAGGCACGCCATATAAAATACCGCTTCATCGTCGGTGAGTATACCTGCTTTGATATCACGCTCGTAATAAGGGCGAAGCATTTCATCAAGCTGTCCGCCGGCACTTCCTCTGTTGTATGTACGAGACAGCATACTGAACCAGCAGAGCCATTGGATTGCCTCTCGGAAGGTTTGCGGTCTGCCTGCTGCCACATTGCGGTTTATGCGGGACATTTCGGAAAGATTTTCAGACAGCTGTTTGTTTTTCTCGAGCTTTGAAAGTTTTTCCAGCTCGTCGGATATACGATTTAAGAAACCGATAATTTCTGTAACCACCATAATCTCAGCATCGTAGAATTCATGATGGCTGTCGTCATGCTTTTCTCGCTCAGACTTTAAAAGATCGAGAATACCGCCCCATCCGAGATCAAATCCAATCTGCAGATCGGGAGTAAAATGGTGACAGTTATCTATGCCTGAAATGATATCGTACTTGGCGAACACTTCTTTTAAATCATCGTAAGGATAATCGGGATTCCATTTGCATTGCTTGGGACGAAGGCGCTCCATAAACAGAAAGCCTTTTCCGACGAATGCATCTATGGGGTCACAGTAAAGGGGATGGTTGTGAATGAGACGGGAGTAGTTTTCCGACCATGCACGGTAGCCGTAAATTGAGCCGTTTTCGTGATTGGGCTGCAGCTCAAATTTATATACATCCTGTTCAATCAAGCCGTAATCATCCTCGTTGGCGCCGCCGTTTTTCGCCTTTTCCTCGGTTTGATTTATCTTCCGAGCACGAAGAAGTGCAATTCGCTCATCATATGTGTAGTATTTATCTGCGGGATATGTATTGATAAATTGTATTTCCGACATGTTATTCACCTACCTTTACCCTGATATTGATATCCGAAAGCATCTCTCCGAACGCACTCATCTCTTCTTCGTTGTAAGGCATAAGGTTTGAAAAACTGTTTGCGGCATCCAGACTTTCATATTTAGACGCGCCGAGAGGATTGAAATTGAGCAGCTGATAATAGATCAGATTTTCCTTACCTTCAAGCAGCCCGGCAATGGCGCGCAGATTTTCCTTTGTTGCGGTAATTCCGTCGATGAGAGGGGTACGGATGATCATGGGAATATCTCTGATGCTTAAAATATTTTCGATCGTGTTTTTATTTGACAAGCCGGTGTGTTTTTTATGTTCCTCCTCATCGTATAATTTTAAATCTGCCATAATCAAATCAACTTCGGAGAGAAGCGGTCGGATATGATCATACGGCAGGGAGAGATTGGTTTCAACCGCAACCCGGATGCCTTCTTCATGACATGCCCTCGCAAGCTTGGCAGCAAAATCCGTATGGCACAATACTTCTCCACCCGAAAGGGTAACACCGCCGCCCGAGGCATCATAATATGCCTTGTCCTGGCAGACTTCAAAAAGAATCTCATCGACAGTCATTTCGCGCCCACTCATGACCAGCGCTTCGGCATAACAGATCTCGGTACATTTGCCGCATTTCTTACAAAGCTTACGGTCGATGATATGCAGACCGTTTTCGAGTATGTGAGCACCGACGCTGCAGGCAGTGAAGCACTTGCCGCAGCTGATGCATTTAGAGGGATAAAACATAAGATCGGGAGATGGAGAAAGGGTTTCGGGGTTATGACACCAGGCACACCTCATATTGCATCCCTTAAAGAAAACTGTTGTACGGATACCCGGTCCGTCATTGAGGGAAAAGCGTTGAATATCAGTAATTAAATGTTGCATAATTATCCTCAGTCAGCAGGAATATACAGAAAATCTGCGGCTTACAGCTGTAATATGGAATGAAGTGCAAATTCTGTGTTTCTCCTGATTAAAATTTATATTACAATGATCAGCTTTGGGTTTTTATATAGCGCACAGCAGCCTTGCCTGCGGCTTCACCCGTAAGGGCACATGTGGGGATAACACGTGCTACTTCCCAGTCATCATGGTCAGGGGCAGATATGATGCGGCCTGCCGCAAGAAGATTGGGAAATTTTGAGTTATAAAGTGCAGAGAGTGGGACATCATAAACATTGCGCACGAATTTTTCTGACATACGGAAGTCGCCGGTATGTCCGATAGAATCCTGAACACAATTTCCGTTGATTGCTTTAAAATTACTGTCTCCGATGATCTGGCGTATTGTGCGGAGCTGCGGCATCGACGGAATACTCATGATATCATATGAATAACGGTCTCGATTACGAATACGATCCAGCATACGCAGCTTGCCTGCAATCATAAATTCGGTGATCTCCTCCGTATGGATACCGCTGATTTTCTTCATTCCTTCCGGGTGACCGTTGCCCGACATGTCACTGCCGCAGTTGACCCAATTTCTGATAGCCCATATTTGGTTATCATTGAGCATTTTTATAGCGTGGCTGTATTCGATATCATGCACAATGTAGGACAGAAAGTTTTCACCTTCTCTGCAGGGCACGCCCGCTCGGTGCATTATCGCAGCATCTCCGGTGGTATCAATCACAACCTGTGCGGGATAAAATGAGCGTCCGTCTGAATTTTCGGTTATAATACCCCTGCAGATATTTTCCTCCATGACAGGATATGTACCGTAGGTGTCAAACAGGATTTTCACTCCGTTTGACAGTACATATTCATCCAAAGCGAGCGCGAAAACCGTAGGGGAATAGCGTGTGCAATACCGATTGCGGCGAGGAGCGCTTTTTTCTGTGCCGCCCCATTCTTTCGGTAAGCAGTCAAAGCAATCCCGTACCGAGAGTCGGATCAGCTCTTCTGCAATACCGGTCACTATCTGATGCCCCTGTGAATCGCAAAGGGGTTCATACCAACTGATCAAGCCGCCCGTCGCAAGACCTCCTAAATTGACCTGCTTTTCAAGCAGGAGCACAGCAGCTCCCTCCCTCGCGGCAGCTACCGATGCTGCAATTCCGGCGATTCCTCCGCCTACGACAATGATGTCATAATTTTCACGGGTTATTGTTGATATCTCAAAAATAAGTATCACCGCTTTCTTGAAATCATATTATGATTATATATCATAATATCACAAAAATAATTTTATTAATAGAATATATTTTGAATAAAATGGTACAATTTTAAGATTGTATAAATATGTGATGGAAATAATTCGATTATTGAGATTATACCGCTGTTTTATTATAAAATAATTATATTTGCGGTAATGTACTGTGCAACTTATCGATATATTTGAAGGAAAAAAATCTCCTGCCGCAATTTATTTCACTGCAGAAGGAGCATGAATTATTGTGGTTATTGATCGGAAAATTTCGGTGGTATAACAGAAGTGCAGGGATATATTCTGCTTCCTGTAAATGCTTTGAATCATAGAAAGAAGAGATTTTTAAGAGTTCGTACTTGAAGGGAGAAGAAGCTCACTTCACCATACCGTAGCCTCCCGCGTATTTGCTGACCTCGGATGCAACAACAAAAACCTTATTTTCGCAGATGGTGCGGATGTCCTTCAGTACAGAGGGAGTTTCGCGGCGGGGAAGAACAATGAAAATCATATTCATCTTATCGGTAGAGCCACGTCCGTCGAAAACAGTGTATCCGCGGTCATGTTCTTTTAAATATTCGATGATTTTTTCGGTGTTTTCATCATTGGCGATCAATTCAAGATTGGATGTACCGAGCGCGATTTTATTCTCAATGGTGGACCCAAGGAAGAGTCCTGTGGCGTAACCGATGCAATAAAACAGCAGCAGAAAAAGATTGTCACCCAATGTTCCGATGATTGTCGAGACAACCAAGCCCCAGATGGAGCACTCTAAAAATCCGAGTCCCGCTGCTTTTGCGCGCTGTCCCTTGACCATCATACAGGTTTTGAGCGACTGGATTGTAATTTCAATAATTTTCGCGGCGCAAACAAGAAAGCATACCGCGATGGGATGTAAAGATGCTAAAAATTCTGACATAGTTTTCCTCCGATACATGTTATAATGCTGTATATTAGAGCCGAAAAAGATCGATAATCGCATGAATCATACTGTCGAAAGATTCATTGCACACCTCAGCGCAGAATCTTCCGAATCGCCCACAGCTGCAGCCGCTTAGGCAGAATATTCATGAGCAGTAAAAGCGGATTTCGGTTGATGCAGTAAGTAAAAGACGGATTTCGTTTGTTGAAAATCTGTATAGCTTTTTTCGCAATTTTCTCGGGTGAAATGCACCTTGCCTCGACAAGGTTTACGATTTTCTTGAAGCGGTCGGCATTGCAGGGATAGAGCTGTGTTTTCCTGCAGAAACGATCCAGCGCATCGGTGGAAATACCGAGCATTCCCGTATCAACTGCTCCCGCACGGAGTACGGAGACCGAAATTCCCAGCAGCTGCAGCTCCATGCGGAGAGAATATGCATATTTATCAAGTGCACCTTTGGTTACCGCATAAATACCGGTGAAGGGAAGGGGATCCAGTGGTGCAAGCTCACTTGTGGTGATCAGTATACGGCTGCCCTTTTTGAGAAGCGGCAGAAAGGTTCTGTTGATGAGAAAAGCGCCATACATATTCACATCAAAGATATGTCGAAAACTTTCGCTTTCCATTTCGACCAGAGAATCGAGTATATAAACACCGGCAAAATGTAGGATGGCATACAGGCTGTCAGTATAGCTTCGTACTGTATCAAAAGATTTTCGTACACTCTCTTCTGAGGTGATATCCCCTTTGATTGGGATGATGTTTTCCTCTGCTTCACCAAGCTTGCAATCCAACGCAAAAATTTGATATCCTCGGGCGCTGAGCTCTTTTGCTGCGGCGTATCCCATACCGCCGAATGCACCTGTAATCAGTATTGACTTCATTTGATCTTCTTTCCGTCCGAGAATGCTTGACCAACCTTCTCACCGAAGCTCCAGTATACATGGGTCACACCGTCATAAATGATAGGATCAAGGCGTTTGACATTGATTGTTCCATGCTCATCAAGGATACTCTCATCGGCAGATACATTTACGATTTCACCGATACAGATTCCGTCTTCGTTGAATTTCAGCAGCCTGCATTCAACGGTCATTGGCAGCTCTTCGATGATCGGAGCATTGATATATTCGCTCTTTACTGCATGGAATCCTGCTTTCGCGAATTTATCGGCAAACTCTTTTGCCGAAACAATACCGACAAAGTCGCAGAGAATTACCGTTTTGGCAGTTGCAAAGCTGACGGTGAAGGCACCGGTTGACTTGATATTTTCAGTAGTTTTATGATCTTCCGAAAGACAAACCATCACTTGATTGGTGTCATAAATACCGCCCCAGGCTGCATTCATTGCATTGGGGATTCCATCATTATCATATGTGCCGATGATCAGTACAGGCATAGGATACAGCCAAGGCTTGGCTCCGAAATTTTTACGCATGATTGAAGTCTCCTTTTATAATCATGGTTGGCGCATTATTTATTCTTTGTAAATGAATTAATAATCAATTTATTGACCGTATTTTCGTATAATCTCCTTCAGAATTTCCTCATCAGCCGGACAAAAGCTGTAGTTTGGAATTTCATTCGGTGTAATCCATGCAATGTCATTATGCTCCAGCCTTTGCGGAAATCCCTCAGCGATGACTGCATTGAAGAGAGTCAGATGGACTGTGAGATCCGGATATTCGTGAAGGACTTCCATGAACATCTCACCTACCTCAATCTTGACAGCAAGCTCTTCTTTACATTCGCGGATGAGCGCCTCTTCTTTTAATTCGCCGGGCTCCACTTTGCCGCCGACAAATTCCCAGAGGAGTCCTCTCGCCTTGTGTGCAGGGCGTTGACAGATCATGAATTGATTTTCATGCCATATCAGGGCAGCTACTACCTCGGTCATGATTCTGTTATCCTTTCATTTTATGAAAAAGCGTTTGATTACATTATATCGGTAAAAAAGCGATATGTCAAGCTTTGCTGTGCATGCATTGCACAATCGAATGGGGCAGGTGAATATTATTAATGATGTTTATCAGAATTTTTGAAAAAAGGCTTGATTTTTTCTTGAAGTTGTGGTATGATGTTTAGGTAATGTGAATACGGAGAGATATCGAAGCGGTCATAACGGGGCTGACTCGAAATCAGTTTGTGCCAAAAGCACACGAGGGTTCGAATCCCTCTCTCTCCGCCAAAGCGGCTTGATTTTCAATCAAGCCGCTTTTTTGAACATGATGAATCAAAAGGGATTGTTGCAAATGTCCTATTTGCGATTGCACTCTTTTCGTATTTACTCATGACAAAAGCTCCCTGCCTCATTCGAGTGGGGCGGGGAGCTTTTTCGAGCGTCTGTATAACAGCCTGCTCTTTCGCTGTTACGGCTTAGTGTTGGATCTTTTCAAACTTATCGATAATTTTTTGAATCTGCTTATTAAATAACTTCTGACGTTTTTCAAAAGATGAAATCAGGTTACCTTTCGCGATTGAATTTCCGTATGTGCTTATAACATCCATGCCGGAGAAATAGGAAATATCATATCTTACAGATGATTTTACAATTTCCAGCATATTCTTGGCCTCTTCATCGCGGAATCTCTTGGTGAAGAGGGTTATTTCATAATAAGCAGGAATAACCAGCTGATTAGACTTCCAGGACATCCATTCAAGAATCATACCGGTCTTATCAAGCTCTGTATTGTTATTGGGAATCGACATGGCATATGAATAGGGATCCATTAAGTGATAGTAATCTTCCTGATTTTCGTCGAATTTGGGGTTGGGAACGATTCCGTAGTCGCTTTCCATGTCTTTAAATTGAATGGTACAACCGGCACCGTTCTGAACAAAAAGGAAATAATCGGCTGCAAACCGGGTTCTTCCGTAATCGAAAATATTAAGTCCTTTTGTATCAGCACCTGCTGCGGTTTTGTTTATATCCAGAGAGTATTCGGTGCTTGTAACAATGCGCTTAAGCTTTTCGAGAACAGCAACGCTTCTTTCATCGGGCTGATTGACCTCAGGAATACCTTCACTGTTTACGGTACTAAATTCAATTCCTGCACCGACCAAAAAGTATTGAGGACTTTCATACCATAAACCAAATCGGTCCTGGTTGTCAAATTTTCCGTCACCGTTCAGATCTTCATTTACAGCTTTACACATTTCCGCAAATGTATCCAGCGTCCATGTGTTATTGTGCACATGCTCATAGGGACTTTCAAGCTGATATTGATTGATTAATCCTTTATTAAAATAAATAAAACGGGGACAATCAAAATACATATAAATATCGCTGTTCATCAGATAGAGCTTATCCATGATCTGAAGGTCACGGATGATATTGGTGTCCCAATAGTCGGCATCAAAGTTCAGGTGCGGAACGGTATTGAGATTGAGATAATATCCTTCCATCGCTTCCGGGAAGAGCAGGAGATATTTATCCCAGAACACATGACATACGAAATCTCCGCTCGAAATTGCTTTGGCGACCGTATCATACGGTGCGGCATCGTCTCTTCCGACAATGTCTACCCCAAACTTTTCTTCGGTTTCGAGATTTCGTTTATAGACTGCGTCATTGACAAGCTCACCGTTCTGATCTTCAACATAGAAATACGGTACGGTATATGCATCGTCGATTCGGGACATCATGATAAATTCTTCACCTTCATATGTCTCGTAGGGCAGATCGGGCTCGGGAAGGCCGGGTTCTTCGGTTTCGACCACTTCAGTTTCAGGTGTTGCGGGTGCTGTTGTCTGAGCGCTTGTTTCAATTACGCTGCCGTCATCCGAGGAACAGCTGAACATGGATACTGCGAGGATAAGCGCCAGAATTGCGCACAATGTACGTTTCATTTTCTTACCTCCGTATGAATTGATGGTTGGGGATGCCTGTTTGGGCATGGCATCCCATTTGTTTTTCTTTAAATATCTTTTTTCATTGCTTTTTCTTTTTCTTTTTCGAGAGCTGCTATCCATTCTTTTTTCATTTTGTCATAAACTGCGGGGTCAATCTCGGGGTTTCCTTTTGAATAGCTCGGAACAAGCATGTCTCCGGCAACCTTGGGATCTGTACAGGTAGTATCATTTCTCCACTGATCACGTTCCTCCTTGTTGCGGAGATTGGGGATATCCATAGAAATGCCGCCGTTGAGAACAGAACGGTAAGCAAACATACCCGGGAGATACATATCAAGTGCTTCATAGACATCGATGATATCGGCGTCGGGATTTCCCTTGATTTTCTCCATGGTATTCCAAAGAATTCGATAGTCGGCACCTCCGTGTCCTATCGTGAAATCATTGCCGAAGTAGGAAGGGCAGAGCGTTTCTTCGATCAACTTCTCATGGGGATTATCACCCTCGTTTTGCACATAATGCGCATAGATTTTACCCCAGTTTCCCTGTTTGGAGGCTACTCTTGCGGTTTCGTATCTGCCTTTGGAGCCGTAAATCATATAGGCAACACTCATCATCGAGAGTGCTCCGTGGATCGATTTGCAAATACCGCCGTTTTCGAATGTTACCATTTCGACACCGGCGATACCGCTTTTAAAGCCGCAGCGGTAGTTCATATCGGTAACAGGCATCTCAAAACCGGTAACTTTTGTGGGACGAAGACCGGTAATATGAACGATCGGACCGAGGGAGTGGGTGCAGTAGAAGAATGCATGCACCGTGTTTCTCCAGTGATCGGGATCACCGTAGGTCAGACTCGGCCATGCATATTCACCGTTGTGAATATATTCGCCTTCGGCATATTCGAAGGTGCCGATTTCACCTTTGCGAAAACGTGCTTTCATCTCAAGATTGCAATCAAAATAGCAGTAGTTCTCGCCAAAGGAATATACCTTTCCGGAACGCTCAACCGCTTCCACAAGCTCAACCGCTTCTTTCATCGTCTGGCAGGGAAGAACCTCGGAGTATACATGATATCCGGCATTCAGTGCCTTGATTGCAAAAGGCGCATGTTCATTGGCATAGTTTGCAAGAATGACCAGATCCATGCCGCCTTTTTCCAAAAATTCATCGTAATCGGTGAAGTATTGGATCTCCAAACCTTCGTTCGATTTTTGGCGGGATTCGAGGCCTTCTTCCCACTTATCGCAAATTGCGACAAGCTCAGCGTTGCTGGCCATTTTTGCGTACTCTATCATAGAGCCGCCGCGTCCCACACCAAGGACGCCAACCTTTACTTTATCCATTTTTTACACCTCTCTGTAAAATAAATATTGATCGTACAATGCTGTTGTGCTCAGGATACTGTATGAATCTATCAGTCTGTAATCAGTCCCGCTTCTCTCCAGTCACGCTCGGCAGCAGCGTAATCCTCTTCGGACGGCTTGAAATCGGGATGGCTGCAGCAGGGCATGGTTGCATTGCCGTTCTCATCGGGGAACGGAGAATCGTTATCGTTCTCCCATACCTTGCGCTCCTCTTCATTGCGGAAGTCGGGAATCTTATACTCAACGCCGCTGTTCAGCGAGCTTCTGAGCGCGAGAATGGCAGCTGCCGACATGGATACCGCACGGTAAACATTGAAGAAGGGCTCGACATCCTCATTCACATATTTGGTGAAATAGTATGCTGCCCAGTAGTCGCCGCCGCCATGTCCGGCATTGGTTGCGAGGCTGTTCATCTTTTCGTCGTCAAACCATTTTACGGAATGGATGGCTATCTCGTTCTCTCCTTCGGGAACCTGCCAGCCGTTGTACTGTACTCTTACCTGATCCAGCGTACCGCGAATGTTTTCCATCTGACCGTTTTCACTGCAGATACGGTACCAGTTTCCGTGACCACCCCATCCAGAACATCCAACAATACGGGCAAGAGAGCCGTCTTTCATCTCGCAGAGCATGACGGCCACAAGATCGCCGACTGTAACAGCGGTTCCTTTTTTTACTTCAGGAGCAAAGACATTCTTGCAATTTACCGCTTTCAACTCGTTTCCGGTGATGTAAAGAATAGGAGCCATAGAATGAGTCAGATAATAGGTGCTGGGACACCAATTGCGCCAATGCAGACGTCCGGGACCAAGCATATTAATTGTATAGGCATCCGCAGGATGATTGTACTCACCCTCGCAGAAGAGCGCACGACCCATCTTTCCCGAATCGTAGCGGCGCTTCATATCCATATTGCAGGCAAAGAAGGGATAGTTCTCAGCCAGCATGTACTTGCATCCGGTCTTTTCAACCGTACGGCAAAGCTGAACACACTCCGCCATGGTAATGGCGGGAGTACACTCGGAAAGCACGTGGATGCCCTGTTCCATTGCCTTAATTGCAAAGGGTGCATGCTCAGCAAAATAGTTACAGAGCATTACTGCATCCATAAGACCGCTGGTGATAAAATCATCGAAGTTGTCGAACACCTTGATCGAATCATCCAACAGATGCTCCACATTCTTCAGCGAACGGAGATTGAAATCGCAGACGCATGTAACAACTGCGCCATCCATTTTCTTGAAAATATCAAGATAGCATCCGCCGCGAAGAGTGCCCATAATGCCAATTCTCATAATTTTCTTTTCCATTGTAATACCTCTTATAATAGGAAGAATGATTATCAGCACGTTTCCGTGCCGGTAAAACTATTATATCATGCATTTTTGGTTTGTGAAATAGACAAATACTATATGATTATGGAATATATCTACTTTCTTTTTGACTTTATCGGAAGTTTGTGGTATAATCTATTCACAGGAGGTGTTTGTATGGTTTGTAATTTACAAAATATCTGCAAATTTATTCCGTCCGCCGAAATAGATACAGATATCAATGTATTGAATTTTGTTTATGAAGCGAATTGGCACAGTATGAGTGAAATTGTCAAGACGTCATATATGATGTGTCTTGTGACCCGGGGAAGCGGTCAATTTTTTGTGTCGGACAGATCTTACAGCTTGAAGACGGGAGATCTGTTCTTTGTTTTCAGCGCAAAGCCTTATAAAATCATTAATGAAGGTGAACTGGAGTTCTGTTACATCACATTTGTCGGTGCAAGAGTGATTCCCCTGTTTGAGAGGCTGCATATACAGTATGATCTGCCTTTCTACAGTGGCCATGATCATATGATACCCTTCTGGAAAGATGCAATCGAGCGTGCGGATTCTTATAACAGCGATCTTGTTTCTCATTCGGTGCTGTATTATACCTTTTCATTTATCGCATCGGATGTCTATCGCAGATCGCTTCCCGATAAAGCAAGCAATCTGATCACAGAAGTGCGGCGGTATATTGACAACAACTACCGCAACCCGAACATATCACTTGTTGCAATCGCACAGAAATTCGGCTACTCCTACAAATACATCAGTAATCGATTCAGTAAAACAATAAGTGTGTCGATTACCGAATATATTACGGATCTCAGAATGGAATACGCCATGGCGATGATAAGCGAAGGAGATTATTCGGTAACACAGATATCGGAAGCCTGCGGTTACAGTGATCCGCTCTATTTTTCAAAGGTATTCAAACGTAAATTCGGTACTTCACCGACGGTAAGAATCAGGAATCAAAAAATAAAAACTTCGGTTAAGGAAATAAATGAAAGCAGCGCAGAATCGTAAGGTTCATCACTGAATTCAAGTATATCTATCCCGAAAAAAGTTGTGTAATGATAAAAAAAGAGATTGTCACATTGGAACGATATCCGTTATTGAAAAGACATACCGCGCGCAGATTCTGCCGTTGGATCAGCTTGAGGCGAAGACAATGACCGAGCTGTCGAAGCTTACAAAGTGGGACAACCGATATGCTCTGCGGATGCTTCCGGGCTGGCGGGATGCTCTGCCGATTTCCTGCAAGCCGGGGTCCGAGCAGAATCACGGCTGCGAGCCGCGATGCACGTACGCCGACCTACTGTCCGACACGGGTGCGGAACCAATCGGTACCCTCACGGATGCGGGAGGAGATGCGAAATGTCTTTACGACGGCGTTTGTGCTACTGATAGATGTAGAACGGGAACTGTTCCTGGTTGCCAACGGGGTGGATGCGTCGAAGCAAGACATGTTCGACTGTGAAGTTATTGATATTGCCGAAGGCGATACCACGCTGAGCCATCGGTATGCCAAGCTTGCTGTGGAGTTGCTGAATCGACAGAGGCTTGCAGATGAAAAGCATAAGCTGCCCTGGCGGACGATGACGCCCCGGTTTCCGATGTAGTGAGATAAATGCTTTAGCAAAGCAACCTGTTTTCGGCAGAACAATATGTCAATAAAAAAGAGTCTAAAAAATACTTCCACTAAGATGATCCCTGTACTGGGTTTCTTCTGATCGGAAGTTTTTATGGCTTTACACAATATATTATATGGCTATACTTTTTCGAATACTCTCTTCGTGGTTATAGAATCAATACTGAATTTCTGCGCCTACTTCAGCAGCGAGAGCTTCCAGTGCGTTATATTCATCCAACAAGGTCAGTCCTGCGTCAAGGTGCGAATTTCCTTTTTCCAGAACGGATTTATCTCCGGTGGAGAAAGCGGTATACATATGCGACCAATTGTCTGTAACAACTTGCCTGTTTATCACTAATCCTATATTAACGAGATCATTGAATTTGATTATCGTGACCAACAAAGTGTTTCATAAATCATATCTATGACGTTTACTTTATATTCGTAATGCATGAGCTTGTACTGAAGAAGGCAAGAAACAACAAATGTATTTGACAAATTCCAAATTGTCGAATAGTACAAGGGGCTGACTTCGTGGTCAGCCCTTTCCTCTCCCTCCTCTCATCCCAGCGCCTTACTCATCGCTGCTCCCGTATCCGCCTTACTCACGGCATCGAGATGGCTGTAGATATTCGCCGTCGTGCTCATATCTGAGTGTCCCAGCCATTCCTGAATCTGCTTCATCGGCACGCCCTGGGCAAGCAGCACCGACGCACACGAGTGCCGGAGATCATGGAAGCGGATCTTTTTCAGCTTGAGCTTTTCCAGAAGCTGACCGAACCGGTTCGAGATAAAGTCGGGATCATAGAGCCGACCGAGGGCGTCCACGCAGACGTAGTCGGTGTATTCCTTCGAGTACGCCGAGCGCATCGTCTTCTTCATCCGCTCCTGCTCCTCGCGATGCTTCAGCAGTTCTTCCCGCACGAAGGGTTCCAGCGTGAGCGTGCGGTACGAGGATTTCGTCTTCAGCCTGTCCTTTGTGACGAGTCCCTCCTCGGTGGAGTGGACGGTGTGGCGGATGGTCAGCGTGTTTTCCGTGAAGTCGATCGCCGACCATTTCACGCCAACCACCTCGCTTCGGCGCAGACCGTAGTACGCCGCGAGGAGGATGGGGATGTAGATCTCGTCATCCCTGGTAAGCTCGAGCAGCTGCTTTACCTCCTCTGCGTTGTAGAAGCCGGAGATGTACTGCTCCTTCTTCGGGCGGTTTGCCTGATCCACGGGATTTGCCGGGATGACGCGCCGCTTCACCGCATCCTTGAAGGCAACGTGCAGCAGGCTGTGATACCGCTGGCAGGTGGAGCCTTTCAGCCCTTTGTTGCGCAGACAGGTATAAAAATCATTGATTTCATCGCCCGTCAATTCCTTCACGGCAAGATCCAGCGGCGTGAAGAATTCGCGGATATGCCCGTCGATGTAGCGCTTGTACTGCAGGTAGGTCTGCCGCTCGATGTTGTACTGATGACCCTCCAGCCACTCCTCGAGGTAGTCGATCAAGTCCATGTTCGCGAGGCGGTTGCGCTCTTGCTCGGCGTGTGTCATCGTTTCCGCGAGGTACAGATCCCCTGCATTGTACTTATCCAGTATCTGATTCAGGCGGTGCTGTGCCTCTTTTTTGTTGCCTTTCTTGGCTTCAAGGTTCAGTGTGTGCCACTTGGTTTTGCGCTTGCCGTCGGTGTTCGGCAGATTGATTACCGCGTAGTATTTGCCCTTGTCTTCGGCCAGTCGTCCTGTGATTCTTTTCATATATTTACGCTCCTTTCGTTTTGGACTTCTTATGGGTGTTGACAATATCAGGATTCTGTGCTATCTTGACGATCAATGTTATTAGAAAGGATGAGATTTCATGAATTCATCGATTCGCTTTTATACGACCGGGAAACCGTGGGCGGACTTTGGAAATCATATTCCTGCGCCGCTTCTGCGCTGCAGCTTTCCGATTGACGGACACAGGAAAGTACAGCTTAAAATATGTGCGCCGGGATATTACCAGTTATATGTCAACGGGCAAAAGCTGACCAAAGGACTTCTCGCTCCCTATACGGCAAACCCGGATCATTTGCTGTATTATGATACCTATGATCTTTCCGATGTAGTGAATGAAGGTGAAAATGTCATCGGACTTATTCTCGGAAACGGTGTGCTGAATTCGATTGGCGGCATTGTTTGGGATCTGCATAATGTCAGATGGAGAAGTGCTCCGATGGCAGCGATCGAATGTCATGCCCTACTGGGGGAAAATTCGGTCCGTTTGTTTGACGCATCGGATTTTGTCTGGTCGGATTCGCCTGTCATTTTCAATGATCTTCGTGCAGGAGAATGGTATGATGCCACTTTAAAACAAGATGGTTGGAATCTGCCAGGATTCGATGATTCGACATGGCACAAGATGATCTGTGTTCTTTCCCCTCCGCGTGGAGAAATTACAGAAAATGATATCGATCCTATTGTTCCTATTCGTGAAATTACGCCGATCGAGATTCGTCGTAGCTGTGTGTCCATATATCCGGAAATATCTCCCCTGCTTCCGGTTTTCGATCTTCCGCCGGAAGAAATGGGAGAAGGGTGGCTCTATGATTTTGGAATCAATACTGCCGGAATTTGTCGGTTGACCATACGCAATGCAAGACCGGGACAGAAAATCGTTCTCCAGTTCGGAGAGATACTTGGAGAAAACCCAAAAGGCGAAATAAACACCACCGTCCGTGAATCAGATTCCGGTCTGGATCTGCGCGGATTTCACTTTTTACCCGACAGATATAATAACAGGGATGTGTATATTTGTCGCGGTGACGCTGTGGAAATCTGGGAGCCATCTTTTTGTTATCACGGATTCCGTTATTGTCTTGTGTTTGGTTTGGATGATGCGCAGGCAGTTCCCGAGCTTCTTACCTATGTTGTCATGCACACATCTCTAACCACCAGGGCAGGCTTTACCTGTTCTGATGAAACGGTTTGTCGGATCATGGAAATATCGAAAAATGCCGACTTATCCAATTTTCATCATTTTCCCACCGATTGTCCTCACCGAGAAAAGAACGGGTGGACAGGAGATGCTTATTTGTCTGCGGAGCAGATGCTTCGCACCTTCAGCTGTGAGAGGAATTTTCGGCAATGGCTGCATAACATTAGAAAAAGCATGCGTGAAAACGGTGATATTCCCGGTATAATTCCGACCAATAGCTGGGGATACAGTCTGGGCGTGTTATGGGGAAGTATCATCATAGAGTATCCGTATCAGATATGGAAACAGCGAAATGATCGGAGTATCCTGTCAGAAAATGCAGATGCTATTCTGCGCTTTTTGTTATATATCAGTTCTCAGCGAAACCGACAGGGCATCATTCCTCACGGTCTGGGAGATTGGTGTCAGTCAGCGCGCAACAGTGTTTCAGAGCCTCTGGCACCGTCAGAGTTTACCTCAACAGTGACTGCACTCGATGATTGCAGAAAAGCAGCGGAGATTTTCAGAGAATTGAACATGACCGCCCATGAAAACTTTGCGAATACGCTGTATCGAGAATTGTGGGAAGCCGGACGGCGCGAATTCCTGGACGCATCGGGAACAAAGACCATCTATCGCTGTCAGTCGGCGCAAGCCCTTGCGATATGGTTTGATTTGGTGGACGAAGCTGCTAAAATAGAGGCAGTTGAAATATTGGTACAGTACATTCATGATCAAGAGGATTTTTTGGACGGCGGCATTCTTGGCTTGCGTGTGCTTTTCCGCGTGTTGATCCAATTCGGATATGCGGAGCTTGCATGGAAAATGATCACACGTCCGGAGTTTCCGTCTTATGGATACATGGTAAAATACGGCGCAACAGCGCTATTAGAGCTGTTTTCGCCGATGGAACGGGGGCAAAGCTCCTGCAATCATCATTTTCGCGGTGATATTCTGTGTACCATTCCGGAAATGGTATTGGGCATACGGTATGACGGCGGAATTGCTCCGCTGACACCGCATTTTATGAAATCACTGTCCGATGCGTCCGGATGGCTGGAAACACCTGCAGGACGGATCGAAGTTGCCTGGGAGCGGGATGGAGATGATATTCTGTATACGGTAACATTACCTGCGGACTGTAGCGTTCGCATGATATTACCGGATGGCTGGCAGTTTGAGCGTGGATTTACATCCATGTGGATCGATGGCTCACAGCAGATTCGGATACTGCCATCCAATAAGAACAATATCCTGCATGTCAGCGCGGAAAAATACCTGTGATAAGGCGATTGATTGTATTGCTACGCGCATCTAAGGCATAGCACAATTCGAACAGCTTGCTGATGTAATAAATACTCTTGCCAAGGATGTCTGCATGATATCAATGTAAAACAAAACTGCGTTTTCACTTGAAAATATTCAAAGGGGGTGTCTCATTTGAACAGCCCCAGTAAAAACGGACAATGACAAAAAGACCTCCTATGGTAGAATGAAGTAAACTACAATATGAGGTTTTGTTATGCCCAGAGAGTACAGACACATACAGGAATACGAGAAAGAAATATTGGAACTGAAAGCCCAAGGATTAACCCATCGAGAAATAGGTGAGAGACTAGGAATAGAACAGAAGAAAATAAAGAAGTTCATAGAAAGATATCATGTCAAAGAAAGAAAATTTGCGGCAGGAATCGTAATAGGGACAGTCAACTAATGTGATTCCGGTGGCTTTTGCACTGATTTGCGTTTTGCCCTATGCTTCGTAGGGAAACACTTCCAGTCCGGTGAACTCTACTTTGGCATATCCGTCGGGTTTGTCCAGAAGCTGTTTACCGTCATCTTCACGCCCAGCTTTTCCAGACTATGTTCCGGCAGAGCAACAATATAGCGGTATCCGGTGACGGTGTCCGGACGATGTCCGTCTTTGTACTCATATGCCGGTGTGATATCCACCAGCAGCATCTTTTCTCCGAGGAATGACGGATCAATTTTAAGGTTTCTAATGTTTAACATAGAGTGTCTCCTGTAAGTTAATAAATTTTGTGATCAAGTGTGTACACTTGATCTGGGTATATTGTAACAGATTCAAAATCTCAAAAGGTTTCCTCGGGGAAGGAATATTAAAAATACCGCCATGAAAATTTTCACAGCGGTATGTGTCTGTCTTCTTTCGGTTCTGTACTGCCGAGAGCGGGTAAATTCTGTTCTTAAAGATATATATTAGCATCAATAAGGTTCATTCTCTTTTCGATAATTTCATCCCAGACTTCCTCTTCTATGTAGGTGTATAAGGTGTCTTCTTACCTTTATCTTTACCTTATTGTTATCGGAGCAGAAGATACGAAGAACTTTGCCGAGTATATGCTTGAACATGAAGCTGAGCTAACTCCGATTATTGAAAAATAAAAATATCGAAGTAAAACGGCTAAGGCTCGTTATCTGGATTTCAATCAAGGTGTTGACAGCAGAAAGATCAATGACGAGAATATGGCATAACTTGTTCGTCTTGCGATCAGACCACTGCGAATCGCTTTTGATGATATCAAACTGAAAGACAAATATTGTGCCGCCGTGCGTACTGCTCACAATCATGGAATCAAAGAGATTTCTAACTATATTCGTTTCAATTATAAGGATAAGCCGGAAGAACTCTATGAACGACTGCACATCAATATTGAGTTGAACAGAGAGTTGGGAATTCAAATATTTTCGTTCCCGATGAAATATTCGCCTATTGATCGTACTGACCGTGATTTCATTGGTACAAATTGGACGAAAAAATCCATTCAGGCAATTTCTGCCATTTTGAAAGTAACAAAAGGCGTGGTAGCTGCTGGATCGGACTTCTTCTATAAAGCGTTTGGCAGTTCTCTCGACGAATACTTTGAATTATTGGCGATGCCTCGGGAGTTGATCATGTTCCGTTACCATTTTGAAGGAAATGGAACGACTGCACAGTGGCAGAAATTATATCGGGCACTGACTGAGGAACAAAAGAAAGAACTTATGGTATTTGTTTCTCATACAGTTTCTGAGTTGAGAACGCTTCCTTGCCCGGAACAGTTTATGGAAATACTGCCATTTTACCTGATAAAGTATAATGGCAAAAAGAGCAGCTTTCAGACGGTGCTGTTTAGCTTTCCTTTATGGATGACGGCGATGTCATTATTGAGGATGAATAAAACCATCATAGACCACGAGTTTTGTTAATGGTTATATCGATCGAACAAAATATAAATTGTCATTTGTAACGACAATAAGCACAGGACTCCGAGTTAAGTTCTGTGCTTATTGTTATTCACTCAATCGGTCGTTTAGATAACATCCTTATTCGGATGCACCCTCGTCCATACAGACTTGAGAAGGCTCTTTTATTTTTCCTTCGATTTTCATTTCAGTGCCGAGAGAATCAGAAAGAATTTTCGAATTCCTGTTTCGCTGCATTGACGAAACTGCGAAAATGTGATATACTAAATATATCCCCCGTGGGGGGATATGGAGGTATCACTATGGAACAGCATACACACGAGCACACCAAGGCGGTTTTGAACCGTATGTCGCGGGCGATCGGACATATGAACGCCGTGAAAAAGATGATCGAGGAAGGGCGGGACTGCAGTGATGTGCTGATTCAACTTTCGGCGATCAAATCGGAGATCACGGGCGTGAGCAAGGTCATTCTGAAGGATCACATCGACCACTGTATCGTGGACGCGGTGAAGGAAAACGACGAGGACGCAATTGAACAACTCAAAGGAGCCATTGACAAGCTGTTATGAAAAATAAACTGACCTACGGCATTTTTTTAGCCATTCTTGCGGCGGCGCTGTACGCCGTCAACTCGCCTTTTTCAAAGCTGCTCCTTGACTATATGCCCTCCACCCTGATGGCAGGATTTTTGTATGTTGGTGCGGGGCTTGGCATGGGCGTGATCGCCCTGATCCGCAAACAGAAGAAGATGCAATCCACCGAAGAAAGCATCACGAAAGCGGAGCTTCCGCATACCCTTGCGATGATCGTACTGGATATCGCGGCACCCATCTTTCTGCTGATCGGGCTTGACAACACAACGGCGGCAAATGCTTCGCCGCTCAATAACTTTGAGATCGTGGCGACGGCGATCATTGCGCTGATGATCTTCAAGGAAAAAATTTCTCCCCGTCTGTGGGCGGGCATCTTCTTCGTGGTACTGTCCTGCGCGCTGCTTTCTTTTGAGGATATCAGCAGTCTCAAATTTTCCGCAGGCTCGCTGTTCGTGCTTTTGGCGGCGGTGTGCTGGGGCTTTGAAAACAACTGCACGCGAAAGCTTTCGTCTAAGGATCCCTTGCAGATCGTACTGCTGAAGGGCATCTTCTCGGGACTGGGTTCGATCATTATCGGGCTGTGCATCGGGGAGCGGCTGATCAACCTTTGGAGCGTTTTCGCCGTGCTTGGCGTGGGATTTGTGTCGTATGGGCTGA
>JAFQEJ010000051.1 GCA_017399105.1 Clostridia bacterium
TCATAGACTACATCTCGTAAATGAATCGGGTCAAGCGCAAGCATGTTGCAGTTTTCGACCAGCATCGCTACTGCCGCAGCATTGGTTGATAGATCTACAATCGAGTCAAGAATTGCCGGAATGTCATCATACATGACAACTGCGGCAATACCATAGCTGTGTCGTCCGTTAATTTCGGAATCGATCACCAGATACTGATAATCCATTATTCACACCCCCGTTCAGCAATTTTGCTGCAGCAGCCTTGCGGATATGCAATATCCGTAAACGCCGATATTTCATCCTTGAGGGTGAAATATGTTATTTTTTCAGTATTCTTGCTCTTCGATGTGCGAATTTCTATAATTTCATCAAAATGATATGATTATTGGGCATAAACGCGCTGTTTATGCCCTTTATAGTTATATACGATATTGGATGGTAATTTATTACACATTTTCAATAAAATTACCGCTTAGCAACACGGTACGATCATAAAGTGTGTTGTTAAGCGGTATTTGGTTATGGATTAATATGTATTATCGAAATAATCGGTCAACCATTCGATGGTTCCATTACGATGTACATCTGCGTAAACGCTAAGACGATAAGTATAACCAAGTTCAACATTAGGAACAGTTCCTTCGAATTGAAATCTATTACCTGTGACAGATAAATTATTCCATGATGCGAGTAGAACCCACTCATCATCGATTTCAACAGAAAATTCAATATCAACATTCTGAATAGAATCTACATCCTCTAAACCTTTAATATCAACATAGAATTCCGCATTTCCACTTTCATATGTATGAGATAAAATAACTCTCCTTGTATGTACCCAATATGGAGATATTGACTCAGGAATTTGAGCAGAAATAGATAAAGATAGCATACTTAAAATTAACACACTAATTAATATTACTTTGAATTTCTTTTGAATGCACATAATAAATCTCCTAAATATATATATTTATTACTAATACGATTTATAGATGCATTTTGTTACAAATTCAAAAAATATTTTCAGCAACTTTTATCAATATATTTATATTTATTGTTCCTTCTATAGAGAATGATTTTTCATTATGTAACCATATGATCATACTATCATTTGTTGAATAACTAATTAAAAAAGCTTCATTACCATTAATTATTATCTTTTTATATTCCCCATTTTCATAATCATAATCTATTTTTGATTCATTGGTTTTATATTCTGTTATGAGAAAATAATCAGCACCATTAGAAAATGTATATTCATTTATATACTCATTAGAATTTGTTTTCGTAAGTTCAAATTCTTTCGGTAAATATCCCATAGAATATTCGCCCAATTGTAATGAGTTATCTTTAGTCTTTGTTGAAAAAGATGCATATTTCTCAAATAAACTTACCGCCGAATCCCATACCGATGCACGCACATCCGACACCGCCAGCACCGTAATAAATCCCACGCTCAGCACTGCCATAATGCAAGCCGCAACCTTACGGAACACCAGCATGCCGCTCGTTTTAGGCTTCGTCATCTTCTTGTAATATGCCCGCTCTATATCAACATATTTCTTCGGATGCTCCGGCATATCTTTATTCTCTTCTTCAATTTTCGCGATATCCCGCTTGAATGCCTCTGCGAATGCCTGCTCAAGAACGGTATCAAGCACGGCTTCATCTAGTTTTTTGTTTACCATAATATGCCTCCGATATCTTAGCCATCAACTTTTTTCTGCCACGCATGATGCGGACACCTACATTATTTACCGTCAATCCCAGGATGGATGCGATGTCCTTCTCTGTCATCTTACAGACAAATTTCAAATTGCACACATCCTTGTAATTATCGCTCAACTCATTGATGCAGCGAATGATGATCTCATATCCCTCTCTGCTGACGATAGCATCGAGCGGAAGCGGATCTGTATCCTCAACCGAATAGGCGGTCTGCTCAAAATCGTCATACTCTGCCCTATACTCATGTCTGATCCAATCGATTGCTTTATGACGAACGACCGTACATACAAAGCACTTCAATGCAGTTTCGTCATTCATGTCAATCTTGTGCATATTATTGATAATCGTTATGATCGAATCATGTACGATATCTTCTTCAACCGTGGAATTATGTTTTGATAAGAATCTGTGCGCAACCGCACGCATGGTGGAGTAATATTGGGTGTAGATCTGTGTTAATTTATCCCTGGCTTCCTCACTGTCGATTGCCATTAAATAGAATGACAGACTTACCATGATCTACCTGCCCCTTTTATCGGCTGAGATGCTTTGGTTCCTGCGATGTAACAGATTGTGACGAATATTTGCTCGTACTGCAATAACTTCCTGCTGCTGTGTGCCGTATTAATTCGAGCACCGACGGTATCATTTTTCACCATAAATATACTCCTAAGATATGATATTATATCGGTTCTTGCACCAATACCATAACTAAGTATACAGCAATTTCATATCATACTGCTATATTTTGGGTGAATATTTTACGATATATTTACATTTTCAGGCTGAGCTCGAACAATTATATCAATTATTTGCCATATATGTCATCTTTTTACATCACAAAGCGCTCAGCATAATATTGTCATTTACGATACCGTACCAATTAATTGTAACACACCACCTTGGTGTTGTAAAGGGAATACTGTAAATTTCCTGTTGGAATTCTGTATAATTCTTCCATTTGCATCATTCTCATATATGATTCCATGCGACCTCATACAAATTTTAAAATCCAACCACTTAAAAAAAAACTATTTACTCGAATTTTGTTAAATAAAGTTTGAAATTCTGTACAGAGTGTGGTATAATATATTTTATGGAATGAAAGGTATTCCAAAAATATTATTTCGGAGGGTCTTTATGGAAAAGAAACTCGTCTACGACATTCATGACAAGCCCGCGTTCGGGCAAATGCTTGTATTTGCGATTCAGCAATTACTTGCAATCATGGCAGCAACTATTGCAGTTCCTGCAATCGTTGGCAACGGTATGAGCGCATCGGCAGCACTGTTCGGTGCGGGCATCGGCACACTCGTTTATCAGCTTTTCACCAAGTTCCGCAGCCCCGTTTTCTTAGGTTCCTCTTTTGCGTTCATCAGCTCGATGGAAGCCGCATTCGCCGGAGCAATTTCTGTTTCCGCCGGTTATGTTGGCTTAATCTTTGGCGCAGCACTTGCAGGTTTGGTCTATGTCATCATCGCACTTGTCGTTAAGTACGCAGGTGTTAACTGGATCAACAAGCTCATGCCCGCAGCAGTTATCGGCCCCACGGTTGCAATCATCGGTTTATCCCTTGCCGGCGCTGCAATTAAGGATGTATTCTCCTACGGTCCTACCGATTCTTACGGATCCTTCATCATGAGCGGATTCAGTTGGGTATCTATGATCTGCGCGCTTGTTACACTTTTCGTAGTAGTGCTCTGCTCTACCTACGGCAAGAAGATGACTAAGCTTATTCCTTTTATCATCGGTATCCTTGCAGGCTATGCAGTCGGTCTTGTTTTCACAGGCATCGGCTATGCAATCGGAAATGATTCTCTGAAGATTATCGACTTCGCTCCCTTTCAGGCATTGGTAAGCGACGGTGTATCCCTTAAGACATTTGTCGCAGTTCCCGATTTTTCATTTATTGAAGCACTCAAGGGAGTTAACGACTTCAATCTGTCCTACGCTGCAACCATCGCAGTTGCATACATCCCCGTTGCATTCGTTGTATTTGCTGAGCATATTGCCGACCACAAAAATCTATCTACTGTCATAGATAAAGACCTTCTTGAGGATCCCGGTCTGCACAGAACACTTCTCGGTGACGGCGTAGGCTCCATCGCAGGCGCATTTTTCGGCGGCTGCCCCAACACCACCTATGGCGAGTCTGTCGGCTGCGTGGCGATTACACGCAATGCATCTGTCGCTACCATCACCACCACCGCTGTTATGGCAGTCCTTATCGCCTTCATTTCTCCTTTTGTTGCTTTCCTTGATTCTATCCCCGGCTGTGTCATGGGCGGCGTCTGCATCACGCTGTACGGTTTTATCGCAGTATCCGGTCTTAAGATGATTCAGAAGGTTGATCTTGAGGATAACGCGAACCTCTTTACCGTATCGGTTATTCTCATTGCAGGTATCGGCGGCATGGCTATGAAAATCGGTCAGGTTACACTTACCGCCATCGCATGTGCGCTTATCCTCGGCATCATCGTGAATATTGTACTTCACGCAAAAAAAGATATTAAATAATATTCAGTAACAACGCAGACCTCCTGTTGAAGATGATATATCTATGACAGGAGGTTTCTTTATATCCGAGCCGTCTTTTACGCACTCCCTCAGCATATTATGCAATCATTCATTTACTTTCGTAAATGATTATTGACATAAACACAGCTTCATGCTATAATATATGCAGAAAGGAGGCAGATATATGTATATTGATTATTCCAAACTGTGGAAATTGCTAATTGATAAGGACATGACCAAAACCGATTTAATGAATATCACGGGAATGAGCACAAGAGTATTGGCAAAGCTCTCTAAAAATGAAACTGTGACCACCGACACCATTGTAAGAATCTGCGCTGCTTTAAAATGTGATGTAAGCGATATCATGGAATGTGTTACCGATGATCGCATGACACTCTATCACCGCTTCAATCATTTCGGTAAAACGATTGATGAAAATGATTTATATAAGACAGTTATTTTCAACGATGACATACAGCAATACAAGGTGTATGTATCCAAAAAGGCTGCGACAAAATCCACCCATATTCACTGCAAAGACAACAGAACAATCTATTGGGAGCAGTTATATCCTTTCGGCGGAATATCTACCCCTCAGCGTGAAGAGTATCCGCTTGTCAAACCTCAGCGTGAGAAGGATGAAATTGTCATTGTTTTAATCAAAGGAAAGCCCGCCATCATCACGGGGCTCGATGTCAACGGCTTTGTTTCTGCACACAGTTTTATAAAAGAGCGCTCGGATATTTATGTAATGTCTCAGGCTGCTTTTAAGCTGTTTCAGCCGCATAATTAGTAATATGGAGGTAAAATGTGAATCCGTTATATTCCGAATTTAAACGAAAATTCTCCCTGTCCATGTATAAAAACTTAAAAATCGAGCTTGGCAGGATGTCCTTTTCCAAGGATTTCATCAACGATACCCGCGGTGATCTCTACCCTATCATGCAGAGAAGTGAGGATTGCGAAGAATCTGTCGAGCATAACCTCTACACCTTGAGCAAAGGCAGCATCAAGCGTCTGTTCTGTCAGTTCTTCCCCTTTGCAACCTATGAGGCATCTGTATGCATGACGGACGGTGAAGTCGGATTCTGCTTTACCCTTCCGGGTGCCGAAGCTGCCATTACAGTTTCAACAAGCACAGTAAAATATTCCGGTGAAAGTGAGCGAAAAGAGGTTTGCCTGCCTGCTTTTGTGAAAGAAGAGTTCACACTGATCATAAGCTGCCGTCCCGGAGCTTTCGATGTCTATTTCAAAAATAACGGCAAGCCCGAGTATACCTGTACTTTTTATGATAAAAAATTTCAAAATTCAAACTTTTATTCATCCTTTTCCAATGGATATGCCATTTTATACGCATCAGGAAATCTTATCGTAAAAGAAGTTAACTCCTATATCGACAATGGTGTATCGATAGCAGATATTCGTCCCATTAAATATGAAAACGGCGAAATTCTCTTGGAACAGGGACGCATCTATTTCACCGCATCCATCCGCATGCAGGAGGGCACTTTCCAGGGAATATTCTCATGGATTCCCGGAACTGCGGAATTTCAAATGACCGGCGCACTCTTCTATGATTGCGGTGACGGCAGATGGCGTGGCTATGTGGCGCCTGTTATACTTTATCACCGTGAAAAAAAGCAGTGCTATGTATGGGTGAGCTCCTTTGAGCATGAACATATTCTGGCATATGCCTCCTTCGACGGGGATCTTCGCTTCGGCGTAAATGTGGTTGATGTTGAAATCATGGAGAAAGCAACTTCTTCGGATATCACATCCTTCGCCGGATTTGTGGGAGATGAAGACCCTGATCTTCTCTATGATGAGGAAAACGATCGTTGGCTCTTGGCAATCTGCAGATTGGATCCGGAAATAAAACAATATATTTATGTCTTTTTTGAATCAAAAGATCCTTTCCATGGCTATACTTATCTTGGAAAAGGATTAAACGGATCAGAAACCGGTGGTTCCTTTATACGGATCGACAGTGGACTATACTTTGTATGCGGCAATGATTTCAAAACCACATCGGAATACCGTATCTACAGCAAGAATGGGATGCAGACAGCCAAATTCAATCATCCTGACGGCGGGTTCCGGGGCTGGGGAACAGTCATGCCGATTAAAACAGGAAGCCGCACACGCTGCTATTGGCTGACTTTCGACCGGCACAACGGCAGCAAATATAATTGGAGCTACGGAAACATTTACTGCTTTGAGGCATAATCAAAATATCGATAATCTGCGGGACGGCTGAAAAAACAGCAGTCCCGTTTTTAATCCGCAATCAGCGTTGCCATTATCCTGTTATCGGTTTTTAATTATCTTGACAAAAGCTATAAGATCGTGTATGATATATAATAAGCTATCATAAAGGAGAAAAAATCCTATGGCATTCAAAAATCGCAATAAAAATTATCCCTTATACGAAACTACAAAATTCGCAGATTTTAGAGAAATGGTCGAAAATGCAGCCGAACACTTCTCCGACCGCACCGCCTTCCAGTATAAAACAGATCCCAAACAGCAGGAAGCATCAAAAATAACTTTTACCGAGTGCCGCGAATTTGTACGTGCACTCTCAACCGAACTTCACTCCATGAATGTGGCTGATAAAAAAATCGCCCTCCTCGGCGCAGCGTCTGTTGATTGGTTCCTCTCCTATATCTCCATCATGTGCGTCGGTGCCATCACCGTTCCTATTGACAAAGAGCTTTCCGTTTCGGATATTGCATCGATCATCAATACCGCAGGCTGTGAATATGTATTCTTCGCTGCCGACATTACAGATAAAATGGACGATGTCTGCAAGGAAGCTCCCACGGTGAAGCATCTCATCTCCATGTGCGGCGAAGCAGACGGTGCTCTTCCCGTCACTTCGCTTGTCACCTCGGGTACAGAAAAACTCTCATCCGGTGACCGCAGCTACTTCGATTATGAAATTGACAACGAAGCCCTCGCCAGCATCGTTTTTACATCAGGTACAACAGGTAAAGGCAAAGGAGTCATGTTATCCCTCAAGAATATCTGCTCTGATATGGAACAGGGCATGTATAACTTCCAGATCACCGAGCGCACCCTCTTCACCCTGCCGCCTCATCATACCTTTGGCTCAACCGTCAACTTTGTAGGTCACTTCGCCCAGGGATGCGAAATTTATATTTCTTCCGGACTGCGCTATATCATGGAAGAAATCAATTCCTTCAAGCCCACGCATCTCATCCTCGTCCCCCTCTTCGTCGAGACCTTCTATAAGCGAATCATTGCCGCTGCTGAGAAAAGCGGTCAGATCAAGAAGTTAAAATCGGGCATCAAGCTCTCCAACAGCCTCCGCAAGCTGGGAATAGATCTGCGCAGCAAGATATTCGGTGAGTCGGTACTTTCAAAATTTGGCGGCGAGCTCCAAATGATCATCTGCGGCGGCGCGGCGCTCAATCAGTCAATCATCGACTTTTTTGAAGGCATCGGTGTCATCATTCTCAACGGCTACGGCATTACCGAATGTGCACCGCTCATCTCCTGCAACCGCAATGAATGCCGCAAAGACGGCTCGGTCGGTCTCCCCATCATCGGCGGCAAGGTCAAAATCGACGCTCCCAATGAAAAAGGCGAAGGTGAAATCTGTTACCGCGGCCCCAACGTTATGCTCGGCTACTTTGAAAATGAAGAAGCCACCCGTGAGGTTATCGATGAGGACGGCTACTTCCACACCGGTGACATCGGTTATGTCAGAGAGCTCGACGGCGATCAGTGGCTCTACATCACCGGCCGCATGAAAAATCTCATCATTCTCTCTAACGGTAAGAATGTCTACCCCGAGGAAATCGAGTGCGATATCCAGGGCATCCGCGGCGTAAACGAGGTCGTTGTCTACCAGGGCGTGCATAAAAACGATCCCACCAAGGAGGTTATCGTTGCCGAAATATACCCCGACCATGAAGGGCTGAAAGCAAAGGGAATCGACGATCTGAAAGCCTACTTTGAGGGGGAAATCAAGCGCATTAACGGTAAAAACGCCCCCTACAAAACCATTGGCAGAGTCAAGCTGAGAAACGAGGAATTCCCCAAGAACACCTCTCGAAAGATCACAAGATTCAAAATTGATAAAACCGTTGACTGAATCTAACACTCATAATGTATCACAGAAGTGATGTCAATCCCTTATTTCGAAAACTATCTACGCGTAATTATTTAATTATAAGCTCATCGGTCGACTTTACGGCACTACCTGTCTAAACCGCACCAATGAGCTTTTATGGTAATTTATTTCGCCTTTAGTAATTGACATTTGCCTTGAAATATGATATGCTTTGATGTAGTATTTTTTACACAAGGAGAACATTATGAGTCAGCAGGGACAATCGAAATTTTCAAATCGCTGGGGATTCATCCTATCGGCTGTCGGTTCGGCTGTCGGCATGGCGAATATATGGGGCTTTCCGGCAAAATTGGGCAGCAACGGTGGCGGCGCCTTCCTTGTGGCTTATTTAATTTTTGTCGCGCTCTTCAGCATCGTGGGACTGTCTGCGGAATATGCCATCGGCCGCTACGCACGGACAGGTACCCTCGGCGCATACAAAGCAGCCTGGGAAACCCGAGGAAAAAAGCCCGGCAAGGTCGGCGGAATCCTCGGCTGGCTTCCTCTTGCAGGCTCGATGTGTATCGCTCTTGGATATGCGGTCATCATTTCCTACGTACTGAAAGCATTCTACAGCTCGATTACAGGCGAGCTGATGAATACCGACGCGAAAATATGGTTTGAAGGTTTCTCCTCTGCATCCTATTCTGTTGTTCCCTTTCATATTTTTATTGTGGCAGTAACCCTTCTCACCCTCCTGCTCGGCGCAAAGAGCATCGAAAAATCCAACAAAATCATGATGCCGATCTTTTTCTGCATTTTTGTTGTCCTTGCCATCCGTGTTGCATTTCTGCCCGGTGCTGTGGAAGGTTATAAATTCATGTTTACCCCCGACTGGTCGGCACTCAAGAATCCGATGGTCTGGATCTGGGCGATGGGACAGGCATTCTTCTCCCTCTCGGTTACCGGCAGCGGCATGATTGTCTACGGAGCATACCTCGACGACAGTGAAAATATCGTTTCGGTTGCAGTCCGTACAGCCGTCTTCGATACCATTGCAGCAACCGTCGCATCAATGGTTATCATTCCCGCATGCTTTGCCTACAATCTTGATATCGGAGCCGGTCCCGCACTGCTTTTTGTCACGCTTCCCCGCATTCTGCAGGATATTCCCTTCGGGCAGTTTTTTGCGGTTATCCTTTATATCGCTATGATTTTTGCCGGAATCAGCTCCCTGCAGAATATGTTTGAGGCGGTTGGTGAATCACTTCAGTCCCGTTTCCCCAAGCTGAACCGTATCATCGTTCTCTGTATTCTCGGTATCATCTGTCTCGGTGCAGGTCTGCACATGGAACAAATCGACATATGGGGTCCCTGGATGGATATTGTATCGATCTACATCATCCCGCTGGGCGCTACTCTCGGTGCCGTTTCCTGGTTCTGGATCATGAAAAAAGAAGTGCTCCTCGACGAGATCAATAAAGGAGCTCAAAAAAAGCACGGAAATTTCTGGTATTACACCGGTCGCTTCTGTTATGTTCCCTGCGCGCTCATTCTCTGCTGTATGGCACTCTTCATGCAGATCGTATTCTAATATATAAACTTCAATGCACCCCAAGTCAGGTATCACACTCTGACCCGAGGTGCATTTTTACGCTGCTTAATCGCCTGCTTCATTTCTCTGAATATATGAATCCTTCATGTACCGACATAACAAACGCCCCACGCAGTATCTTTTACATCTGCTCGTATCCGGTAACGCTCGTCACGCGATAAACAATATTTATTTTATATATTCACTCACAGTAAATTTTCCGGTTTTCGTATCCAGAATCAAAGTGTCGGACGACTTTGTCAGTTTTCCATCTTCATTCATCATGTAAAAAACAAGTGCGAGATAAGTATTCTCTTCATCTTCATAATGATCTATCAGAATTTCATCGGTAGAAAATTCCTGATACATGAATTCATACTGATCTGTTTCCGCAATCACAGTCGAATTGCTGCCATCATGATTCATACGTTTGATTCTGCACCCGTGTAAGATTTCCTTTGAACCCTTGACTTCCGATGAAAGTCCCTCCAGTGTATAGATATATTGGTCGGTTACAATGAAGTTTGATGTTAACAATCCCTCAGCAATCGTTTCCTTGGTCTGGGAGGCAAACGCCGTGCGATGCAGTGAATAGATGTTCAGCAGATTTTCGTTATTTCTGCCGGCATTCGGATCAATCAATTCTGAAACGCCTGTCACAGAATAAGCCCAATCGCCATGATAGATTCCGGCAATACGATGATCTTCCTTCAGAAGCTGCCGGTTCTGTGCCATCCGATCCGTTTTATAAACATTCACCTCTGAATGACCGACGTACTCCATCCAATATATATTCTCATCATTTATAGAAACAATATTTGGATAATCACTGTTTGAAGTATAGCCGCCTTCCGTTGTATATTCCCGATCCAACGGAAGATCGGTAATTTTTCCGCTGATACCGTCTGCCATGTGGAGTTTGTATGTACAAAACCATGTGTCATTATCCGAGGAAAATTCTGCGGTATAATAATAGAGAACATTATCATGAATTCCGGCATAAACAATCGAATCTGCGTACTCACGCAAAATATGCACCTCTCCCGTTACTGCATGATAGGTACACAGTTTTTCACTGCCTTCAAAGCCTGTTTCGGTCCGATTGATCCACCCCTGGTGGAAGAAGATCACCGTGCCGTCAACCATACATCCCATATTCTCGTAAAACGGGCAGTCCACATCATCGTGCATACAAAGCGGATCAATACACACAGGTGTTGTTTTGCCGCTGATGAGATTAATTTTGATGGGCATACCAAATGATGTATTCCAGTCGAGCGATTCACCACTTGCCATGCGGTAGATATATTTACTGTGGTCGTATGATTCGGTCAAGCCGCTGTCATTGGAACAGGATGTATAACTGATCAATAATGCGAATAAAATCATTAGGACCTGCGTTTTTTTCATTTTTTATGTCTTCCTGTTTCATTTCTACTCCATTATAGTGTACGTCTTATCTTTCATATTATATACGACATATTTCGAGCCGGTGTGCATTTGTTTTTCTAGATTTGACCTCTGATGGTCTCCGCGGAATACGATTTGTTCTTCATCAGCCGAAATGACACTGAAAATGTCCCAATCATCCTTAATGGCAATCTTTTCAACCTCCAGCGTAGCAAGATCCACCTTGAGCACACCGTCTGTACGCACCGCCACATACTCGGGAAGCTCCATCTTCAGTTCCGGATCATACACGGTGTACATGCCGAGATACTTGTGCATCACTGAAATCGCATACATATGGGTATCGGTAAACAGCATTAACTGTGTTCCGAGCGCACCGTCAACCACAACCTCTGGTTCCGCTGACGGATTATTCAGCGGGGTACGGTAATAGGTATAGCTCCTCGTCGTCCAGCGATAATGCCCCCATTCACCGGTCTGATAATCGTAAGCCGGCAGATCGGGATTTTCGTTCAGCTCATATACCTCATCGTCCGCATAATACAGATATCCGCCGTGAATGTAGAAGCCGTAATGGTGCTTGGACGTATATAACAGCTCCTGTGTCGTGAAATCGGTTGTGCGGTAGATGTTACCAAAATCATCGGAATAGTAGAAATAGCCGTCCTTGATGGCGCAAAGCAGATAATTGATCTCTGCCGTTTCTGTCAGCTGCGTCAAATTATGTTCGCTTCGATCAAGGGAAAAGATTCTGTAATAATAATCATCGACATTTGTTGCAATAAAATAGAATTTATCACCCACAATGCTGACCTGATTGATTGCCGAGCAGTCAAGGTCATTGGCGAACATTTCCCGCTTGCCGTCAGCAATATCAATTCGAGCAATTCCATGAATCTGATCATAATTGGTAATGCTTTTGCGGTAGCAGTATGATACGTAAAGCACAACGCCGTTTTTTGAGGCAGCTTCGTCCACTACCAGGTGATAGAAAAATCCGTACGGCAGATATGCGATGCAGTCTTCGGTATCATGCTTACAGAGGGGATCATAGCAGAGAATAGCTGTTTTCCCTGTGTCAAACCGAGTGTATTTCAGATAATTATGTTCGGAAAAATAGAGAACATTATCGTATACATATGAACTTCCGCCCATGTATGTGTTCTCAGCGGGCTGTGTACAAGAGGAAAACGAAGCCATTACTGTAATAAACAATACAAACAGAATAACGATTCGTTTCATATGACCGCTTCCTTTCAATATTCTTTTCAAGCCCCCGAAGCATCTCCAAATACATGCAGATAATAATCCTCCAGCGTCGGTGCGACAATTCTCGCCCTCTCCGTTGGCATTTCTTCTGCCAATACCCGCAGCAGTACCTCACCGGTCTGATCATCTCTGGCAATATTCGTCACGCGGAAGCGATCCTGCATCGCCTGCATCTCCGATTCTGCACAGGGGACGAGCCACACGCCGCCATCGATCTTTTTCACAAGCTCATGCGGAGGCGCCGCATCTACGATCACACCTTTTTTGAGCATAATGATATCTTTGGCTATAAACTCAACGTCAGGTACCACATGGGTCGCAATCAGCACAATCTTGTTGAAGGCGATTTTGGAGATATAATTGCGGATAGCAATTCGCTGCTTGGGATCCAGTCCCGCTGTCGGCTCATCAAGAATGAGAATTTCGGGATCCCCCAATACCGCCTGTGCCAGTGTCAGTCGTTGCTTCATGCCGCCAGACAGCGCTCCGATTCTGCGCTTCGGTATATCATCCAGCTCCACCGCCGCCAGAATCTCGGGAATCTGTGCCTGCGCAGCCTCCTTTGTCAAGCCCTTCAGCGCCGCCATGTACCACATAAATCGTTCTACTGTGAAGTTGGGATAGAGCCCCGGGTATTGCGGCATAAATCCCAGCTTTTCGCGGAACCGTACCCCCATATCGAGTACACTTTCTCCATCGAACGTAATGCTGCCGGAATCAGCCTTGAGATTGTCAGTGAGAATATTCATTAATGTCGATTTTCCCGACCCGTTGGGGCCCAGCAAGGCGTAGATGCCCGGGGTAAGCTCTGCTGAAAAACGGTCGAGAGCGAGGTTTGTGCCATAGGATTTGGTAATTCCTGTTATGGTAAGTGTCATCGTACTGCCTCCTTATAAACTGCTGTCATTCCGCTCAGGGTATCATATACAATCCGTCCGTTTTCTTTTGCGTAATCATACCAAATGCCGCGGTCGCTGACATCCTCGGTATAGGTGTCATAATCGGTATTTCGATAGTCAATGATGATATACTGACCCACGCGGTTGATCTCGGTGCCAATCAGTACATACTCAGGCATTTCAAAGGCGATTGATTCCTCTCCTGTGTGAATATTTGTCCGAAAGAGAATGCCGCCCGAGAGATTGAATATGTCCTCGCTGTGGTTCAGGTCATAACCCAGCTTTGGCGGATTGTCCACATATTTGGAATAGTAGATATAATCCCCCTCGACGGCGATATAGGAGTATGGGAAATTGTTCACGATGATACGATCCTCTCCCGTTTCCATGTCATAAAGCCATACCGTCATGTGATCCCAGTCATAACTATTATCCTCCCGCTTGGCGGCTGTCACATAGATCAGCTTTCCTTCGTCCAGAAGATCGTCAAAGGTGATAGAGATGCGCTTGTCGGGGAGAATGGTTTCCTTGACATTTCCCTTCTCATCGGTAAGCGTAATTCCGTAAGAAACGCCGATGGTAGCGCGCTCGGGAGTGTAGGAAAGCGACAGCTTTTTGTATTTTGCGAAGGGCTGGCGGTAATTGTTATCCAGCACCTCGATCTCGCCGTCATCGAGACTGATACGCAGCTGATATGCGGGGGTGTGATCGGCACCTCGTACCGAATAGCGAAAATAGCTTTCAAAAAAGCCAAAGGACTGACCGTTATCCTGGTTGATATGTTCGGGAATCATCGAACGAAGCTCCGCCTGTGAGGCAAAGACCGTGACCTTTCCGCTCTCCATATCATAGCGCATGATATCAGCTTCGAGGATTTTTCCTCCCTCTGCAGACTGGAACCAGATCGCACCATCGTAATAGTGTGGTGTCCAAATGGCATTGTAGCCTGCGAAGGGGCAATCTGCCTTTGCTGTATGATCACACAGCGGGTCGAAGCAGAGCGGTGTTGTACTGCCACTTGCAGGATTAAATACCGCAGGCGTCGAAACAGGTCCCACACGCATATCGGTCAGAAGGTAGGTGTCAAAAAATGCGTCGTGAGATTCGGAAGGCTCACCGCAGCTGCAAAGAAGCATGAGTACGGCAATCAAAAAACAAAACCATCTTTTCATTCGATATCCTCCGTTTGAGACTTGAGTGCTTCATGCACCGTCACTGTCCCGTCTGCTTCCGGTTTCAAATTCACATACTCATAGGTATGCGACAGCTTGGAATAATCATTGACCGCCGCGATGATATAACCGTTTACCACACCTTGAGGTACGATCTGCAGGTTGACGCTGTCTGTTTTATATACAGTTTTCTTACCCGTTGCAAGGTCATGATACACCAGCTCTCCCGTCCATGTGCGGATGAAATCGTACAGCGACTGCCCTTTACCGTCATAGCTTTCCTTGGAGCCGACCAGCACGAAATCCTCGACCGGGAGCATGGGCGTATACCACACGCCGTTCTCATCCCATACAAGCTGATTGATGTCGGTGATGACCGATTTAAATTCCGCGCCGTTCCACTTCCAGAGTCCTTTTCGTGCGAAATTGAAACGGGAGTTGATCTGATATTCGTGATATTCGTCGATACCGTAAAGATACAGGTTTCCGTCATGCAAAATCGCGCCGTAGGTTTCCGGTGTGGGAAGCGGTATATCCGTCCGCTCACCGCTGTCACGTTTTATAACCGAAAACAGACCGTTATCTGTGATGTAATAGTTCTCAGCGTCAGCATAAATTTCCGCATAGGCGCTGACTTCCATATCAAGAAAAGCCTCCGGTTTACCGCCTTTACAGGGCACACGCATGGGAATGCCGTAGGAATCGCCCTCGGTATCACTCGGGTCACGGTACATGCCTTCCACGAAATAGACATACTGCCCATCGGTGGAAATACGGGTGACAAGCCCATTGCACATGGAGTATTCGCAGAGCATCTCCCGTCCGCTGCCGTCAATACCGATTGCATTGATCTGAGCCATACCGTAGCTGTGTGTTTTTACATACAGTCGCTCTCCATCGGTCACAACCGAGCAGACACTCTGCATTTCCGCACAGAATTCCTCCTTGGAATGTGTGCAAAGCGGATCAAAGCAGAGGCTGTATCCTTCGGGAAATGCGGTATTGAACGCACGCAGAGAAGCTGCGTAATCGCAGTAGACTGTATTGTCAATCTGACAGTATATGGGTGTATTTAATACATTGTCGGGGATTGTATAGGTTTCACTGCATCCACAGAGCAACAGAGGTGCGGTAAACAGTATTGCTGTGCGTTTTTTCATCGCCTCAACCTCATTCATAAATCTTTTCAATCGACAGTTTACCATCCTCAAACCCGATCAAACAACTATATCCGAAAGTATGATCTACATACTGTTTTCTGCCATTGGAAACCCCAACCCGCATCGCTGTATCGGTCGCATAGCTAATATTGATCGTATCTTCCGGGTCAAATTCATCCGATGGCACATATTCAGTGATACTGTAATCATCGGGATCGATGCGGCAGAGTTTTGTTGTAGCTTTCACATAATAATCAGCGGGTGCTGTTTCTCCGCCGGGTGCACCTGTGGGCATATCTTTTGTGCCGATGTATACCGGCTCTGCTTCTTCTGTGTACCAGATACCGCCACCGAAGATGTAGCCGGACTTTCTCTCACAGACTTTGGTAAAGCCGCCGTTTTCTTTTACATACAGCGCGTCGGAGGCAGTAAGCCAGGTTTTGCCCGCATAGACCGTGACCTCAAAAATCTTGCCCATCGCTTCGGGCAGGGCATTCTCTGTCACATCTCCCGTTTCAGGATTTATGATGTCAAGCTGTGTGACACCGTTTTCATCGTGTGTAATCAGATAATAATTTTCTCCGTCCACGAAGAATGCCGTTCCTATGGAAAGTCCTTCATCAAGCACGGTTTCAGCCTTGCCGCCGCCGGTCGGTATCCGCATGAAGTGCGAAGACTGTACATCCGAAGAAACGTATTCATTCATGGGGTCATAATTTTCGTTATAATATCCCTGCTGGAAATACAGATACCCGTCCGCATACTGCATAAAGGGTGAAGAATTGCCTGTAGCATCATATGTATGAAGCAGAGTAAACTCCGAGCCGTCGGGATTCAGCGAAAAGATCTGACGGTACATCGTACCATTTTCTTCGGTTAAAAGAGGATTCAGCGCATTCATGTAGAGCTTGCAGCCGTCGGTAATAACCGTTTTCAGCCACAAATTTGTCGAAGATGGGCACAACACATCCTCCCCGTTATGGCTGCAGAGGGGATCATAGCAAAGCCCTTCCCGTTTATCCTCCCACTTGGGATTCCAACAGACAATATTATCACCATATATGTTATTATAATAGGTCTCACCGAGAAGACATACATTATTGGTATTATAATAATCAAGAGTCGGCTCAGCATTGCCGCAGCCGGTAACGGTCAGCATGATCATTGATGCCGCAATCAGCATGCATAATTTTTTCATTATTTATCTTCTCTCCTGTATCAATCCGACTTTTTCTCAATCAGAAAAATTTCCCCATCCTCACCGAGCTGTGCGGAATATATTCCCGCTTCATAAGGCTCATCGGCAAAATCCTTCTGTGTGTTGGTGATTTCCACCATTGCATTCCCCTTCGAAATCCCGTAAAAGCTCACTTCATCACCTTCATCCCATGCAGGAAGCTTCCATATCTGTGTGCTTCCGTCAGCAATATCATAACGCGCCAGCGTCCCGTCTGTATAGCGGCAGAAGTCATAGGGGGAAGTCTCTTCTCCGACACCGGTAGGGAGATTCTTTGCACCGATATAGGTGAATTCAAATGGCTCATACCATATTCCGCCATCAGCGAATACGATGCCTGTCAGATCGCCAATATTGCCGATCAGCTTTTCATAGCCACCTTCAGCATAACGGTAAAGCGCATAACTTATCAGCACAACCGTGCCGCTGTATTCCCGTGTCTCTCTCGATTCAAAGCATACAAAATAAGTCTCTCCACGGTAATCGGTCACGTAGACAACGCCCATCCCATCGGGCTTATCATTTTCCTTCACAGCCTCACCGCTCTCACGATTGAAAATATCAAGCGTACTGTCCTCAGGCAAAAAACTGTTATCCAGGTGCAAAACATAATAATTCGTATCATCAAGATACACTCTGTTCTCGGGGAGAAGCTTTGCAGACAGTGCTTCCTCCACACCGTTTGTCGCGATGTCAAGACGCATCAGCTTCACATACTGATCCTGATTGCCCTTTTGTGCGGGATCGTAGTCCTCCTCGTAGAAGCTTTGATAAAAATAGATGTAACCGTCTCTGTAGCTGAGATTGGTTTGCGCCTCGTTTGTGGAGTCATAGCTGACATGCAGTGTCATGTCACTTCCATCGGGGAGAAAGGAGTAGATACAGCGCTCATACCGATTCCATGTACCACCACCCAGCGCAGTGAGAAAGCTGCGGGTATTCATATAGATGCGCTCCCCATCGGTAGCATAGGAGCCACTGTCCAGGTTCCAACAGTCGGGACATACTCCGTCACCGCCGCTGTGATCGCAGAGAGGATCGTAACAAAAGTGATCCATTACACCGGGAACATCCGCGTGGTACCGGTGTAAGCCGGATACCGTCTTATGATAAACCGTGTCGCCTATCCGGAATGCGCCGTAATTGAGCTGAATGTTGGTATATTCGATCTCACTCTCTCCGGAACACGCTGTAAGTAAGATCATTAACAGACAAACAAGTGCAACCTTCATACGTTTCATATTAAAAATCTCCTTCAAGCTCCAGAATACCGTAATAATCATGTTCCCACCGGGAATTCATTTTTACTCCGGCTGCATTCAACTCCTTCAACCGATCCACATTCATCAGACGAAACTGTCCGATCAGCTTTCGATTGTTTACAACGCAAATATCCATCACATCATAATCAAGGCCGCTCATTTCTCCCACAACCTCCAGCGTATCACAGTCAATTGCGACCAGCTTTCCGCTTGTTGATGAAAAAATCTGTGTCAGCACATCCTTGCCGCTGGCCCCCATTTGCATCATACTCAAATCCTGTTCCCATATGATGTCGCCGCAGTGGGAAGGCTGAAGCGGTGTCAGCCAGATCATATTTTCGGCAGCATCGATATAATAGCTGCACCGGTTGATAACCGCATTGCTGCTCACCTGCGGCATTGAACCGTATACAAGCTCCTCGGTATCATCTCCGATTTTTCTTCGGAAGAGCGCATATTCATTTCCTGCAATAAAGGTGTTTGATATCTCCGTATCAAAATCTCCTTCCACTGCATTGCCCTCAAGACGATAGGACTCACCTGTTTTCTTCATGTAATAGATGCAGTCGTCATGAAAGCGAATATTGAAGACTCCGCTGAGGGCAGCAACCTTTTCACTTCCGGAAAAATCTTCCTTTGCCCGATAGATCTCACCGCTGCCAAACTTTCCTCTGTAAAAGATACAGCCCTCACCCGAAGCAAGCAGTTCATACTGAATGTTTTGACTGTCCTCGAGGACAAGCGTCAGCTTACCGTTTTTCTCCAATCTGTAAATGCTGCCCCCTGCATAGTAACGATCGCCGTTATCGGACATCTGCTCGGAGGGCATACACAGATAAAAATTTTCACCATACTTCCAGAAATCGTAGATACCGACTTCATTTTTCTCCAGATAAACCTTCAGACTCATATCGTCAAGATCGATACACCTCAGCTGAGTATAACGGGTGAAATCCCCCGGCTTACCGCTTGCCGAAACCTCTGCAGTAAACCAAACCCGGTTTTTATCCACCAGGATGCGGCTCAAAAATCCCGATACCGCATGATACGCCGGACATTCACAATCGGTTGTCACCGGATCATCATTGTGATCGCAAAGGGGATCAAAACAAAGAATACGCTCCTCTCCCGTATCGATGTTCAGGTAATTTATAAAGCTTTTCTCGCTGAAATATACCTGTCCTGTGCTGTATCCGCTCTCTTTGGCGGTCAGCAGAGGAAGTGTCCCCCCGCCAATAGCAATATCGATTTTCTCTGCATCACCATCGCTATCGGTTGTGTTTTTGTCTGAATTTCCGGCGCATCCACACAGTAGAATGAGCATTGTCAGTATAAAAATCAGCTTTTTCATCATATTTCCTTCTGCAGTCCATGCTTATCGGATCAGCAGGACTGTCACTTCACAAACAACTTTCTCGCAGATACATTCATCGCACCGATTGCAGTACCTGCAACCGCAATCCAAAGCGCCAGCATCATCCAGCCTGATCCGAACATGGCGGAGCTCATCGACTGAAGCACCAGCGGCGTTCCCGCCAGCAGATTGAGGAAATTCACCTTATCTGCTGCCGCAAGTCCGAATGCGGCACAGAGTGCGGGCAGCAGTGTCAGAATCACCGCTGAACCGAGCACGGGAATATATCTGCAAAGCAGTTCGGAGAGTGCACAGACCAGCATCGCCATGAGCAGTGCACCGATGATACGAAGCAGTACAAAGATCACCAGATAAACGCCGACCGTCAGCTGTGAGTTCACACTTGCGAACATCTGCATCGAGAGCAGCGGCGCCGATATGGCAGGCATTTCATATTGCGTAAAGAGAATCACCACATCAATCGCAGCCATCAGCACTGCCAATGTTACTGCAATGATTCCGGCGGATATCAGCTTTGCCGAGAAGGTCTTTTCTCTTCCGTTTTTCGTCGAGCGAAGGATCTGTGCAAATCCGCCCGAGGAAGATTTCGATGCATACTCCGAAGCGAAGGTTCCGGTCAGCAGCAGAAGAATCGCCGTATAGAGGAAAAGATCCGCATCCCCTGCATACAGCTTTCGCCAGCCAGTATCATAGATAAACCATCCCTCGATTCCGAGAGCTTCTTCCTGCTTCTGCAGATAAGCAGCATGTTCTTCGATCACCAGTAAAAGTTCATCCCGCGAATAAGCATAATTATAAGCTTTTAAAAATTCCTGATATTCCTCAAAGCCGATTTTCTCTTCTAAATAAGCCTGCTGCATGGAAGACTTTTTGGCAAGAGTCTCGTTGATGGATGTACGCTCGGATTCCAGGTACTGAAGCTTTTCCTCGGTCAGCGGGCCTTCCAGTACCGTCATGTATTCCTTATATACCGCATCCGCATACGAATTGCCTGCAGCATATACATCAGCCGAATAGCCTGCCTTCACGCAGAGGAGAAGCACCACCACGAAAATAAAACGTGAGGAGATCAGTGTCTTGAAGGATTCTGCCGCAGTCAGGGAGAGGCTGTAGCTCCGCATTCTTTTCCGCATGGGCTTCACCTTCTTATCGGACTGAAGCTTTACTGTCAGCTTTGCCTTTGCTGTCATCACAGCAGAAACAGCCTCATCCAGCCACATCGGGCGAATTTCTTTTACGCCGCGCACATACAGCACCGCCGTCAGCACCGCGCATCCACAGAGCAGAATTCCGAACACGCACAGCATAAAGGGCACATATCCCGCAACGGTACCGAACAGATTCACTGCGCGGTATCTTATAAAGAGCGGATTCACTGCCGCCGTTGCCACAAGGTTGAGGTTCTTCGCGGGATTGCTGCCATTGATATATTTCAGCGAATACAGAAGGAAATTCAGTCCGTAGAATCCCAATCCGGTCAGATAAATCAGAATGTAGTTGTAGAATACCGTCGACACCGCCAGAACAATCACCGAGAACACAGCGAAGGTCAGCAACCGTATACCGACTGTGATGGCAAAATATTCACCAATGGTGACCTGATAAGGTGACAGTGTAAAGGTACCGAGTGCCTGAATCACATTATCGGGCGACGAAAAACCGATACGGATGCCGTAGACCGCCCATGTACTCACTGTAAATAGCAGAACAAAAATACTCGATAGAATCAGCATCGTCAGAATCTTTGCCACTGCCGTCCTCAACCGTCCGTTCTTCGCTGTACGTATGATGGGCAAAAAGCCACTCTGCTTTTCCTGCGCAAAAATCAGCGTACCCAGCATAATAATCATCACCGAAAGCAGCAGATTGACGATATCGTAATCGAAATATTCATCCCAACCTCTGGTATATTCAATTTTCACATCGACATTGTCCCGCGCCAGCTCGTAGAGTTCAATCACCTTCTGCTGGTATTTGTAGGTGAAGGAATTCTCCTCAATGCCCATAGCCGAAAATTCAGCCAAATTCGCCTTTGCACTATCGATGACAGTCTGGATGGTATCGGGATAATTTTCCGATGCATCCACAGCCTCATAAAGCCTTGCAAAAAGCTGACGGTCAGAATATCGCTCGTCAGTCGAGTACACATCGGGCATACTCTCATACTCAAAGTCATATTCACCCCTCTGCACTGCTTCACGCATCAGCAGATTCTGTGCTTCATCCCATGCCTTCATCTCGGCATAATGGGCATCATAGCTCTCGGGATCGGCAAAATAGTCTTCAAAAAACTGCGCAATCATCTCCACCGGCTCGCGAGATGCAGTGGTTCTTCCTGCTGTATACCATGCAATTGCCGAATTCAGCATCAGCAAAATCACAAGAAATACCCACAGATACCGCACACCGAAGAGCTTCTTGATCTCATATCCGATAAAATTTTCCTTTCGTTTTGCAGACGCTTCAGCCACAGCCGCTCTCATTTCTCCCGCATCATCTGCCGCGAGAATCCACCGATCATCTATCTGTCCGATTCCCTCAAGCAGCTTTTTCGCAGTCATTTTTTCCTTTTTCATCAGATGCTGATGCCTCCTTCCTCCAGACAGACTCTTAAAGCCTTGCGTGTTTTTGCTAAAATTTTGCTCACCTTATTTTCAGCAAATCCGATTTTCGCCGCAATTCTCTTGACAGAATCGGAATAAAAGTATCGCCTCACAAAGATCAGTGCTTCAAGTCTCGGTAAACCCGCGAGAAATGTATCGATCATTTTCCCAATCTCACCCGAATCCATATCGGGCAGATCACACAGACATTCGTCAAGCTCAACAAGAATTGCCGAGCGTTTTTGTGCATGCTGCTTTTCCATCACCTGCAGTGCCAGATTTCGGATAATCCTGCAGGCATAGCTCTTCAGCGACTGTGGTTTCTCGGGCGGTATGGCATTCCAAAGCCGCAGGTATAAATCGTTCAGACACTCCTCCGCTGTCCCGTCGCTGCCGGTAATATCACGCGCCAACTTGAGGCAAAGGGGTCTGTACTGCTTATCAAACTCATTGATCGCCAACTCGTCCCGTGACCAGAACAGCTCAACGATCGTTCCGTCATTCATCTTCACGGACATCATCCGCAGCCTCCCTTCTCTCTTTACCTTATATGATCGGAAAAAACTTCATTTCTGCCGCTTGCAGTATGATTTTATATTTTTATTCTACCACGATATTCTATTTTTGTAAAGAGTGGATTATTCCCCTCTGTTTCGGACAGTCTTCATCGCCGAATCGGACGTGTACAATCAAGCTGTATAATGTTATAATAATTAATATAATCCAACAAAAGGAGAAAACGCCCTTACTCCCGATCAATCAGGAAGTAAGGGCGTCTGCAATTTCAATTTTGTTGCTGCTTCGGCTTATTCGCATGCCTCACGGAAAGCCGTAAATGCTGCCAGATGAGCCTCATCCGCTTCAGCGGTAATATTGCCGATCATCTCCATGTTCTCTGCCGTAAACGCTTCAGGCAGAGTCAGAAACGCACGGTAATCCTCTGATATAAGCGAATCTGCCGCGGCGTTTGTGCAGTAATAGCCGATGTACTCATAGCATTTCGCGCTGATTTCGGGAGTAAGAATATACTCGATAAAGGCATGCGCCGCGTCACTGTCGGGAGCCTTGGAAGGAACAAACATCGCCATAATACCAAAGCCGATACCTTCCTCGGGGAATACCACCTCGAGGGCAGGATTGGTCATCTTCGCCACTGTCACCTGAGAGGTATACATAATTGCCGCATCAATTTCACCTGCCAGCAGATCGTCCTGCAGATTGTCATCCTTGATCAGACGGATATTCGGAGCCAGTGTCTTCAGCTTTTCGCCGGCCTCTGCAATCTTCGCGGTGTCGGTGATGTTGTAGCTTTCACCCATGGTCTTGAGCGCCATGCCGTTGATCACACGGTAATTTGAAATAATACCAAGCTTGTCCCCAAGCGAAGCATCCCACAGATCTGCATAACCCTTGATATCAAGCGCGATCTTTTCGGGGTTATACACAATGGTCTGTACACCCGCACCATAAGGAACGGTATACTCATCGGTGGGATCGTAGAACTGTCCCTGATAAAGCGGATTTACATTGTCTGCTGAGGGGAGCTTGCTCTTGTCCAGCTTCTGCACCAATCCTTCGGCAATGGCAACCTCAATGATGTAGTCATCGGCAATCACCAGATCGTAGTCGCCGCCTTCAGCCGCCTGAAGCTTGGCGAGCATGGTCTCATCATAATCAAAATTCACATAATTGACCTCGATTCCGGTTGCAGCCTCAAAGCCATCAATCACCTCATCGGGGAACATTCCTGCCCATGTGAAAAGATTCAGCGTGCGTCCCGAATCCGAAGAGCATGAGGTGAGCAGCAGCACCGATACCAGCATCAGGCTCACCATCAGAATAGAAATAATTTTTTTCATAGGTAAATACCTCCTTAAATATAATCAATGTTTTGCAGGTTTTCTTGTTCTGAGCCATGCCGCCGCGGCATAGCATACCACCGTCACAGCAAGCATGAGAGTGCACATGGCATTGATTTCTGGTGTAACACCGGTTTTTAACTGTGTATAAACCCGAATCGGCAGTGTGTTCACCGATACACCGGTACAGAACACAGAGATAATAACATCATCAAAGCTCATGGCAAAGGATAAAAATATGCCCGATAGAATCGCAGGAGCCAACAGCGGCAGTGTCACTGTAACAAAAGCCATAAAGCCAGACGCTCCCAGATCTCTTGCAGCCTCAATCGGAGCTGAATCAAGCACCTCCAGCCGCGCGCTCACCTGTGTGTAAATATAGGGAACGCAAAATGCAGTATGTGAGAGAATCAGCGTCATCATGCCGAATTTCATTCCGAGCAGGGAGTAGAATGCTAAAAATACCATGCCCAGTACAATCTCGGGGATAATCAGCGGCAGAAGCGAGGCTCTTTCAATCAGCCGCTTTCCCGGCAGATTGGCATTTTTGATGCCAAGTGCCGCTGCAGTTGCCAGTATTGCCGCCAGCATCGAGGAGGAAAGCGCAAGAACAACCGAATTGAATAGCGCCTCAAACATATCTTCGTCACGGAACAGCTCCCGATACCACTTAAGCGAGAATCCGCCCCAGGATGAAGACAGCCGGCTTTCGTTAAAGGAATAAATCACCACAACAACAATCGGCAGATAGGTCAGCACCGTTATCAGAATAGGATAGGCAATGCGGGTGAAGGTTATTTTATTCATCATAATTTTTCTGCTGCCTCCGTCACTTCTGCCACCTTGGTTTACGCATCATCAGCAGACACACCGCACCGGTCAGCAGCATCAGAATCACCGAAAGTGCCGCCGCTCCCGGTTGATTGTGCGCCTTCATCAGCAATTCTTCGATCAGTGAGCCAACAAGCACCACCTTGTTTCCTCCGAGAATCTGCGCGATAAAGAAGAGCCCCATCGACGGAATAAAGGTGAGAATCACGCCTGTTTTTAATCCCGGCAGTGTCAGCGGTAATGTCACTGTGAGAAATGCATACGCCCTTCCCGCCCCGAGATCACGCGCCGCCTCCACAAGCGAAAGATCGAGCTTTTCCGCCACCTGATAAACCGAGGTAAACATAAAGGGAAGCAATACATAGATCATGCCCACAACCACCGCAGGATAGGTGTAAAGCAGCTTCAGCGGCTCCTCTGTGATTCCCAGCCCCATCAATACCGCATCAAGCAGACCGCCTGCACGGAAGATGATGATCCATCCGTAAAGTCTCAGCAGAGAATTCACCCAATAAGGAATCATCTGTGTACTGACAAAAAATCTCGCAAATCGCGCAGGCAAAAGCGCCGTACACAATCCGAAGGGATATCCGATGAAGATCACTGCCGCAGTTGATATCACCGCCAGCTTCAGTGAAGTCACAAACGTATTCAGATAGGTCCCAGAAAAGACAACCGCATAGTTGTCAAGGGTGAATCCGCTGCCATATCCCCATCCGTCTCTCGGAGAGAAGGAAAGCACCAGCATCAGAATCAGCGGTCCGATCACAAAGACCAACGTAAAGAGATATAATGGCAGCACCGCAAGGGTCGCGCCCTTCGCTTTTTTTATCATATTATTACACCTGTCTATCCTTATTCCTCGACTGCGGCACCCGCAAGCTCGGGAATTTCCAGCCACACCTGTTGGCCGAGCTCAATCGACCGATCAAGCCCGTAACGCATCGCTGTAATGTTCGTCCCCAGCGCCTCAGCGGTAATCCGCATGACGCCGCCGGCAAAATTCAAATCCTTCACAGTCGCGGGAATACCTCCCGACTCTGCTGCAGACACGAGGATTTTCTCTCCTCGAACCGCCGCAAAAATCGGATCTCCCGCTGTGTAATGCCCCTTATTACCGCGCAGAATCAGCTTATTGTCGCCAAATTTCACCGTATATCTGCCGCCAATCTCATCTTCGTATACACAAGGCAGAATATTCGCCTCACCTATAAAGCGTGCCGCATATACATTTTTCGGCGAATCGTAGATCTCCGACGGAGTACCGATCTGCAGAAAAGAGCCGCCCCGCATCACAGCAATCCGATCGGACATATTCAGCGCTTCCTCCTGATCGTGGGTAATGTACAGAAAGGTAATCCCCAGCCGTTCCTGCAGATTTTTCAGCTCACCCTGCATGGCATGGCGCAGATTCAGGTCAAGTGCCCCCAGCGGCTCATCCAAAAGCAGAATTTTCGGCTGTCCGATCACCGCTCTTGCGATGGCAACACGCTGCTTCTGACCGCCAGACATTTCGGAAGGATAACGCCGTTCGTATCCCTCCATCTGTACAAGTGCAAGTGCCTCCGAAACCCTCTGTTTGATTTCGTCTTTCTGCACACGCGCAATCTTCAGTGGGTAAGCCACATTGTCATATACATTCATGTGCGGAAAAAGTGCGTAGCTCTGAAAGACCGTATTCACCGCACGGTGGTTGGGCTCAGCCCCGGTTACATCTTTGCCGTCGAGAATGATTTTACCTTCATCAGCCTCTTCAAGCCCGCAGATCATACGCAGCAGAGTCGTTTTACCGCAGCCCGATGCGCCGAGAATGGTAAGAAATTCTCCCGCAGCCACCTCGAAAGAGAGATCGCGTATAACCTCGGTTTCACCGAAGGATTTGGATAGATGTTCAATTTTCAGAATCAGGTGTGCAGATGATGCCATATTCGGTGTGATGCCTCCATCATAATAAAAAATCACTCTCATGATATATCATATCATATAATTCCGCATTAATCAAGCCTAAAATAAATTGTGTTCAATTTATTTTTTATCTCCATATTTTTCAATTTTGTTGAAATTTCGACATACAACATTCCTTCTATATGATATAATCATTATACAATCAAGGAGGGATTCCAATGAAAATCGCATTTTTTGACGCAAAGCCTTATGATAAGCCTTCATTCGATCAGTTCAGCGCCGAACATGACGTTATCTTTAAATATTTTGAAACAAAACTCAACGAAGACACCGTCGATCTGGCAAGTGGCTTTGACGGCGTCTGTGTATTCGTCAACGATACAGTTAATGCGGCTGTCATCGACCGTCTCTGCGAGCTTGGCATACAGGTCGTCGCACTCCGCTGTGCGGGCTTCAATAATGTTGATCTGCAGTATGCATTCGGACGAATCCATGTTCTTCGCGTTCCTGCTTACTCCCCATACGCCGTTGCGGAACATGCGATAGCAATGCTCCTCACCTCCATCCGCCGCATCCACAAAGCCTTCATCCGCACAAGAGATTATAATTTCAGCCTTGCAGGTATGACCGGCTTTGATCTCCACGGAAAAACGGTAGGCGTTATCGGCACCGGACGCATCGGCAGAGTCTTCATCAACATCTGCCGCGGTTTTGGCATGAAAGTACTTGCATACGATAAATATCCCGCCGAAGGTCTTGACAACGGCGACACAATTCGTTATGTCCCGCTTGATATCCTCTTTGCCGAGAGCGACATCATATCGCTTCACTGTCCGCTGACCGAGGATACTTATCATATTATCGACGAAGAATCGCTGATAAAATGCAAACGGGGCGTGGTACTTCTGAACACCTCACGCGGTGCCCTTGTTGATGCGGAAGCACTTCTCTCGGGCATCAAATCCCGCAAGGTCGGCGCCGCCTGCCTTGATGTTTATGAAGAAGAATCGGAGCTTTTCTTCGAGGATTTTTCAGGACACATTCTAAACGATGATACGCTGGCAAGACTCATCTCCATGCCCAATGTTATTGTCACCTCGCACCAGGCTTTTCTTACCGAGGAAGCTCTGGCCAATATTGCGGAAACAACCGTCACAAATATCGTCGGCTTCTTCAGGAACAGGCAGTGTCCCAATGAAGTCTGCTGTAAATGCGGCAGCACCACCGACTGTATGAACGGTATCTGCTTTTGATTTTAAATCTTACATCTTGAATTTTTTACACCGACGTGATATAATATGTTCAGATATTGATACAATGTCAATTATATCATATTTTTTCGGAGGATTAACTTATGTGTGAAAACAGATTCTACATTTGTGAGCATTGCGGCAACATTGTCGGTATGATTCATGATGCAGGCGTCCCCATGAAATGCTGCGGCGAAAAGATGAAGAAGCTTGAACCCGGCACAGTGGAAGCCAGCACCGAAAAGCATATTCCGGTCATCACTCGCGAAGACCAGATGATTAAGGTCACTGTCGGTGCCGTTGCACACCCCATGACAGAAGAGCACAGCATCACCTGGATTTATCTTCAGACCTGCCGTGGCGGACAGAGAAAATGTCTGAAGCCGGGCTCTGAACCGACTGTAACCTTCGCCCTTTGTGATGAAACGCCCATCGCAGTATACGCCTACTGCAATCTCCACGGTCTGTGGAAGGCTGACGTTGAATAAGAGTCAGTAAATATCTATCAGGAGAATAAAAATGATGAACGAAAAAGTACATGAGCTGCTTAATGCTCAGATCAATAAGGAATTCTACTCCGCATATCTCTATCTCCAGTTTTCCAACTATTTTAAAGCAAAATCTCTTGACGGTTTCGCCAACTGGTACATGATCCAGGCACAGGAGGAAAGAGATCACGCAATCCTTTTCTACCAGTATCTCCAGAACAACAACGAGGTGGTTACCCTTGAAGCCATCGATAAGCCTACTCCCGATTTCGAGGACAACATGGCAGTGCTCAAGGCAGGTCTCGCTCACGAGATCTATGTGACCTCGCTGATCAATGATATCTATGCTGCAGCATATGATGTGAAGGATTTCCGCACCATGCAGTTCCTCGACTGGTTTGTCAAGGAGCAGGGCGAAGAAGAAACCAATGCCAACGATCTCATTTCCAAGATGGAGCTTTTCGGTTCTGATCCCAAGAGCCTTTATATGCTCAATCAGGAGCTCAGCACAAGAGTCTATACTGCCCCCTCTCTGGTACTTTGATTTTACAGTAAGTGAGGTTAATCATGAAAGAAAACTACATCATTTGCAACTGCAAGAAGGTCAGCTATTTTGATATTGCCGACGCTCTGCACGATCATAAGGATTTCAGCAATGTCCTCGAAGCCTTCGAGGATGTTAAAAAAGTTACCCACTGCTCCACCGGATGCGGCGGATGTCACAACAAGGTTCTTGATGTGATTTCTGAACTTCTGATGGGACACGAAAAGGTATAAGACAGATAAAAACAGCTAAAAAGAGCATCGGCATCCCCAAACTGCTGCTGATGCTCTTTTGAATCAAGGAGACATTATATGGAAATGGTACTTCTGACAGCCCTCGGTGTAGGCGGAGCGACCATCTTCGGATCGCTGATCGGCTTTCTTTTTAAAAAAATATCGCACAGCTTCTCAGACATTGTCCTCTCCTTTGCCGCCGGAGTCATGCTGTCAGCCGCCGTCCTCGGACTGATCCTTCCCTCTCTCGATTACGGCGGAAGTTATGGACTTCTCATTACCATCGCAGGTATCTTTGCAGGTGCTCTCTGTCTGAACCTTATCGATAAACTGGTGCCCCATCTGCATAAGCTGGTCGGTCCCGACATTGAAGCCCACAACAATGCCAATCTCAGTAAGGTTCTGCTCTTTGTCACCGCCATCGCCATCCATAATCTGCCCGAGGGCATCGCGGCAGGCGTCGGCTTCGGCTCGGGCAATACCACACAGGCATTGCTGATCGCTGGAGGTATCGCACTCCAGAACATCCCAGAGGGTATGGTTATCATCGGACCCATGCTCGCTGCAGGTGTTACACCTCGAAAAACCTTCATCTGTGCCATGATCACCGGTCTTGTGGAGGTAGTTGGAACCCTCATCGGCTACTTTGCAGTCAGCATCGCCTCGGCAATTCTCCCCTTTGCCCTTGCCTTTGCCGGTGGAACCATGCTCTATGTGGTCAGCGATGAAATGATCCCCGAAACGCATGCTCACGGAAACGAGCGCGGTGCCACTTATGCTCTGCTTGCCGGTTTCTGCGTCATGCTGCTCACCGATATTCTGCTCGGATAAAATAATCAGACACAGCTTTGGATTGTATCCTGCTGTGTCTGTTATTTTATCTGCTGTTATCAATGAGAATCCGGCTTAGGACTTTTAAGCGGCTCATACAGGGCAGACAGTTCAGCCGGTGGCTGCTCCATCGATTCAGCCAAAGTCTTGACTGCGGGGAGAATTTCGGGTGAGAAATCCAGATACCAATTCACCGATTCAAGAATGTATTTCCGCTTGAATGCTTCGCTTTTTACGGTTGCACAGTGAAGATTATGCAGCCGATCTGCCATCTTAACCGCACGCGCCATCGGATGTGCTTTGATCGCGTTTATATAGTCATCCATGACATAGCCCTGCTGCTTGGTCAGCAGCTTAACCGCCTCCAACACATTCTCGCCGCCGATCGCACGAATTTCATCATCCGAAGCATCGGTATCCTCCAAAAGATCGTGAAAAAGCCCCACAATCTGATACTCAATGCCATATCCCCATTCCTATAGAATGGATGCTACTGCCATTGGATGTGTAATATAGGGAATGCCACCTGCCCTGAATTGTCCCTCATGCTTGCAACGGGCAAATTCCAACGCCTTTTGATAGTCCTCGTTTGTTAATTCAATCATTTTTTACACTCCGATTTGTTTAAATTTATTTCCATTTCATGCAGCCGACGTTTTAACATTACAATATAACGCAATTTCATTCCATCACCAATTGCCGATCTTCACATATCCGCTTGCCTCAATCAGTGCCTGTCCTTCCTCCGACAGAATCCAATCAATTAACCGCAGAATATTCTCATTATCATTATCTGCGCGGTATGCGGCATAAAACTCCGCAACAATCGGATAACTTCTGTCGGCAATATGCTCGATGGTCGGAGACACACCATCCACCGACAGCAGCTTCACTGCCTCATTATTCACGATTCCTTCCATATAATAGCGGAAAGAAAAACCAATCGATCCTCCTATTATAGCAAAGGGCGACTTCATTGCAATCTCACGCGCTCCCATGAAAGCCTCCATCGCACTCTGACTTCCGCTCCCTTCCAGCCGTGTCACCGGGTTAATCACTCGATCACTGCCGCCAACCTGTTCCCAATTGGTGTATTCACCCGCGTAAATCCCCCGAATTTGCTCGGAGGACAGCGTTTCCACCGGATTGTTCTCATTGACAAAGAAAACAAATGCTTCGAGTCCAATTGGAACATAAATAAGCTCGACGCCGCGATCCTTCGCATACTGCCTCTGTTCCTCGGAAGGTGCGGCGCAGAAGAAAATATCCGCATCACCATCCACCACTGCCCGATATCCACGCACTGTGTTGCGATACTGCAGCTTGCTGTCTGGAGCAAAATTTTCGCCGTAATAATTATCATCCGAAAATTCTCCGCCTTCATAGGTTACCGAGCCCACGGGATATACCGCATCAACAATCGCTGCATACACAGGAAGCAGTGCCGCAGCACCGTCCAGAACAGGTAAATCATCCTCCAGCTTCAGCGAGGAATCCACCCGTGCCAGCTTTGATCTTTCTTCGTGAGGAAGATATGCACCCACATCCACCATCTTCGCCTGTGATGTTCCGCTGAAGTTATTCGATAATCTCCGTGTCAGAAGCATATACATGCTGAAATGAAAAGCAGTAAAAATCAACATTATCGTTATTGGAAGTAGCAGTGCCCGCCCCAAAGAAATTTTTCGATTCAACGATCACCACAGCTCCTTTGCAATAAAATAAATGATGGAACAGTGTTGATATGCATACACCGCATATATCAGATGCATCAGCGTCAGGAACAGACTTATACCAACCACAGCAAACAATATCCGCCGTGCCGTTCTCTCTTTCATCGCTCTACCTCACATAAAAGCCACTGCCATCAGCAGAAGCAGACTGAATCCTATAACTGCCGCCAACAGCACACCAAGGATCACCGCTGACAGGATCAGTATATTTCTGCGCAGCTTTAATTCATCCTCGCCATAGCTGCCTGCAGTCCGTTTGTTTCTATACTTCGCGTAACAATACCGATACAAGCTGACTCCGAAAAACAGCACCGACACTGCGGGAATCCCGTAAAAAAAGAGTTGACTGATAATATATGTCATCTTGAAATCTCCCTTCATATTCTGTTTCGACAGCTGAACTCTGTCTATAGCATAAACGATTCCCTTGCTTTTGTCAAGATTTTTGTTCATATCGCGGATAATACCGTACATCCCTTGACTTTCCGACAGTTCTGGAGTATAATATTCATTTGTGGCAACACATTATTCATCTTTTATTCGAAAGAAGGCGCATTTTTAATGTCCCAAACAGCAAGTATCCTCCTTAGCCTTTCTACAGCATTGCTGGCAGGACTCCTCCTGTCCAGACTTGCGAAAAAGGTACAGCTCCCTGCTGTCACCGCATATCTCGTGGCCGGTGTCCTCATCGGTCCCTTCCTGCTGGGTGCTCTGAATGTTCCCGGCATTGGCATCACAAACACCCAGATCGAAGACTTTGGCATCATCGCCGATGTAGCGCTCGGATTCATCGCCTTTTCCATGGGCAACGAGTTCCGCCTCGCTCAGCTAAAAAAAATCGGCAAGCAAGCCACTGTCATCGGTATTTTCCAGGCACTCTTTACCACAATCATTGTCGATGTCTGTCTCATCCTGCTTCATTTGATCATGCCCGACAAGCTCTCGCTTTCCGCAGCTCTTGTACTCGGCGCCGTAGCCACCGCAACCGCTCCTGCAGCAACTCTCATGGTTGTCCGCCAGTATAAGGCAAAGGGGCCCCTCACCGATATCCTTCTCCCCGTCGTTGCACTTGACGATGCAGTAGGTCTTATCGTTTTTGCAGTTTCCTTCGGCATTGCAAAATCGCTCAACACCGGTGCCATCGACATCCTTTCTGTCGTTCTTGAGCCGCTGCTTGAAGTTGTGCTCTCGCTTGTTCTCGGCTTCATCATGGGCATGCTCTTCACCCTCTGTGAGCAGTTCTTCCACTCCCGCTCCAAGCGTATGGCTGTCTCGGTAACCTTTGTTATGCTGACAGTCGCCATCTCCTGCCTCAAATTCCAGGTCGGCGGCATCCATATCGGCTTCTCTTCCCTGCTTGCCTGCATGATGCTCGGCACCGTATTCTGCAACTTCTGTGACTTCTCTGAAGAACTCATGGACAGAGCCGATCGCTGGACAGCTCCCATCCTCATCCTCTTCTTCGTCATCAGCGGTGCGGAGCTTGATCTCTCGGTCTTCACCAATATCGCTGTTGTTATCATCGGTATTGTCTATATTGCATCCCGTTCGATCGGTAAATACTTCGGTGCAGGCATCAGTGCGAAAATCACTAAATGCGATGCCAACATCGTGAAATATCTCGGCATCACACTTCTCCCTCAGGCAGGCGTCGCTCTCGGTATGGCTATCAAAGCCATAGAGCTTGGAAGCGAAGGTGCCATCGTCCGCAACATCACCCTCTTTGCTGTCCTTGTCTATGAGATTGTCGGTCCTTATCTCACTAAAATCGCCCTCACCAAAGCCGGCGATATCAAGAGTGAAGGTAAAACCAGCGCACGTCATGAGCATGCGGCAAAGAAAGCTGCCGAAGCTGCCGGCAAGCACAGCCAGCATTAATTTTATATACCCAAGGGATTACTGCACATCCGCAGTAATCTCTCTTTTTTCTCCCATCTTTTTCCACTCCCATTGACAAACCTCTCACTCCATGCTATCATAATATCAACTACAAATGAAAGGATGACTCCACCATGTACCACATCAATAATTTTACCAATAATGACGATGTTAAAATTCTCATGTCCCGCGGTGTCTTCACCGTTGTCGAATACCAGAAAGATCTCAGCGTCATGCCGGAAACTGCCCAGCTTGCCTACTACTGCAATTCCATGAATGTCCGCAAGCGTCAGGTCATCTGCGACCTCTCCAAGGGTAATGTCACCACGCAAGCAGGCGCGATGCAATGGATGGCAGGTAATGTCAATGCTACCACAGGTGTCAAGGGAATCGGCGACCTCTTCAACAAGGCTGTACGAGGCTCGGTAACCGGCGAATCTGCCATCAAGCCCGAATATACCGGTGACGGTACATTGGTGCTTGAACCTACATACAAGCATATTCTCCTCATGGATGTAGCCGACTGGAATGGCTCTGTTGTCCTCGATGACGGTCTCTTCCTCGCCTGCGAATCCACGCTCCAGCAGAAAGCGGTCATGCGCTCCAATATCTCTTCGGCTGTAGCAGGCGGCGAAGGTCTCTTCAACCTTGGCATCACCGGAAGCGGTATCCTCTGCCTCGAATCCTTCTGCCCCAAGGAAGAGCTCATCGAGATCATCCTTGAGAACGATGTCCTCAAGGTGGACGGCAATATGGCAATCGCATGGAGCGGCAGCCTCGACTTTACAGTAGAGCGCTCGGGTAAATCACTGATCGGCTCTGCAGCTTCGGGTGAAGGTCTGGTCAACGTCTACCGCGGAACAGGTAAGGTTCTTCTCGCCCCTGTTGCGAAGGGAATTGTATAATACAATCTGTTTAATATAAAAAGCGAGGTATTTTACCTCGCTTTTTTACTTAGGTTTAATGCTCATTTATCTACCTGCACAGCTCCAGTCGGCTTGCCTGTTCGATAAACTCCTCCTGCATATTATAGTTCATTTCGTTGAATCGCACGCTGTATCCGCCCTTTCGCACGATCACATTCGGATAATCCTGCGGCTTCTCGTGCGCCTTTTTTAACAGTTCAAGATCAATGCTGTTAACCTGAAATTGCAATCCGCCAAGCTGCAGATATGTACGAACAAGCGCCTTGATCTTCCCTCTTGATTCTGCACTCTCAAACCAGCTGCGATCAAAATACAGATCGATTGGCTGACCGCCCGAAAATTCGGTCTGATCCCAGGCAGCTGCCGACAGAATCGTACTTGTGTGATCTCTCTTCTGAAGAAGCAGCGACGGATTCGCATTTTTATTTACAGGTTCGCCCTGTTTTCTGCCATCAAGCGTCGCATAAAGCTCGCCACCGTATTGAATATTTGCCTCGATTGTATGAAGAGAAGGCAGATAATAACGGTTTCCGCTGCTCACTTTTTTGCAGGCAGCAGAAACAATATTGCCCATTCGCTTGAACAGAGCGTTTGCCTCCGGATCATTCATGCCGTATTTTTTGCATGCAAGGATATCCCAATACAGAGCCTCAAAACCTTCGTAATTATTCACAGCGGCAGCTTTGAAGTCATCAAGCGTATACTTACGCTGATCAAAGACCAGCTCTTTGATTGCCATCAGCGCGTCGCAGGTATTGACAAGCCCCATGTTTTCCACAGTGACTGTATTGTATGCCGCACCTGTCGCACGGTCCTGACGCTTTTGGATACATCCGTCAATCAAAGCGGAAAGGAAGGGATCCGGTAAGTTGGCAGCATGCTCATAGGATATTGCCTCGTGCATATCCGCACAGAGCGCAATCAATTCAGCATAATAGCTGCCAAATTGCCGCATCAGCGATTCAAAATCGGTTATATCTTCGGGAGCGGTCTCAAATTTGATATCGGTATGACCGTTCAGCGGTTTTCCATGGTTGATGGCAAGCTCCAGCGGCATATGTGCATTAAATTTCACGCCCCACATATCGGCAAATTCACGTCCGGCTACCACAAGTCCCATGCAGCTGTTAATCGAAAATGCGCAAGCCTCCTCGGGATTTACCCCTCTGTCTGTCATCGCACGACGGCAGGAAAGCTCCCCGTAGAAAGTCGGCTGGCCGATCTTGAACAGATCAAAATCGATCAGGGAATCAAATATATCCTCGGGTGTTTCGGGCGTTATACGCACGGCAAAGATCGGTGCGCGCAGGGACATTTCCTTTTCAACCTCAATCAGCAACTTTGAGAGGTCATTCATCATATCCTTTCCCTCTGCATCCATTCCGCCGATATTCATGGCGCAGGCACCGTCGCCGTACGAATCCAGAAGCAGGAAGAGATTTTTGAGGATTTCCCTTGCCTCATCAACACTGCCTCCGTCTGCAAGGTGCTTTTGATAGAAGGGGTACAGATACTGATCGATACGTCCGATAGAAATGCTTGCCCAGGACATTTCCGCCATGGGAATAAGCGAATGCATCATCCATACCGACTGCACTGCCTCATGAAAACTTCTCGCACCGAGTCGGGGAACACAGCAGAGAGCCGAATATATTTTTTCAAGCCGCGCTTTCTGTTTCGGATCGGTTGTACCTTTTGCTTTTTCCTGAACAACACCGGCAAAGCGCAACGCATATCGGCATGCCGCTTCAAGTGAGAGCTTCATTGCAAGCAGACATTCATCCTCAGGATGCTCGGTGAGCGCGGCATCTACAGCTTCAATATAATATGTCAGTCCATATTGCACCACCTTGCCGTAATCAATACAGGTATGGGCAACATTAAAGCCTGTCATGATTTTCATATCATTCGTCATCAGATTACGCATCTGCCATTGAGTATCGCTCATAACAGCAACATGTGTAAAAGGCTTAACCTGCGTATCTGTCCGCATTGTACCATCTTCATATCCGTACCAGCCTGCAATACAGTCGGTATCTCTCACCGTCAGCGGGATGTCTTCGGTATAATGACGAAAAAGCATTGCCTGGCGCATAAAGGGGGATTGCGCTTCAAGCTCATCATGATATTTGTTGATCATGTTCGGAAAAACATAGTAAAACATCTTGTTACCTCACAGTTCTGCGATTTTATGATATTGCTCATCAGCTTTTGTTCTATATTTATCACGTTGTTATATATATATCATACATCAGCTTTTTTGTCAATAGATTTCGATCAAAAACATTCCATAATATTGGTTCAATAATTTTTCAACATCTCTCCGAATCGAACTGCACGATCCTTTGCGGCCCTTACAAAGTCCGCATATGGCATCTCCCCATACGCTGCATTGCTGTGACAGGCAAGCTCCAGATTCAGAGTTCCGGTATAACCGCAGGAAACAAACCCCGTTGCCAATACCGCCCAATCGCAGACACCGTCAAAGGGCATCCAATGCAGATCACCACAGCCATATCCCCTGTTATCATGCAAATGCGTATACAGCAGCCGGTTTCCCCACTTCTTAAGCAGCATCGCATCCAGAGTATAGCAGGCTTCATGTCCGCAGTCGTAGCAGAATCCGTGAAAAGGATCGCTTCGCGCAAGAACAGCTTCCAGATGATCTATCCGGTCGCCATTCTCATAGCACAACCGTACACCACAGGATTTCGCTCTTGTCTCCAGCACCGCGTAGCGATCAAGCCCGCAGGAATTCACAGGAAGTGCATCACCGCCCGATACATGCATCACAAGCTTCTCCACACCGCCATCTGAGCAGTATTCAACAATCCTGCCAATCCTCGCCATGTAAGCATCACCGGCAGTATCTTTAATCCAAACAGCATTCATTCCATCCGAGGGGGCATGAACTGCTTCAAACACAATACCACATCTCTGTGCCAACTCTGCCCATTGGGGAATTCTATCATATTCATCTGTCACACCGCAACTGAGAAAGAAGCTGTCAAATCCGATCTCTGCAAACACCTTAATCTGCTCTTCTATAGACAGCTTATCGGGGTGAGATATTATAATCGACATACCAATCCTGTTCATATTCGCCTCCGCTTTTTTTGCCATTTTAACACAGCATGTCAAAATAGTCAACCGGAATTTTTTAATATAACGATTCTTTCGCTTGCCACAATTCCGTCTTTGTGATACAATAAATCATCAACCCCATTTCGGAGGTACACATGGATCAATTCATTTGCGGCAATCGAACCTATACCCTCTGCGAAGAGATCACTAAAGGTTGGTCAGGGGACCGAAAGTTCCGCGCCCTGAATGATAACGGTGCTTCAGTACTCATCCGCATTGTCCCGCGGGAACAGTACAAAACGAAGCTTCGCGAATTCAATCTGATGCATGAAGCAGCAGCTCTCGGGATTCCCATGTGTATCCCCATCGACATCGGTGTTTTCGATGACAATACTGTCACAATCCACCGTTGGATTGATGGCAGAGATGCCGAGGATATCATCCCCTTGCTCACCGATACTGAGCAATATCTCCTCGGGGAAGAAGCAGGCAGCCACCTCCGTGCCCTTCATAACATCCCCGCGCCTGCCGATCAGGAGCCATGGGAATCACGATTCAATCGAAAGCTCGACCGCAAGATCGCCATGTACAGCAACTGCCCTCTCAAATATGAAAAAGGCGAAGCCTTCATTTCCTATATTGAGAACAACCGTCATCTCCTCAAAAACCGTCCGCAGTCTTTCCAGCACGGTGATTTTCACATCGGCAACATGATGCTCGACTACTCGGGAAAGCTTTATATCATTGACTTCAACCGCTTCGATTTCGGAGATCCCTGGGAGGAATTCAATCGCATTGTCTGGTGTGCACAGAAAGCGCCCTTCTTCGCTACCGGTATGGTAAACGGTTATTTCAAGGATAATATTCCCGCTGAATTCTGGCGACTGCTTGCTCTTTACATCTCCTCTAACACCCTCTCTTCCCTGCCTTGGGCAATTCCCTTTGGAGAAGCTGAAATTGCAACCATGCAGAAACAAGCTGCCGAGGTTCTCACATGGTATGACGATATGCGCAATCCTATACCCACATGGTATAAAGGCAGCCTCTATATACAGCACATTGATGGTATTCCCTGCAAGCTCCGTGCCCCTTTTGACTTCTCCTTTCTTTCAAAGTACGGCAGGGTCTTCAAAGTCTTCGACGATCAGGATTCGGGCAACATATGCTTCGGCTGTGAAAAAGCAGGCGAGCGATATTTTATTAAATTTGCCGGTGCTCCTACCGAGCAGTACAGCGGCTGTCCCGAGGAAGCCATCGAACGACTTAAAGCCACACATCCCGTCTATACAGCCCTCCATCATGATACGCTCATTGAATTTATCACCTCCGAAGAAATTGCAGACGGCTTTGCCATGATTTTCAAATGGGCGGACGGTAACTGCATGGGATGTATGTATCCCGCCGCACGCAAAGCCTTCATGGCACTCCCCAACGAAACAAAGCTGAGAATTTTCTCTGATATATCACGATTCTTCGCTTACATCGCAGAGCAAGGCTGGCTCGCTGTCGATTTTTACGACGGAAGTATTTTATATGATCCAAAAAGAGGTAAAACTACTATCTGCGATATTGATTTCTTCCGCCCTTCCCCCTCAATCAATGATATGGGACGCATGTGGGGCAGCTCACGCTTTCAGGCTCCTGAAGAATACGAGCACGGTGCTGTCCTTGATGAAATTACCAATGTCTATACTCTCGGAGCCACCGCATTCGCCCTCTTTGCTGACTCGGATCGAAGCCTCAACGCATGGCCGCTCTCGGATGCTCTTTATGATATCGCCGCCAAAGCTACAAATCCCGACCGTGTGATGCGCCACAGCTCCATCGCCGAATTCATCAACGAATGGAATGCCGCACTGTAATAATGTAAAATCGGAGATGAAGCATCTGCCTCGTCTCCGACATACTTTTACACGATAATTTTTTCCTTTATATGCATCTCAATCTGCTCTCTCAGCAGCTCCAGTGCATGCTTTTCTTCCTCTCCAATATCCGCATGCGTTTCGTATGCCCATATATCCCATGTCAGATACCTCAGATCATCGGCAATCCGCTCCTTCAGATAGGCAAGACGCTCCTCACCTTCAAGCGCCCAATAATAATTTCGCTCAAAGCAGGCTTCAATCTTTGCCATTCCGGCTGCCACATGCCGCGCTTCTTTATTTCTGCCGGTGTCACAGTAGTGACGGAACAGCAATCGCCTTGCCTCATTCCGACAGTATTCATCCTTGGAATATTCTTCGATCCGCGCCGCAATGGCAAAAATCTCCTCATCATGCACCCGACAAAAGTCCGCATCCTCACTTGCCGCATAAAGCCCGTAGAGAAGCGAGCAAAGCAGCCGATCGTTGTTGGGATATTTCATCAAAGCTATTCTCAGTTTTTTAATTGGCTCTTCGTTAATTCCTTGGTTCAGCTCTCGCTCAGCTTCTTCTATCACCCGACCAATTTCTCTGTTTTTTTCCTTCTCATTCACTCCGAGCAGTTCATCTACCGTGATGCCAAATAACTCTGCAATCTGCGGTAGCAGTGCGATATCGGGACAGGTCAAACCGCATTCCCGCACATAAAGATATTGGTTATATATGAGTGCCTACGCCTACTTGCATAGGCACTCATATCTTTGTTTTTATTCAATTTTGCCGATCAAGCGGTAGTAGATGTCAATATTCTGCTCACGCATACCATCCACGGTGGTAGCTTCGTGAATAACGATCTTTTCAATCAGCGTATTTAGAAGCTCCGCTGTCAGTTCGGTGGGATTGGCATACTGCTTGATAAGAGAAATCCAAGTCTCCGCATCGACAGTTGTTTGTTTTTCAGATTCAAGCTCGGCAGACAGCCTTTCGATCTTCTCGACAAGCTCCTGCTGCTCGGTCTGATATTTCTGAGACA